>CAUZBP010000092.1:0-17526 GCA_963578105.1 Planctomycetota bacterium
CTGAGTGATCCCCAGGCGTTTACAAACCTCGGGGACCTTCTTTCCCTTGCCCAGCTCAACATCGGCCCGACGCAACATCGGGATAATCTGGTCAACTCCATGACGTTTCTGTGCCATCTGAAAAAATCCTTTTCGGGCTAAAGCCCGGGCTGGATTCTCTCACATGCACTGGTACTTTTCACGGGGGTAAGGTCAGTTGCCCAATGGGATGCGTACCCCAAAACAATTCTCACACTCATGCCGGAATTATAATTCTTCCACGAGAACTTTTTTTTAGGGGGAGGTAATGACGGCTTCTAGCCGTCGCAAGTTGCCAAAAAGATCACTTGCGATTCTCTCGAGCGTGGGAAATGCCATGTTGCCATTCCGTACAGGCTGTACGGCACCAGCATTCTCAAAGTCCTCTAACAAAAGCAGCTGTTGGTCTTTTCCGACTAACGAAACAGTTCCAGGGCTTCACTGCCAGTCATGCCAACATGAACCCCCAGCTTTTCAGCCTCTTCAGATACCGCAACGACGGCTGCCTCGAGCATATCGTCGAAGTCGCTGACTCCCCGTACGATCGCACATGCTTCGGACGTTTTGTTGGTGGTCTCGACGTTGATGTAGCCACAGGCCAAAAACCCCCGGCTGCCACGCTGAATCAACAGCGGTAATTTTAAATCGATTCTGAGCTGGTCGACAGGATCTTCCACAGCCATGCTAACTCTCTTCCTTTTTTGAAAACACGAGTTGGGGCAATCGGCTCACAGTGGGTACCACAGGCACTCCCTGATCACAGAAACAGTACCGGCCCTCTTTCAGGCCCCATTCGGGCCGAAAGTTCTTTGCGGAATGGCTCCCCTGCTCCTTCCACAAAGCTTGGTTAGAGTTTATCTTCGTAGGCAGCGAAATCCTAGTCGCCTGGGACCAGCTGAAGCCCGGATTCGTCAGCAGGCTTGCAAACACCTGAAATTCTGACCTGCCCCGCCCAACGCCCTGCATGGGTTGGTAGCTTCGACGAAACCAATTGCCAGAGCGGTAAAATTTGGTGAATCCATATGGCTGGACCTTGAGGCGATTGCCTGCTGAGTTGAGGAATATTCTATGAAATTGTTCCTGGATACTGCCGACCTGGACCAAATACGCGAGGTCGCACGCTGGAGAATTCTGGATGGTGTCACAACCAATCCAACCCACGTCTCCAAGACTGGCCTGAGCCCCCAGGAGCTTTACCCTGAAATTTGCGCCTTATGCCAGGGCCCAGTTAGTTTGGAAACCGTGAGTCTTGATGCAGCCGGAATCGTCGAAGAGGGACGGGAACTGGCCAAGATTGCCGAAAATGTGGTTGTTAAAGTCCCCATTATGAAGGAAGGCCTCATCGCGGTAAAACGATTGGCGACCGAAGGGATCCGCACGAATGTCACCGTGACATTCAGTCCGCTGCAGGCAATGCTGGCCGCAAAATGCGGGGCCTCGTACATCAGCCCGTTCGTAGGACGACTCGATGCAGCAGGCCATTACGGCATGGACCTCGTTCGCCAGATCAAAACGATCTACGACAATTATAACTATCCAACCGAGATCATTGTGGCAGCAGTGCGTCATCCGGTTCACGTGGTCGAGGCGGCGATGGCCGGTGCCCATATTTGCACCATAAACTTTGAGGTGATGAACCAGCTGTACGATCACCCGCTGACCGACCTGGGTATCGAGATGTTCCTGGAAGACTGGAAAAAGGTACCCCAAGAAGGGACTTCGGCCACGTAAGGTTCAAGCCGGCATCGGCAAGTTTAACGTGCACTGGGGATTGCCGCTGAGGGAAAGACACCATGACTGCCACAAGCTTTCCAAAATACCTCACGGTATCACGGGACGAACTTGGGAAAGAGACGCCGGTCCGCCTCCAGGTAGTTGGCAATATGGAAGACGTGGCTCAGCACATGGCCAAACACATGCTCACTGCCATCCTTTCGGCAAAGGAGCAGGGACGGGAATTAACCATGATTGCCCCCGTCGGGCCGGTAGACCAGTTTCCTATTCTGGCCGACATGATCAATCACCGCCGCATCGACTGCCAGGACACGGTGATCATTAACATGGATGAATACTTGACCGACGAGGATAAGTGGATTGACCTGGAACACCCACTCAGTTTTCGTGGATACATGAATCGGAAGTTTTACGATCTGCTGGAGGAAAACCTGGCACCACGACATGAATTTCGGATTTTCCCGGACCCGCGTGACATCGACGCGATACCACGCCTGATTGATCAGCGGGGAGGAGTCGATGTCACCTACGGTGGGATTGGTATCAACGGGCACATGGCATTCAACGAACCGGAAGACGGAACCGACGTCGACGATTTTGCCAGTCGCCCCACGCGTGTACTTGATCTCACGCCACACACACGCACAATCAACGCCAACACGGTTGGCGGTGAAATTAGCGTGATCCCATACCGGGCTGCTACCGTGGGGATGAAAGAAATCCTCTCGTCACGCCAGCTCCATTTTTACTGCAATCGCCCATGGCAGAGTGCTGTCGTACGACGGGCACTCCACGGCCCCATTTCAGCCTCATGCCCGGCCTCGTTGTTGCGAACCCATGAGAACGCCACTTTAACCGTTGCCGACTACGTGGCGGATCCACCTGACATCCGCCTCAGATAGCCCTCACTTTATTTCCCGAACGGTACCCTTGCTATGGAGTCATCGATCGCAGATACAACCACGTTTGTGTCACACTTACAGTGTGCCATGGAAGGAGACTGGTACGCTCCCGACCAAATCCACAATCTTTCCAAGGCAGATAAACCGCTGCTGGTACGGTACGACCTCGAAGGTATTGCAGCCTCGGTCACCAAGGAGCAACTGGCCGATCGCCCGAGCGGCATGTGGCGTTATCGAGAGTTTTTACCAGTACGAAAGACTGAAAACATCGTCACCCTGGGTGAAATTTGCACGCCACTGATCGATTGCCGGCAGCTTGCTACGAACTTGAATGCCCGCCACATCATGATTAAGGACGAAGGCCGACTTCCCACCGGTTCTTTTAAAGCCCGCGGACTCTGCATGGCCGTGTCGATGGCTAAGGAATTCGGCATCCAACGGCTTGCCATGCCGACCAACGGGAACGCAGGAGCGGCGATGGCGGCCTACGCGAGTCGCGCCGGCATAGAGTCTTTCGTGTTTTGCCCCGACGACACCCCGTCGATCAACGTTCACGAAATTGCTGCTCAAGGGGCCTCAACCTTTCTCGTGAACGGACTGATCAACGACTGTGGCAAGATCGTCGGCGCAGGCAAGGAAGCCATGGGCTGGTTCGACACCTCCACGCTCAAAGAGCCCTACCGCATTGAGGGTAAGAAAACGATGGGACTCGAACTGGCCGACCAGTTGGGGTGGAACCTGCCAGATGTAATCTTCTACCCGACCGGCGGTGGAACGGGGCTGATTGGCATGTGGAAGGCGTTCGACGAACTGGGGAAAATTGGTTGGATCGGCCCCAAACGACCACGGATGGTCGCAGTTCAGGCAACCGGATGTGCACCGATGGTCAAAGCGTTCCAGGACGGGGTCGAACACGCCCCCCTCTGGGAAAATGCCCACACGGTGGCCGCTGGTATCCGGGTCCCTGCCGCGATTGGTGATTTCCTTATTTTGCGGGCGGTCCGGGAGTCGAACGGCTTTGCGATTGCTGTGGATGACGACGCGATTCTCACTGCCCGCGACGAGATAGTCCAGTCCGAAGGACTTTTAACCTGCCCCGAAGGCGCCGCCACCTATGCAGCCTACAAACAGGCACTGGCCAACGGGTTAGTGCAACCCAATGAATCAGCCGTCCTGTTCAATTGTGCAACAGGCCTGAAATATGATCTTCCTCCAGTCGATCGTCACCTCGATTGCACAAAAGCGATCGATTACCAGCAATTGACAAGACCCCAATGAATAAGGTCCTGGTTTCCGAAGCAATGTCGGCTTACGCACTCGATACATTGCGTACATCGCTCGATGTCTGTTTTTACCCCGAATTGTGGGACCAGCCCGAAAAACTTGCCGCCGAAATTGTCGACACTCGTGCGCTCATTGTGCGTAACCAGACACAAGTGACCGCTGAGCTCATCGAGCGGGCCAACCATTTGCAAATCATTGGCCGCGCAGGAACCGGGCTGGACAATATCGACATGGCTGCAGCTACCGAGTCTGGAGTCGTTGTGGCCTCCACCCCACACCACAACGCGGTCTCTGTTGCCGAGTTGACTATTGGACTCATGCTGGCGCTTGCCAGAAACATCACAGCGGCCGATCGCGACACAAAAGCGGGGGGCTGGAATCGCAACAAATACACCGGAATTGAGTTGTGCGGAAAAACTCTTGGTGTCGTGGGCTTTGGCCGTATTGGATTTCTGACCGCGATGCGTGCCCACGCACTAGGGATGCAGGTGGTTGTGTTTGACCCTTACGTTGATCCTGATTCAACGCTGCTGACTCAGGCAAGTGCCGAACTGATGGAATTGGAAGAATTACTTAGTCAAAGCAACATCGTCTGCTGTCATATGCCGAGCACTCCAGCAACCCATCACATGTTCAATGCGCAAAGGTTTTCGGAAATGAAGCCGGGTGCACTGTTCATCAATGTTGCCCGGGGAGAAGTGGTCGACGAATCCGCATTAATCACGGCGTTAACCGAGGAACACCTTGCCGGTGCAGCCCTCGACGTCCGCACGTCGGAGCCTGCGACCCCTGGACCTCTGGACAAAATGGACCAGGTCATTCTCACGCCACACATTGGTGCGTTTACCGTGCAGGCACAACACCGGGTCGAAGCCGCCGTTTGTCGAGACGTCATGGCAGTGCTAAACGGCACCTCAGCAATCAACGCGGTCAATTTCCCGTCTCCCCGAAGGTAAACCAACCATGACGTCGATGTCTGGCATTTGGGATGTTCACCATCACTGGGTTAATGAGACAAGCTACATTGACCGCCTGCTCAGGGAAATGGATCGCCTTGGCATTGAACGTGCCGGGTTGATCGCCTTGGGAGACTTGATACCGGACCTGTTCATCCTCCACGGGCCACGGGTTGGAAGCGTCGACAACGGGCAACTTGCCAAACTGGTTCAACAGCAACCTGATCGGTTTTGGGGCTGGGGATTTATCCGGCTCGGCCAACACGAAACTGCAGACGTTGATCGTCTGGCTGACATGGGACTCGCCGGACTGAAATTCCATGCGCCCCTGCAGCCGTACGACACTCCTGAGTACTTTGCGGTTTACGAGCGGGCGCAAGCCCTGCGGATGCCATGCCTGTTTCACACGGGGATCTTCACACCCCCGCAGCCGGCACCGGGACAGCGATTTCGCTCCAAAAACTGCCGCCCCATCTATTTGGAGTCGATTGCCCAGGAATTTCCAGACCTAAAGATGATCTGTGCGCATCTGGGCGTCTGCTGGAACGATGAAGCTGCGGCCATTTGTCGTATTTTCCAGAACATCTACGTCGACCTGTCGGGCCGCGTCGATGGCTGGCGATCCAGCAAAACCATCGAGTGGTTCCGGCAGATGTTTTATTGGCCAACCGCGCACGAGAAAATCCTGTTTGGCAGCGACGTTCACGCCGACGAAATCGAACCGACTCTCGTAGACCACCGGAGGATTTTCGAAGGCATGCGGTGGAGTGAAGAACAGATTCGCAATGTCCTTTGCCGTAATGCCAGGGGTTTGTTCCAAACAGAGTGACGCTAAATCAATCCCTGGGTTCCCCAGGTCGACTTCGCACAGGCCTTGTGGCCTGCTAAAAGCCATAGTCCTCCTTGAGCGTTGATTCATCGCGCCAGCGGGGACTTGTCTTTTCCAGAGCTTGTGTCTTCTTCGCTACCCCGGAGCAGTTTTGGGCAATCACCTCAAACATACGATTGGCCACGATCCGGTGCCCTAAATCGTTGGCATGCACCCCATCGTAATGGATCATCCAGGTCGTTTCCTGGTAGGCAGAAAGCAAGTCGACAAACAGGCAGCCTTGCTCCCTGGCAACTTCCCGGGTCGCTTCATTGTAGGTGCCGAAAGTTTCGAGATTCGCATGACTCCAGTTTTTTCCACCGACACGAAAGTCGGTCATAAAATAAGGCCCGGGCAGCAGGATGACTGGCTGAACATGACGTCGCACGTGACCGATGACCCCTGCCAGCTCTTCGGTGAACAAATCCAGAGGCGTACCTCCGCGAGCATCATTCAAACCGTAAGAGATAATCAACAAGTCAGGCTGATGATCAATGACGTGCTTTTGTAAACGCTCGTTGGCCGCCGGTTTTCCGCTATGTTCATAACAGGGGCTTCGCGTCGAAACCATGTTCGCACCAATACCCGAATTGACGAACTCCATCGACTCGGCCTGGAGGTCGTTGATCAACCCGGCCAGCAACGACACCCAGCATCGCTCTCTCGAACTGCTCCAACCGCCGGCAGTGGTGCTTTCGCCCAGCGCCACCATCTTGCGAAATTCATCACCATGCCTGTCGACTTTGGGAAGACTCGCCGCCAACGGTTTCAACTCCTGATCGGCACCTGCCACCGCCGAGGGCAATGCTGTGGTTCCAGCCACCCCGGCACCGCAAACCGAAAGAACCCATTTTTTCAACACATCACGGCGGTCAACCTCATTTTGACTAGTCATATTTTGTTACGCTTTGCAAAAATAAACAATGGGGGCGACGGACCTAAACTCGCTTCGGTTGCAACGTGATCGGCAAGAAACCTTACACAGGCACCTTGGACACAACTCCGTTTACCGAGGGGCTTGCCCAACAGCAGGGTCGCACATGCCCGACAACGATCGCGACTTCAAACCTCACCCGTGCGCCGGTGCACACCACTTCAGCTGATCCAGTCCGAGACAACCTCTCCAGCCACGTCAGTCAGCCGGAAGTCCCGACCCTGAAAACGATGTGTCAGCTGCAGGTGGTCCATGCCGAACAGGTGCAGGATCGTGGCATGGAAATCGTTGATATGGACTGGATTTTCCACAATTCCCCAGCCAATGTCGTCGGTCGCGCCATACACTTGACCTCCCCGGATCCCGCCACCCGCCATCAAGAGGCTGAACGCAAACGGATGATGGTCACGGCCCGTATTGTATTTGGCTTCGTTCCGGTTCTCGCCCAGCGGAGTGCGGCCAAACTCGCCGGCCGACACCACCAGCGTATCGTCCAACATGCCACGTTCCTTTAGGTCTCGGATGAGCGCCGCAATGGGCTGATCGACGACACCCGCATTGTAGGGCAATTCCTTATCCAAACTGCTGTGGTGATCCCACGATGCGTAGACGATGTTGACAAATCGCACCCCCCGTTCCACCATCCGCCGGGCGAGCAGGCAATTTCGGGCAAAGCTTTTGTGCGTATCCCCCAGCTTGCCACGTATGCCTTCAACAACTTTCGGTTCGGGACGATCCAATCCATAAGCGTCAAGCGTTTGCTGACTCTCCTGTGACAGATCGATCAAATCGGGCGCCGCCCGCTGCATGCGGTAAGCCAACTCATAACTGGTGATGCGACTGGCAATTTCCGGGTCACCGATGCGTTGATAGCGGTTCTGGTTGAGTTGCCGCAGCGTATCCAGGCCGGCCCGCTGCAACTCGGGCGGCAGGCCAGGTGGATTTTGCAGGTTGAGGACTGGCTCCCCCGTTTCCCGCAGCAACACACCTTCATAGGTCGACGGCAGGAATCCACTCGACCAGAGGGTAGCGCCACCGCTGCTGCCACGGCCACTGGTCAGCACAACGTAGGCGGGCAAATTGTTCGACTCGGTACCCAGTCCGTACGTCAACCACGATCCCATTGAAGGCAATCCGAAATCAGCACGACCACACTGCATCAAAAGTTGGCCCGGATGATGGTTAAACTGGTCGGTATGCATCGACCGTACCAACAGCAGGTCGTCTGCCACGGACCCGAGGTGTGGCAACAAGTCGGAAAGCTCCATTCCACACTCGCCGTGCCTGGTAAACTTGCGATTGGACCCCATGAGAAGTGCCGTTTCCTTCTTGATGAAGGCAAAGCGGACATTCTCGGTCATCGATTTGGGCAACGGCTGGCCATGTAATTCATTAAGTTTTGGCTTCGGGTCAAACAGATCAATGTGTGACGGAGCACCTGCCTGGAAGCAGAAGATGCAGTTCTTTGCCCTGGCGGGAAAATGCGAAGACCGGGGCGCCAACGGATTAGAACCGGGCCCCGCAGCCAACGCACTATCTCCACTCAAGAGCGAACCAAGTGCAAGCCCACCGAGCCCGCTCGCGGTGGTAGTCAGAAATTCACGACGCTGTAATTCAATTGCGGCCTGCACGTCGCAATTTGTTGCATCAGCCAGGTGGTTCCGTCGTCTGTGGTGCATCGCGTCAAACTCGACTTTCAAAAAAATATCGCAAAACCAACCCTGGTTTGCCAGAACTCGTCTGCAACCGAATTACTCGCGGGTGATAAACTCATCCTGATTCAGTATGGTCCGTACAGCCACCACCCAGGCGGCCGCTTCGGTGGCATCAACACCGTCGGGTTGATAATTACCGATCATTGCCTTGGCTTCATCTGGATGATCTGCGTACCATGTGCGAGCCTCCGCCAGTAGCCCCAGCAGCAACTGCAACTCCTCGTCGGTCGCAGGCCTTACAATGCAAACTCGCATTGCATACTTCAACCGCTGGGTATCACTGCCGTCAATTGTCATCAACACCCGCCGAGCCAGACCTTGTGCAGCCTCAACAAACACTTCATTGTTCAACGTCGCCAGGGCCCCCAGCGGAGTGTTGGACATGGTTCGCTGGACATTGGTCGTATTGGCATCCGGGCAATCGAAGGTTGTCAGGTTGGGATGTGGTGCGGTGCGTTTGAAAAAAGTGTACATACCACGTCGATAGCGGTCCTCGCCTTCGCTTGTGTTCCAGGTGAAAGTGCTGGCGTAACTCAATGCGGCAACGCCCGCTGGAAGGGGAGGAAACACGCTGGGCCCACCGATCTTCGAGGAGAGTAAACCACCGGCCGCAAGGTACATGTCGCGGATAATTTCTGCCTCGGCCCGCAACCGGTTCTGACGATACAACTGACGGTTCTCCGGATCGATCGCCAGCAACTCGGACTGGTGGCGAGAAGCCTGTTGATACGTCGCCGACATTAAAATCGTCTTGATCAGCGCCTTACGACTCCACCCAAGTCGGCGATATTCGACAGCCAGCCAGTCGAGCAGCGCCGAATGGGTAGGGGCCTCACCACGAACACCAAAATCGTTCATCGTACGAACGATGCCGTGTCCGAACAGTTGTGACCAGACATGGTTCACGGCCACCCGGGGAACCAGTGGATTCGCTTCGTCGAACAGCCAGCGGGCCAGGTCAAGGCGGTCTGCCATACCTGGTTCCTTGCGTGGCCGCATACCAGGCAGAACATCGAGCGTCACCGGAACAATTTCCTCTTCTCCAGGCTGCAGGAAATCGCCGCGATGCAAAACGTGCGTCTTGCGGAGATCCTCGCGTTGGGCGATGACGCGAACCATCATCTCAGTCTTCTGCCGGATTTTGTCGATTTGCTGCTGCAATCCCAGGACGATTCTGTCAATTGATCTCCAGTAGTCGAACAGCTGGTCTTGTTCGGACGGACTCCACTGGGCGATATCTTTAGCGAGCAAAACCTCGATCGCGGTGGGAACTTCCAACTTGTTCCCTTGACGGAGTTGGATCCTAAAGCGGCCGATTGTGTGTTGTTTGCTATACCGCTGATCCAGCACAACCTGAACATAGTGAGGCCTGTCTCCGTCTGGCTCTGCGTGAACGAAACTCGCTAGCGTTATATCGGCATGGTGGTTCTTGTTATATTCGCTGCCAACCCCCCACCCGGTACCAAGATCTCCGTCGATGGCTTTCGAAACATCATGGTTCGGCTGGGAATAGTCTGCCTCGGCCCGGACCAACGTTACCCGATCCTTCGCCTCCATTGGTTCTTGTTCACCGGCGTAAACGCGTACCTCGCTGAGCACAAAATTGCCATGGGGTGTACGCCCCGGACCACCACCCCCCAACGAAGGATCCGCCAGCACTTCGATACGCACACCGGTAATATCCGTCAACCTCGTCGAACCGTAAACGGAATACCTGTTCTCACTGGGATTAGGTCCTTCCACAAGGGTCGATCCATCGTCCAACTGGCGAAAATCAGCGGGATACGCGGAATCAATCTTGTGGATATCGAGCGGCTGAAACACGACGTTATTGCCAGCCGCAACTCGCTCAATCAAACGTTGCTCCCACGGAGACGGATCTCTCATCAGTTCCGCGCGACGCTCCGCCACCTTCTGCTCCAACGATTCTAATTCGACCTGCAAATCGCGGGCCTTTGTGTCGGACGCGAACTGACCCACCGGCACTTTCGTGTTTGCTTCGTCGCCATTGTTAAAAAAAGCGAACAGCCCATAGTATTCCTGCTGGGTGATCTGGTCATATTTATGTGTGTGGCACTGAGCGCAACCAACAGTCAGGCCCAGCCACACAGTGCCAGTCGTGTTGACGCGGTCGATAATCGCCTTGACACGAAATTCTTCCTGATCAGTTCCGCCTTCGGTATTGGTCAAGGTCTGGCGGTGAAATGCAGTCGCCAGGCGGTCCAGTGACGTGGCGTTCCCAACCAGGTCCCCGGCCAGCTGCTTGATCGAGAACTGGTCGTAGGGAAGATCTTGATTGATCGAATCAATCACCCAGTCTCGGTACCGCCAGGCGTCGGGACGGAGCCTGTCTTTTTCATACCCATCGCTGTCCGCGTAACGGGCTTTGTCCAACCAGTGGCGAGCCCAACGTTCACCAAATTGAGGCAAATCGAGCAGGCGATCGACAAGTCGTTCGTACGCGCCATCCCCCTCATCGGCCAGAAATTCATCAACGGCCTCCGGCAAAGCCGGCAGGCCAAGCAAATCGAAGTACAAACGTTTGATCAACGTGTAACGATCGGCCCGCGGTGACGGGCTGATTCCCAACTCTTCCAACTGGGCAAGAACAAAATGGTCGATCGCATTACGAGACCAGCTGGTACTCCCGGTTGGTGGCGGGGCCGGTTGACCCAGGGGGCGGTAGGCCCAGTGCACTTGCCACTCGGCTCCCTCGTCGATCCAGGACTGCAGGGCCTCGATTTCGGTGTTCGACAATGCCTCTCCCGACGCCACTGGCGGCATCCGCAATTCTTCGTCGCCGGAGGTCACGCGCCCTATCAGTTCACTGGCTGCTGCTGCGCCGGGCACGATTGCAATCTGTCCCGATGCTAATTCCCCAAGCGCCCGATTTCGAACGTCAAGCCGCAGGCCACCTTCCTGCTGGCTTGGCCCGTGGCAGGTCACGCATTTCTCCGCAAAGATCGGCTGAATAACGTCAGTAAAGTCGACGGCTGATTCCACCGCGCTGGTTGACAGCGGTTGCACCGCAACAGATGCCATCCAGGTAAGAGAGTAAATCAGGAGCAGGCGATGAAGGTACATCGTCGGTTTTAACGTTAGCTCAAGCCGAGGCAGGAAAAAATGGCTGCGAGATGGTCAATGAGGCACGCAGCAACCACTATAACCATTTATGATCGCAACCCTGCCCATTGTAACAGCTAAGCGATGTTATAGAAATAACTATCTGCCGAATTTGATCCTGGACGGTTCGCGAAAGACACAAATTTCATGGCAGAAACGAGGCCCTCATGACCAGAGGCCCGTCTTGTTTTCTCCCTCGCCAACGTCCTTACAGCGAGTCAGCTTCGTCGGGGCACCAGGGAAAACCATCCAAATCGGCCTTAACCATTTCAGACCTGAACCAACCGCGAGCCTCCAGGCTCGTGCCACTCAGATCCATGCCTGTCACCTCCGCCTGACTCCGACTGCAGGCAGCCAGGTCCGCATCGAACAGGGCTGTTCCAATCGGACTTGCCGCCACTACGACCAGTCGAGGTCCTCGGGAAGACGGTTCAGGTTCAGGCAGCCATCTTCTGTGACGATGACCATGTCTTCCACACGAATCCCGCCAAGGTCGCGACGGTAGAGACCCGGTTCGATGGTCAACGCGTCTCCCACCACCAGCTGCGGTGCGTTGAAGTCCAAAAGTGGAGGTTCATGAACGTCCAAGCCAATGCCATGGCCCGTACCGTGTGTCATGCTGCAGTACGAGTCGGGTACATCGCCGGGAGGCAAGCCCATTTGGTAACCATGTTTGATCATGACTTCGGACGTTGCCCGATGAACCTGCTCGCCAGTGACGCCGGCTCGGGTGGCAGCGACTGCCACCCGCTTGGCCTCGACGACGGTGGCGTGCATTCGGGCAACTGGTTCGGGAATGGTGCCGTTAACCACGGTTCGAGTGCAGTCGCCGTAGTAGCGAGTTTCCTGGCATTGCGGAAAGATATCGATGATCACGGGTTCTCCAGTATGCAGCGCACCGCTGCCCCGGTCATGGCAATCCGCACCGGCAGGTCCACCCGAGATGATACAGGGCGGGTTATAAAATGCGCATTCCAACAGCCAATGATCAATGGCTGCCCGGACCCGTTCTGAGGTCAGCGGCTGGCCCTCCCAGACGAGCGTACCATCGCTTCGTGGCTGGGCTTTGGCGACCAGGTGGCAGGCCATCTCCATCGCCCCTTCGGTAACCCGCTGCGACTCGCGCAGCCACTCGATCTCTTGCTGGTCTTTACAACGACGCTCAAGGACTCCCATTTCCAGATCGCAAACGACCTGAATACCTGCCTCACGGGTAACCTCGCTAAAGATCAGCGGCAGGGATCGATCGGCGACTACCGACTCGATCCCTGCCCGGCGAAGACATTCGGCTGCAGCTTGGGCGGTTGCCGTTTCGCGGTCACCAGACAGCCCACCGGGGGGTGTGAAATCTGCAGGACAAGCGACCTGATCGACCCGCGCGTGTTGCCTGGCCCGCTCGATTTCAATGTCCCGCAGAATCAACCACGACTTGAGATGGGGATCTCCGGGCAGGTCGATAACAGCCGCCGGATCGCCAACAAGAAAACGCAGGCGATGAAACAGGCTGGCGTTGAGTGTGGGAATGCCGGCCATCAGCTTGGCGACTGGAAACGGGGATCCAGGCATGATCGCTCCTGAAAATTTGCGTCACAGCACACGGCCTCTCAGACCGGCTGTGCCACGCTTGTCAATGCGCCCCACGAGAGGCAGGCCAAAATCTTAAAACTTCCTCGCTCAGCATTCCCAAGCCGACTCCTCGACATGACCGGGTCCAAAGAAAAGCTTCGTTGCAATGACCGTGCCAATCACCGCTTCGTCTGAATGGGCCGCCTCAGAGTGGCAATTACGATCCCGCTGTGTGAGGCAGTTGCCAGTATACGCGGCTACCCGGCCGGGACCAGCCTCGGAGATGGTTTTGATTAACAGGTATGCCGGCCTTAATTCGTTTCAAACCAGCGACAACTGATCTCGTGCAAATTTAAGATTTACACGCTTGAAAACCGTCATGGCTAGCTCACAGTCAACCTTCAACATCTCAGCTTGGATCGACTCCTAACCCATATCGGGCTTAAGAGCTAGACCGCCGGGCCATAGTCCTTTGGGAGATAAAGCAGATACGGCACCTTCTTAACTGGACCTTTATCCAACTCCAAAGCCTGGCCTACCTGCTTTCCAGCAGCGGGATTTTCTGCGAACGAATGATCGGTAGTCGATGTCAGCAACAACAATCCAAATCCAAGGCGAGTAGCGGGTTGAAACATCGGAACTCTCCTGGAATCTAGTGAGTGATCCTAGTATAGGAAACTGACCCATCGATTGGGATACAAGTCTTTTGACTGACTCCTCCCCGTTTCCTGAGGCATAGCCGAAGGAAACAAACCAGGCTGGCTTAGACGCCAACCTGACCCTCCCTTAAACAGTGGTATCTACCATGGGGGCGGGTCAATGGCGATTGGGCGGTTTCAGGGAAGGCACCCCCCCTTCAGTGGACGGCGCTGGACCGATCGTCCACCTCTAGCTCAACACGTACCTGTGCAGACAAGTCTCTTCTTCTGTTTTCTACTCTGCAGTCGTATCACCACGTATTGCCTGTAGGTAATTTCTCGTGATGTTTCCCCACATCTCGGTTACCCGTGTGTGAATTAACAGGACCCCTTGATCGATCATCTGTCTCGCCGTTGCCACATCTACAGCCCCGCCAAACATTGCCTTGCCGGCTGCAAGAATCTTTCGTCGCCCTTCGGCGATCATTTGTTGTACCACCGGATGGTCTCGATCCTGATACCCCATCGATGTTGCCAGGTCTCCCGGTCCAATACCGAAGGCGTCGATACCGGATATTTCCAGGATCGCCTCTAAGTTAGCCATCCCAGTCTTGGTTTCTATTAAAACGCCCACCAAGAGCTCCCGATTTGACCTGGCAAGGTATTCAGCATCGATTGCAACCGGTGCATAACCAGAAGACCTGCTGCCCATATCGTGACCGCGCCGTCCTTCTGGGGGGTAACGTGCTGCATCCACGACCTTCTGCGCAACTTCTGCCGTGCTGACATGGGGCACCACTACCCCCCCTGCCCCCGTGCACAGATAAGCCTGGATCACCTCAGCCTCGGGTCTGGGAACTTTGATAATCGGCACCATTTGGTGCGATTCACAGACACGGCAGATAGCCAGACAATCGGATGGTCCGATAGGCCCAGCTTCCGCGTCCATGACGATCCATTCGAACCCCAGGAACCCGCAAAAGTCGACCAGGTCAGGTGATGCCATCGCGACCGTTGCTCCAATGGATGGCTTGCCACTTGTAATCTTGTCCTTGAGTCCGGTTTGCATAGTTATGCACCTGGAGATGGAAGCTGCTGTTGAAAAGTATCGTAATCAATATCCGTAGTTTAGCTGAATGGAGAGGCGTTGAAATGCAATATCTTATTTGGAGGGTGAGCTATCGCGACCGCTATCTTCCAGTCGAGATCAGTTTTTCGAAACACGTACGTTGCACCTACCCTTTCTAATTCCTCGCCATCCGCCATATACCGCACCGCGACGGTGCTCACCAATACAGCGCTGTCATTGAGTTGCTCGGCAAACACCTCCTTCCATTGACTGTGGTGCCATCCGCGTGCTTCCAGGCTTTGCATCATCGAGGTGAAGAACGCCTCGATTTCGGCGTGGGAGGCCAGCACAACCACTCGTTGCGCATCAATAAGCATGCACGGTTTGTGATAAAAAAGTTGAGTACTTTGAGGGCTGTGTCCACTGAAGGCGGCCTGATAGTCGGCGAGTACCTGCAGAACCGCTGCCTTGTCTCCTTCGTTGGTAGGTGGGATTTCCCATTCCACTTCGCTGGACATAGCAGAACGTTCTCACTGGAGTAATGTCGACTCGGTTTTCACAATCGCCAGCTACACAACCAAAATAGATATGACCTCGGTTGCCTGAATCCCCTGTGGGTGATCCTGACGGCCAGGAGCCATAGACTTTCTTGTTTTTGCCTCGGCAAAATAACTTGTCCACAAATAACACTGCTGCCGGCCACAACCCCGAAAGACGATCCCTCGTGGATGGATCTTTTCGTTCCAGGATCCTCAAAATATTAATAGATCACATACCGTGTTGGGGCAATGCGTCGAACAGGATGTCGGTAACTTCCTTGGTCCGGTATACACCACAAACTTCAAAACCAGAAAGAGTATCTTGCGGAAGTTCGGTGTTTTGACTTCAACATCTTAACAACGCGTCGATTCCCAGGTCGAACGTTTAACTGGTTTTCGCAAGCAGGTAGACCAAGGACTAACAACCAGGTAGGATCACTCCGATAAAGGGAAAATAATGAGCAGGGAATTTGACGTTAACCGGTTGATGCAAGAATGGCGAATCAATGGCTTTGTTGTTTTTGAGGGCCTTATCCCGCTGGAGAAGATTGACCGGATCCGTCAAGCATGGATGCCAATTCGAGATGATGGCATTAAACAGCACGGGCAAGGAAATGCTGGCAAACACCGCTACAATATTGGCGTCCCTTTTGAAAGTCCGTTTGTGGACGAAGAAATCTTTGAGCATCCGGCACTTGTTGAATTTCTTGAGCGCGTACTGGGACCAGATTATGTGTGTGCCGGCTTTGACTCAAACACTCCTTTCCCGGGTTCCGAGTATCAAAGTTGGCACCGTGATTGTTATTCTCTGTTTCCGGGCCTTATGACTCCTGCCTATCAGCTGGGTGTCAAATTTCCGCTGGTCGATACGTGTGAAGAAAATGGCAGTTTTGAAGTGATTCCCTGTACCCAGCACGTTGCCGATGAGGATCTACAAACTGAATTGGACGATGTCATCGGCGCAGGTGTCAATCGACGTGCGCAGTATCACCCAATCCGTTTAAATTTAAAGAAGGGTTCGCTCTGGGTACACGATGCACGTGTCTACCACCGGGGAACGCCCAATCGGTCAGATCACTCGCGTGATGAACTCGGCATGTCCTTTTGTCGACCTTGGCTTTTTTCCAAACACATGTTGCAAGGTTACACCGAACCACACTTCCCGCGTAAATTGAGGGATGGCTTGTCTCCACACGCCCAACAAGTATTAAGATACCAGCGGGTCAAAGACGATTAAGCAACCGAGAAGATCTTCTTTCAAGGTTCCTGTTGATCAGCGGCCATTGTGCTTTTACAACACGCATACCGCAGAGGTCAGCAACCTGGCCCAAACGCCTCTCAACGGCGCACCGCTCACATCTTTTGCAAGCAACAGCAAACCAGCGAGGGAAGAAAGATCGGGCAAAAACGACAGGCCGCCTGGCACTCCCTAACGGCCCTGATACCCTCTAGCGGCAACGACGGCCAATGGCCACCACCATCAGCATGCCAAGCAGGCCGAGCATGAATGTGGCCGGCTCGGGGATTGCAATGGTAAACGAGGCAACATAATTTGCGCCGCCACGGCTGTCGTAATGGTCGCCCTCGTTGCTGGTGGCCTTGAAGTAGACCTCCAGGTTATAGTCGCCCGGCGCAAGTCCGCTGAGCAAGTCGGGCGTACTGGGAATTTGCGCCCACTTCTGGTCCCCGGAACCTGAGGAAGAGTTGCCGGCAGCATCACTGAATGGCGAGTTGCTCGACCAGCCAATCGCTATTTCACTGAAGGACCCCGCTGAAGAAGAGGCCTCATGGACGTTGTAACTAATAAAGGCACCGGTGACGTCGCCTCCGCCATTTTTCCAAGTCAGCAGTTCGCCGCCAGAGAGCAACAGGCTGTCGCCCATGGTGAACGTGCCAAAATCATATCCCTGGAGTTCTGCCAGTTGACTGGGCCCCGGTTGCGAAGCACCGAGGTAGCTGCTGCCACCGCCGTTCGGGTTGAAACCGGCGTAACTGCCGAAAGTCCCGGTACCAGCCAGAGCATACGAAGCGGGCAGCAGTGCTAGAGCGATACTCCAGGAAGAGGCGATAAAAATTCGCCCCAAAGTCGCCGCCGAGAATGTCAAGCTGCCGCCCATTAGACTTGGCTTATACTCCGCGTCTGGTTTCTAATGCCTGGTTTCTAATGCTTGGTTTCTAAT
>CAUZBP010000093.1:0-17499 GCA_963578105.1 Planctomycetota bacterium
AAGCAGCCAGCGAGTTCAGACTGACGGTCCGTTGTTCAAAAGATCCTAGCCGCTTCGTACGGATTGCCTGCGATGGTGAGCATCTCGAGGTGAAAGGGGACAAAACACCGGAAAAATTGATGCAAGGAAAAATGGTCGTTTCATCAAGTTATATGGTCCTGCTGACAGTACTAGGCATGGGGGCTGTGGTTCCTGCAATTGACACAGCCACCGGTTCCGTCACGGCTATCTCGGATACGGAACCTAAATTTACAGCGACCGGCTCATTGAGCTACCGGGACACAGACGAAGACGACAACATCGACAATCCACCGTTCGCCCTAGGGGGGGGTAATTGGAAGTTCTACCTTCAACATTTAGTCAAGGATTGGAGGATAGGTGGGCGCGCACGTGGTGCCGATGACTTTCAGCTTCTTATCCATGGAACCCATCTCCATGGGCCCCACGTTGGACCACCCGATACAACGGAGAGAGACATCGACCCCAATCTACTTCCGGACAAAACCTCGCCTAAAACAGACATTCGGTTTGGCAAGAGTCGCTCCGTAATCGCAGGTGGCAGAAGCGTACACAAGACGACTCGAGAAAACCATTCCGATCACTACTGGGTTCGCTCGGCGATACTGGCTTCTCCCGATCCAGAGGGAGCTAAAAAGCATCTTACGGCTGGCGCGTTCGAGCTTCGGGCGTGGCACAACAAAAAAAATCACACACAGAAACCAAGATGGCATACCATGGCATCGACGTCAGCGGCAGGATCCACAGTTACCTACGACGCCGCGGCGGGAGCACTTTCCTTCAACATCGCAATGATCGACACTCTCGATGGTGTCGGCGGGATTTCTGGCGAAATCGAGCCACGGTACGTTGGCGATCCTGTGCAATCCTCTCACTGGATCGCTAGTGAGCTCCAGTTGCTTGGACAAGAACCCGACGGTGGTTTCAGATTCAGCCAGGGGAATGTAGAACTTTTCGACCCGGATGATACCTTCAATGTAATGGGTAGTTTCAGCGAATTCCTCATCGATGACACAACCGGATCGGAGATTTCATCCGGGGTCGGTATTTTCGATGCGACGTCGATCAGTTCCTTCGTCGACGAGTTTCGAGGCAAGCCGGGCGTAAATGTAGCAGATGTAGAAGATTTAGCAGAACCTGTGGTAGATGCTCGTGACCAGCCCGCAAGATTGTTTATTGATGATTTCGTGGACCGAAATATTTTTGCAGTCGGCGTTCCAGACGACGAGGCGGTCCTCAACCAAGGTCTGGGCTTCACGTTTCAAACCGAACAAAACCTCGTCCAACTGACGAACGGATTTTCGCAATCGGTCTTCGATATTCCAGCAACTTACTTCCTCAGTGCGTTCGTCGCCGAACTCGATGACAGCGGATCACTTGCAGGCGGATTGCTCGGCGACTTTAACAACGATGGGGTTGTCGACACGGCCGACTACAGCACCTGGCAAGACAACCTGGGCGCGGATTCTTCAGTACTTGGCGGCAACGGTTCAGGAGCAGCCACTGTAGTACGAGCCGACTATGAACTCTGGAGAGCACACTTTGGCAAAACTACGGCCAGTGGTTCGGTAACAGGCCCTGTGCCTGAACCCACCACACTCCTGTTGGCCCTTTTGGGCCTGGCAGCTGTGCCGCTGCGCATGTGGCACGGGAAGTCTGTGGTATAAAGCAGGTTGGAACTTCCTGCACACTATTTTGGGAACATCTAAAGTACCCCACGGCCCCTAAGGGGCCGTGGGCAAACTTTCGCTGGTTCGAGCGCGAGAGCAAACCTTGCCCCCTCACGGGAGGCTGGTCCTACCAACCGGCGGGCTCTTCTGCATGTTCGGTTCCGTCACTGTATGGCATGGGAGTGAAATCATGGATTTAATCGCGGCGTTTCTCCTTAGCATCATGCTCTTTGTATTCCTGAGTTGCGGCCTCCTGGCCCTTGCAGTTGGTCGCGTATTCGAGAAGACGTTCGAGGACAGGGACGCCGAGGGTGCACCTCGTCCTTGTGGAAGTGGCAAGAAGTTGAGGTCTGAACAGTCCCGGGAGAACCCGTTTGCTTCCTCCCACCCAAAACATGACGACACCTTAACAGGCGCCAGGTCTGAACAGTCCCACGGGAACCCGTATGCTGCCCCAGCGGTTGTCAAGGCCTTGGTTGATCCCACGATCGGAGAGATGTCCCAGGCCACGCAGATCCGCCACGAACATATTAATCATGAGGCGAGCATTCGTGGAATCGGCATTTTGTTTTATGTGAGTTCTCTCCTTGTGATTCTGGTCGCAATTGCAGCTATGTTGTTCATCTTTCAAGTGCCAAAACACCCGACGATAACGCTCATTATTTTTGGCATAGGCAGTTTGATCGTGTTGTTTGCCGTGGTCCAGGGATGGGCTGCCCGCTCTGAATGGTTCGGTTCGTTTGTGGGCTGGTGCGATCAGCGCGTTGGGATTGATCAATTTTCCAATGGGTACGGTGATCAGCTTTTATTTCATCTATGTGTTGGGTAGTGAGAAAGGCCAATTTGTGATGACGCCTGAATACGCGGCGGTTCGCGCTGCCACACCGTATGTCCGCTCCACAACACCAATTTGGCTCTGGACCTGGGTCGTGCTTGGTATGTTGGTCAACCCATTTTGGTTCTGCCTGGCCTTCTGGGCCTGGGCCTAGTTTCCCCTTCCCAGTTAATCGGTCCCCAACCCCCAAGGTCCGGGTGGGTGACGTGTTCAATGTTGTCGTGCGGAGGATGGGTCCCGAGTCGAACGGGCTCCTCAGCTTCCCTCGGAATCGGACGGTTGATTTTTCCGAGAGACATCCCGCAGCAGAAATGCCGCGATGGCTGCAAGACCAAGCGCCACGGCGAGTGGAATCATCCCGCGCTGAAATGAGAATACAGTCTCCAATTGCACTTCGTCGAGCCTCATGGCACTCAGAAACACGAAGTTGCCTTTCTGGAAACCCGGAACCGGACCTATGATCACCGGCACGACGAGGTTCAGAATGCCTGCGCTGATGTAACCACATGTCGTGACGAGGCCGATCGCAGCCCCCTGGATGTTGGCGGAACAGTGTTGAATCGCTGCGGGGAATGCAAGAGTTGAACCGCCGATACAGAACCCGCTGACAAGCAGCAGGATGGTGACTATCCATATGGGAGCAGATGGCACGTAGATCAGGGTCACGAGAAACACGAGCGCGGCCATCGCACAGACCCGGCATGGAAGCGCGATCTTGCCAATCGCGTCCGAGAACCAGCCGAAGGCCACGGCGCCAAGGGCCAGTCCGATCGGTAGGAGTGCATTGAGCGAGGCTGCATCCTTGATCGTGTGTCCGTATGCCTGCTGGATTTGGATGTTCCAGAAGTCGGCGTAGGAAAGGAACGTTCCGAACGTGCCTGCGAAGAAGATCGCTGCCAGCCAGACCTGCTTGGATCGAAAAAGAATGGAGAAGATCTCCGTGAGTCCAAGCGATTCCTCCTTGTCGACCGGCTCCCTTTCAATCCGTGGCACCCTGGTCTTGACGAACATCAAGATGATCACGGCCATCCCTGCATTGATCACTGCCCACCACAGCACCACGGGTTGATATGGCAGTCCGGCAATGGCCCATGAACCGAGTGCACCCGCAAGGTTCGCGGACATGTTCGTGATGCCACTCATCAGTCCGAACCGTGATGCAGGAAACCACTTGCTCGCCAGGTAGAGCCCGCCCACGAAGGCCGATGAAAGGCCGATCGCCATCAAGGCACGGGCCAAGTACATCACGATGACATTGTCTGTCCAGATGAACAACAGGCCTCCAACTGACGCGATGATCGTCGTCACACCGAGTAGCCAGCGACTTCCGACGCGATCAATCAGCAGGCCCGCTACCAGTTGGGCGAATGAATAGGTGAAAAAAAAGACGCTCGTGAGCAGACTAAGGCTGGTCTTGGACAGGCCGGACTCGCTCTCGATCGACGGCGCGAGAACTGCGAAGGAGACCACGCTGAACACGCACGACATGAGGTAGAGAACACCCAGGCCCCAGTTGATCCACGAGGAAGCATTGGGGAACTGTGCGACCTTTTTTGATTCGGTTTCGGACATGTCAGAGATCCCCATCGCGATCCTGGAGCGATCTAAAGCCACGCAGCAGTTCGAGCGAGTTGATGAGCGGTACAGTGAGAGTCATGGTCGAATCAACGTGCATCTTATATTATCCTAGTGCATGACCTTCGCTGGGAGCGTCACGGGACGTTCAGCCTCTCCGCCCGAAGTCATGTATCGTGACATCTGAATACACTTTGTCTGGTTTTCAATCCAGAGAAAATGCGTATGAACATTACTGGCGTGCGGGAATATGTGATTCCCCTCAAGTGATGAACAGGCTCGTCGATGAAAATCCGGATGCTCACAGGTCGCTGGTGGGATATGGTTGTACTCCGAGCCGCAGATGTCGGGTCGAATCACACCGCGGCAGGCTGATTGCACCGCTGCCCCTGGAATCAACACCATCATCGACCTCACCTCACTCGACTGGACGCCGCCTCTGTTCTGCGGAACCGTGACCGCCATCATACGATAGAGCGGCGCAACCCGAAAAGGCCGACACTGCAAACCTCACAAGCCACTGGGGAAATGAAAACGTTCCATGGAGCGTGTCAGCGAGGTCCCCAAGGGTAGCAACAGTGGCGTCTATTATCAGCCTGGACAATACGAATACTAAATCCTGGACAATGCCGTCCATGTCGACGGCCACAACCCGCGTACCAGTGCAGCATCGATTTACTTCTGCATGGCGCCCTTGCACGATGCAACCGGTCCTGTTGGCGAGTGCAATATCGGCAAAGTTATCTGCAAAGGGACGGTCGTTCAGCATTGGCTCCATGGCAAGAAGGTGGTCCATTTCGACTATGCTGATCCGATGTGGACCGACAACGTCGAATTATTGCGACTTCATGGTGGAGACCTGGCAGCGCACGGAGCCAATCTTATCCTGCAAGATCATGGTAACCCTGTCTGGTATCGCAACATCAAGCTGCGGACCCTGGGAACGGACGACAAACTGGACAACAGGCCCGTTGAGCCCGCTGTTACCTCGGCCAAGGCGATCAAGGTTGAGCAACAGAAGCTGAGCGTATTCTCGAGCATCGCAAGAAGAAGTCGTAGCACGGAAGGCAGGTTTTCCCACCCTTCCTTTTGGACGAGGGGACGTGCAATTTCAAGTGGTGTCACTGTTGGGGAGTTTCGCCTCACTGCTTTTCTCACCTTTGGTAAACCAAAACTCGGGAAAACTGTTTCCCGAAGGACTGCAAGCATTGGCAACGCTGCTAAAAGTACGTAGTCTAGGAACCACCTTCCGTCATCGAACCCCTTTCTACCCACCAGGCTATGGCCACCGAATCGCCCCTTTCCGAGAATCGCATTCCCGAGTTGATCCAAGTCTACCGGGACGGACTTTTGGATGACGTCCTTCCGTTCTGGATTGAGCATGCTGTCGACAATCAATACGGCGGCATCATGACGTCAGTCGACCGAGATGGCACCATCATCGATACCGATAAAGGTGTTTGGCAACAGGGTCGCTTTAGCTGGCTGCTGGGCGAATTGTACAACGATCCCCGACTGGCCAGTCACCCGGAACGCGAGCGATGGCTGGCGATCGCTGAGCGGACGCTGGACTTTGTTTCCACCCATTGTTTTGATCCAGCCGACGGCCGGATGTGGTTTCATGTCACGCGGGACGGACGGCCGATTCGAAAACGGCGTTACGCATATGGCGAAAGTTTTGCGGCCATCGCCTATGGGGAATTAGCCCAGGCGACGGGCAAATCGAAATATGCCCAGCAGGCCAAAAACTGTTTCTCCCGTTATGTGGATCACAATTTAAACCGGGTCGGCATGGAGCCAAAATTTACCGACGTGCGACCATCCCAAGGTATTGGTTTTCCGATGATTTTAATCGCCACGGCTCAACAGCTGCGGGAATCAATCGACCTGGAAATCGCCGACGAGTTGATTGATCGCAGTGTTGACGTGATTCGCACCCTCTTCATGAAGCCCGATATTGGTTGCGTCATGGAAACGGTGGGTCCGGCCGGCGAGATCATTGACCATTTCGATGGTCGCACGCTGAACCCGGGGCACGCAATCGAAGGTGCCTGGTTCATGATGGAGGAGGGAAAATATCGCAACGACCCGGGATTGATCAAAACGGGCCTCGACATGCTTGACTGGATGTGGCAGCGTGGCTGGGATTCGCGACACGGCGGGCTCTGCTACTTTGTCGATGTCAACAACCTGCCTGTGCAGGAATACTGGCATGACATGAAATTTTGGTGGCCGCACAACGAATTGATCATTGCCACACTGCTCGCCTATCAATTAACCGGCGAGAATGAGTATGCCGAGCGGCATCAATTGGCACATGACTGGGCCTATCAACATTTCCCCGATCCTGAGCACGGAGAATGGTATGGCTATTTGCATCGCGATGGGCGCATCAGCAGCCGCCTCAAAGGAAACCTTTGGAAAGGACCGTTTCATTTGCCGCGCATGCAACACGTTTGCTGGCACCTTCTCGAAGAGCTTTCCGAAAATTTTGACAAACTCTGAAATCGCAAAACCAACCTGAGATCAGCCACGTTCCTTTTGACATCTGTCGAACCTTGTGAATTTCCCCATAAATCCGTTGATCTCGGCCCTGCGTTATAAACCAAAAGCAAACAGGTCCCCACCTGCCTGGTCTTCCTGGAAACAACTTCTCTATTGCTCTGACAAGGTTGCTATTTGGATTAACTAATTTGCGTATGTTTCTCTGCGGCCGCATCGAGTAAGTCTGATCAACTGTCAACTGCGAGCCAAAACAGTCAGCAGAAGCAATTCCCACTAGTGGGGCGGAGGTTATCAAAGAACCCTTTGTCGGCTAGAAGGATAAGATGGCAGAGAACACACAACACTGTCACTGGATACGAAGCCATGCACCGCAAGTATCCGTCAGCATCGGCAAAATAAAACGTGCTGGTGCCAGGCGATGATTTTATCCGCCCGCAGGAGAATCTAATGAGTATTACCTTTGTAAGTGGCCTCACCGGGTGTATCGGAACGGCAACAATCGCCTACCTGTTTGAGCATGGAGTCGAACAAGTGATCGGGTTTTCGCGTCATCAAGACTGGTCACGAATTCCAGCAGCTTATCGAGATCGCGTCCGTTTGATTCAGGGCGACATCGTCGATCTCCCCGCCGTCCAACAGGCGTTGGAAACCAGCGGCGCAGACCGAATCATCCATCTGGCAGCCTTTCAGTCCCCAGATTGTCAGGAAAATCCGCTGCTTGGTGTGACTGTCAACGTCCTGGGAACGGCAAATCTGTTTCACGCCGCTGCCCGCATAGACCAAACGATTGAGCGATTTGTCTTCGCGAGTTCTGCCGCCGTCTATGGCCCTCGAGATCTCTATCCCGGGGGAGAAGTCACCGAAGCCGGCGCCTACTTACCACCCAATCTTTACGGTTACTGGAAAACGGCAGGGGAGGGGATGGCGCAAGCCTACCAGTTGGAAACAGGTGTACCGACCGTTAGCCTCCGCCTGGGGACTACCTACGGACCGGGGCGCGACAAGGGCCTGACATCGGCCCCCACCACTGCTCTGAAAGCAGCAGCCTTGGGACGTCCTTACGCCATCCCCTACAAAGGCCACGAACACTATCACTTTGTCGACGATGTTGGTGCCGGTTTCGCTCAAGCCACAACAGAACCCTTTGAGGGATATGGCGTCTTCAACCTGAGAGGGAAGACCTACCCCGTTGAAGATTTTTGTAGTTTGCTAAGAAAAGTTTCTGGAACTGAAATCTCGATTTCCGAAAACGCCACCCGGATGCCATTCGTTTGTGACATGAGTGAGTCTGCAATCGTGGAAAATTTCCCTGCAATGCCACGAACCCAACTGCGAGACGGAATTGAACGTTCTCTTGATCGCTTTCGCCAGTCCATTGCCGAGGGTCACCTTACAGAATCGGATTTGAACTAAGCAGGGCGCAGCTGACGCCTGAAATGGAAAAATATATAAAGAAAACCATAATTTTCGGCCGTTTCGCTTGTCGAAAGCTAACCCGTTCCCAAGTCGTACCTGCGGGTCATTGGTGAGTAGCCCAGCACTGTTGGGCCGAAAGCCAACTTTCAGGTTCGTCGACAACCGGGTTCAGCTGGCATAAACCACGGTCAGGATGCCAGCCTGTACCACGTCTGTCTGACTAGGCGACCAGTGGATGACGGTAGGCAGGTGCGTTTGCCGATTTACTGGGTGCGGGCCAGTTTTAAGCACTTTAACGGTGAGGTTATTTCCTCACGCCAGATGCACCTTGAATCGACAGGCCTGCCTTGGGGACTCTGCGCGAGTTCGCCACAACTTGCCTTTGTTCCATAGGACTTATATGCTGTTATCCTAGTGGCCTATATAGCGACATTCCAGTAAACGGGGGCACTAAGGAGAAATCCAGTCGCGGTCACTCTTTTCAGCCCATTGATCTTTGTCGGAACCGGTCATCGGGACAATCCTGGTTCACTTTCCTTTAACAAGAAAACGATTTCTTAAAACTTGGGTGACAAGCTCTGTGGTCGCAGCCGGTCTGATATTGACCGCCACATCTTGCGTACATGGGGTCTACCAATACCCACAAATTCGGAACCCGGTTCACCTTGGGGTTCTCGTACGATTGGGGCTATTCTAGCGGCGATACCGGGCCAGCCAGGGCGGAAGAACTCGGTTGCAGTTTCAATCGTAAGAACCTAATGCATGGGGACCCTCGAGTTCGGACACAAAGTTGCCCCCCTGAACCAAATCAGAGCGTGCACCGCGGAGCCAGGTCATAGGGCAAGCAAGTCCAATTAGCAAGGCAGGTCCAATTCAATGAAACTTTCTACCAAGAACGATGTCACACATTGGCATATCCAAGACAATGTGGCGGCTGATACGTATCAGCAACTTTTACGCATTGCCGAGCCATTCTCTCTGGCACAAGGGGCGGTTCTGATCACCGAGGGCGACCAGAATCGACCTTTGTTTCTGCTGGAATCGGGCTCCCTGAGTGTGTCGCAAAAGACGGACGATGGGGAGCAACAACTGGGCACAATCGAGCCTGGTGATGTGGTCGGGGAAATCGCCTTCGTCGATCAACGCCCCAGGTCTGCCACAGTCACGGTTCGCGAGGATGCCGAATTGCTCAAATTGGATCATGCCAAGGTCATGAGCACCCTGGTAAACAACCCGGCAGCTCTGGCTGACCTGGTGCAAGCGCTCGCTGTTCGCGTGACACTACGGTTGCGTAGCCACATGCCCGAAGAGAATATTCAGTCCGAACTCTCCAAGGTATCTTCCATACCTGACGCTGCTACACCCAGCGACAAAACTGGTGAGTCCTACCTGGAAGAACTTGTCCAGGAAGCCCTTTCCCACCCGGCTGTTTGCCATCCCTATTTGACCGACTTGGCCGAGGGAAATCTGCCTGACTTACCATGGGCGATCCGTGACTTCGCCGCGCAATATCCTGGCTACTGCGCCCATTTCCCCCGATACCTGACCGTGGTCATTTCCAAGTTAGAGTCTCCCGAGCATCGCGCGACTTTGATGCAAAATCTGATCGAGGAAAGCGGCATGCTCGATGACGAAGAACTCGCAGTTCTCGTCGAGTTTGGGATTGACCCTGACTGGGTCCAGGGAATTCCACACCCCAAGTTGTTTGAGCGATTTCAACATGCCATGGGTGTCTATGATACCGACGAGCATGCCGATGACGCCCTCGAAGTCGTGTGCTGGCGCGAATCCTTTTATCACCTGCTTGCCAACGGGTCACCTGCCGAGGCAATCGGCGCCATCGGGCTGGGGACAGAGAACGTGGTGAACAAGATTTATACGCCGATGATACGAGCGATCGAGCGGTTGGGAACACTCGAGCGGCGCGATTACGTGTTTTTCGATCTTCACTGCGAGGTCGATGAGGATCATCATGAAGCCCTGCTGAACATTGCCCATGATTTTGCGGACGTCCCCCTTAATCGCATTGATCTTCGCAAAGGCATGCTCAAGGCCCTTGGGTTTCGCGCCAGGTTCTGGGACTGGATGCACGAGCGGGCTCGGCAAAGAGATTTGAACTCATGAACGAAACGAATGCTGACCTCTACAATCGGTCAGCCCATGATTGGAAACGGACCGAACCGATCCTTCTTTCAGATTTTACGGCCCGCCCTTTTGTATTGTCCTGGTGCGAACCGATCCGCGGGCAGCGGGTACTGGACTTGGGTTGCGGTGAAGGCTACTTTGCGCGACAACTCAAACAACGGGGTGCCGCTTGCGTTGAAGGGATTGACAGTTCCAAGAACATGATCGACGGCGCCATTGCAGCTGAGAAGGCAGCACCGTTGGGAATCCGCTATCGAGTCTCTGATGCTGCGGAATTGTCCGAATTTCGTGACGACGAGTTTGATCTTGTTGTCGCCGTCTTCCTGTTCAATTACGTTGACCAGGAGAAGATGATAACCATTATGAAAGAAATAATTCGGATGTTGTGTCGTGGCGGTCGTTTTATCTTTTCGGTTCCGCATCCTTTCTTTGCTTTCCTCCATGAGGAACAACCCCCGTTCTACTTCCAACGAAATGATGTCGGCTATTTCTCTGGACGCAATGAACTTTTCGAGGGTCGAATCTGGCGTCGCGACGGAACCAATGTGCCCGTCCGCTGCATTCACAAGACCCTCGACGACTACTTCCATGCGCTGGCTGCGGCGGGGTTCACCTCGCTGCCAGATGTTCGGGAACTTCATGCTCAACCGAAACACCTGGAGATGGACCCAAAATTCTTTGAACCCTTGAAAGACAAGCCCCTTCATCTTGCCTTTCGGATAAACCGTTGAGGTGATCCACGTTGATTACACTCCAACAGTATGAGACGGCATCTGCCGTTCCTGCGTCATTTACCTGGGATGCTGAAACCTTATGGGCAAGGCCAGATTGGCGCATGCGCATCCAGGACAAGACGATCCACGGATTTCGCGAGGCTATTTTAAACCTCGGGCTGGATGACGGTTTTTTCGACGGCTACACCCATGGCGACGTCGAAATTTCTGGCCTCCAACAACTTGCCGACCAAATCCGTGAAGAGCTCCAACATGGATCAGGTGTTGTTTGGCTGCAGGGCTTACCCGCTGCGAACTTCACGGCGACTCAGATGAAGTTCTTTTATCTTGCCGTCGGTGAAGCCATGGGCAAGACCATGGGAAACTACGGGCGTCTGTACGACGTGCGGGATTATGGGGGATCCTACAAGACAGAACGGATTCCCGTTTCCCAGACGCGTGCCGCCACCGGTTTTCATACCGACAGTAGCGCTCGAAACACCATGCCCGATGTTGTCGCACTGCTGTGCATTCAACCGGCACACACAGGAGGAGAATCTCTCGTTGTCAGTGGTGCTACGGTCCATGAGGAACTCCGCGAAACTGACTTGGGAACGTTGACCATTTTGTACCGCGAGTTCATCCGCGACGTTGTGACCCCCGGGGCGGGCAAGACTCTCGATGCTTTGCTCAACAATCGATTCCCTGTGTTTTCACAGGGGCTGTATTCGCCTGGGCTTTCATTCCGCTACATGCGGTATTGGATTGAGAAGGGACACCGGGAAGCGAATATGGACCTGGCAGAGGCAGAACTCGCCGCCCTGGACAGACTGGATGAACTCCTGGAATTACCGCAGTTCACCGTGAAATTCAAGCTCGAAGCTGGCGATCACGTCTGGGTTAACAATCACATTGTGGCCCATAATCGTACGGGGTATGAGGAGGACTCCCAACAACCACGCCACTTTGTGCGAATGTGGATTTCGATATGAAGAGAGTGCCGGCGACACCAAAACACGATCCTCGCGCCACTTCCGAAGCGCCGCGACCCGATCGAAGGGAGACTTGTGAACAGCAGCAGCAGCAGCAGGCGGATGACATACCATATAGTGCCGTCCCTCCCTTCCCGAGACGTTTTGCAATCGCCCCGTCGTGAAGCGAGGACGCCATTTTCACCAATGTCACCTCTTCGGCCGCCATCCTCCGCCAGCGATCCTACCAGGCTCCTCCTTGAAACCCGGCGTTCCCCCGCACTAGCCGAATCAAACCAATCCTCTCACCGTTCCAACGTGGTAGGCGAATTATGATTCCCAGCCATTTTGTGATATTGGCCACGGATGACCGAGGAAAGCATCAGCGCCAAACTCAACCCCTGGTGGGGTGTGAGTTGACATTTGGACGCTTAACCGATAACGCGTTAGCGGTAACGTGGGACCGGGCAATCTCCCGACATCACGGTACAATTCTCTCCGATCATGATTCCGTCACGATTCGCTGCAACGAATCTTCCATCAATTCAATCCTGTTTCAAGGATTGAGTGTTCGCGAAGTTACCTTCGACCGCCCAGGCGAGTTTACGATCGGCAGGACAAAATTCTCGTTAATGCACTCCGACTTGTCAGGGATGGTTTTGATGGACGGGGCGGAAACCAACGAAGAACCTCCCCTCCTGGATCAGATCAGCTTTACGCTGGTAGAGTTGCGAACCGCGTCGCCCGATGCGCCCGAAAAAGAGTTGCGAGCGCTGGCACAGATTCCCGGCCTCGCCGAGTCCTCCAAGGGAGAGCAAGAACTGGCAGAAAAACTGGCCCAACTCCTCTTGCAGACACAACCACGTGCAGATGCTGCTGCGCTGCTACAGTTCCGCAAGCAGGCTGGGGACAGCCACCAGAATTCGCTGTGGGGCGCCTACACACCAACGCACATCGCTTTTGATGTTCGCGATTCGCTGCAAGCAGAATTTCGCCCCAGTAAACGGGTCATGGCAGCGGCCTTGCGGTCCGGAAAAACTACCGTTCACAGCTGGGATGCTGGAGATGCCCCTACCTTGGACGCTACGCTGACCGAGGGACTGAGTTGGGCGATCGCGGTGCCGGTCCAAGCCACTGATATCTCGTGGTGTATGTATGTTTCGGGACCCGGAGTCGTTTCCCATCGCGACCAGCTTGCTTCCGATTGTCGCTTTATCGAACTCGTGGGGGAATTTCTGCGTTCGATCACGGTCGCCAACGAATACCATGAACGCAAATCTGCGCTCACGAGTTTTCTCTCCCCGAGGATCGCCGAAAAAGTCCTTTCTTCCGAAAGCGAAAGGGCGCTTGCTCCCAAGGAGTCGATCCTGTCAGTACTGTTCTGCGATTTGCGGGGATTCTCGCGAGTCAGCGAAAAACACCGGGGTGATTTGCTGGCCTTGTACCGCAAAACCCAGGCTGCGCTGAGTGTGATGACATCTGGCATTCTCGATGCCGACGGGGCGATTGCCGACTTTCAGGGTGACGCGGCACTCGGATTCTGGGGCTGGCCAATCGCGCATGACGCACCCGCGGTGCCAGCTGTCCTGGCAGCACTCTCAATTTCGCACAACTTTGCGGATGAAGCCGCTGCCGCGGAAAAAGGCATGCTCGAAGGTCTCAGCCTGGGTATGGGTGTTGCCACCGGGACTGCACTGGCAGGCCAGATCGGCACAACCCGGCAATCGAAAATCGGCGTTTTCGGTCCGATCGTCAATCAAGGTGCCCGACTTGAAGGCCTCAGCAAGATGTTTGGCTGCAATCTTTGTTTCGACAAGGAAACCGCGAATCAATTGCGCAATTCGGAGGTCCCTGGAACTCAGACGGTTCGCCACCTAGGCGCGGTGCAACCTGCCGGCATGGATGACGATTTTGATATTTTTTCCCTGGTTACTCCTGAGGACAAAAGTATGTCTGCGGCGGCAGACGTCATGAGTGGCTATGAACAAGCATGGCAGGCATTTTCCGCTGGAGACTGGCAGGCGGCTCAAAATCTGTTAGCCCCACTGACCGCTTGCGATAGCCCGGCTGATTTCTTGTACAATTATATTGAACTCCATGGTCGCGCAGCACCGTCCGAGGGATACGGCGTCATTCGGCTGGAAAAGAAAAAGTAACCAACCGTGCATATCTCTGACAGGCTGGACTGTTCCCCGAAGGACAGCGGTAACGATCGAGTCCGCCAGTGGTTAGAGTAAAAGGAAAGCGCGGCCCCAGGCTTCCACGCGCCACAAGTCCGTAACTCCGTTGCATTGCAGCCCCAATCTGCGCCCAGCTCACTTATTCTTTCTTGTGTACATCTCTTCACCTACTATAATGGCCTGTTGCTACTGATTCTCGAACCGGAATAACCGATGAAGTCTCAAAGAACTGCATGTGACCCGCGGATTAAATGGGTGAGTTTTTTGTGGACCTTGCTGCTGGTCGGCCTGCTTGATGGGGCACTGGTCCCCGTGTACGGCGCACCGCCGGTGATGACCATCACGCGCGATCCGGACAAGTATCCGGAGCCGTTTATCTTGTACGCCAAGGGGCTGTTTGAGCCGGTTTATCCCTCGACGGTGCCGACCCCGCCCGAGAGCATCTCCAAGGTCGATGTGACCGCGTCGCGGGGTGAGCTGGCCTCGACGACGTTCAGCATCTACGCCTTTGAGACCTACGATCGGGTCCGGCTCGACGCCTCAGAGCTGTCCAGTGGGCGGCACACGATTCTCTCTTCCAACGTCGATTTGCGGGTGGTTTACGTCTGGCAGGTGCCGCACTGGCAGCGTTCTGGGTTACGGAAAGGGCTTAAACTGGTCCGGCTAACTCCCGAGATGCTCCTGAAAGACAACCGTATCAACCTGAAGCAGATTCAGGCAGACATGAAAGAGGACATCTATCCCCCGCTGCTCGCCCACGATCACGTGCTGGCCGACGTCCAGAGCAACCAGTCGACGCAATTTTGGCTGCGGATCAAAGTGCCCCCGGCCACTCCGCCAGGCGATTACCGGGGTCACATTCGCATTCGCTTCTCGCCGGAGCTGACGCACGAACTACCAGTCCGTTTGAGAGTACTACCGATCGTGCTGCAAGAGCCCGGTGACAAGCACTACATCATGAGTTACCGGCAGGTGCTTGAGCCGGGTAACGCTTACAACACAATCGACCAACAGCAGATGCGAGCCCAACTGCAAGACATCAAGGAGGCTGGCTTTAATGGTACGACGATCTACGACCACTCGAGCCTGGAGGCGATCAAGAAAGCCTACCAGCTTCGCACCGAAGCGGGACTGGCCGAGCATACGATCCTCGTTGGAGCGCGTAAATATTTCACTCGGCATCCTGATCAGATGGGTGAGTTGGTCGAAGCGATGCGCGGCTTTTGTCGGGATGCAAACTTACCCGATCCTTACTACTTTACGATCGACGAGCCGCCACTCAGTGGGCCGAAACATGATGAACTGGTCAAAACATCCAAGGCGGTGCGCAGCGCTGGCGGAAAAACATTTACGTACTTTTACCACGCCACACGGGGAATTACCGACTGGCTGGATGCCGGCGCGATGACTTCTTATTCCTATAATTTTCCGATGCTGAGGGTACGCGACTTGTTTCACGAGCAAAACAAGCCCGTTTACTACTATTACCAGATCGGGCACCCCGCGCCCGTCATTAACCGGATGCTTGCCGGATTCTTCCTGATCACAAGCGGCTACGATGGGATCGTACCGTTTTGCTACCAGGATCGACGTCCGGGCGAAAAGATTTATGATCCCACGAGTACCTCCTCCGCATACAACCAGGTCGTCTATCCAGCACGTGATCGCGTGGTCTCAACGCTCCAGTGGGAGGCGACGCGAGCAGGAATCGATGACGTTCGCTATTGGGATCGAGCCATCGAGGCGTGGAAACAACTGAGCGATTCCGCGCCCAGAGAGCAGCGTCCGGCCCTGGAGCAGCTGCGTCAGCGAATCGATGCCCGACTGAGCAAGTATGGGTTTGAGAACCCCTTTTGGGCCGCGAGCAAGTACTGGGATGATCATGCCTTCCCCAAGCGAGACAATGCGATCGCCGGCTCGCGGTTCATCGAGGACCGGACTTACCTGGCAGACCTGACGGTGACGCTGACGGCAATGCAAACGCAATCGCAGTTTCCGCCGCCCCAGTCCGATAGCCGACCGGTCATCTGTCGACCTCACCACGTCTGGACGCATCAGTTGGAGACAGCCGGCGCAGCGTGGTCACCGCCAATCGTGCTGCCCAACGGGGACCTGGCATATACCGCCCGGGCCATGCTCTACTGCGTCGATCCGACCGGCCGAAGGCGGTGGGCAATCGACCTGGAAAAGCAGCAGGTGTCCCAGCCCACCGGTGATGACCAGGGACACCTCTACCTGCTCGTCGGCCCCCCGGCGGAGTTGGTCTCGATCGATGGGGCTGGCGAAATTCGCTGGCGGGTCAAGCTCGGCGGCCGTAGGCCCGCCGGCGATCTGACTGTGGCGAACAACACAGTGATCGTTGCCGAGGGACAGACGAAATCTGCTAGCGCCTGGTCGTCGGACGGCAACCGTCTCTGGCGGTGGCGTGCGATTAATGATGAACCGGTCAAGCATGTAACGGTGGGTCCCGCCGGAATCACGTATGCCACCACCATTCAGAAGCTGTTTGCTATACGAAACGGCGAGACATTGTGGGAAGTGCCTTTCGCCAAGGGGGGCACGCCCGCTGTGGATGCGGCCAGTAACCTTTATGTCCCTGTGACCAACCGCTTCGTCTCCTACTTGCCCAAAAATTCCGCCTATGTTGCGCCTCTAAGGCGATGGGAGAACGGGTCCTTTGCCTATTTCCGGCAGTCCAACCAGCCGGTGATCAGCAGCTACGGAATGGTTCTGGTTGGCACCTGCGATGGACTCATGGGAGCCTACAGCACTCTGGACGGCAGCCGCCTGTGGGCCTACCGCTGTGCCCACGAGATCCGGCAGCCGGTGGTCCTGCTGGACGGCAAAGCGGCTTACTTTGTCACCGAGGGTGGCAACCTCGTGGCTGTCGACTTCGAAGGGAACACGCTGTGGGAACAGGAATTCCCGGGCCACCATCTGAAAGGCCCGGCAGTGGACGGCCACGGCCGACTTTATGTGACGCTGGAGGACGGCAGCCTGCTCTGCATGGCGGAGGTCGATGGCGAGACAATCACCAAATCTAAGAAACTGCCAACCAACGGCACAACAACCGACGACTGATTGCTGTCGTACTTCCAACAGAAATAGAAGGACCCAACCGGCAATCGGCAACAGGCATGTACGCTACACCGTGCGGCCCAGTGTCACTCTACTGACCCCATCTCTAGCGACCTCCTCACCGCCTGGAAATGCTTTTCGCGTTCAGAGACGCTTCGATTGACAAAGATTGAAATCTCCCGGTGATCACGTTCCTGCGACTGGCCCCACCATAAATCTCTTCGAATCTGTTGCTGGACTGCCCGTGCCAGAATGTTTCCGGAAACAGGACAACAAATATTTCAAATATCAAACTTGACTCTACACTTTGCTTGATTTACCTCGATAAATTTGGTACAACTGAACTTGTCTTCGCTTTGTTAGCGGTTTGAATGCTTGCAAATTGCTGAACTT
>CAUZBP010000094.1:0-17161 GCA_963578105.1 Planctomycetota bacterium
CGTTTTGCGGAAATGACCATGCACGAAATCAAGGATGCTGTCCAGCAGCAGCGTGTCGCCGTGCTTCCTGTCGCGACTTTCGAGGACCACGGACCCCACCTCCCGGTGGATACTGACGTCGTGTTGGCAACGGAGATCTGTGAACGTGCTGTCGCCCGTTGCGCCTCCAATGCAATTCTGATTCCCGCTGTTCCCCATGGGTACAGTCCGCACCACATGGACTATCACGGCACGTTGACGGTAGGCTGGGATACGTTCATCCGCTACGTGAAAGACATCTGCTGCAGCCTCGCCCACCACGGATTCACTCGCATCCTCCTTGTCAATGGGCATGGCAGCAACGCTTCTCCACTCGATCTGGCAGCGCGACTAACCAACGTGGAATACGAAGGGAAAGTCCTTTGTGCTCTCGTCAGCCACTGGGATCTGCGACGCGTCAAACAAGTCGCCGAGACTCTCCGCGATTCCGACTTCAACGGCGCTGCACACGCGGGTGAATATGAAACGGCACTGTACTTGGCACTAAAACCTGGACTTGTGGACATGTCCAAAGCGGTCGATGAACACACACCACTTTCACCCAGCTTCAGCATCGATTTGCTCTCCGGTGTCCACCCGGAAGGTTCCGCCGCACGCCTGATGCCCTACTGGAGCAGCCTCACGGCCAGCGGGATTATGGGAGACGCAACAAAGGCCACCCAGGAAAAGGGAGAGAAGTTTCTGGCGGCAGCCGTGGAAGGACTTGGCGACCTGATCGGTGAACTGCAACAAACGCCGCTTCCCGAGCGACGCGATCAGCACGAGACGCCCCCCATGATCAGAAACAGAGCATGGACTTGAACAGCTTCATCTTGTTTCGCTCCGGCCAGCAAACAAAAGCGTAAGAGTGTCGATGTCACTGTCTGCGTCTCTGATTTGCCGGATTTCAAAGCTGACCAGCAGGCCCACAGGGGATCACCGTCATCCCCAGGCGGATGACCGGGAAGACCCGATCAAAAGCACTCTCGAATCCCAACCCAAATCGCCTCACAACCACCATTAATTTCAGCGTCCTGAGCTGTACTTCATCTTTCAAGTTTTTAATCGGAATCCGTCAACCGTGGTAATTCCGCGAAAGCTGTCGGATTCCATGATCACCCCGCAACAGCGGCCGCAAATTTAGTTGACAGGGACACTCGCTCGATTAATATGAAAGACACCCAGAACGCTGATTGGTCAGGAACTTGTGCCCCGATTCCGTAGCCAGTCGGCGTTTTTTTGTGCGCGGTTCCTCTTTTACCACGATCGCCGACGCCCTATAGTATCCCGAGACTGGTAGGTCTGGATGGTTTTCGGACATGTCTCGGACCGCAAAGAAGTTGACCGAGTTCAACAACCGTGAATCGGCAAGAAGTTTTATTTTTTGGTTCGGTTTTTTTGGCAACCGTCCCATCTTGCCTGGCACCTTCAAAGTGAACCACTGAAATCCAAGGACAAGGGGCCAAGTTTCTATGCGCCCTATTGCGCAACGAGATGGATCCAATCGCAACAGCGGCTGTGGTTTCGTGGGTACTTCCAGGGGCAGCGTAAACACCTGCTGGTCTGGTAAGCGCACGTCAGCGATGTTGACTTGACTCCGAACTCCAAGGAACCCGTGGATGACAGCCGATACGCCAAAATTCGTTGCCCTGGTCTCTGGCTTACCCCGTTCCGGTACGTCCATGATGATGCAAATGCTGGATGAAGGGGGCTTGCCCATCCTGACCGACAGGGAGCGGGCAGCAGACGACGATAACCCGCGCGGATATTGCGAATTAGAGGCCGTGAAGCGGACCAAGGATGACGCCAGCTGGCTGAACGGGGCACCCGGCATGGCAGTCAAGGTTATTTATTGGTTGTTGAAGGATTTGCCGGACAGCCATCAATACCGAGTGTTGTTGATGCAGCGATCCATCAGCGAAATTATTGCATCCCAAAGTGTGATGCTCGCCCGCCGTGGAGAAGCAGGGGCAAATGTCTCTGCAGAACAATTGGAACGTATTTTCATTAAAGAATTGGACAGTACAAAACGGTGGCTCGCTTCCCAAAAAAATTTCGAGGTGCTGGACATCCAATACTCCGACGTACTCACTGATACACTAGGCCAAGCCGAAAACATCCGTTGTTTTCTCGATTTGCCTTTGGATGTTGTGGCCATGGCCAAAAGTGTGGATCAGAATCTATATCGACAACGATCTTAACGCCTCCCGGATAACTCACTGGCCGTGTCAGCGATGCTGGTCAAGACAGTAAATCACGGTTCTTGCCCAAATCCTCACCGGGAAGAATTCCGTCAAGATGGATCAAATTACCGCGATGGTTTATGATCGAATTGCCGAAAGATGAAATCAGCAAAGTAGCCTCGCTAACTCCCATTGTGTCCAGCCTCTTCTCGTTCTTTGCGGCCATGTAGTTACTAGCCTTTTCATCCAATACTGTTCAGGGTCATGTTCTCCAGCAGAATTCGACATATCTTCGGTGCTCTCCAGCGTCGCAACCTACTGCCGCTAGCTTGTCTGCTTGTTGTTCTAGCGCTAACCAGCCAAGAAAACTCTTCCCCCACCCAAAACGTGCAAGTCGCCTACATTGGACCCGGGGCGGGCATTGCGTTGGTCGGGTCTTTTCTTGCCGTGCTAGGTGCCATGTTGACCGCTTTCATGGTTCTGCTGACTTGGCCAATCAGATGGTGTTGGAGATCCCTGCGAGGCCAGCAAGCGTTGAAACGGGCCCAAGTCAAACGGGTTGTGGTGCTAGGTTTGGACGGGCTCGATCCGGAATTGGTCGAAACCTTCATGGAAGAGGGAATCCTGCCAAATTTAAAAAAACTGGGCAGCACCGGAAGCTATCATCGGTTGGGAACCACCTGGCCACCCCTTTCACCCGTCGCCTGGTCATCATTCAGTACTGGATCTAATCCCGGCAAACATCGCATCTTCGATTTTATCACCCGAAATCCATTAACGTACCTACCGGAAATTTCCTCCGTCCGGATTCAACCACCGCGCCGTCAGTTGAAACTGGGAAACTACTGCCTGCCACTTTCCCGGCCACGAATTGACGGACTGCGTAAGAGTAAACCCTTTTGGAAAATTCTGGGAGAGGCGGGCATTTTCAGCACGATCTTGCGGGTTCCTATCACGTTTCCCCCTGATCGCTTTCATGGCGTTCAGTTGTCAGCCATGTGCGTCCCCGATCTACGCGGTACGCAGGGCATGTTCACCTACTTTGCTGAACAAGGTGATACGGGAGCCATCACCGAGTTTGACGTGGGCGGCGAACGGATCGAGGTTCGTCGTTCTGCTCAATCAGTCCACGGGACACTACCTGGTCCGGTCAACCCGCTGCGAACAAAACTCGTAGACAGCCAGGTGTCATTTCGAGTGGTGGGAAAAAAGGATGGCACTGCCGTGATGCACGTCGCCGGCCAGACGGTCCGGCTGGTGCCCGGCCAATATACCGATTGGGTCCGATTACCCTTTCGACTGGCTGCAGGCGTCAAAGCCCATGGCTTGTGTCGATTTCTGTTGAAACAATTTCAACCCTCCTTCGAAATGTATTGCACGCCCATTCATATCGATCCAGATCGTCCGGTCATGCCGATTTCACACCCGCGCGTGTACTCCATCTATCTGGCCCGGAAACAGGGTCCTTATGCAACCATGGGGCTCGCGGAAGACACTTGGTCGCTGTCGGAAGGCTTGATTGACGAGGAAGCTTTCCTCCGTCAGACAGATGATATCAACGCAGAACGAAAAACAATGTTTTTCGATTCCTTGCAACGGACCAAACGCGGGGCCGTGGTTTGTGTCTTTGACGGTCCCGACAGAATCCAGCACATGTTTTGGCGTTTCCAGGATTCCAATCATCCAAATTATCAAGCAGGAGATCCCACAGCCGACCGGCATCGTCGTGTGATTCGCGACATGTACGTCCGCATGGACCAGTTGGTTGGTGAAACACTGGAAAAAATGAACCGTGACACCGCGCTGTTCGTGATGTCCGATCATGGCTTCAAGCCCTTCCGGCGCGGTGTCGATTTGAACGCCTGGCTGTTGAAGCACGGATACTTGGTTCTCAAAGAAAACGCGCAGAGTTCGGACAAAGGATACCTGGAAGAAATCGATTGGAGTCAAACAAGAGCTTACGCGTTGGGACTGGCCGGTATTTATGTCAACCAACAGGGACGCGAAGCCGAGGGAATCGTGTCAGCGGGCGAGGAAAAAAAACAACTTGTTGAAGAACTGTGCAGTCAACTTACGGGCCTCCAGGACACGGACCGGGGCCAGGAGGCAATTCATCAAGCCATTTCCAGTGAAGATGCCTATACTGGACCTTACGTGGACGCTGCTCCCGATTTGATCCTGGGATACCATGTCGGATATCGAGTCAGCTGGGATTCGGCCGTCGGCAAATGTGGTCCACAAGTCTTTTCCGACAACATGCATGCCTGGAGTGGCGATCATTGCATTCACCCTGATTTAGTTCCCGGGGTTCTGTTCAGCAACCTGCGGCTTGACGGTTCACAGCCCCACATCACAGACCTGGGTCCCACGACCCTGGAATTACTGGGAGTCAAAACACCGGCCTACATGGACGGGAAATCGTTATTATGCAGCGACGCGAATTCGTAAAACTTGCGATCACCGCTACCGGAGCGGCTGCCGTACCCGGCTGCGGAGGCTCAACTTCGTCGCCACCCTCGCGTACGGATCATCGCGTATTCGTCCTCGCGTTTGACGGACTGGATCCCCGCATTGTGAGTTCGCTGCTGGATGCCGGTCGCATGCCGAACCTGGCGAAGTTGAAATCACGTGGTGGTCTGCACCGCCTGGGCACCAGCACTCCGCCGCACACACCCGTGGCCTTTTCCAATATCATTTCCGGCGCCGACCCGGGCGTCCATCAGGTGTTCGATTTCATTCACCGGGATTGCGATACCGAGGGTCTGGCAATTCGCCCGTATTTCTCGACTGCCGACGTTGTGGCCCCCGAACTTCAGTGGGCGATTCCACTTGGTAAATGGCATCTGCCCTTATCGGGAGAACGAACGGAGTTACTGCGGCGTGGTCCTGCATTCTGGGATACCCTGGTGTCGGAAGGGATCGACACCGAGATTCATTACCTGCCTTCGAACTATCCTCCCCAGGAGCCTCAGGGGCCGGGGCGGTTTCGTTGCATCAGTGGTATGGGAACACCCGACCTGATGGGCAGCTATGGTGAATTCACGTTATTCACACCCGATACGCCGCGTCAAGGAAAAATTGTAGGTGGGGGACGGTTTGTGCATTTGTCGATGCACAATCATTTTGCAACTGCCGAGTTAACCGGTCCCTCCGACTTCCTGCGCCGCCCTGGCGAGGACGGACGTGTTCCGATCATGAAGGTCTCCGTGGACATCTGTCGCGACCCCAAGGTGCCGGCAGCAACGATTGTCGTCGACGGGAAGACCAGCCTGCTGAAAGAAGGAGAATGGAGCGACTGGATACCGGTCGTCTTCCGTACCAGCCTGCCGGGATCATCGGTCCTTCAGAACATGGGCGTGATCCCGCCCATGCAGGGGATCGTGCGTCTGTTCATGAAACAGGTCCACCCGAATTTTGAACTCTACGTCAGTCCGATCAACATTGACCCGCTGTCACCCGTCAACCCGATCAGCGTTCCCGCCGGCCTGGCCCAGGACCTGGCGCGTCGCCACGGGCGATTTTACACGGCGGGCATTCCCGAAGATACCAAGTCACTCAGTCACGGGGCGTTGAACGAGGATCAGTTTTTAGCGCAATCTGAATTGGCGATGCAGGAACGCATTGTGCAGTACCGTGACACGCTGCATCGTTTTCAGCGTGGCTGCCTGTTTTTCTACTTCGGAGCCACCGACCTGGTCCAGCACATGTTCTGGCGTGACCGCGACCCCGAACACCCGGGACGCCTGCCGTCCCACGAAGACCGCTATGCAGAGGTTGTCGACGACATCTATCAACAGGTGGACGAGATCGTGGGTGACACGCTACGGGCCGCCGGTCCGACCGACACTGTGATCGTGATGTCCGACCACGGCTTCACCTCGTTTCGACGAGGATTCAACCTCAACAGTTGGCTTTTGGAACAGGGATTTATTCGGCTGCGTAATCCCAGTCGCCAGGGACAATGGGAAATGTTCCTCAATGTCGACTGGTCCGGAACCACCGCCTACGGTTTAGGAATGAATGCACTTTATCTGAATGCCCAGGGTCGAGAAAAAAACGGGACCGTGAAAGAGACACAGTGGAACAGCAAACTGGATGAAATTCGCGACAAGTTGCTGGAAGTACGAGACGCCAATGGACAGTCGGTCATCCGTCGTGTGGACCGGGTCAGCAAAATCTATCCTCAGGCCGACAATAAAATCGCTCCGGATTTGATTGTCGGTTACGAAGATGGTTATCGCGCCAGTTGGGACACGGTGCTGGGAAAAATGCCCCGCGACATCCTTGTGGATAACATGGATCGATGGAGTGGAACCCATTTGATTTCTGCAGACCTCGTACCGGGAGTCCTGGTCACCAGTAGTCCAGTGAAGATCGAGCAACCGGACATCCGAGACATTGCTCCCACGATTCTGGCTGAGTTCGACATTGCCACGCCGTCACAGATGTCCGGGCGGCCGTTGTTCAGTTAAACACCCCCACCTAGTGAGCCGAGTCATGTTTTCTTCAAAAAAAAGTGTCAAGATCGACAAGCAGCTTTACCAACGCTTGCAGGATAAAGCGGCTCAAGCCGGTTACTCGTCCGCAGAAGAATTGATCGTGCACACCCTGGAAGCGGCCGTCGCCGACCAGGACGATCAACTCGACCGTGAACAGGCCGAGCGACAATTGCGAGGACTTGGGTATATCGAATAGCACCATCCGGCATGCTTTGATGAACACCTTCAATTCAACGCTGACCCTCCTCACCGAACTGTTGCTGGCTCCCCTCGCTCAGTGGCCGCTGGTGGCACTACTGGTCTGGTCGGCGGTCGCCGGAGTTCTGATGGCAATTGTGTTTCGCTTCACTTCCAATCAGCCCGCAATCCGTCGTGCAGCCGACCGCTGTCGGGCGGAGGTGTTGGCCATCAAGTTGTTTCAGGACGACCTGCTCGGCATCTTCACCAGCCTCAGAGCGTTGCTGTGGCACTCGGCCGCTCGTCTGTGGCATTCCCTGCCGCCGATGCTGTTGATGTTGCTCCCCTTCGTCCTGGTATTAATGCAGCTGGCCCTGCGCTACGAGTGGCGTCCGTTGATGCCGGGCGAATCGACAATCGTCCACCTGGAACTTGAACCGGAACACTGGGAACAAACCCAGCATGCACAGTTGCATCCCCCGGCCGGTGTCGTGATCGAAGCCGGACCCGTACGCAACGCCAACACCAACAAGATCTCCTGGCGGATCAACGTCTCCGAAACGTCCCCGGCAGGTACTTCTCCGGGACCGCTTCAGTGGAAAATCGCGGACACCCTCGTGGACAAACACCTGGCGATATGCGGCAGTGAGCAGCCCCTGCAACTAGTCGACCCGCGTCGCGCCGGCCCCGATTGGCGGGATCAAGTCCTCCATCCGGGTGAGCCTGGCCTCCCGCAAGCAAGTGCAGTGCGAGGCATTATGATTGACTATCCACGGCGGGAAACTTTACTGTTTGGCTTGGACATTGCCTGGTGGATTACTTTTCTAATCGTTTCAATGATAGCTGCATTTCTTCTCAAGCCATTGGTGGGAGTCGAATTCTAGCAGACAAAAAAGTTGCCATCTCAGGAAGCAACCATCCATGTCGCGGGCGTCCGAGTCCCGCTACCATAGCAAGAAGGGGCAGGGCGGGTGGCGCAGGCCGGCGTCGTTCAAAGTTGAGCTACACCCCACCGGGATACCCGTTCAGAGAACGTTCACCAACGCTTTATCCCTGCCGCGACGAGCCGCGCAGGTTGCACCCCTCGGACCGATTTCAACACTCTCATGGTTCTTATCCTGGATAGGCTGCCACGCGATTGAGCCATACAATGGACCTTGGAACCCTTCATTTGCGTCAAAATCAAAACGTTTCAAACGCGGAACGCAATGCCGTGCGGACCATTGCTAAAAACACCATTCAACGTGGCATTCCTTTCAGAAAAACTTAAAAATGACACTCGAATCCATCCAAACCGTGGCCGTCATCGGCCTGGGCACCATGGGGCACGGAATTGCCCAGGCATTTGCCCAGGCAAAATTTCAAGTCCGTTGTTTCGATTCGATCGCCAGCGTTTCCCACTCGCTGCACGAACGCGTAGAGGGCAACCTGCAGCAGATGCTGGACGCGGGAGTGATTGCGCAGGAGGAGGTGCAGGAGACACTTGACCGGCTCGTTGTTTGTGAGAGTGAGGCAAGTACGGTCGACAACGTGCAATTTGTGACCGAAGCGATCGCAGAAGATCTCCTGGCCAAGCAGGAGTTGTTCCTACGCCTCGAATCACTGACTTCACCCAGCACAATCCTGGCCAGTAACAGTTCGACGTTTCCCATTAGTCAGTCGGCCGGTGAACTGGAAACCGCCCAGCGGGCCATATTGACCCATTGGTTCAATCCCCCCTATATCATCCCGGTTGTGGAAGTCGTCCCGGGAAAGCGGACGGCGGAGTCAACCTCCGAAATCACCTGTCAACTGCTGAGAAAGATCGGAAAGCAACCGGTACGAATTCATCAGGAGATCCCCGGATTCCTGGTCAATCGAGTTCAAATTGCCATGCTGCGGGAAGTCTGGGACTTGCTGGAACAGGGCGTGGCGAGTGCCGAAGATATTGATGAGGCGATTCGTGGCAGTATGGGACTGCGGCTCGCTTCACTCGGCCCGCTGCAAATCAGCGACTTCGCCGGGCTCGACATCTGCTGCAAGGTCTACGAGCAACTGATCCCGGAACTTCGCTCGGACACTCAGTTGCACAGCATCCTGCAGGAACGGATTGACCGGGGAGAATATGGCACGAAGACCGGCCGTGGAATTTACAACTACACTCCGGAATCGATCGAACACCAACGAGCGCTGCGCGATCAACGCTATCTGACGTTGATTCAGGCGCTAAGCCCTCGGAACAGAGAAAGCTGACGGAGTCCGGCGTTTCACTATGGAAATAATTGCTTCTCCGGACAGCAAGAATCAGTAACATCACATCCGCTGAGAAAAACATGGCGACTGGCATTTGCTGGAATTCGGCTCTTGAAAAACTTCCGTTTTCACCGATTCGTAAAATGTTCAATGCGGCGGCCCAAATGGAGGATGTGCTGCACCTTTCGATTGGGCAACCGGATTTCAATGGCCCACCCCACGTCATCGAGGCACATGTCCGCGCCTTACACGACGGACGGACCCGTTACGAAATGGACGCCGGTCTGCCAGCGCTACGTCAGGCCGTCGCCGATCGGTACAACCAGCTATATAAAATCGACCTGCAGCCAACCAACGTTCTGATCACCACCGGGTGCTGCCAGGCGATGTTCATGACCATTCACGCAATCACCCGACCGGGCATGGAAGTTATCGTCATCGAACCGGTCTTTGTCTTTGCCCATGTGATTGAACAGGCAGGCGGTATCCTGCGGCGGATTGTCACCACTGCCGACAACGGGTATCAAGTCGATCCTGAACAGATCATCGATGCCATGAATGACAACACCTGTGCGATCATGCTCAACTCTCCCGGCAACCCGACGGGCACCGTCTACCCGGCAGAAACCCTTCAACCGATCCTTCAGCAGGCCCAACAACGGGGAATTCCCGTCATCAGCGATGAAGTCTACGATCGCCTGATTCTCGATGACATGGAGTATCCCACCGCCCTCACCCTGGCACCATCTCTCGAGAATGCCTTTGTCGCCAGCAGCATCTCTAAAAGTTACGCTTTGCCCGGTTTGCGCATCGGCTGGGTCATTTCCGACGAGTCCAACATTGTCGCTCTGCAGCGGATGCACATGTTCATCAGTACCACCGAAAACACCGCGGCGCAACACGCCGCCGTGGAAGCCTTGCAAGGAGACCAGTCCTGCGTCGACCAGATGGTAGCCGCCTATCGTGCACGTCGTGACCGGCTCGTGGAAATCATGGATTCCACACCCTGCATACGCGGTTATTCACCCGGGGGCGCTTTTTTTGTCATGCCGTCCCTGCCGGAATGCCAAGACAGCTTTGAGTTTGCCATGAAAATGTTGCGGGAAGCAAAGGTGTGCACAATCCCGGGCGGTGCCTTCGGTGAGTCCTGCAACAATTCCCTGCGGATCAGTTTTGCTACCGACCTGGACACCATCGAACGTTCAATGGAAAGGATGATACCATGGCTCGAGACACAATCATCCTGACTCGGCAGGAAATCGCAGAACAAATTGATGTGGCCGACACCATCGATGCCATCGAGGAGGCGATGGGGAAATTCGAAGCGGGTGAGGACTATCTGCCTCCCAAGGCAATTTTTGAGATTCCCGTCGGTGAGCCCGCATGGGCCGCATGTATCACCGGCTACACCAAAACAACGAACCTGCTGTCGATGAAAGTGGGACAGGAGCGGTCACGAAACCCTGACCGGAAACTTCCCACCACCAATGCCTGGATTGCATCCTTTGAGCCACTCAGTGGTGAATTGCTGATGTTTTGCGACGGCCTGCTGCCCACAATGTATCGCACCGCCGCTGCTGCGGCAGTCGGTGCCCGTCAACTATCGCGCGAAGACAGTCGAGTTCTGGCCGTCATTGGTGCCGGACAACTGGGACGGCAGTGTGTGCGAGCCACGAGTTCCGTGCGCCCGTTCGAAAAAATACTGTTGTACGACCAGGCCGCTTCGGCTGCACAGCAAGTCGCCGAGGAACTGTCAGAACACCTTGCTCCATCCATCGAAGTCACTTCTGCCGAAACCGCCTGCCGACAGGCGGATGTAATCGTCACCGCAACCAATAGCCGTGAACCGATTGTCGCAGCCGACTGGGTCCGCCCGGGCACCCATCTCTCCTGCATGGGAAGTGACCTGGGTGAAAAAATCGAGTGTGAAATGACACTCCTGCCCCGCTGCAAGATTTTTGCTGATCAGGTGGAACATGCGATATTGAGAGGTGAAGTCAGCCGGGCAGTTGACAACGGTCTACTGGGAAAAGACTGTTACGCCGGGAGCCTGGGACAAGTCATCAACGGTTCCCTGCCGGGGCGCCAGAACAATGAAGAAATCACCATGTTTGACGGGGTGGGCATCGGCATTCAAGACACCACCGTGGTCCGCACCATTTACGATCGGGCAGTCGAGTTGGGACTGGGGGTCCGCATCTCGTTTTCTTGAACCCGGATTGTGAAAACTCGTTTTTCGCAACGAACAACTTCAGTGACTCTCTTGCTGCAAACGCAACCCGCGTTCTTCTGGTGAATTTCCAGAAATTCCGCCGTGTTATTCGGATTCCTGCGGCGGACCACTCTCTGGTTGCCTGGAACTGTTTTTTAGTTTCACAATCCGACCATACATGTGGCCACCATGATCGCCACCATCCCAGGTACCGGCATACTGCGTGTCATGAATCACAATCCGCGCGGAAAAAACACCAAAACCGGGCACCGGGAAGTTATCAAGGGTGATCACAGGTGTATCGCCTGCCCATTGGACGACCAGTGGCAAGGGAAGTTTGACGTCGTGTTCCCCGTATTGAATGCGGGCCACAAACAACCACAACCCGCCCCCCAACTTGGTAACCTTTTCCAAAGTGTAGCTGTCCTTCCGGGGAGTTTCCGCGTTGGCCCAAGTGGTGTAGTGTCCCACCAGTTGCGCCCGGGTGAGAAGTTCACTAAATTTTTTTTCTGCCGGTGTCAACTGCCGGTCCTCGGCTTGGAGTGGTTCGCTGGGCAACTCCTCTGCCAAAACGGGCACTGTTTGACAAATCAGAATCGTGCTCAAGAGGAGCAAGGGAGTACGTTTCATTTTCTCGTGTCCTGTTACAAGTAAAAACACCCGTGGCCGAATTCCGCCAGATTAGCTGTTCTCGTTAAACTCGATTCCCAACACGAGTTCTGTAGTCCGCAAGAGATCAGCCGACAAGGCTGGTCGATTCACCGTGAAATTTCCGGGGCAAGTCTCGGCGGAAATGACCGGGCATCACTGCAGGAGCAGCTCCTGACGGATACCGAAGAAACAAAGCACGGGTCCGCCGCCTCCACAGTCTCTCGACCAGTTTCTCACCGGACCAATCCCCAAGACTCCCAGTGTAGCAGAGAAAAGCCGCTTATCCCTAGCAGGGCAACCACATTTTGACGATGGACCACGAAGTCCAGCAACACTGAACCCGTCTTTCAGCAAAGCCCCAGTCATGAAATACTGCAGTGATCCAGAAACAAATCAATGCGGGAACCGGAAACTTTTCGTCGCTAAAGACGTTCCCGGAAAAACTCGGCCACGACCGAACCGGGTGCTTCAGCGTCCTGTCGTTCAGATCGCACGATGACAGAAAAGCACCCCAGGCTGCAACACGCGGAGTCAAACAACATGTCCACGATTCGAGTTGCCACTTTCGATGGTCCGGGTTCCGGTCCTGTCATTCGGTCGGTTCCTTACCCCCAAGTGCCGTCCAAGGCGGCGCTGATTCAGATTGGTGCGTGCGGTGTCTGCGGAACGGACCTGCACATCCTGAAAGGCCATTGGCCTCGACCACTTCCATGGCCGTTTACCCTGGGACACGAGTTGGCCGGGGTCGTCGTGGAAAAAGGAAGTGAACTGAAGACAGACTTTATGGGGCAGCCTCTTGCAGTCGGATCGAAAGTCATGCTGCCACCGTTGATGCCCTGTGGAAAATGCTATTACTGCGTACACTACCCGGAAACCGCCAACAAGTGTCTCACACCGGTCTACTATGGCCGTTACCTGGGATTTGAAAAGCCACCACACCTGTGGGGTGGATGGGCTGAAATGGTTTACGTGGACCTGGGGGAATTGCCGGGAACAAAAATTTACAAGCTGCCGGACAACATGCCGCTGCGTATCGGGACACTTTCTGAACCTCTCACCTCCTGCATTCGAGCATTGGATCGAGCGGTGCGAGTGGGAGGGTTCCGCAACGGGGATACCGTCGTGATCCAGGGATCGGGTCCGATTGGTGTTCTGGCAGTCGCTGCCGCCCTGGAAATGGGTGCCGGACGAGTCGTTGTCGTCGGCGCGCCCGAACAGCCACGACTGGCACTCTGTCGACGCTTCGGCGCTGAATCCACTGTCTGCCTGGACGACCACCCAACCGCGGAAGCACGAATCGACGCGGTACGCCAGATCGTAGGCGGTTTCGGGGCCGACCTGGTCATGGATTGTGCCGGTCACCCCACTGCCGGCCCCGAAGGGATCGAGATGCTACGTGACGGTGGTACCTACGTGGAGATGGGGCAATTCACGGATGCCGGTTCCATCGACACCAATTGGCATCGTTTCTGCACGAAGGACATTAACCTGCTGGGTAGCTGGGCCTTCACCGCAAACGACATTCCATTAGGAATCGCCATGCTCGACCGCGCACAAGACCGTTATCCCTGGACCGAAATGCAAACCTTGTTTCCCTTCAGCGAGGACGGCATCAGCGATGCCATCCAAAGTGCAATGGACATGCGGAGTGTAAAATCGACGATTGTCCCCTACGAGGATCTCGGGTGAAACCGAGGTCCCCAAACCTTTTTGATGTGCAACGGGGCCTGCCTATCCAGGTGGCAGCTTGTGGCCGAGTCCTGCAGCCCGGCTGCTTCACCTAGGTCGGTAAATTTCAGACTCGCTTGCCACCGGGAACCATCCACAAGGTACTCCTGCGCTGCTCGGGAATCACCCGGAGGTTCTCCCGGATGCGATGGCTTTAGCAGGTTAGAATTGGGCGGAGAGGAAGCAAGAAAAACGGGCAAATCTACCGTTTGCATGTTCCTGGCGCCCGGGCTGGACCCTGCTTGGATTGAGGACCCCATCTTCAAGCAATCGTCACCGACTTCTCAAGATACACATCCTGGATCTTGTGTAACAACTCGACACCCTCGGACATGGGCCTTTGGAAGGCCTTACGACCGCTGATCAGCCCCAGACCGCCCGCGCGTTTGTTGACCACTGCGGTCCACACCGCCTCGGCAATATCCGACTCGCCCGACGAGGCACCTCCCGAGTTAATCAGGCCGGCGCGTCCCATGTAGCAGTTGGCAACCTGGTAGCGGCACAAGTCAATCGGGTGATCGGAGGTCAATTCCTCGTAAACTTTCGGGGAAGTCTTGCCAAACTTGAGCGCCGAATAGCCACCGTTGTTCTCCGGAAGTTTCTGTTTGATGATGTCTGCCTGAATGGTAACCCCCAGATGGTTAGCCTGCCCGGTCAAATCAGCAGCCACATGGTAATCTTTGTCCGCCTTGAAGGCACTGTTGCGGAGATAGCACCATAGAATTGTCGCCATTCCCAGCTCATGCGCCTGGTCAAAGGCTTGTGCGACGTCGACAATCTGCCGGCCCGACTCCTCCGAACCGAAATAAATCGTAGCACCTACGGCCACCGCTCCCATGTCGTATGCTCGGCGTACCGTCCCGAACATGATCTGATCGTAAGAATTGGGGTGAGTCAAAAGTTCGTTGTGGTTGATCTTCACAATCAGCGGTATCTTGTGTGCATACTTGCGAGCCACCGCCCCCAGGACTCCAAATGTCGAGGCGACAGCGTTGCAGCCCCCATCGAGGCCCAAACGCAAGATATTTTCCGGATCGAAATAGACCGGGTTCGGAGCAAAGGAGGCTCCCGCCGAGTGTTCGATACCCTGGTCGACCGGCAGAATCGATACGTAGCCCGTACCTGCCAGTCGACCGTTGGACAACAAACGATTCAAACTGCCCAGTACTCTCGGATTGCGGTCACTGGGTACCCATACCCGATCAATAAAATCAGGTCCGGGCAAATTCAAGCTGTCACTTGTGATCGTACTACAACGATGCTCCAGCAGCTCTTCACTTTCGTTTCCCAACAGGTCTGCAATCCAGCTCGCCATCTCCAATACCTCCATTCACCGGTTTTTCCAAACAAAAGTGACCGCACCAACACGTTAGACGACCCACTCAAGCTATTTTTCCTGCCAACGTTGCCAGGCAAGTCCAGGCCGATCAACACGGAAACTGACCAGGCGCCGATGCTCGACTTCGGTCACGTAAGCGGTGCAGCCATCAGGCCCTCCAAAACAAATGTTCGAAGGGGAGGCCCCCAGGACGTCAATTTCATGCAAGATCTCTCCGGCAGGTGACATCTTCACGACAGTTCCCTTCCCATACCGCGTGATGTACAGATTACCATCCACATCACACCGCATGCCGTCAAAACCATGATCCTCAAATTGACGAACCAGTCGTTTATTGGAAAGACCGTCTTCGGTAATCTCAAAGGCCCACACCTTGCGTTGCACGCTTTCATTGACATACAGCGTCGTACCGTCCGGGCCGACCTCGATCCCGTTGGTGGTCCCCATATCACCATTTAATAATTTCACTTTACCCGAAGTGTCGACGCGCCAGATTTGACCCGTATTGTTCCCCCAGTTAGGATCACTCGCATACAACGTTCCGCGCGGACCAATCGCCAGATCGTTCGGTTGGGTCATTCCCGAATGATGAGCCAACACGCTGATCACCCGTGTCTCGGGATCAATCCGCAAGATGCTGTGATTCATATAGTCCGCCACGTACATGATCCCTTTCCGATCAAAGCGGATACCGTTTCCAACACTACCGTTGGAAAGCTTTACAAACACCTCTCCCTGACCGGCTGGCGTGACCCTGCCGATCGTCGCTTGTTCACTGAAATTGACCGCAAAGATATTTCCCGCAGAATCGCAGGCCGGCCCCTCGATACCCGATGAAAATGTTTTCGGTTGGGTCAGCGGTCGAGCCTTATACAAATTAGCATCTTCCGCAGCCAGCAGGTGCGTCAGAGCAATCACAAAAACAAAGGGGAACACCCGAACAAACAGAGACTGCATCTTCTACTTCCTCCAATTATTTCCCGGCCCCGTGAAAGAACCCTGTGACAAACTCCGAGTTTCATTGTAAGCTTTTCACCGGTGGGGTGGGATGCCTCTCCATCTGCTGATACCCTGTTTCTCTACGGATTTTGACAATTGGTTTGCCCTGAACCGCCCGACGAGGACTTCCATGCATGACAATCTGGCCCGACAATTATGGCAAGCGCGTATCGACGGAACCGTGATCGACGCAACATCGATCCAGATTCCCGACCAAGACACCGCCTACAAGATTCAACACGCAGTCTCCGAGATTACGGAATCGGAAATCGTGGGATTCAAAATCGGAGCCACTACCCAGGCAGCCATCGATGCGCTGGGGTTGAGTGAATCCATGCAAGGCCCCTTGTTCGAACGATTTTGTCACTCCAGCGGTGATGAGGTGCCGGCTTCCTCCCAACACAAAGTGTTACTGGAAACCGAAGTCGCAATTGGCCTGGGGCAGGCATTACCGACACGAGAAGCGGCCTACCAGGAAAGTGATGTGCGGGATGCTGTGGCCTGGATTGCCCCCGGGTTCGAACTGGTGACAACGCGTTTCAATATTGAACTTGCCGGCCACGGAAATTTCCTGATTGCTGATGGCGGTGGCAACATGGATTTTGTGCTGGGTGAAAAAATAACGGACTGGAGCCACATCGACTTGTCACAAAATCCAGCCACACTCACTATCAATGGTCAAGACACGGCCAGCGGCCATAGCGGCATGACGCTATTTGGTAATCCCCTGGCCACCGTCGCCTGGCTGGCCAATCATTTCAGTCTCCAATCGCGGGGTCTGCGCGCTGGCGACGTTATTACCACCGGGACCTGCACAGGGATGACACCGGTTGTTGCAAATGACGAGGCCCAGGCGGACTTGGGGCCCATGGGAACAATCTCGCTGAAACTCGTCGAATCTTAATCACCTGGTGGTCCCGCATCCTGGTCCCGTTGACCGACCCGGGCCTGCAGTATCCTTTTCGTCTGCTGCGCAATGAAATCTTTTGCACCCGGCTGCAGCGAGACGCAGCGGGAAAAATCGCTCTGCGCCTCCGCATCCCTGCCCAACCAGAGTTTGGCAACCCCCCGCTGAAGTAAAATGGAAGCACGATCTGGAACAAGATTCAACGCTGCATCACAA
>CAUZBP010000095.1:0-17112 GCA_963578105.1 Planctomycetota bacterium
CCGTGTCGTCTGACGTGCTGGCAGTCAAGGTCACGTCCACGTCGACATCCTGAGACAACGTAACCGTGTAGACCCGGTTTGACGTGCCAATGTTACCTTCCACGACCGTGTCATCAGTGATCGAAATCGTTGCTGTGTCGTCGTTGGTGATTGTTCCCACTGCGGCGGGGTCGGAGATCACGACATCTCGACCGCTGGCGCTCAGCGACGTCGGGTTGAGCGTGAAGTAGAATGCTTCATCCAGCTCAACCGTTGAATCTGTGTTCACTGTTACAGTGACTGTCTGCTGGGTGTCACCGGGTTGGAAAGTGATTGTGTTGCTGGCGGCCAGGAAATCAATGCCACTGGTAGCTGTACCGTCTGAAGTCGTAAAGTCAACACTCACAGGTGCATCCACGATTTCCGACATCTCAACGATGAATGTGAAATCGGTGGTACCGGTGTCACCTTCGGTCACCGTCAGATCCTGGACAGAGATCAGGGCGGTCTGGCCACTGAGGACCGTAATCAGCTGGTTCTCAATATCTGTTTCTGCCGGGTCGAATCCCTGACCGCCGATAAAACCACCCGATTCGACTTGAATACCGAAGGGGGCTTCAAATACAGGATCTTGGGTCTGGAAGTGAAACATGGTGAATTGGTCGGGACCGTTGGCACCAAGTCCGTCGTTAATAAATGCGGAGAATGCGGCACCACTACCCATGTTGTTGATCTCACCGGTCGCTTGATCCAATGTTCCGGTCAAGAAGGGTTCTCCCATACTCAGGATGGGATTCACCAGGGCGCGCTTATCAAAAGGGAGATCGATAAATTCGAAGCTGTCGGGATCCCAATTGAAGCTGGCGGCAAAAGCAAGGGTACCTTCAGCTGGTGGATCGACATCAGGAATTGGAGTTGGTCGCAGATCCTCAAGCAGCACTTGATAGAAAAATGTATCGCCTGTCTCGAAAACAGGTGCCGTATCGAGAATCTCGGCGCCGGGAGATCCTCCAACGTCTTCAAAGAGGGCCACGGATACACTCAGATCCGTCAGCACTCGCCGAGTTTCCAACGCCTGTAGTGAAGTCCGGCGATAGTAGGGGGAAATCGAAGTCTGCTTGCAACGTCGAGACCGATTTGGATTTCGTTTCGTTTCTAGCACTGATTGCACCAACTCAAGTTTTTTGCGACGGTTGTTACGCTGAGGCAACAAGTTGAAACGAGGACGATTTGAGCGACGAAAAAACATCACTGGTAGAAGTCTCCTCTTGGATCTAACTCAAGGTTAGGGAAATTCGCCAGTTTAAGATGACTTGCTGGATCAATATGATAAGCCAGAGGGAACAGATCTTTTGCCCACTGGCCGATCGGAAAGGATTGTTTCCGCGGGCTCGCACTCGAGGTGGGTGAAAGTGCTGCCGGTAAAGAGGATGCCATGTCTCGTACAAGTCGACGTTGATGGTGCCCCTTGAGTTCATGATAATCAGGATCCGAAAATTTGTCACAGAAATTGTACAGAAACTCTCGCAACTGCCTCACTCTGCAAATTTTTGTGTCAGTTAGAGCCATGCCTCAGGCCAACGGGTTTCAGGTTGTGACAGATTTTCTAAGGATAAGGCCAAGGCCTGACTAACAGCGTCTGGTGGATTTACTGAAGTCGCTTCTTACTGGTTTCGGCCAGACCATCGCGAACCGTGCGGCCAACCTCTGGTCAGAGGGTTGCAAGTTTTGTATCAGTTCATGGCCCCATGACGTTTTTTTCCATAGTGATGACAGTTCTTTCTGTGCGTTCAGGCGCCCCTTGAACTGACGGAAGCAGATTGGACTGGCGATTTCCCGATGGATTGGTGTTCGTCGTTCACGGTTTTTTGGCAAGGGAGGTGACAAGTGCAGGCCAATGAGTTTGCATTTCGTGTTCCTTGACCGGTGTCGGGAAGCGGAGCGTGGAACGCGCTCGTTCATATTGAGAATGGCAGGTTTCGGACTTGCCCGAAACTGAAAGGCAGATCATCTGACCGTTGTGGTTGATTCATTGTGCGAATCATTCGGTTGGCATGGTTTGGCCCGGTTGCAGGCTCTGGTGGTGAAAAATTTTGTTGTTTCACCGTGGGTGAGTCCGCCGGCCGTGCGATCTTGTTTGTGCCTGGGGAGTTATTCCAGAGACAACACAAGCGGAGGTGACTTCACATCTTTGCCGGAAGTACTTTCGTCCCGGGATGGGGTTCTCCCATGCACTGCATGCTTGACGCTGCATGCATGGGGTTTTGGATTGCTTGCGTTTCAAATTTGACTGTTCGCCGTGACGTCAAGCAGCCGAATAATTACTACAACCGGAAGATTTTGAAGGCTCTCGCTGAACCGGCAGACCCTGTCGCGTCAGCTGCCTTACGAAGCGTGGGACCGCAACCGGAAGAAATCCAAGGCCCAGCACCGCAGGTGACTGTATGGAAGGTGTCATCCCGCTTGGGATTGCGTGTCTTTCCAGTGAACTTGGTGCAGCATTTCTAGATTTGGCATTGGAAGTTGGCTCAGGGGTCAACCTCTGAGCCGGAGCGGTGGGAAGCGTGGCGTCAATGGGACAATCCAGGTTGCACTTGACCAAGCTAAGGTGGCCCCGAGTGAAATCGTGCCGAGTTACAAAACACGGGCTGCGGATTCCAAGTCTTATTTTCACACTGATTCTGGCTGCTTTGTGGAACGAGGTAATCTGGCCTGTTGGGTTGCAAAAACTTCCAGTCCAAGCGACCAGCAGTCGGTTGGCACGTCAGGATGCGCAACGAAATATTCCACTGGGCAAGCTGTCAGGAGAATCGTTACGCCGGGTTAAGTATGTTGTGGCGAATCCCAGTATGTTCCGTCGGATCACCACCAAAAGCATTCCGTGCGACCCGGATTTGTTCTTTTTTATAACCAGGCACCCGGAGGTGGTGGTTAACATTTGGGACTTGATGGGGATCACCAGCATGCAGGTAGCTTGTGTCGGTGAGCACGAATTCCACGTTGACGATGGTCAAGGCACGGTAAGTGTGGTGGAACTTCTTTACGGGACTCCTCAACTGCATGTCCTTTACGCAGATGGTGTGTACGAGGGACCCTTATTCGGGAGGAAAATTCATGCCAAGTGCGTGTTCATTTTGAATACTGATTACAAGAGAGACGTGACAGGTCGGTACCATGTAGTATCTCGACTCGATGTGTTCGCACGCGTTGAAAACATTGGAGCCAATATTCTTACCCGGACAATGCGTCCGGTGGTAGCGTGGATGGCAGATTATAATTTTTCAGAAACGACTCAATTTGTCGGTCGTTTGTCTCAGGCAGCAGAAGAGAATGGACCGGGTATGCAGCGTTTGGCCCATCGCCTTTCCGACGTGGATCCCGCCGTACGTAGAAAGTTTACCGAACTCACAGCCGCTATCAGTGATCGTGCGGCGTTGAATCTGTCCGGAAATGCAAGAGGCACTTCTGCATTCAGATCGGGGATTTCTTCCGGGGGACAGGCTGCGACGCTTTATATTGGCAAGGCCCCAGCTAGTCGTCCCAGGCATTTGCTGCGTCTTCGGCCCTGACCAACTCAGGAACTGCCTGGGTTGCTGCAAATGCTGGGATCGTTGACACCAGTGGTCCCTGGCTCTTAAAATCTTCGGTGTCCTGGCCGCAAACTGTTTTTCTCTCCAGGAACAGGAACTACTGATGTGGTGGCTTTTCGGTCGGATGCGTTGTCAACAGTGCGTCCGGTAGGATGAAGTGTTAGTGTGGCTGCTCAGACATGTTTCTTGTCATTAGTTTTGGAATCAGAAGCTAGAAAAAGGGTCCAGTTATGAGCCAATCCTCCCGTGGACAGATCGACACAGTCATGCAGGAAAACCGAATTTTTCCGCCCAGCGAGAAATTCGTTTCGCAAGCTAAAATCGCATCTCTGGAGGCCAGCCAGCAGATGTGGGATAACGCCCAACGCGACCCGGTCGCATTTTGGGACCAATTTGCGAAGGAAGACCTGCACTGGTTTGAACCGTACCAGGAGGTTCTCGAATGGCAGGAGCCATTTGCGAAGTGGTTTATCGGCGGAAAAACAAACGTCGCGTACAACTGTATCGATGCGCACCTGGATACGGAGCGCGCAGATAAGACAGCGATCCTGTGGGAAGGAGAGCCAGGAGATCAACGAACTCTTACCTATCGAGAACTGCACGAGGAAGTATGTCGCTTCGCAAACGTACTGAAGCAGTTGGGGATTGTCCCCGGGGATGTCGTTTCTATTTACATGCCGATGGTCCCGGAACTGGCGATTGCCATGTTGGCCTGTGCACGAGTTGGCGCCGTCCATTCGGTGATCTTTGCCGGCTTTTCAAGTGAAGCGATCGCCGATCGTAATCAGGATGCGGGTGCCAAGCTGCAGCTTACTTCAGATGGTGGTTGGCGTCGCGGAAAAAATCTTCCCTTGAAAGATACGGTTGATGCGGCCCTGAAGAAGTCCTCGACGGTGGAAAAATGTGTTGTGTTGCGACGGACTGGGATTCAGGTGTCGATGCAGGAGGGGCGCGATTTCTGGTGGCACGAGTTGATGGAAAATGCATCGCCTGACTGTCCCGCCGAGCCGATGGACAGTGAGGCACCCTTGTTCATCCTGTACACAAGCGGGTCGACGGGAAAACCCAAAGGAATCAAACACACCACAGCAGGTTACAATCTTTACGTAAAGAAAACCTTTGAATGGGTGTTTGACCATCGTGAGGATGATGTCTTTTGGTGTACGGCGGATTGCGGCTGGATCACCGGGCACAGCTACATTGTCTACGGACCTTTTTCTGCCGGTGCAACTTGTGTCATGTATGAAGGAGCACCGAATCATCCACAGGAAGACCGATTTTGGGAGATCGTTGAAAGGCATCGCGTCACCATTTTCTACACGGCGCCAACAGCCATTCGAGCTTTTATCAAATGGGGCGATCACCATGTCGAAAAGCATGACCTTACCTCATTGCGTTTACTGGGAACGGTTGGTGAAGGGATTAACCCCGAAGCGTGGATCTGGTATCACAAAATGATCGGTGGCGAGCGATGTCCAATCGTCGACACCTGGTGGCAAACTGAAACCGGCGGCATCATGATGTCACCTCTACCCGGGGCAATTCCGACGAAACCCGGAAGTTGCACGAAACCGCTTCCGGGGGTGATGCCGGTGATTGTCGATGAACAAGGGGATCCTGTTGCTCAGAACAACGGGGGAATGTTGTGTATCGACCATCCTTGGCCAGGTATGTTGCGTGGTATCTGGGGCGACGACGAACGGTATCGAGAACAATATTGGAGTAAAGTGCCTGGGAAATATTTGACGGGTGACAACGCACGCTGTGACAACGACGGCTACTACTGGATCATGGGAAGAATCGATGATGTCATCAATGTGTCCGGCCACCGCTTGAGTACGATAGAAGTTGAAAGTGCTCTGGTCAGCCATCCTCATGTTGCCGAAGCTGCCGCCATTGGACGTCCGGACGAGATCAAAGGCCAAGCTATCGCAGTCTTTGTCACCATCAAGGATGTCGAACCGAGCGAGGAATTGCGGAGTGAACTCAAGCAACACGTCCGTAAAGAAATTGGTGCCCTGGCTCAACCGGATGACATTCGCTTCACCAATGCACTTCCCAAAACCCGTAGTGGAAAAATTATGCGACGACTACTGCGTGACATTTCCGAGGGAAAAGAAAAAGTAGGAGACACAACCACGTTAGAAGATTATTCTGTTCTGGCAAATCTACGCGAGGATGAAGAATAAATTCGACTTCGAAGTGTGTTTCCGGTAAGTCAAGACAGGCTACGGTTCTATTAGCTGTTGAAGGTTTCCGAGCGCCCGCTCAAATTCTTCCAGGGCTTGACGATTGAACAGAACAAATCGTACCAGTTCCGGTGCGGCACGTTTCCGCAAGAATGAAATCGTCGTGGTAAGGGCGATGGTTGCTGCTTGAGAAAGTGGAAAACAGTACGCTCCCGTACTTAACGAGGGAAACGCGATGGATCGACAGTTTTTCTCGCACGCTAGCGACAGGCACTGTTGGTAAGCATTGCCCAGGAGTTCGGCTTCCGCATTGTTACCGCCGCTCCACCTGGGACCTACTGCGTGGAATACGTAGTTAGCAGACAGGTCCCCTGCGCCGGAGAAGACGGCAGATCCTGTGGCGCAGCCTTGGGGATAAAGACGATCAGTCTCCAGCATGATTCGAGAACCACCGCGTCGATGGATGGCGCCATCCACTCCGCTACCGCCCGCAAGTGCCTGGTTCGCCGCGTTGACAATCGCATCGACTTCCTGCAATGTGACGTCACCTTGAACCAATTCGAGTGACGCACCGTTTATTTTCACCTGCATGGCACCCGTCTCCGTCTTTTCCATTGATTTTACCCCCGGACCGTTGCAACTCCAAGCTCCAAGGAGAAGAGGGTTTGGAGCGAGGAACAGTTCTGAAGAAGCAGCCTAAAAGAAGTTCGGCCAAGGGAGTCGCCCACTGACGCAGTTGGCAATTCTGCAGGTTGGTGGTTTCTCAACAGTCGTGCGGCAGACTTGGCTGGTGAGAACAGGCCCGTTCCATTGCTGTCCAGCAGTGTGTGCATCGGCCGCGACAACGAAGTGTGTGTCAAGCTTCTACAGAATGTTCTTCCTGAGACTGCTGGACCAGATCAGCAACGGACTGCCGGTCGACAATTCGGTAAAAGACTCCCACACCCGCCACCAGCAGAGTGATGAAGCGGAAACCAAGTGCCACGACGAAGCCTTGTTTCAAAACAGCGGTTTCTGGTGAAACAGCTCTGTAGACAGCGTCAAGTGCTGCCTCGAACGCACCTAAACCACCGGGGAGAGGCGCCGCGTTGGCAATGTTTGCGATCGGAACGATCACACAATGGGTGGGTAAACTGGGGCAGTTGCCAGTGATGGCGCGGGCGATCAGATAAATCCCTGCACTCAGCAAACAATGAACCGCCAGGCTTATCAACAGCGCAAATATCAGAACACGAGGTTTGTTGCGATAGGTGCGCACAGCATGTAACGCTTTGCCTATCATTCCTCCCAGGCCGGGAAAACGGGTCAGCCGATCCAACAGAGGGTGATTCACAAACCCAGTGACCATCAGCAGAATTCCGACCACTGTTCCCGTTAGGGTTAATCCGACCGTGACCTTTCCGAGCAACAAGAACGCCTTCAAGGCATCCGGTTCACCCACCGACAGACGACTGATGTCAAACATCACGAAGGAGAGTGAGCCGACGACAAGTAATCCAAAAAGTCCGACGATCCTGTCGAAGACAACGGTCGTCACTGCTTCCGTGCGATGCTCTTTATGTTGGCGGGCCAGGAAGACCATTTTGATGACATCGCCACCGGCTATTCCTACGGAAAGGAAGTTGAAAAGGTAACCCAGAAAACCCAACCGCAAAGCATCACTCAGAGAAAACTTCATTCCGAGCGCGCCAACAAGAAGTTTCCAGCGTACAAAACTCAGGATCGTTGTAAATAAAATTAACAGACACGCTGGCATGAGGAGCAGCCAGTTCTTGGGACCAAACCAGATGCGATCCAGGGTTTCCTTGTCTTGACTCAACTGGTGTAACAGATAGCCAAGAATTGCAAATGAGATTGCAAACTGCAGAAGTTTGATCAGTATTGGTTTCAAGAGTCGGTTCCGCCTAGAGGGTGTCGGTGAAGTTTAGCTTTTTCCTGACAGTCGTCGCTGTATTTCAATGTGGAGCGGACGAAACAGCCTCTCTGGAAAGGTCCTCGTGGTTGTCGATGTTCATGGTGGTCATTTCACTGCTGGCTGCATGTCCCAACCCTGCGTCGTTTTGGATCTCGGCTGGCTTGGTGCTGCCACCTTGACCGGAATGACGTACCGGGTCCTGGTGGATGATTAGCGACTTCTTTTTCCTGAAGGCTGGATTCAGTGACTCGTGTCTTACAAGTTTATCACATCCGGGGACAAGCTTGACTTGACAATCAGTCTTTCCGTTGTTAGCGTGACTTGCCGCTCGTAGATCGAGTAGGAAGTCACGAGTCGAAGTGACTTCTCAGCCGGGGGGATTAGCTCAGTTGGGAGAGCGCTTGAATGGCATTCAAGAGGTCAGGGGTTCGAGTCCCCTATCCTCCATTTCATTTCTTTACGCGTTTTCGTAAGCGATGACAGGACACCGTTAAATGGGGTTTCCCGCTCGGTGTTGATTTCTCTTGCATTGCTTCGCGGTCGTCTGCCGCGAGGTGTTCTTGAAACGTGTTTCTTGCTTGCAGGTAGTGTTTTCCAGTCTCGGGAGCAGAGTATTCCGGGCATCTACACACCAAGTGACTTTGTGTTGCGGCTACCGCTCCATAACCACTGGTCCAGCGAGTACAGTTGCCAAACGTATGACGTACAAAGGAGTCTGTCAGGTCCGGCAAAACTGACTGGAACGGTTGTCGAGGAAAAATCGACATTCCACGGACGGGTGTTGAGATTTTACACCGGTGACTTTTGGCTTCCTGGGAAGCTCGCTTCAACTCATGTCATTTTTCTTCTGATTCGTTGAAGTTCTCAATTGGACACGCCGGAAACTTGACATAGGTTTTACTGAGAGGGAAGCATGGCTTCATGGATCCGTAGGTAAGAGAAGAAGTGACTCCTTTTGTGGCTGGATATTTTTTGTCCGCCTCGCCTGCGTCAACTTCAGTATCCTGCCGTTTTAATTTGTTTCCAGATCTTTCGACTCTTGGTCCGAGTTTCGAGATCGACAGCTTGGAGGAGACGTATGAACAGTTTTACCAAGAAAATCCGCCGATTCCTCGTGTCAGAAGATGGCCCCACCGCGGTTGAGTACGCCGTGATGTTGGCTTTGATCGTTATCGTTTGTTTGACGGCAATCAGCGCCGTTGGTACTAACGCCAATTCCGCTTTTGACTCGATCGCAACCGAGCTTGATAAGAGCGTATCGTAACCACCTGCCAAGCCCCGTGTCGTGCTACGGGGCGAACTTCCCAGACAGAAAAGCACCCCTCGGCGGTCAAATCGATCGTCGAGGGTGATTGTTGTTAAGATGCACCTTTTTTGCGACGTTCGTACTTTCACAATACAGAGAACCAGCTGTCTCGTCCGGAAACCGCAAAGGGACGCTGCTATCCGATCGGGTTTTGTTCGAGACTCTTCAAGATTCTATAGCTATGAGGATTAGGTCTGTGATCCCCCTGATGCCCACCGAAGTAAGTGAAATAGCCTTGGAGATGTTGTGCTACGTGAGCACGATCGTCGCGGTGGTTGTCAGTTATGTCACGACCTTGCGATTTTAACTCATCAAAGTGGTCGGTGCCGTTCTTGGATTACCGAACCGGATCAACTGGTTTTTGATACGGATAGCGAGTCGACAATGGCATACTTTGCACAGTTGGGTCCCGCCATCGTGGAAAAGTGGCCCGTTTGGTTTGTGAGTGTCACTTTGATACTGGCTGCTGTGATTGACGGTTTTCAGCTGAAAGTCCCCAACTGGCTAACGTTTCCCCTGATCGTGAGTGGCTGGATCTACAGCCTGATGATGTTTGGCTGGGCCGGACTGGGCTGGAGCCTGCTGGGAACGGCAGTCGGATTGATCCTATTGCTGCCAGCCTACGCCATCGGAGGCATGGGAGCGGGCGATGTGAAGCTTTTGGCCGGAATCGGTGCGTGGATGCATAGCACCCACGTGTTTTATGCTTTTTGTTTGTCGGCCGTTTGCGGTGCCATCATTGCCGTGGCAATGGTTTTGTGCCGACGTGCATGGAACAAGCATGCAGCTCAGTTCTGGGTGATTTTCGGCGAGATTATGACACTTCGCGACCCCAACCAACTGGCGGCGATTGCGGCTGAGCGGAAGCGTTCCATGTTGTTGTTGCCCTACGGGATTCCGGTAGCTATCGGAAGCATTCTCTACTTCGCCTGGAGAGGCCTACTCATCTAGAGCACGTTGCGACTTCCAGCCTCAGGAGACAGCCAGGATGTGTGAAGATAGGAAAGTCGGGGAATTTGTAGCGAGAATAGGCTTCACGTTGGACAAAGTCTGCAGGTCGTACCGAAAACAACGACGAGGCTCAGCAGCTGTAGAGTTTGCGCTAGTGGCCCCGTTATTTTTCATTTTGGTTTTCGGCATGATCGAGGTTGGACGGATGGTGATGGTACAGCAGGTCATCACGAATGCTTCGCGGGAAGGAGCTCGCCTGGCGGTACTGGACACCACCACAGTGGCCGAAATTGAATCCACGGTAGAAGCCTTTCTTGCCAGTGGAATGATTTCCGGTGCAGATGTCATTGTCAGCCCGGATCCGCCGAGTGACGCTGGTCATGGTGAACCTGTGACGGTTACTGTTGAGATTGCTTTTGACAAAGTTAGTTGGCTTCCGTCCCCGGTATTCCTTGGTGACGTGAGCCTCAGTGCCAGTACGGCGATGCGCCGAGAAAGTGTTCAGTAATTGTGTACACGGGCTCCCCTGTCCCCACGTGTTGGGTCCGGCCCTTCGATCACCCAATGGCGAGGTCTTCTAGATGCGTCCTAAATCAATGATCTTGATTGTCATTGCTCTTGGTTGTGGCTTGGTGGCTTCGATTGGTATCAGCCAGGTGTTGGAAAATCGCCCGGAGAACGCTGGGATTCCTGAGATGGAGATGGTATCGATCTACGTCGCCAAGAAGGAAATCAAAGTTGGAGAAATCATACAGGAAAAAACGATTTCTCTCGAAGAATGGCCTGCGGACAGGGCCCCGGCTAGCGTCATTACTGAGTTGGAAGAAGTGGTGAATCGCAGATCACGGCAGCAGATTTTTGTTGGTGAGCCAATCCTGACGGGAAAACTCATTGGCGAGAATGAGAAGGCCGTTGATGCAGCGGAACGAATTCGTCCCGGCTACCGTGCGGTAACGGTACTGGTCAACGAAGCGGTCGCCGTAGGCAATTTGCTGAAACCCGGAGATAGCGTTGACGTCTTGGTCTATTTGCGAGCGGGAGGCGACATTCCTCAGACGACGATGAAAACCATTTTAGAGAAAGTTCGAGTGTTTGCCATCAATGACACCATGGACCGCATCGAAGGGAAGAATGGAGCATCGATCAAGGCGAAAACCGTAACGTTGGAGGTAGAACCCTCACAGGTTGAGTTGATCACCCTGGCAGATGCGATTGGTCGCATTCGCTTGTCAGCACGTCGCCCTGATGATGAATTGGACAGCAACGCAGAAGGTGTGACACCCAGTCATTTGTTTTCTAACCGACACAACGACAGTATGCCAGAGAAAGAAACGAGCCCGCCGGACCGGCTTGTTTCCCTGGGCCAGGGAACACCCGCGGAAGCCCCGCTCAATACATCCTGGCCGCGGATGATGATCATTGAGCGGGACGTATTTCGACAATACGAAATTCCTCCCAATGGCGAAATTCCCCGTGCGGTGACCTCCTATCAGGGCGGCACCGAAGTCGGAGGAGAGCCAGCGCATCTGCGTTTTGATTTCCGAGGAAACTTGGCGAATCCCGACGGAGTGCAAGACGATGATTTGCCTTTTGATCCTGATGGTGAACTGAAGCCTAACTAGGTTTTGAGACAAGGGAATGAGCGTAAGGATACGCGGTTTTTAACAAGGAAAATACACGGATGTTTGGCCGATCGCTTCAAGCGGTATGTTTTTTGCGCGGGTGGTTGTTTTTTCTCCTGGGCGTCACGTTATTGCCTGCAGGAACGGCAGCCCAACCCACTTCAAGCAATCCCTTGCTTTTCCATGTACGGGAACGGTCGCAGCACTTGGAACTGGTCGTGAACTCCAGTCGCGTGCTCACCATGAAAGGTGATATTCCGCGTGCCCAGGTGAACAATCCCGATGTTTTAAAACTAACTCCCGTTGCAGCGAATCAGATCCAGATTTCCGCAATCAGTCCGGGGGTCACTCAGGTCAATTTGTGGGACGCGGAAGACAAGGTCTACACGGTGGACGTGGTTGTGTTGGGCGACGCTCGGGAGTTGGAAATGTTGCTGCGCGCCGCGTTTCCAGACGCGGCACTGAAGATTCGTCCGATGAAGAGCAGCGTCCTTATTGTGGGGCACGTTCCCAGACCGGACATGGTAAGCAAGATCACCATGATTGCCGAAGACTATTATCCCAAGGTGATTTCCAACATGAGTGTCGGAGGGGTTCACACCGTGTTGCTCCATGTTAAAGTCATGGAGGTTTCGCGGACGAGACTTCGGACGCTTGGTATTGACTGGAACTACGTAACGGGGACGGATTTTGTTGTTTCCAGTGTAAGTGGTCTGGTCACGTCAGGTGCCTCTACGGTCGGTTTTGCCGGCGGTGCCAGCGATACGTTTCGGTTTGGAATCACGGACGGAACACAGTTGTTCACAAGTCTGATTGAAGCTCTGCGTAAAGATAACCTTGTTAAGGTTTTGGCCGAGCCTACGCTGGTGACAATGAGTGGTAGACCGGCAAGCTTCCTTGTTGGCGGCGAATTTCCTATTCTTGTCCCTTCAGGCATTGCCACGGCGACGGTTGAATACAAAGAGTTTGGAACGCGTGTCGATTTCGTTCCAATTGTGCTTGGAAATGGCGCCATACGATTGGAAGTCCGTCCCACGGTCAGCGAAATTGACGAATCCCGCAACGTCTCTGTAGGGACCTTCACCGTACCTGGTTTGAGGACCCGAACTGTCGATACGGGGGTCGAGATGCAAGCAGGTCAAACGCTGGCGTTGGCCGGCCTGATTCAAGAGAAGGTTGAGGCCGAGAACAAAGGCTTACCCTGGATTTCAGAACTGCCTTACATCGGTGCACCGTTTCGCCGTGTTCAGGAGAGCGTGAACGAAATTGAACTACTGATCATGGTCACGCCAGAAATCGTTGATGCGATGGATTCGCAATCGGTTCGATCGCGTGGACCGGGGAAAAACACGACCTCTCCGGGTGATTGCGAGCTTTTACTGAAAGGATTTTTGGAGGTGCCTGATTGTTGTGCGGACGGCACTTGTGTGAAGTGTCGAAGTGGCCATCACACTGCCCCGACCCACAATCAATCCGCCCACGTTCATTCCGAAGGAAAGTTTCCACAGGCCGCTGGCCTGCCAACGAGCGGTGAAACGATTTTGTCTTCAGATGTTCGCGAATTGTCGGACGCGCCGACTGTTGTCCGTCGCGCACGCCGCCGGTCGGATACGATGCAAGAACCGGCGGACACTCAGATGAAACCGTCGGTGACTGCTGCGTATCAGACGTCGCCTGTTGGTGTGACGTTCACTTTGCCCGTGTCGGAGCAGACAGGATCCAGTCCCGACAAGGCGAAGGTGTTGAACCGAAAATCGCGTGGAGGAAATCTGGATTCACACGTTCATCAGCCGCAGTTTTTTGGTCCGGTAGGTTATGAAGTGCATCCATAAGGAAGTGCAGGAGTCGCATCTGGCCGAATAGGTTTGAGTTTCTTTTCCCTGTTGTACAAGGGCATGGTGAAGGCAGCGATGAACAACGTATTACGTGTGGCAATCGTCGATCCGAATGATGCATCTCGAGAAACATTGAAGTACATGCTTCTCGGAATGGACATGATTTGGTTGGAAGCCGAATGTTCCAAGTATGAATTCTTCTCCGATGTGGTTGGGCAGACGCGACCTGACATTGGGGTTGTCGTGCTAGATGACAACTCGGAAAAGGCTCTGGACATGGTGGCCACTTTGGTCAGGAGGGCCCCCGAATGTAGTGTGCTTGTCATCAGCAATTCCAATGATGGCGATCTTATTCTTCGGTCAATGCGGGCGGGTGCTGTTGAATTTCTTACTCAGCCAGTCGAGATCGATGACATCGTACATGCCTTGGGACGAATCAGTGATCAAAAGTACGGCCAAGATGAAGCGAGTTCACGTGGTTGCTCAACCATCGCCGTGGCCGGGGCCACAGGCGGAGTAGGTTGCACGAGTATCGCGGTCAATTTAGGTTGTACTCTGGCAAGTGATCCTAACCACTCCGTTGTGTTGCTAGACATGGACCTGAGTCTGGGGGACGCCGACGTATTCCTGGATGCGATTCCCGAATACACCCTCGCCGATGTGACAGAGAATATTTCCCGTCTGGATTTTGCACTGCTCAAGAAATCACTTACCAAGCACTCCACGGGTCTCTATCTGCTTCCCCGACCTGTGAAGTTACAGGATAACGACCTTGTCAACGCGGACGCGATGCACCGCGTCATCGGGTTGTTGAAAGCAACTTTCACCCATGTGATCTTTGACATCTCAAAAAGCTACACTCAAATTGACATGGAAGCGCTGCGGGCTGCGAATCAAGTACTGCTGGTCACTCAACTCGATTTGCCTTGTCTTCGAAATGTTGTTCGCCTTCTCATGTCGTTCAGTGAGATGGAGGCCCTTCAGGAAAAAGTTCACATTGTTGTCAACCGGGCTGGTTTAGGCAACCAAATCACGCTCAAAAAAGCCCAAGAAACGATTGATCGGAAAATTTACTGGCAGTTGCCAAATGATCATCGTGTGATGGTGGAAGTACGCAACAATGGAATTCCCCTGGTTGAACAAGCCCCGAAAGCTGCCATCACTCAATCTTACCGAATGCTGGCAGAAAACCTTTCTGGTCGGGGAAAGAACCCGGATGACCATTCTTTGGCAAGCAAGAGCAAGTGGTTCGGATTTCTTGCGAAGAAATAGTTGCCACGTTGGTATCCAATCCACTTAGTTGACCAGTTAGAACGCCGGAAAGGGCTTCGAGCAGGACGGATTCCCCAGCTCTGCATCGCTGAAAAGACGCTTTGATCCCCTGCAGTCGGCATGCGTATTGCAGCTGGCACATTCTGCGAAACCGTATTTGTCTGAACGTCTGGAGAACCGAGATTTCTCTCTGTACGTATTCCACAAGCTATAGTTTGGATGAGAAGATCAGTTGAAACCGTAGTTGCCCTGGTTCGTATCGTGCGTCGTTCTGCCGCCTTTTCGAGCGGGGAATTTCATCTCAGGAAAACGGGCGAAAGTCATGAATGCGCTGGGACAAACTCTTCAGAATGCGGGCGTCAAGAAAGAGGTTGAATTCGATACCGTCAAACGGAAGATTCATACCAATCTCGTTGACAAATTGGACCTGACTTGCCTGGGGGATATGCATGGCGACGTGCTGAGGCGCGAAATCCGTTTGGTGGTTGAACACCTTTGCGACTCTGAAGATGTGCTGCTCAACAGGAACGAACGAGAGCGTCTCATTGAAGAGGTTCTGGATGAAATGTTTGGCCTTGGTCCGCTTGAATTACTGCTCAAAGACACGACGGTCAGTGACATTCTGATTAACGGTCCCAAGCAGATTTACGTCGAACGCAGTGGCAAGATGGAAAAGACAAACGTTGTCTTTCGTGACAACGCCCATCTTCTACAAATCATCGACCGAATTGTATCTAAAGTTGGGAGACGGGTTGATGAAACCTGTCCGATGGTCGACGCACGTTTACCGGATGGATCTCGCTTGAACGCGATCATTCCTCCCCTGGCTTTGGATGGAGCTGCTGTTTCGATTCGGCGGTTTGGGTCCAATCCACTGAAGTTGGAAGACCTGTTGAATTTCAAAGCATTCACTCCGGAAATGGTCATGTTGTTAGAGGCTAGTATTAAAGCTCGACTGAACATTGTTATTTCGGGCGGTACCGGGTCGGGGAAAACGACTTTACTTAACACGCTGTCTGGCTTCATCAGTAACAGTGACCGCATCGTTACGATTGAAGATGCCGCGGAACTGCAGCTTCAGCAGGATCATGTCGTGAGGCTCGAAACGCGTCCTCCCAACATCGAGGGGAAGGGGGGCATTACCGCAACGGACTTGGTAAAGAACACCCTGCGCATGAGGCCGGAACGTATTATCATCGGAGAATGTCGAGGACCGGAAACGCTGGACATGTTACAGGCGATGAACACCGGTCATGAAGGGTCCCTCACAACGATTCACGCCAACACGCCTCGCGATGGCGTGGCCCGAATCGAAACGATGATCATGATGGCCGGGTTTGATTTGCCGGTGAAGGCGATGCGCACGCAGATGGCCAATGCTGTTGACCTGATCATCCAGGTGAACCGGCTTCAAGGCGGTGTCCGCCGAATTACCCATATCACCGAGGTGGTGGGCATGGAACAAGATACGGTTGTGATGCAAGACATCTACCGGTACGTACAAGAAGGAATTGACGAAACGGGTCGTTGCGTGGGACGGTTTGTTTCGACCGGGATTCGTCCCACGTTCATGGACCGTTTGGAGTCGTCAGGTGTTCTCGTACCTGCCAGTGCATTCCGTGAACGTGTGATGATGGTTGACGACTGATTTGATAGCAATGCAGAGCTTATGGGTACTATTCTTATCGTTGGCACCGCATTTGTCGGAGTGACTGCCCTAGTTGGTGGCGTTGCTCTCATGTTCCGGGGAACGGAAGATTCCTTGGTTCTCGACCGTTTGGAGGTCTTGACCAACACGGGAAAAGCAGCCAAATCGGCGGTGTTTAAGAACAGTAGATCGAACCTTCTCGTTCAGACACTTGACCGTGAACAGGTTTCCACGTTGGAGCGTGTGATATCTCGCTTTCTGAACTTGCGGCTGTTCTTAGATCAAGCCCATGTGGGGTTGCAGCCAGCACATTTCATTGTCATCAGCCTAGGGTTGCTTTTGGCTGGAACGTTGCTTTCTGGAATCGCTGGAGTCCACCTTTTTCTCGCTCCCCTGGTAGGGATCGGCACGAGCGTGCTGCCGTTCGTTTTCTGTTACTTTAAACGCAAGAGGCGGTTGGAAGCTTTTCAAAGGCAGCTGCCGGACGCCCTTGAATTGTTGGCTCGTGCTTTGCGCGCCGGCCACAGTCTAGCTGCGGGTTTTAAACTCATTGCCGATGAAATGTCGCAGCCGTTGGGCAACGAATTCGGAAGGGTTTACGAGGAGCAAAATCTCGGCGTGTCATTCGAGGACGCCCTCGAGTCGATGTCGACTCGCATTCCCAACCTGGACCTTCGGTTTTTTGCCACGGCCATCGTGCTTCAGCGACAAACGGGAGGCGACTTGGCGCAGATCCTGGACAAGATTGGGCGACTCATCCGTGAACGTTTCAAGATTTGGGGTCAAATTCAAGCATTGACGGGTG
>CAUZBP010000096.1:0-17095 GCA_963578105.1 Planctomycetota bacterium
ATAAAGTTGTCTGGTTTCACGTCACGATGTAACCATCCCTGACCATGAAGATAACCCAGGCCGGAGGCCCCATGTTCAACGAAGCGGGGGATATGAGGAGCCAGTTGATCGATGCCTTCATGCAGTAGTTGCTTCAAGTTGCGGGGGCCGAAGTACTCTAGTGCAAGATATGGGATTTTTTCTGCAACGTTGAATTCGAAAATCTTGATGATGTACGGGTTGTTAAATTGACTTCCCACGTTGAATTCGTGCTTCAGCTGCGCAATTTCAACTCGGTCCCGACGGAAATCATCCTTCAATATTTTCAGGGCAACTCGCTGGTTGGTTCTGGTGTTCATGGCGAGCCACAATTGACACGTTTGGCCTGCGCGAATTTGTCGCACAAGTTGAAAGATTCCAAGGTGTGTCCGGCCAGCAGTCGCCACGTATTTTCCGGTTTGCGCCACGTGGGTGAATGAAATAAATAAGATCGCCTGTAAGCCAGTTTAGACCAACGCCCAAAGGGCGAAAAGGCCGGAATGCTTCAAGATCCCCGTGCTGGGAGCAGGTCGAGGTACAACCGTCGAAGCTGCTGAGCCATGGACTGGTAGTGAAAACGTTGTTCACACAGCCTTTGTCCTGCCCTCGCCAGTTTGGTTCGCAGCGACGCATCTTGTGCAAGCTGAATGACGGAGTCTGATAATTCCTTAACGGATTGCGGTGGCAGCAGAATTCCTGTTTTTCCGGGGATCACCACTTCTCGTGCTCCATCGATGTCATAACTGATGACCGGACGACCTGCCAGCAGGGCTTGAGGTAGGGCACGCGCAAGTCCTTCACGAAGGCTGGTGTGAACCAGCATGTCCATGGCTGACAGCAACGAAGGAACCGCGGCAGGATCTACTAAGCCCGTGAATTGAAAATATTCCCGGAGCCCCAGGCGATCGATCCGTTGTTGGAGTTGTTTTCGTAGTATGCCATCCCCGACCAGCAGGAAACGAATGTCCGGAAAATTTTCCACGATCGACGGTGCTGCATCAATCAGGTACTGGTGACCTTTGAGTTCAAACAATCGTGCCACCTTGCCGACCACGGTGTGTTGGGGTGCGTAGCCCCATTGTAAGCGAGTTGCTTCGCGGTGGGTTTCAGCATCGAGAAACGGTTCGACTTGCAAGCCGCTATAAATGGTGGTGAATTTTTCTCGAGGGGCGACACGGGCCTGAACCAGCTGGTCTGTCATGGCGTCAGCAACGCTTACCAGGGCATGACAGCGCGTGGCTGCGAATTGTTCACAAAGGCGTATCAGATTTCGCGCCACCGCATTCTGGTAATCATGAAAGGGTGCACCATGTACGGTATGTACGACCACCGGTACCCGGAGAGACGAGGCTGCCATGCGCCCCAGGATGCCCCCCTTGGCACTGTGAGTGTGGACTACTTGCGGCTGAAACTCGCGCAGGACTGACTTGAGCCGTTGATAACCCAATACGTCATGCCAAGCGTGCACAGGTCGTCTCAAAGACGGGATGATTTTCACAGGAATTTTCCGTGCAGTTGCTTCCTGCAAAAGGCTCCCTTCCGGACCAATTGCCGGGCCGGTTATCAGTAACACTTCGTCGCCGTGCGTCTGAATGAGCTCTTGGCAGCAGAGTAGTGTGTTTTCCTGGGCACCTCCTACGATTAATCGAGTGATGACGTGAGCGATCCGCATTTCGGGCCTGCCCCTTTGTCGAGTCGGGAGTTACATTTCGTAATCGACGTTCACCAGGAACAGGCCCTGAGGGGGGGCCGTCATTCCTGCCTCACGACGATCAACTGCTAGCAAGATTCGCTGGAATTCCTTTACATCGAAGTTATTTTTTCCAATTTCAACCAGCGTGCCCACGATCGCACGGACCATGTTGTAAAGAAAGCCGTCGGCGGTCACTTCGCAGACGATCTTTTCTTCGATTCCTGTTCCCACTCGCTGGACGCCAATCTGTTCAATCGTGCGGATGCTTGATGCCCGTTGAGATCCCGAAGTTTCAAAACTTGAGAAATCATGAGTTCCCAACAACAGTTGAGCCGCGTCGTGCATGGCCTGCGCATCTAATCGCTGTGGAATATGCCAACTGTACCGACGTGAAAAAATGTCATTTGGCTCGCCGTCCTGGATGACATAACGATAGGTTTTCCTCACGGCGTCTCGAATGGCGTGGAATCCTTGAGGGGCATCCCGCGCCTCCAGCACGTGGACGTCACGTGGTAAGTTTCCATTCAGGGCGTTTTGGAGTACATCGCAGGGAAGTGAACTATGGGTGACGAAGCTGACGACCTGTCCTAACGCGTGAACGCCTGCATCGGTCCGTCCACTGGCGACGGTGCGAGATGGCTCCGCAGTGATCGTCTGGATGGCGCGTTCCAGAGTGTCTTGTATTGTCTGTTGGTTGGATTGGACCTGCCAGCCAGCGTATTCAGTGCCGTCGTAGGACAGAGTTAGTTTAATGGACCGCATCGAAGAGTCTAAGCCCTGGTACTGCAGTCGGCCAGCAATTCCGCAATCTGAACCGCGTTTGTCGCCGCACCTTTTCGCAGGTTATCACTTACGCACCAGAAAGCGAGTCCGTTGGCGCTTGAGAGGTCTTCGCGAATTCGTCCAATGAATACGTCGTCATGTCCATCACAAGTCAAGGGCATGGGATACTGATTTTGTTCGAGGTCATCGATTACGGTAACACCCGGGAAGGCCTCAAATAGTTGACGCGCTTCGTCGACAGATACTTTTCGTTCGGTTTCAACGAGAATGCTTTCACTATGGCAATTTGTTACCGGGGCGCGGACACACGTCGGGCAGATCTGGATGGAATCGTCTTCAAATATTTTGTGGGTCTCATAGACCATCTTCATCTCTTCCGAGGTATAGCCTCGGTACTTGGTAGAGCCAATTTGTGGAATCAAATTGTGGGCGATCGGGTGGGCGAATGCCTCGTATTCGTAGGGGCGACCTGCCAAGAGTGCTTCTGTTCCTGCTTCCAGATCGCGCTGCCCGGCAACTCCTGCTCCGCTTGTAGCTTGGTAGGTGCTGACGATGACACGGCGAATTCGAGCGGCGTCATGTAGCGGCTTCATGGCTACCACCATTTGGGTCGTGGAGCAATTAGGGCTCGCGATGATTCCCTGGTGTTCGGCAATCGCTTCGGGATTCACCTCCGGCACAACGAGTGGCACCTTTGGATCCATACGCCAGTAGCCGCTTTCATCAACACACACGGTATTTCTTTCGATGGCCCAGGGGATGAATTCGGCAGCTGTCTCGTCGGGCGTACTGCAAATAGCCAAATCGACTTCTTCAAACGATTCTGGGCGTAGTTGTTCGACGACGTGCGTTTGGCCGTCAAATTCCAGACGGGTTCCGGCGGACCGTTGGGAAGCCAGGAATGTTATCTTTGTATGTGGAAATTTACGCTGTTCGAGTAATTGCCGAATCAGCGTTCCTACAGCACCGGTAGCTCCCACCAGGGCGATGCGTTTGAACATAAAAAAACTCCGGAAGGTCGGTCGCAAAGTTAAGTTTTCCGGTACCGGCTGCTCCGAGTGTATATAGGCCTGTGTACCACCTTTAGCAAACGGTTTAATGTACCGAAACTGGAAAGAAATGAAACCGCATTTTTACTTGAACGTGTCGAAGATACAGGTTGAGCGGGGCAGCCTTGGAAAGAAGTTTGGGTATCTCGAAGCCTTCCAACACGCTTGGTACGCCTTATCTTTTCCGGGTGGCAATGTTTTTTGCGAGTGTGCCCGCTGGTTTCCCGCGGCAACATTTCGGGTTTTTTAGCGTTTTGTTACCACGTTCGACGACCACCGTTACTTCCAACGGATAGGTTTGGCCATTCCGCAGGCCGCGCAAAAGGAATTGCCGCTCGACACCAGGCCAGTCGATATTTTACCATTCACGCTGACCTTGGCCTTTTTGGGGGACATGAACGGATGGTCAAGCGTCACCACGGCTTGCAGACGAAGCCTCCGCAAGCGCCACCATGAGCCCCCTGGCTTCCATTTGAATCATGGCTGCCATCAGTTTCTCAGCTACCCCCCCCTGGCAGGTGCTTGGGTGTTGAGAGTCAGGACCAACACCCCGTTGAGTCAGGCACGTTGACGGCTGCCAGAATAGATTGAACGTTGGCTACCTACCCCTCTTTCATTCAGTCAATAGTTGAATAAACTCTGAATCAAAGCACAGTCCTTCTCTTCCAGTATTACCAAGACAAATCTGTAAAACGAGATACATGAGAATAAAGGGAAGAATGAGTAAGTTACGAAGTTATTGGTGGTCTTATGTTTATCTTGCTGGCTACTAAAAAAGAGCCCGAAAAACACCTTATTTTAGACAAAAAGCCGCAGAAGGATCTGCGGGCAATGGAGATGTTTTCAAACGATGGTTCTTGAAAAAAATTCCGGTGCCCAACAGGGCGTTTCCAACCTGTTGGGTCGGCTGAGCGGGCTACGACGAATTCTTTTTATTTTTGTGTTGATCTACGGGTTCCTGGTTGCCATCGATCTGTTGGGATCTTCCTTCAAGATGGTGGGGAAGGATACCGCTGAGAATCTAATCAGCAGTCTAGATAATCCTTTCTGTGGACTACTGGCTGGTGTCCTGGCGACGGTTCTCGTGCAGAGTTCCTCGGTGACCACCGCCACGATCGTGGGACTTGTGGGAAGTGGAACGGTGCCTCTACATATTGCCGTCCCAATGATCATGGGGGCAAATATCGGGACAACGATCACCAATACATTGGTGTCGTTGGCCCACGTGGGACGCAAGGACGAATTTCAACGTGCCTTTGCGGGCGCGACCGCGCACGATTTTTTTAATTTGCTGACCGTGGCATTGTTCTTTCCGCTTGAATTGCTCACGGGGGTGCTGCAAAAAATGGCACAGGCTGTTGCTGTTCACGTCCCACGCGTAGGCGGGGAGTATCCCAATCCAGTGAAAATCGCTGTGAAGTGGTTGAGCAAACACATTCAGAGGGCCACGGAGGAAATCCTGGGTTGGGAACAGGGTTGGTTGGCTCTGGCTTTGTTTCTCATAGCGATCGGTTTGATTGTTGTGGCGCTCTATTTTATCATGCGAGTAATGCGCACCTTAATGGCTTCGCGCATCGAAAAATTGCTCAACCGCAGTTTGGGAAAGAGTGCGTTTTTGGGTTTAATTGTCGGGGTTCTGATCACTGTGTCTGTGCAATCGTCCAGCATCACTACTTCGTTACTTGTACCACTGTTTGCTGCTGGGCTCTTACAGCTACGGACCGGTTTGCCCATTATGATTGGTGCCAACATCGGAACGACCATCACAGCTTTGTTGGCTGCCATGGTGACAGACATTCACGGTTTAGAAATAGCGCTCGTTCATTTGTTCTTCAATCTGTTTGGTACACTGGTCTTTTTTCCATTCGAAAGGGTACGCATGATTCCGATATGGTGTGCTGAACGGTTGGCACAGTTAGCAGTCAAAAATAGGGCTTTGGTGTTCGTGTATGTAGGCGTTGTGTTCTTGCTGCTCCCATCGGTGGGATTGTTCGTTTATAAAATGTTACAAGGACCTTAGACCCTGTGGCGATAAGCCAATGAAAAGGAGTGACGCGATGTTCAGTTGGTTTCAAGGAAAGGTGACGGGTTCAGAAGGATTAGAACGGATGCGAGCAGAATTCGGTCAGATGCTGGATGCCGGGCGACATGTGTTCGATCTGGCAGCAAATGCTTTGCTGGGTGGAACCGATGTGGAAGTGATTCGTCAGGATATTTTTGACACGGACGAACGCATCAATCAGTCCGAACGGCAAATTCGACGTTCGCTTGTGGTACATGCCACGGTTCACGGCAGTGGATCATTTCCATCTTGTTTAGTCTTGATGAGTGTCGTCAAAGATGCGGAACGAGTTGGCGATTATGCGAAGAATATCTTTGACCTGGCGGAATTAAGGAGTTCCAAGTTGGAGGATGGGTTGCAGACAGATCTCGTGCAATTGAAGGGGCGGATTTCCCAACTCATGGCAAACTGTCGCATGGCTTTCGATACAGAAGATGCTGATGAATCGCGAGTGCTCATCAGGGAAGCCGAGCAAATTGAAGATCATTGTGACGACCGAATTACCCAGATTATCCGTAGTGGCAAGCAAGTGGATAGTAATGCTGTTTGTGCACTGTCGTATCGGTACTTCAAACGCACGGCCTCCCATGTCCGCAATGTTCTGACAAGCGTCGTTCAGCCAATTGACTTGCTTGATTACACCGATAGTGAGGCGAGTTCACCAAGTCCAGAAGTGTAAAGTTCGTCAGCCTTACCGGGGGATGGTATCCATTTTAAGTTCGTCAAGGGAAAGTGTGCCAGTGGCCCCAAACAGGCCAATTCGTAGAATGCCCTCGCGTGCCTGTTGCGGAATTCGAATTTGCTTGGATACCTGTCGCCAATCCTGGCTGCCCTGCCAGGGACCAAGCCACCAGCGGCCCAGTTCCTGACGTCGCTCGTCGTACAAAGAGATCGCAATCAGAGGAAGCATCTCTGGGGTCTCACCGGAGATCACTTGTTCGTATTTGACCCAGGAGGAGATCGTCAAGGCACGGATGACACGACCGTCGATCGGTAGGCCCTGCAAAGCACGGCTGGGACGCCCTGGAAGGCCATTCTGAAATGTAACAACGTGGTTCCCGACCGGTGCCGTCGAATCAGCCTCCCGTTGTGATTGACGCTGATAGTACCACCCCGGTATCAGGCCTGAGGCCGTGAGTTCCTCTTCGAAGCTGCCATTGATTACTCGCGGTTGAAGTGGATCGGGTTGTGTCCGTCGTCTCGCCTCGGCCGTGCCTGTCATGGGAACAAAAAGGGTTGGACGAAGTTCATCCTGAATCAATTGGCCATCTTGTTTGCTCATCAAACAGAGGGTCTGCTGATAGCGCTCGCCGACGGGAATGACCATCCGACCTCCTTCTTTCAATTGATCGACAAGGGGTAAAGGGACGTCTTCCGGCGAACAGGTGACAATGATCTTGTCAAACGGTGCATGCTCCGACCAGCCTTGGAAACCATCGCCAATTTTGACATGCACGTTCGTGTATTTCAGCTGTCGCAGGGTACGGCGTGCTCGACGTGCGAGAGAATCGACAATTTCAATGGTGTAAACGTCACGGACAAGGGGGCTCAAGATAGCTGCTTGATAACCACTTCCCGTACCAATTTCCAAGACCTTGTCCGTCGGTTGTGGTTCCAACGATTCGGTCATGTAAGCCACGATAAACGGGGACGATATGGTCTGCCCCGATCCGATAGGCAACGACATGTCGAAGTATGCCTCTTTTCGAAATTTCAGGGCGACAAATTTATGCCGGGGGGTGTTGCGAATCGAACGGATCACATCAGGATTTTGAATACCCGATCCAATAATCTCTTTCCGCACCAACTGCTCACGCGCCAGGTCAAACGAAGGGGTGTCTGCCGAGGCGTTGTGAAGAGCCAGAATGCACCCTGTACAAGCAAACAGGGTGCGGACTACCAGGTGGCCGCTGGCGGGTTGATTCCGCATAGTGATCATGAGGTTGCGGCCTTCCTGCTCCTGAAAGTATAGCTTTGAGGAAAGGAAAAGACGTTGAGGAATCTGGTGCTCAACGAACGGAATTGAGCCCGGGTTGTGGGGCGGTTTGCTTTGTCCCAGATGTGTTTTTGGATTTGCAGTTCAGTCGTCCCGCAACCCACCGTGTTGTCATGCAGGACTACCTGTCTTTTTGCTTCAACTTGTCGGCGAACACGTTTTTGAATTTTTTTAACTTGGGACGGATGACAAAGCTGCAATAGCTTTGGTTGGGATTTAATTTAAAGTAGTTTTGGTGGTAATCTTCGGCCGGGTAGTACTTTGGGATCGGACTAATCTCGGTGACCAACGGGTTGTTCCACGCACCGGATGCATCCAGTTTCTGTTTGTATTTTTCTGCCAACTCTTTTTGCTCGGCGTCGTGATAGAAGATGACCGAACGATATTGCGTACCCACGTCGTGGCCTTGTTGGTTGAGCGTAGTGGGATCGTGTGTTTTCCAGAAGACCTCGAGAAGTTCACCGTAGGAAATGTTTCCGGAATCGTATTGGATTTGGCAAACTTCGGCATGTCCCGTCAGACCAGTGCACACCTCCTTGTAACTCGGGTCATCGACAGTGCCTCCGGCATATCCCGAATTGACATCCAGGACACCTTCCAACTCCTCAAAGACTGCTTCGACGCACCAGAAGCAACCAGCTCCAAAGGTTGCAACAGCCACTTCTTTAGAGGTACCTTTCTCTTGATTTGCAGGAGTTGACACTGTGGACACATCCCCCGTTGGTTCTGCGGTAGAACACGAACTACCTAAGGTGGAAACAAGGATAACAAAAGGCAGGCAACAACGATAAAGCGACTGAGGTGGAAAGCTTGGCATCACTGGTGGTCCTTTTGCCAGAAAATTAAAGTACGTATTTTCCAGTATTAGCACTATTGAGTCAAGTTTTCGTTATGCGAAATCGAACCGCTTGGAAATAGGTGAACAGCGGATTCTCCCTCGCGCGCAATTTACTTTTGGTTTTGATTTTCGCTCCCCGGCGAGTTGTCCTCGTTCCCGCTGTCTCGCATTCCCTTGGTGAGTGCCATGAAGGCGGCTTCCAGATTGAGTTCGTCTTCACAGAACATCGAGAGTCGGTAGCCCTCCTGTACGAGAAGCGTCGGCAGTTCGCTGTAGTCCTCGACTCCTTCACACAGCGTAATTTCCAAACACCCGTTGTTTGACTGTACCTGGTCCACAATCCGATGCTGTTCTATGAACTTGGCGGCGGCATCAGAATCACCCTGTAAGGATACCTTGAGCACTGTTTGCCGGCGCACCTGTTTTATCACTTCTGCAACTTCGGCGTTCACCGACATCACTCCTCGATCGATAATACCAATTTTATTGCAGACGTCTGCCAGTTCCGGCAGAATGTGGCTTGAGACAATGATGGTTTTCCCCATCTGACCCAGGCGTCGCAAAAGGTTTCGCATTTCAATTCGAGCACGCGGATCTAAACCGCTCAGAGGCTCGTCGAGCAGGAGCACTTGAGGGCTGTGAAGCAATACGCGGGCCAGTCCTAGTCGCTGAGTTTGTCCACGCGAGAGCGTGTTTGCAAAGGCATTACGTTTGAAATCGAGATCTACCAACTGCAGCATCTCATCACAGGTCTCGCGACGTTGAGGACCCCGTATGCGATAGGCAGACGCAAAAAACTCCAAGTACTCGATCACCCGCATGTCGTCATAGACACCAAAGAAATCGGGCATGTAACCAACAAGCCGGCGAATCTCTTTCGGCGCTGTGTAAATGGAATGGTCGCAAACGTAGGCTTCACCCCAAGAAGGATTTAGAAGGGTCGCCAGGATTCGCATGGTGGTTGTTTTGCCGGCGCCGTTAGGTCCAATGAAACCGAAGACGTCACCCGCGACCAGGTCCAATTCGATTGCCCGAATGGCAAACAAAGATTCGTACTTCTTTGTCAGGTCGTGTGTACGAATCACGGAATGTTACTCCCTGCGAGTTCTGTGTCTATTTGCAAGCGATTGGTTTGTCCTACCGGTTTGGTATGACTCACCGGCAAGACGAAACGAAAAAATGTCCAGTGTTGATTCGAGTCCGATTCGTGATCGCATTGGAAACTGCTGGCAGGTTGCGATGTGCGGCCCACCAAGACCGCCCGTCCTGACGTAATGTGCCTGCTTAAGTCAACGAAAGTCTGATATCGATTAAACATTCCTGTGTAACTTTCGCCACCCGCAGCTTCGTGGAACATCATCATTTCTACAATTTGAGGGATATTCTGACTATATTCATCCCAAGAGGTCATGTTGTTACTTTCTTCCGAAAGTGTTCGGCGCGTCAATTTATAGCGCAAGTTTCGCCTGGCGCTTGAGCTATTGATCGTAATGGTTCGATTGGCCGGGATTCTCCCAATCTGGTAGGCCCAGGGAGCATAGTAAAGATAACATTCGGTGAGATCGTCATCCAAGGGGTTTAATACCGACCCTCTCAACTGTTTGTCGACTTGAGAACGCAGATCGGCCATGAAATGAAGGTCGATTTCACCCCACCAGCGGGCAGTCAGAGATTTTGTCGACCAGATCTGCAGCGGCATTTCGGTAATTTGTGACCGGGCTGGAGAATGATCACAGGGAAAACGAATGGAGTAAGGTTGCGAGCGCCCAGTAGAGGGAGAAGCTGCGTTCATGCTGCCCAGAGCGGTTCCCGGTAATCCCTGCCAGGAAATCAAAGCGGTGTGATGATCTACGGGGTTCGACTGACATGGGATTTGGATTTGTGTTGAGAAATCATAGCTTGATGTCGTCGGACTGTAGGCATGCACCCAGGTCGTGCCACGTACGAACCGACTGTCAATGTCGATATCGACGATTTCCACTTGGTTCATTTGGAAACGTTCGCCTTTCAGGTGTTTTGCCAGAGCGTAAGGTATCAGACAGAATGCTGCGACAATCAAAGGCAAAGTCAACCAGGTCCACTCCATCCGTTTTGCGAACCGTCGCAAGAAGAAGTAATCAAAGGGTCCGATCAGCAACAAGTAGAGTAGTACGAGTACCGCTACCACCCAGTAGGGTACAAACACGATGTTTTGGAATTGGTCGAGTGCACTGCGGAGTTGTCCTGAAAGGTCATTGTAACCAGTGTGCTTGACCGCTCCGATGGAGGCAGAAAATGTTTGTTCGGTTTCACTTCCCAGAGTCCATTTCAGGAGCCGTGCCAACAGTCGTTCCCGACCTTCCCACTGTTTTACAGGACTTTGATTAAGGTCGATGGCGACGAAAACCACCTGGCCAAGCCCATAGTTCTGACGTACAAGAACAGGTCGGCTTTCAGGGCCCTCGCGTTCTGCTAATTCGATAATGCCCGCGGGTTGCTGGATCAGGGCCAAGTCCAGTTCACAACGGCCTAAGGGGTCTCGTCCCACATTGAGCTGATGAGAAACGTCGGCGAAGTTTTCCAGCTCAATGGTCTGGCACTGGTCTACGGTTCTCAAAAATTGTCCCGGCGATAATTCCCGGAGAATGCCCTCCGGACCCAAAAGCTGTTCGGCGTGTCGACCAACACTGAGAATCAGTTTGCCACCCATTTGGATCCACTTTTGCAAGGCATCTACTTGGACGGAATTCAAAGCAGCGATTATCTCGGGATCACCACAAGTGATGATCAGGGTGTCTACCCCTTCATATCCCCACCAATGCTCGGGCAGTGAGTCGACAGTTTCCAGTGTTGCGACATTGATGTGTCTTCGTTGGGTTGCTTGAATCGACCGCTCGATTTCTGGCCAGTCGCCCACGTGGACAACCAGAGGGCTGTTTGTAGACAGCCCTACGGGAATTTGCGATCCGGAAAACTCTCTGTGGATGAGCTGTTGCTGATCGTCAGCGCAAACCACGACCAAGTTTCCTTGGATGCGTCCGAACTTGGCATACGTGCGATAGGTAACGTTCTGGCCCGCGGGAATCTGTAACCTATTTCCATCGACAGGTTCAAAAGAGGCAGGAAGGCCATCGGCGTCGGGGACGATGACGCTGCAGCGGCATTGGTGGCTACGATCACCTCCCCGGATGGTAAACTCAACGGGTGTCCAGTACCCGACCTTGTAATGTCCATTGAATCCAATTTGTAAGTCAGTGATTTGTGCCGACTGCTCGACCGCTGCAGCCTGGTGGTGTACCAGACTCGGGGAGAGGGTCAGTAGGAGTACCCACCAATACAGCTTACCAGGAAAATGCCACACTTATGGTTTCTCCTCATTCGGACAAGTACAAGCCAGTTGGCCACAGCCGGGACAACCCGACCCATACTTGCGGATCACTGCTTGAGTCAAATCGACGTCGACAATATTTGCGATCGTTGTTAACCATGCCAGTACATCGGCAAATTCTTCAGTTCGTTCTTCGTGCGATCCATCGCGAAGTGCTGCCGCTAATTCTCCAATTTCCTCCATGAGCCACATGAATGTACCGTCCACGCCGCGGCGGGCATCTTTTTCGTAGTACATGTCGCGAATCAGATTCTGGAAATCAGCCAGGGATACGGACTCAGAGGTGGATTTTTTCACGGCTTGTTTCTCAAAAAATCAGACTAAAAGAAGTTGGTTACCAACGATATCTAACTGGATGGTTCCTGCTTAACGTCATGTTTTTCAGAACTGTTTAGCATACCATCAGACGTTGCTGAAGTGTGGTGGTGGCTGAGCGCGTTTACATGGGGTATCTTGCGCCCAGGGGTGACGTTGGTTCAACCGTGTCGATGTGAATGGGGTAGACCGTCATCAGTGGTTGCCGAAATTCAAATTGACAGGTGCTACCAGTAGGATACGTACTGCACCGGTTTGTTCGAAGGGGGCTTCCTGCTTCGATGGCCCGCCCTGCTGCCTTAAACGATTCTCAGTAACTTGTTGTCATGAGCTGTCGACTTATAATGTCCAGGGAACCGGACCAGGAATAGCTTGTATTGCCGGAAATGAACCTGGATTGCATTTCAGCATAAAAAAGGGGCTGGGCAGGTTGGAAGGACCACGGATGACGATGGAGGATTTCACAACGGTGGCTCAAGTAGGCGATATTCCTGTCGGGACAGGCCAGGCGTTTAACGTCCACCAGAGAGTTGTCGCCGTTTTTCATTCGCAAGATGGGTATTACGCCATCGACGACATCTGTCCCCATATGGGTGCATCACTGGCGGGTGGCCATTTTGAAGCGGACGTCGTGAGCTGTCCATGGCACGCTTGGCGATTTTCAGTCCGTGATGGCACCTGGTGTGACAGCCCGGGTATTCAAATAGACAGTTTCGAAGTGCGCGTTGTTGGCAACGAGATTCAGGTAAGGGTATCGGCTGAAAATATGTCAAAAGATGGGGAAGCACGTTGATTGTCCCACATTCGGGTATCGTGTTTGCTGAAAGCTTTCCGGTTGAGCATTCAGGATGAGGCAGGGAAAAGGAAAGCAGGCGTGCTGCATGGTTTTTGCGTCACTGAAAAACGGCCCGGAAAATTTAAGTAGGCCCCTCGGCGAGATGCACGTTGGCACGCGTTCGGGGGTTCCGGCATTTCCGGCCTGTTCACAGCGGGCAGTTGACACGAGCCGACTGCAATTGGTCTCAGGAATACCGGGCAAACTGTCACTGCTCAATTGGTGAAGCGGTCTTTCCCGGTCAGTGTGAACCCAAAGTTTTGAAAACGTCAGGTTGCCCACCATTGAAATACAGACAGTCTACTGGGGCTCCAGGCTGATTGTTCCGCCCGGGTTGACCACGATTGGTTCGGCTGACGTTTTCTCCCTGACTCGAGCGGCCCATTCTTCGGCATTCTGTTCAATGGGTGGCCACGTGTTGTAGTGTGCCGGAGCAACTTTTCGCGGCTCAATCAACTTGATGGCTTCAATCGATTCTTCCGGGCCCATGGTGAACAGGTCTCCAATGGGAAGTACAGCCAATTCAATGCCGTGGGTTCCGATCAACTGCATATCCAAAAACGGGGCCGTATCACAAGCAAAATAAATATTCCCGTCGCTCAAACGAAGCAAGAATCCTGCAGGGTTGCCCCCGTAAGCGCCATCGGGAAGCTGAGAGCTGTGATGTGCCAGTGTCATATAGGCCTGACCACATGGTAACTCCACCTTGCCACCCAAGTTCATCCCGATCGTATTTTGGACGCCGTGATTCTTTGAGAACCATTCAGCGATCTCGAAATTGGCAACGACCGTAGCTCCCGTTCGGTTTGCAATTGATGCCACATCGGCCACGTGGTCAAAGTGGCCATGGGAAACCAGGATATAGTCTGCATTAACATCAGAAGCTTTGACGGGTGCGGACGGGTTGTCGTCCAAGAATGGGTCGAGCAGTAAGGTTAAATCTCCGGTTTTTATGGACCAGGTTCCGTGGCCGAACCAAGTTAATTCCGTACTCATGTAAGGTTCCCTCGAGCGGTTTGAAGCGGAAAGCATGTGACAGGCAATCGAGTTTGGTTGAGTTTCAAGGAAATCACGTGCTTTGTAAAATTGCATGCATGTTTTGCTTGTAAGCTTCGACTCCCGGTTGCCCATACGGATTGATGCCGATCAATCGCCCTTCAACAACCGTGGCGAGCATCAACATCTGAAATGCCTGACCGAGTGTGGTTTCATCCAGACAGGGTAGATGCAAGTCTGCTGTCGGACGTTTGTCGTCGCGATAAGCTTTGTTGGATCCCTGGATGGCAGCTCGCATAATATCAGGCATCGTCTTGTCGGCAAGGGCATTGAGTTGATCCTGGTTCCATTGACTCTGGCCAACCTGGAGCGGATCGCGTCGACACTTGTCAACGATGACGTTGGTAATCAGTTTGTCGCGAACGCCTTCCTGGTGCTGTTGTCCGCGCGAGTGGAGATCCCGCGTGTTGACGGCTGTCAAGGGTAACGCACCTCGTTCGGATTTTCCCAGGCTTTCTGCCAACAACTGATCGTACCACAGCCCGAATGCTTCCAGACTTTTGGACCAGACTGAAAGAACCCGTGTGCTGGCCCCTCGTTCTTTTTCTAACAGGTGGCACACTCCTGCAAAATCCAACACTGGATTGTTTCCCACCGCCGCGTTCTGAAATCGTTCGTTCATCATGACGGCTCCTTCAAGTAAACGGACGACATTCAGGCCCAGGACGGCAGCGGGAAGCAGTCCCACGGTGCTGAGGACTGAGAATCGCCCCCCTACCCCGTCGGGGACACGGAAGATGTCGCGACATTGGAGTGCCTGTGCCAAATCGTGTAATTTTCCATGAGCTCCCGTGATTGGAACCACAAGATCCCCCAAGGTGTGCGGCGAAGGAGACTTCAGGGTAGAGTTCAACAGATTGAGAAATTGGCGGAAAGCCACCGCAGTTTCCAAAGTCCCGCCGCTCTTACTCACGACAATGATTGCCCAACGCCCTTCAGGTTGCTCGAAACTTCCGTTTTGGCCGAACAGATCCAGGAGCCCCTGTGTGGCGTCGTTGTCGACGTTGTTCCCGTCAAAGTAAACCCGGGGGCGTGAACCGCGATCGCCGCGAGATAACTCGTTGTGCATTGGATGGCAGCAGGCGTCCATGATGGCCCTCGCGCCCATGTAGGAACCGCCGATTCCCAGGATCACGATGCGATCGACCGTTTCACGAAGTCGATCGGCCGTGGCCAGGACACGACCTAGTTCGCTCTGCCCACGTCGCTTACGATAGTCTGCCAGGATTCGTTCGGGGAGGTTGATGAAGCCTGCATCCAGAGGATCTTTATCGGGGGCCGGTGGGTGGCCAGCGGTCCAGGCTTTCAAGTCCGCTTGAGTTTCGGATCGGGCTGCCTCGAGGCCGGGTCCCAGTTGGAGAAGCGCCTCGCGTGAGATGCCGGTCTTCTCAAGGAATACTCCCTCCGGTCGGTATTCAATCGGGTCCAAGATTGTTCTCCTTGGTGGATAGCTGTTACGAATCAAGAGCAGAAGGATTTTTCCGGACGAAACTACCGTATTGCATCTCGGTTTGACGAAACTCGACAAAACGATAGAACTAATTGCACCAAAGCATTGCATCGAACGCAAGTATCCCTCACTTGCGGTTTTTACGATTGCCTTTTTGTAGGACCTTGAACTACCGCTCCTGAAATTTCAGCCCGGTATCAGGTTCACGATCATGGTGGGTTTTGGGGGTTCCGGCATCAACACCTTGTCAGCACCGCGTTTTTTGTTACCAAGGGGGGTGCAGGAAGGTATGGCACCGACGCCCAGGAATGACTTATGGATCTTCACGATTTGACACGCGCGTTGCACGTCCAGAATGACACGAAAATTGTGATGTTTGTTGCCGACGGGTTGGGGGGGCTGCCTCAGAAACCCGGTGGCCCCACGGAACTTGAGGCTGCACGGACTCCAAATCTGGACGAATTGGCTCGTCAGGGGGTCCAGGGCCTGAGCATTCCTGTGGCACCCGGAATCAGTCCCGGTAGCGGGCCGGGTCATTTGGGACTATTCGGTTATGACCCCTTGGAAAACGTGATTGGGCGGGGGGCGCTCGAAGCGGCGGGGATCGGTTTGGAACTGCAGGACAAGGATGTCGCCATTCGCTGTAATTTTTGCACGTTGGATCAACAAGGGAACATCTTGGATCGGCGAGCCGGTCGCATTTCCACGGAGGAAAGTTCGCTGCTGGCTATACGACTTCGAAAAATCAAGTTTCCCGGTGTGGAAATTTTTGTGGAACCCGTTAAAGAACACCGCTTTGTTGTTGTGTTTCGTGGTGATGACTTGGGTGGAGAGGTGGAGGACACGGATCCCCAGATGACCGGCGTACCGCCTCGAACTCCGCTGGCTCTGAATCCGGCCAGCCAAAGAACGGCAGATATTGCCAGTCAGTTTTTAGCCCAGGCTCGCGAATTGCTGGCTGATCAAACCCAGGCAAATTTTCACACGATGCGTGGTTTTGCCGTCAAACCCGCCTTGGCGCCTTACGAAGAAGTTTACGGTTTGCGAGCGGCTGCGATCGCCGTTTATCCCATGTACAAGGGATTGGCGCGCCTGGTCGGCATGCATGTTGTGGGTGACTCGCAAACATTAGAACAGCAGATGGAAGTGTTGGAGCAGGCTTGGGACGATTACGACTTTTTCTTTGTGCACTTTAAGTACACGGACAGCACGGGGGAGGATGGCGATTTTACGGGCAAAGTTAAGAAAATAGAGGAGTTTGACGCGTCGATTCCTCGGGTGACGAATTTGAAGCCGGACGTATTGATCGTTACCGGTGACCATAGCACGCCCAGCTACTTGAAGAGTCACAGCTGGCACCCTGTTCCCACGTTGCTGGTTTCAGACCGTTGCCGAACCGACGACTGCGAGTCGTTCAGTGAGAGTGAAGGATTGCATGGTGGTTTGGGACAGTTTGAGGCCAAGCATTTGATGACGCTTGCCCTGGCCAACGCCGGGCGTCTGGGGAAATACGGCGCTTGAATGTTCTCTGGTCCTGATCACCACGGCGCAGGACTCGTTTGCCAGAGACCAGACGATTCTATAGCCCTGGTGGAAGGTCCGGCTGGGAAACCAATGGCAGCCAAGCCAGGCC
>CAUZBP010000097.1:0-17087 GCA_963578105.1 Planctomycetota bacterium
GACCCCCGCCGCGTATGCGGCTGGCTGTGTTCTTCCAGCTTCGGCTACGCCTCAGCCTCCAGAACACAGCCGAGTTACTTAACCCCGATTCTCTCACTCAGACTGGTACAAAGATGGGGGGGGCAGCTCTCTTACTCCGACTGAAAACCGGCTCAGGTGCTTGTCTCAGGTTCCGCAGAAGGTCGCGTGCACGACTTCTTCGGGCAGCGGTGCGGCTTCATGCTCGGTGAACTCTGCCTGTGCAGTGAACGGATGCTGCAGCACGTCGTTGAGTCGATGAAAGGGTGCAAAGTCGCCCCCGTTGCCCGCCCTGATCGCTTCCTCGATGCGATGGTTGCGCGGGATGAAGACCGGGTTCGTCCGTCGCATCAAGGCAACAGCTTGGCTGCAGTCGCTATCGTGCAGGCGTGCCCGCCAAACGGTCAGCCACGCGACGATCGCTGCGGGTTGTCTGAAAAGGCGAGTGATGTCGTCGTCGTAGCCGCTTTCAAGCGCGTCGGAAAGATGACGGAACACAAGCGTGAAGTCGGCCTCGCCATCTGCCATCGCTGCCAGCAACGTTTCCACCATGCTCCAATCGCCGGTGTCGCCAGCTTCGATGCCAATCTTCGCGGTGAAACGTTTTTGCAGTTCGGTTTCGTGGATTTTGGCGAACTTGCCGAGAGCAGCTTCGGCTTCGGCGACCGATCGTTTCGGATCGTCGTCGAGCAGAGGGAGGAGGGTTTCGGCGAAGCGGGTCAGATTCCAGTGGCCGATCGGGGACTGATTGGCAAAGGCATATCGTCCCTGGTGATCGATCGAGCTGAATTTTTTCGCCGGATCGTAGATGTCCATGAAAGCGCACGGACCGTAGTCGATGGTCTCGCCTGAGACGGTCATGTTGTCAGTATTCATCACGCCGTGGATGAATCCGAACTGCATCCAATGGGCGATCAGTTTGGCTTGTCGCTGAATGACTCCGTCGAGCAGAGCGAGGTAAGGATTTTCGTTGTGCTGCGCGTCGGGATAGTGGCGCTGGATGACATAGTCGGCCAGAACCTTTAAGTTGTCGTTATCCTTGCGGGCGGCGAACCATTGAAAGGTGCCGATGCGAATGTGCGACTGTGCGACGCGGGTGAAAACTCCGCCGGGCATGAGGCCTTCGCGGAGCACGTTTTCACCACTTGCTACCGCGGCGAGCGCACGGGTCGTCGGCACACCGAGGGCAGCCATCGCTTCGGAGACGATATATTCGCGCAAGACCGGACCTAGCGCTGAGCGTCCGTCGCCGCGTCGCGAGAATGGCGTCGGGCCGGAGCCTTTGAGTTGAATGTCGTGGCGAACGCCGTCATGGCGGACGACTTCACCGAGCAGAATCGCGCGGCCGTCGCCGAGTTGCGGTGAAAAGCCGCCGAACTGGTCCCCTGAGTAGGCCATGGCAAGAGGCTCGGAGCCGTCCGCGCGCTGGTTGCCCGAAAGGATGGCAAGACCTTCTGGGGAATCGAGCCTGGCGACATCGATCCCGAGTTCGGTCACCAAGTCGTGGTTCAGCCGGATCATCACCGGAGCGCTGACCGGAGTGGGTTCGATGGGTGTAAAGAAAGCGTCCGGCAGACGGACGTAGCTGTTGTCGAAGGGAATGGGCATAAAAAGGCAATTTGAGATGGAGTTAGTCAACAAATTGAGGAAAGATGGGGGCAGTCCTTGCAGTAGGGGAGCCGGCGTTGGACTGATCACAGGAGGGAAAACCTGGAGACGAGCACTTAGGATAATATTTGTACATAATGATGCAGGTGCAGGCGAATTAGACGGGAAATCCAGCGGTAGGCCGAAAAACGTTCGGAATTTGCGAAGGGGTAGAAAAGGTACGCAAACGGAAAACCTTAGTAAAATAGAGATTTCCGAACACGTAATCTACTCAATCTAGGCCGAGTAACGCAATTGCTTGCCGCGGCTTCGTGGCTGGTGGAGTTTTTCCACCTTTCGGGGTGGTAAAGATTCTGGGGCGTGGTGGTGAGTGGGACTCCGACGATTGAAAACGCAGAGGGCGAGGCGATGCCTGGGCTGTGATGCGCTGGTCCAGACCGCTATAATCTGGTGGCGTGCGATGTATTGTTTTTTCGAACGTGTTGTTTCGGAAAGCGTCGCGGAATCTTTTTTTAGGAAGTGTGACGAATGGCTGAAGGTACGATTAAGCGGCTGACGGACAAAGGTTTCGGTTTCATTGACACCGGAACGGACAAGGACATGTTTTTCCACAATTCGAACGTTGAAGGCGTGAGCTTCGATGAACTGCGCGAAGGACAGCGCGTCTCGTACACCGAAGGACAGGGACCCAAGGGACCACGCGCGGAAAACGTCACGTTGGTCTAGAACCATTACAATACGATTTGAGGCAACGAAGCCGGTGATTTGTCACTGGCTTCTTGCTTTTGACGCAGCAGGCCTGCAGGACTATCTGGAGGGAAGTTATTCCGTAACCGACGCCAGCAAGCTAACCATTGTTAACCCCATCCCAGAACCCACCACCCTGCTGTTGGCCCTCTTGGCCCTGGCCGCCGTGCCGCTTCGAGTGCGGCACGGGTGATGTGTGGCTGAGGGCCTGTGCAGGCCGCATAGCGGCGCGACGGGAATGCAATCCAGTTCCGCGATTGCACCAGACGCACCTAGTGTGACAACGCGATAAGCTCACCGGGGCGATATGACAAGAGCAAAACCTTGCCCCCGCACTAGCGAACGTTCACTTGTTTCGGACGCATTCTACATCGGGTTCAATCACGTGGAAGCGTTACAGCGCGAATATGGAGGCCGTTTCCCCGAAGAAATAAATAAAACCGTCTCTTTCCGTCTTCCGGCAGAATCCTCTAAACTGACACGTCTCGGTTCGGACAGTTACGCGGGCACGGATGCCACCATGAAAATTCGAAATTCTGTACTTAACTGGCTGATTGCCAGACTGGCCACCTGGATTCTTCGGCTTCTGTTTTTGACAGTACGAGTTGACCACCGCCGCGTGAAGGATGATGCCACGCCGTATGCCGCAGCCAGCGGGCCAATGCGGTACTGTTTCTGTCTATGGCATGATGCCATCATTGTCTGCCTGTTTTCGCTGAAGACCTACAAACTGGCTGGCCTGATCAGCCGTCATCAGGACGGAACTTATCTGACTCATGCCATAAAACTTCTGGGCATCACGCCGGTCCGAGGATCGGCGAGTCGTGGTGGAGCACAGGCTACGAAACAGCTTATCGATCAGCCGGACCTTCATGTCTGCATCACGCCGGATGGCCCACGCGGCCCGCGGCGAACCATGAAGGACGGCATCATCTTTCTCGCTTCGCGGACAGGTCGACCGGTCGTCCCGACAACTGTGACCGGAACACGGTACTGGGCAGTACCAGCCGGTTGGTCCGACATGCTTATCCCGAAACCGTTTTCACGCGTTCTGCTGCTGGCAGGACAGCCAATCAACGTTCCGGCGAATGTATCGCGGGAACAGATTTCGCAGATCACCAAACGCATTCAACAGGAAATGAATCGTCTGGACACGATTGGCCAGACGATTATGAATGGAGACGAATCGGCATTTTCCAAAGTAATCGCGCAGGACACACTCGCTTAGACCAGTCTAGGATCTCATACGGAACGGGAGTCGGGCCGGCTATGCTCTATGGGTGGCTAACTTTGGCCAGTCCACAGCCAGTGGTTCAGGGGCAGACCATGTCCCAGAACCCACCACCCTCCTGTTGGCCCTGTTGGCCCTCGCCGCCGTGCCGCTTCGAATGCGGCACGGGTGATGTAAACAACGTTTACATTGCAGTTGCTCCTGCCCCAAAAGTAATAATTTTGGCAGAAGATACGCGTGTCTCAGGCCGTGACTGTGGCAGCACGGCCCCTCAGAAAATCACCCCCCACTACCCGGGGGCACCAATGTGCTGCCCCAGTGCAACCACTGCACTGGGCTACACGCTCATCATCCACTAGGCTAGCTAGGTGCTCTGTGAAAATGTGGGATGATACGCTGCTTCGCAGCCTGGTCTTCGTGTTGCGCAGTAGAATCGCCCAGTAAGAACTCGGCATGGCTGGTAGTTCGTTCATAGAATCATTGAAATCACGGGCCACCACGGTGGTTTCACTTGCGCCGTTGGACCCAAATAACGGGGCTGGTGCCAAATGACCTAGCCCCCTTAAACGAGTCCGCGCTATTATAGATAATCGGGGCGTCAGGACGCATTATTTTTGAGGAGGACATCCGATGCCACGAGGTAAGAAGCCTACCGCCCAGCAGATCATCTCGAAGCTCCGTTTGGAGCTAGCCAAGGGTTGCACCGCGGCTCAGGCGGCTAAGAAGGTCGGCGTGACCGAGCAGACGTACTACCGTTGGCGGAAGGATACGACGCCTAGAGCGACATCAATCCGAGCGTACATATCGTGCCTAGCGTTCCTTAAGGACTTGGCGCGACGATCGATTCCATGCAGGCGGTCCTGGCAAACTGGTTGACCTTAAGCCAAGAGTTTCCCGGCATCGCAAATACCAAGCCCATTGTCGGATATCCGTACACGCATGTCGGGATCGACACCCCCAACGGTCCCCGTACCCACCACCCTGCTGTTGGCCCTCTCGGCCCTCGCCGCCGTGCCGCATCAAGTGCGGCACGGGTGATGTAAATCGATCGGGGATCTGACCGGGGGGTAGGTCGAGTTTAAACGGTTGTCACATCGATCCGGTGGATGACGTATGCCCGGCAAGGTAGGATATAACCCGCTGGATATGGTCAATGTAAACGCGTTTGCACGGGGGGGAAATGAACCGCTTGCCGTATTTGCGGGTAGCCTTGTTGCTGTTGTGCCTTGCCGGTCGTGAGGCGGAGGCAGATCCACCGCAGGCCGTTGCTCCGTTTGATAGTGATTAAGCCAAGGCCCTGCAAAAAGCATGGGCCGATCACCTTGGCACACCTGTTCAAATCACGAACTCGCTTGGCATGAAATTCAACCTGATCCCGCCGGGCGAGTTTGCGATGGGGAGCCCGGCGTCGGAGCCGGGGCGTTACGACGACGAAACCCAACATCAGGTCAAGATCACGAAGCCATTTTATTTGAGCGTGCATGAAGTGACGCAGGCGCAGTACGAACGGGTGATGGGTAAAAACCCCAGCAAGTACGAAGGTGCCAACAAACCGGTGGAAGATGTCAGTTGGAACGATGCGGTAGCGTTTTTCCGTAAGCTGAATGACGAGGTGGAATACCGCTTGCCTACTGAAGCCCAGTGGAAATACGCCTGCCGTGCGGGAACGACGACCGCTTACAGTTTTGGAGATGACGTCTCCCAGCTTGGCGAGTACGCATGGTACAGCGGCAACTCGAGCAGCACGCATCCGGTTGGCGAGTTAAAACCGAACGCTTGGGGCCTTTTTGACATGCACGGCAACGTGTTTGAGTGGTGCCAGGACTGGTACGGTGATTATGACAGCCTGAAGGTGGTGAGCGACCCGACAGGTCCAGCGTCGGGCGACTTACGTGTGTGGCGGGGCGTTCAACATTCAACTGGGGGTCGTCCGCGCTGCCAACCGCAGCTTCTACCCTCCGGACGACCGTGACCACAATCTTGGTTTTCGTTTGGCCGGAACTTACCCCATATCACCTTAACCACTTTACCCCTTGCCCGGCGTAGCCGGGGCGAAGTTTGACCGAGGGGTGGGGCGAGTTCAAAAGATCGTCACATCGGGGAATCGCTTGGTCCGGCGTGCACGTTTTTTCGCATAATTTTTATGTCCAACCGCGCAGAGCCTGCGCGACGTCCCACTGTGGGAAGTCGTCCTGTTGCGCAACTGGGTACACTTCAAGAATTGTTGTGGCCCATTTTTTTTGCGCACTATTTTGGAGACAACTAGGGGTACTTATTTGCACCCTGGGGGGGCAAAGCCCTGTCTCCGGCACACCCCTATTGGGGTGTGCCACACCTGAAGGTCAATCGCTCACGGTGGCCCTTCTATGGGCTTCTGGTAACCGACTCAGTGGCCTGCTGAAGGAGCCCTTCACGCACACTGGCCGCCAACTGCGGCCAGAGGGTGATGAGCTGCTGAAGATCGGCATCGATTGCGCCCGATTCTGCGCAGCGTGCGTCGTATTCTGCGTTGCGCTCTGTGGTGACCGCCGGTTTTCCCGGGGATTGTTGCAGTTGTTCGAGTCCCTCCCGGGCTATTTGTGGGTGACGCAAGAGGAAGGCTACCCCGATCGCAGACTTTCGCATAACCCCTTGGACTCCCAGGGAGGTTGTGCCGGTATTGGCCAGTCCGTGCGAGCGGGTACATGTGGGTGTTGTGTCGCTGTTTGTGCCGTATCGCGATTTTATGTGCCCGATTCTGTGCCACTTTCAGTGGCCTGCTCGAACCACAAAAAATCTGTCCCTGTCATGTCGGGTCGTCGAGCTATCTCTTGAGGTACTTTTTACAACCCTTTCACAAGTACTGGACTCCCTCCCTCCAGTGCTTACGACTCCAGCCACTCTCCCTCCCAACTGGCTGGAGTTTTTTATGTGCAAGTAATGCGCGCTGTTTTGCAGACAACCAGGGTACTTAATAATTTACCCGATGGGGGACAACCACTACGGGCTTGCCCACTACGCGCTAAGCATCGCCAGAAGGCTCGACGCCCGGAATGTTCAGCTTGCCGTGCGTCTTCTGCCACGAGTCTACTTCTTGGGCAGAGAATCCGGGATCGACTTTCAACGCAAGACACGTTGAAGCAATTTGACTGCACGTCATCTGATCGATTTCAATACCTTTCTTCATACGTTCGGATTTCGTGCGACTTTCGGGTTCCCCAGGCATGAGGATTTCTCCATCCGGCATTCGAGTACGTGAGCTCTTCACAAAATCGATATACCTTGTGACCTCTGGAAAAAAATCCTCGGCGTCCACGAAACGGCGCGGGTCCAAAATGATCGACAGCATACCGTTGGCGACCCGGCCAGCGTTTTTGGGATCGCTGCATGCTCCACCAGTCAAGGCACCGGCAAGGACTTCGATGATCATGGAAAGCCCGTATCCTTTGTGTCCGGCAATCGGGCGGATTGAGCCCGGTGGATCCCCATAAAAGACAGCCGGTTCCTGCGTGGGGTTACCGTCAGCGTCAATCAGACAATCTGCGGGGACTTGTGTTCCCTGATTCAGGGCAACCCGCACCTTACCTTCAGCAATCATGGCCGCGGACATATCCAACAAGAGTGGCGTGCCGTTTTCGATGGGAACCGCCGCTGCGACGGGATTGACCGACAGCCTCCGCTCAACGCCTCCGTGTGGCGCGACGAGCATCCCCGCACCACTTGTATTGACGAAATGGACCGAGATCATACCCTCCTTGGCAGCCATCAGCGGCCAGTCGCCGATGCGACCCAAATGGCCTGAGTTTCGCAACCCAACGACAGCCACTCCCTGTTGCGCCGCCCTTTCGATTCCCAGTTTCATACTTTGGAAACCGACCGATTGGCCCAGGCCGAATTGACCGTCGATCACGAGAATGGGACCGTTGTCAACGGCTACTGATACGCGTTGGTTGGCGAAAACCTTCCCTTCCCGCAACCACTGCACGTAAGTCGGAATGCGGATCACGCCGTGTGAATCGTGACCAACCAGGTTCGATTCAACAAGCAATTGCGCAACCAATTCGGCTTCTTTCTGTTCGCATCCAGCAGCGGAAAAGATACGCGTGGTTAATTCTCGCAGATCGTTATGGGCGAAGATCATCTTTACACTCCGTCGATCCGCATGAACTTTTGCAGCGTGTGACATGTGGGGCTGATCAGGCCCCGCTTCGCACCCGCTGACCAAATAACTTCCGAAACGTAGATATCACCGAACTTATCGACCCACACGTCGTGCGGGGCAAAGAAATCACCGGCCGCAGAGGGGGACTCCCCTCCGCCCCAACGAGCCAGCAATGTCCCGTCGTGGTCGAAGATACTCAGACGTCCTCCCACCGCATCGTCACACGGTTCGGCCCAGCCGGCCCATCTGCCGGCACGCTCGCCGAGCTCGGCAATGTAGACCGTTCCATCACCGGTGACAAAAACTTCACATGGACGGACAACATCGGTCCACTCGTCAACGTACTGCCCTTTTAAGTCAAATCGCTGAATGCGGCTGTTTTCGCGATCGGCGATGTACACGAGGCCACGAGCGTCGATCGCAATGCCGTGAGGAACCTGAAACTGACCAGGCCCGTCGCCCGGTACGCCCCACGATCCAAGCAGCTCACCCCGTGCGGAAAAACGATGGACCCTGGCATTTCCGTAACCGTCCGTGACGAGTAGCTCACCGGAGGGTGTCACGGCCAGATTCGTGGGATAGTTAAACGGTGGCCCGGAGTTCTTGATGGTGCGGTAGTCGACGCTCGTGGCACCGGTGTGCGAATAGACACCACTGGTGCCCAACGTGAATCGAGGCTGCCCGTCGGGCGAGAAGACTTTCACGGTATGATCGTAATCGTCAACGCAGTAGATCGTGTCATCGGTTCCCACGGTGATTCCATGAGGCCGGAAAAAATCACCAACTTCGAACCCACCGATGAAATGCCCGTTTCGGTCAAATGTCATAATCGGCATGGGGCCGCGGTTGAAAACGTACACATGACCCTGGGAATCTGCAGCAACGGCCACGACTTCCTTAAATTGTGCCCCAGGGGGCCATTGAGGCCATTGTTCCAGCACCTGGTAACGGTGGCTCCCCGCACCAACTTCGATTCGGTTATCCAACTCCATTTCGCACCCCCTCGCACCGTTGCAATACATTGTACTATTTGTGTGGTTCAATTTTAGGACTGATAGCCACTCCTGCGACATCAGCATGCGGGGACAGGCTGGCGACTTTTTGTCGACCCAACTTTACAGATGTCTGCATCGAAGTACAACCGGCTTCGGGTCAGACTTCGCAGCTTGTTTGTCGGCAACCCGGTTTGGATCGCCGTCCTGTCCACTAGCAACCGCTCGCAGCCAGTCATGGCGTACCGTTCTGGAACGGTTTTGTTTGGCGGTTGCTGCACCTGCTTGTGAAGTTTTACATGGTCTTCGCCTAAATTCAATGTGCGGGCCCCAGGGGGGTCGTGGGCAAGAAGCCTTACTCCACGGGCCCATGGGAGGCTTGGGGTCGGCCTACCCTGGAGAGAAGGGTTTGTGCGGTCATGGAATTACGAGTTTTTTACGGGCCCCAGGAGCCCGTGAACGACCGCATCTTCCTTGCCGGTGGCTGCGTCTCTCACTTGGTTAGGGGCGGTCGCATCGCCACCGGTCGTCGCGGCTCCTATGATGAGAATCAGGCGGCATTCTTCCAGGCGACTCAGGCCACTTTGCGGTTACACTGCACGCCATCGTACGTGTAGCCGAACAGTTGAATGTCTTCGGCGTAGCCTTGCGCCACAAGTTCGATGGCGCGATCGGAGTAGTAAGACCGGTAGTCCCGATGTTGTGACCGGTTCCTCTGCCCGAGTGACCCGGTGATGTTCAGCTTCTGGCAAACGAGAGAAAAATCTTCCATCAGGTTCTCAAACCGCCCGACGAAGTTCACTATGAGATTTCCCTGGTGATCGGTAACGAAGTTTTTCTGCATAAACTTTTTCTGGGAACATTCGTACTCCAAAAAATGCTCGAAGCTACCCAGTGACTTCAGCTGCCGGTAGCGCCGATGATTGGGCTGCCCCATGACAAAATGGTAGTACGAAACGAGCCAGTCCCAGGGATTTCTGACAAACGCGAACTTGTAGTATTGCTGGAATTGCCGTCGTGGCAGGTACCACTGCAACTTGCGGGCGGAGGTGTGACGGCGGTAAGTCCGGTACTTGGGCGGGGCAAACAGGTTACTCCGCACCCCCGCTCGCAGCAACCAGCGTGTCAGCCAGAACTCCGAGCCGCACCGTGAGACCGGCTCGAGAACCTGCGTAATGCTGGAACCAGCCGTCTTGGGAATGTGGACGAAAATGAACTGGTGGTCATCGGAAATCAGCACGACAAAGGTTCTCCCTGTCCCCAAGAGCCAAACCACCTGCTATCGATCGGATCCTCACGCTGCCCGAGACAGCATACCAGGCGAGGACGCGCGCATCCCGTCGCCCGCGTCGATCCCATACGGTGTCCATCTCGAGCCAGATCTGCGGGTATACTCCCGGATTGCCCGGTTGTGCCACAACACTTCCTCCCGCACGTAGGGCCGACCGTGATCGAGGTGGACGCACACGGCCAGGTGCCGTACCTGTTTGAAGCGGACGCCCGCATTATTCAGCCGTTCACCGAGTTCACGATCGAGGCCGCCGTATTCCATCCGCTGGTCAAACCCGTTGACCTTGAACACATCGGCTTTCCACATCGACGCGTTGTGGCCGTTCAGTGTCGCCCGCGTGGGCGTTAACCACTTCATGAACCAAGTGACCTGCGCCGCGGGCAATAGTTTCAGGATGTTCTTGGACAGGGGCAAACCGTTGGCACACAGCCATGACAGGTCGGTACACTGCTGTGTAAGAATGTTTTCGATGCCGATGAATTCGCTTAGCTTGCCCGGCAGCCGAACGCATCCACCCGACAACAGGCAATTGGGCTCGGCCAGCCTCAAGTGTGTGTGCACGAAGTCCGAGCGAGGAATGCAGTCGCCGTCGGACAGGATGATATAGTCACCGGTGGACTCCACGATGGCTTTATTCAAGATTTTGCACTTGCGGAACCCGCGATCCTCGTGCCAGACGTGGTGGAGGGTCAGCCCCGTCTTTTTCCGCAGCCGATTTACCAGCGAGGCCGTCTCTTGATCCGATCCATCATCAGCCACCATCAGTTCGAACTGGGGGTAGCTTTGCGCGTGGTAGCCCCAGATGACCTTTTCCAGCCATTTCGGCGAATTGTATGTTGAGATGATTACACTGACGCGCATGACCATGTTCTCCGACGTGACATCAAGCAGCGGCTCCTGCCAGTTTTTCGCCTTCTCCCCGCAGATACTCGGGTAACTGCCGGTCATTGGAATGGTGTTTGGTATCGATCGGTGTTTCGTCGCGGACCCACGCGTGTCGCTTAAGCAGCACGTGCGAGTGGTGTTCCAGCTGGCGACATTGGCGGCGAGCCTGCCGGAAACGCTGCGTGCCGGCCAGGACCGTTCCGCGCAGGGCTTCCCCCACAAGCAGCCGGCTGAATCGCCGCGCCAGTTTTTGACCAAGGTAGTACGACACGGCCTTCCGCAGCCGGTCGTCGGTGACCGGGCCCTTGGGCAGGTCATGTAAAAACGTGGTCAGGTGCAACACACCCGTTTCGTGCAGCGCTGGGCTTTCGGCGTAGAGGTTCCGCCAGCGGCAATTCAACGAGTCGGGCAACCTTCGAAAACACCAGCCTTGCTGGCGCAGTTGCCACAACGAAACTGCCAGTCCGGCCTGGTCGCTGCTATGGATCCACTTCAACTTGCTATCCTGCCGAGGAAACAAGTCAGCGATTCTGCGGATGTTCTCTTCCCACAGGAACCGCAGGCCGCAATCGGCGGGCACCAGCACCGCGCCGCCATTGTAGTAGGGAATCGACTCGTGTCGCTCCCGCCGCGGAACCTTGTACCCCAACCAGCGTCCGGGAAAGTCAGGCAGGCCCAACTCGGCAGCCAGACAAAGACTGCGGTCGCTGGGCAGGTCCAATTGCAACCCCTGGTAAATTCGCCTCCACTGGGTATCGGTGACCTTGGGGCAATCGTCGGGGGCGGCTGCCAGACACGACTCCCAATGTCCCAGGGGCGAAATGTCGTTGAGGATCAACGTGTCGACATCCAGTAGCAACAGTCGGCCCGTTTCGGCGGGGATTTCCAATCCTCGCAGCTTGTTGCCCACGTGGTGTCCGGCCTGGATACCGATCGGTGCGTACGAAGAGAGCCGTGCTCCCGCTCGATCCGCCAATCGACGTACCGTAGCGGGTGGGTCGCCAATGCAGGCCAGGTGCAGGGGCAAGCGGGCTTCATTCCCGTATTCCTGCAACCAACTGGACAGAAACAGGATTGCCTGCCCCTCCTGCACATGTGCCTGGGACCCCAGGAAGTCGGGCACGATAACCACGTCGAACGGTCGCGGAGCGGTCTCCGTGGAGCCGGGCAAGCCTGCGAGCTGCGACCGGGTCGATGCGACAGGAAGGGTCTCTGGCGTGGAAGCTGAAGATTCGAGTTTGACCATGACCTACACGCTGATTGAAAAACTGGACTGTAACCTGCGGACCGTCTTCACCTCGTCCGCAACGGCCCAAAAACTCCCCCCTTATGCAGCCGCCTGCCGTGGCCGTCTGTCTGCCGCGTACCCCAGGTATTCCAGTACTGGTAAGGCATGCTTTTCAAACTGCGCAAGGTCCGCCGGGCTAAGCTGCGAAGCTTGCACCTGGTCGATTTTTTGGTCGAGCACGTCGGTGATCGAGACGCGGTCGAACCAGTATTTTCGATTCACCTCTCCAAACAGGGGCTTGTGTTTCTTGTCGGCCGTCAGTATCCGTTTGGACTTCAGTCGCAGCTTGGGTATGGTCAAGGGCTGTAGCTTGCAGAACGCGTAAAGACGTTCGGCAGTGGCAAACGGATCTGCAAGCACGTCGTCGAACCGCAGCAGCACGAATCGGTCCGTATCGCTCGCTCGATCGATCATCTGCTGACTAATCTGGCGATATTGTTGACCCACGACCTCCGCTGACTGACCGCGACGAACGCGGCCTTCGCAAAGGCTATAACCGTCTCGGACCAGCCCGATGCAGTAGACGTCGGAGTACATCCGCTGAAAGCAATCGATCAGGTTGATATCAAAATTGGTGGATTTCAGGCACAAAACCGAGCGTTTGACCTCCTCGGCCGTGTACGGCACCCCATCGTCCTTCATGCCGTTGTCCCGGTGTCCCAGGTTCTTCAGTTTCCAGCGGTAGAACAGTTGATCAATCTGTTGATGGATGAGTCGACCGGGAATTGAATCCAGGAATCGGGGCTGGCTGAGCATGCGCCGTATCCAACTCTTGGGAAGCAGTCGAAACAGGCGGCGGTACAGCAATTCCCCCGTTTCCAGGATTGGGCTGCACACATCGGGGTGTGACTGCAGCAGGTTCCAGGCGATGTTTGTGCCACCTCGCGAAAAGCCGTTAAGTACAATGACTTTGGAGTGCTTCATGGTCGCAATGGTTTGGGGTGCGCATTGAAATACCTGGACCCATGGCCGGTTATCGTCCACTGCAGGTTGTGCGGCTTAGAACATCCTGGTGGATTTTCTGGAATGATCCGAAAATGCCAGTTGTCGGGCCGAGTAACGTGGGAGCCAGCTAGCACCGCTCGTCACCACCCAGCAAGCTATCCTCCAGCAGCCGGCGACGAACTGACGCTCGTCCTCGAGGGTGCGTCAAAGCTCGTTCACCGCTACCGCTAACTCACCGGCTGATAGAATCTCAAACCAGGACTCGGTGTAGTCAAAGTGACTACCCAGAGGCTCCTGTTTGACTTCTGAATCGGTCGGCCCAAGAGGCTTTTAGATATTTCATCTGCGACCGAAACATAGCGTTAACGTATTTTATATCCACGTGTTGTGTACCGTTGCCGATCAGGTTATCTCCAGGGAAATCGAGCGGTTCTGGCTAACCCGGGAGAGACTTTGGCATGGATCTAGCAGTGAAATGGAACTGGGTTCCAATTCTTTTTAGTTTCTATCTTAAAGGGAGGTCTGTCGTGTTCCGACCCGTCTATTTGACCGCTGTGGTGATGTTGTCTGTCCTGACGGTAATGCCACCAACCGTTGGTCTCGCCAAGGATTCTCACCAGAAAAGTTCTAAGCATCGTCGTTCCTCGAACGTTGACAACAAGTCGCGTGCGGCAAACGTGCGAAACAAGTCTCGCACACCGTCATCCAGCAAAAAACTTTCTAAGTCGTCCAAGAACTTAAGCAAAGCAAATCGGTCTTCGCGAAAAGTTCAATCAACCCCGGCTCGTAAGGTCCCCACCACCAAACGAGCTGCAAAGATTCCTGCCACCAAACAAACTTCGAAAGTTCGTCCCTCCAAACGAGCTGCAAAGACTTCTGACACCCAACGAGCTGCGAAAGTCCGTCCTTCCAAACGAGCTGAGAAGATTTCTGATACCCAGCGAGCTGCAAAAGTTCGTCCCTCCAAACGAGCTGCAAAGACCTCTGACACCCAGCGAGCTGCGAAAGTCCGTCCTTCCAAACGAGCTGAGAAGACTTCTGACACCCAACGAGCTGCGAAAGTCCGTCCTTCCAAACGAGCTGAGAAGATTCCTGATACCGAACGATCTTCAAAAGTTCGTCCCTCCAAACGAGCTGCAAAGACTTCTGACACCCAACGAGCTGCGAAAGTTCCGTCCGTCACAATACCTCCGAGCACCAAACCAGACAGGCGTAAGCACCGCAGGCCAGACGTGCTTGGAAACGTCCCTCCGAGCACCAAACCAGACAGGCGTAAACACCACAGGCCAGACGTGCTTGGAAACGTCCCTCCGAGCACCAAACCAGACAGGCGTAAGCACCACAGGCCAGACGTGCTTGGAAACGTCCCTCCGAGCATCGAACCAGACTCACTTAAGCCCAACCGGCCAGGCAAGAACGGCAAACGGCGTGGAACCAACAAGTTGGAAGGAATCCGCAATTTCGATCATTGGGTCAACCGAAGTGGCGAAGGCAAGTTAAAGTCGATCGAGGTTGAAAAGTTCCACGGTAAGTTCGGCAATGTACGTAATAGCGCCAACATGAAGCTCAAGATACCCCAGGCACGGCACGCCAAGAATTTCGCGATCCGAAAGCTGTCGCTACATTCGCGTTGTCACTGGTGGATTGACTTTGTCATTGGTGGCCATTGGCACCGGAACCATTGTCACTGGTGGGACTACTGCGACACTCCCGATTACTGGCGATGCTGGACGCCATGTCGGTACCAGGTGGTTTCCTGTCCACCAGTCGACGGATATGTCAGCAGCAGCTGGTACTTTGGTATTGATTGCATCTTGGTCCCGGACATGGCAGCTTACGGCATCCAAGAAGTGAAGCCAAATTCGCCAGCAGCCTATGCCGGATTGAGAGAGGGCGACTTGATCGTCAGTATCAATGGTCAAGGAATCGAAGACGAATTGGTTTTACCCTACGCGATCCAGACTTCCGGTGGTCGCCTGGAACTGGGTGTGATTCGTGAAGGCAGTGACGAACCAGTTTTGGTCTATGTCGCTTTACAACAAATCGAGCGTTTGTCGTACTGAGAGTTACCGATCAGGGGCAATGCCTGGTCTGAGTTCGCCACATCACAACACGCATAAGCAGATTCACGGACAGGACATCCTGTTTCTTTTTTAGAGAAACAACAAAGCTCGACAAAACACAGAGGCGCAGTGGCATGCATCTCGAACGTGTCGCTGCTTTTCGGAATAATCTCTGCGCTGAGTATCCAGGTGTTATTGGATGCGGGTTCTCTCCAGTTGTCAGCGAGTAGAGTCAGTTGGGCTGTGCGAAAATGAATGATGCCGGGTCCCGCCAATCGGCATCGTCGCCAAAATCACCGGCACCGAGAGAGCGAATGATTTGCGGGGGAATCGACGCGGGATTTTCATCCCATGGTTCTCGCTGGTGTTCCGACAACTAACGTGTGGAATTTGAAATACGAATCGTTTTAAGCGAGATGAGGATAACGGGTAGCTGGTGTCCCGTAGGTGTTTTTAAATCGAGTCTAGCGATATTGGACATGCAGTTCGAGTTTTTCGAGCACGATCTGGCCAGGACTGTCATGGGGGCGATCGATGACACGAACGCCGACAAGATTATCACCCAACGCGATCTGGTCCGGCTTGACCGGATAGGTCAACCATCCGTGCAAAGCCCCGCTCAAAACGATTGGCGCCCCAGGGCGTCGAACAAATTCTTCTGTCCGGCCATCGCCCAATAATAAATTATTAATCCGTACCTCGAACTGTTTTAGGTCATGGCTTTCGGTGGTTGGATAGGATAACAAGATTTTCAGGTTGATTGCTTCAACCCGCCGCTGATGGGTATTGACGTCGTCGGTGACCTTGAGTGTTAGCAACGTGTCTGCCCGTCCATCATTTGCCAAGGGTACCGGCAAGGGGGCTAACATGCATGTCAGAAAAAACATATGTCGGGGCGTTGTCCAATTTTCCGGGTCGCCGCTTATCTGTTTCCCATGCATCCCGGTGCGACGCTCAACAAAAAACACCTTATCTTTGAATCGCATCGCTTCCGGATCGCCAATCTCTCGCAAAATCGGAGAATAAGCGTCGGCGGAATTAAAGGGCGAACCTGGCTGCCGAGCAGAGATGCCCGCCGATACGGGGGGCACGGTACCCAGGTTAAACACATGAACGCCGTCAGCACCAAGCGCCCACCATTTGCTGTAGAGACCACGCCAATACTCAACAGCGGGTATGCGATATCCTTCTGTGGGATGAATCGAGTCCCAAGACGGATACACCTTGATGTGGGTGCCGGCTGCTAACCGTTAAAAAGCAGGGATGTCAATTTCAGCTGCACCGCACCCAGGAACAAGCAAGTCCACCAGGTTCTCACGGCCCCAGGTTTCCACATCAATGCCATCAAAATGGCAGCCAACGATATTTTCCGGAATTCGCACGGCCAGCAGTAGTGGGCGGCCCCGTTTCCTGGCAACTTCTTGCACTGTCGATCGCAACTGACGCATGAAATTTGTCAAGTGCTCTCGGTTTTTCCACTGCTGGCCTGGGGGGAGTACGATGGGACTACGTGCGAAATCGATTTGCAGGCCATCCACATCGTACATCTCCGCCATCTCGCGAAGAATGCTTACCTTATAGTCACGTACTCCTTGAAAAGTGAAATCCCAATAGTAAAAATCCCAAGGAGCTTTGATCAGCCAGTCCTGATGCTGCCGTTTAATGGACGATAGTTTCCAGTCGGCATATTCGCTATCTCCTTCGACGTCGGAGCCGTTGAGTCGGTAGGTAAAAAACACTTCTCGATTTCACTTTTTGGTTTCTCTAACCAGTACTTCCACTGGATCGATTCCTGCCTCCCACCATCTAGGAAACTCGATTTTCGCGCGTCGGACGATCTTGCTCGGCCACATGGCTGGATATCCTTCGCCCTATTCG
>CAUZBP010000098.1:0-16539 GCA_963578105.1 Planctomycetota bacterium
CTTACTGGACCAGACGACAACGCACTTGCAGGACATGAACACATAGGGACTTACGTCGATTGCTGGGGTGGGCATCCCTCCTATTTTCGTACAGCTAAAATACAGGGTAACGGGGACGGCTCATCAAAAGCTGGAACGCAGGTTACCTTTTCATGTCCGATGCTGATCCGGCAGGTAGGGTGGAAGCCAAAGCCACCTGTTTTTCCCTCTTGAGACCAAGTTGCGAAACGGTTTTGTTTTGGAGGTTGGAAAAGATGCATTTGCGCCACATTTCCGGATTTTCCTTGGCGGGGTTCCTCCTGATTGGAATGGCAAGTCCCGTTTGCACAGCCGACATCATGATTAGCGACCCGCACAACAACGGTTCCTTCCTCGCTCTTCCGTCCCTGGTAACTGATGATCCGTCCGCCAATCAGCATCGTGCCGTCCTTTACAACCACGGGGGTAGCGGTCCCCTGCAGGAGGGCGGCGATCTTCAGAAAGTTGTGGAAATGCTGGCCGAGGAGGGATTTATTGCCTATGCCAAGAAACGGTCAGGCACGACGATCCCCGAAACGCTCGACGAAGTCCAGTTAGGTGTCACCGAGTTAATGAACCTCACGCCTGATGATCTTCACGGTCGTACCATCGTGGACGGACCCGCCAATCCCGGTTTATCCGTTTTCGGCTATTCTCGCGGAGCCCTGATGTCGTTGCGACTGGCAGAACTCCAGCAGGATGCCGACGACACGGCATTGAAAATCGACAAAGTCATCCTCGCGGCCATGGCGCCCGGTGGTGGTACATGGACCAACGGTGGATCAACGGACCCCAGCGAGTTCACAACAGCAGATCAATACCTCTCGGACGGATCGGTAATCAGTACAAATAATGTCGCGTTGATCGACAACAGCAGCACTGAATTCTTCATGATCGCCGCTGCAAACGATCGACCACCGAATAATGAGTACAACGACCTGGTCGACTTGATGACGACAGCCAACCAGAGGATGTCCGACCGGACCGATGCGGAAGGCAATTCGTCACCCGTCTCGTCCACTTTGAAGATCTACGAAAGCTGGATGCCACCCGAATCAGGCCACAACCTGTTTATGAAAGTCGTCGACGGGGGCCAGGACCTTGTCAACGAGCCGGGGTATTACTGGTACGACATCATTCGCTTTCTCAAGAACCAGCCTGTCGACACCACTCATCGAGTCCTGGTTCCTGAACCTGATGGTTGTGGCCTGGTGTTTTTTTCCCTGGCCGCCCTGGCATTCTGCCGCCAGAACCGCAGAAGTCCTCCCGCCAGTCACCGGACCGCTCGGCAAAGCCCGCTCGGCAGCAGGGCAAGGCGAGGCGACTTGCGGCCACGCACCGTCCGTCGAGCAGAATTTTTTGTGCACGATCCTCCGGATCGGATCCTCTTTTCCGCCCCACCGTTCGTGGGCCCCCGGCGCAAGACGCAACAGACCACCTTTTCTACTGGACCTTTCTCGTGTTTCGCGTCACCGCCCTGCGTCGCGCGTTTTCCGAAAGCAATATTTTGCGAAGCCGGATCACACGGGGGGTGATCTCCACATACTCGTCGTCCTCGATGTACTCCAAAGCGGCTTCCAGGAACAAATCTCGCGGCGGTTTAAGACTGATATTTTCATCCGAACCGGAAGCCCGAATGTTGGTCAATTTTTTCGTGCGAATCGGATTGACCACCAGGTCATTCTCGCGCGAGTTTTCGCCCACAATCATCCCTTCGTAAACCTCGGCCCCCGGCGCAACAAACAACTCCGAGCGCTCACCCAGTTTCCACAGCGCGTAGCCGACGGCCGCCCCCTTTTCCTGCGACACCAGAACACCGTTCATGCGTCGCGGCACTTCACCCTCTCTTGCTTGATAGCAATCCAGGTTGTGATGAATGACAGCCTCTCCACGACTGGCATTCAACAGGCGCGTCCTCAATCCAATCAGCCCACGGGCTGGAATGGAAAACTCCAAATGGGATGTCCCGTTTTCATTGGAACTCATTTCACCGATTTGTCCGCGACGGGCACACACCAGTTCCATGATCGCACCGACGTCACCCGTAGGTACGTCAATCACCAGTCGCTCAAACGGTTCATGGACCTGCCCGTCGACGATCTTCTCAATCACGCGCGGCTTGCCGATCGACAGTTCGTATCCTTCCCGGCGCATTTCTTCAATTAAAATCGAAAGGTGCAGCACCCCTCGTCCCGAAACCTGAAAGGCGTCTTTATCCTCCGTCTCTTCGACCCGTAAGGCCAGGTTGGATTGCAGTTCCCGATACAGCCGTTCTCTCAAATTGCGGCTCGTGACAAACTTTCCATCCTTACCCGCTAAAGGAGATGAATTGATCGTAAACAACATCGCCAGGGTCGGATCGTCAACACTCAACCGGGGCAAGACCCGGGGATTATCCGGACACGTCACCGTATCTCCGATTTCGGGATCCGGTAGACCAACCAGTGCCACGATATCTCCGGCGGACACGGTCTCCGTTTCGTACCGGCCCAGTTTGTCAAAGGTTTGTACCGCCGCAATTTCAGCAATTTTCATCGTTCCATCCTGGCGTGACAGTCCGACTTTCTGACCTTTTGTCACCGTCCCACTTTCAACACGGCCCGTGGCGATGCGACCGACGTACTCAGACCAGGTGATACTCGTGACCATCATTTCCAAGGGTCCGCTCGGATCGACCTCCGGTGGTGGAATGGAATCCACGATCAATTCCAACAGGGGTTCGATACTCCCCTCACGCATCGACGAGTCGTTGTTTGCGTAACCCTCCCGTGCACTGGCGAAAATATAGGGGAAGTCGAGCGTCTCTTCGTCAGCCCCCAAGTCCGCCAACAAGTCGAACATCTCCGACACGACTGCCTCCGGGCGGCAGTCGGGACGGTCCACTTTGTTGACAACCACCACGAGTCTCAACCCGCACTCCAGGGCCTTCTGCAGCACGAAACGCGTTTGGGGACGCGGACCTTCGAAGGCGTCGACAAGGACCAGCGCCCCGTCTGCCATGCGTAAAACGCGTTCCACCTCGCCGCCAAAGTCGGCATGTCCCGGCGTGTCGATAATGTTGATTTTGATGTTTTTATATTGCAACGCAATATTCTTGGCCAGGATGGTAATTCCCCGCTCCCGTTCCAGGTCGTTCGAATCCAAAATGCAGTCCGTCGCAAGTTGCGAATCACGGAACTGGCCGCTTTGCCGCAACAGCGCATCGACCAGGGTCGTCTTGCCGTGATCGACGTGGGCAATGATGGCAATATTTCGAATGTCGTTGCGTTGCACGAAAATCACCCCGGCCAGCGGAAACTGCTCCGCAACGGGAAAGAGGAAGGGCGGGTAGTGTTACAAATTAGAGTTATCGGAGGGAAGGATTTTAGCAGTTGGATGCGGCAGGCAGAAGGGACGATTCGCCACATCGTGAACATTTACCGATGTCACCGGTGGGATTGGTTTCGTGTTGGTTGCAAGCCGCACCGGTTGTTGCCCGAGGGAACCTACCCCAACCGCTTCAATTTCGTAATCCGTCCGGATACCACCCATTCCGCCACGAGGATGTTCCCCTCGTTGTCGAAACACGCGTCGTGTGGATGGATAAATTTCCCCTGTTTCCAGAGGTGCGGATTGGCCCGAATCCCCTGCTTATCCTGGTTGGTGATGCGGTGTACATCGTCACCGAGTCGAGCAACCACCTCGTTGTTTTTTCCGTGCAGCGTGACCCGCGCGTGCAATTCAGGAATGACCATCAGGTCCCCGTAGGTATCCGCGTTGGCCGGCAGGCCATACCCCGTCAGGGTTTCAATGTACCGGCCATCGAGCGTCAGATACTGCACCGTATGATTGGCCCGGTCACAAATAACCAGGGAAGGTTCGCGACCCTTACGGTTGTCCACCCAGATGCCATGCGGCAGATTAAATTTCCCCTGGCCTGCACCGGTGGATGCTTCCGGCCCGCCAAAACACGACTTCCAATTGCCGTCCTTGTCGTAACGGTGAATGTAATAGGATCCATAACCGTCAATCAACAAAAAATCACCATCCGGCAGGAACGTGAAGTTCGTCGGCAGAAAACGGTCCTGACCCCACTCGGGGCGATTGGACTGATCTTCCCCCGCCGCATATACCCCCGATTCCATCGGTGCTCGCTTGTGCCATACCACATCGCCTGTCAACGTTAACTTTGAAATCGCTTTGATGTTCTGATACCCACAGGCATAAACGAATTCTTCACTGCCCTCCGTGCGGATCTCGATTCCATGACCTCCGCCCTGAAACTGGCTGCCAAAGGCACGAACAAATCTGCCTTCCGGATCGAAAACAAAAATTGACGGGTGGTCTTTCTGTTCCTTGCGACCTTCATGGATCACATAAACATTGCCCGACTTGTCCACCGCCACGTTGTGCGTTGTTTGCCACGTGTATTTTCCGGGTAACTGCGGCCAGGCATGGATGACCTCGTACTGATAATCACCTTCGCCAACGACCGTCACCGAATCCGTTTTACTGGCGGTCATCACCGCCGGCGCCGCAAAAGCGGCAACCGTTCCCACAGCGGTGGTGTTGACAAATCGGCGTCGAGAAATCGTGGAGTTTCGAACGGGCGACATGGTATTTCCTTCGGCAACGACAAATGGATGGGACTCAGCGGGTACGGGCTCCCCGGCTCCAACCACTTTGTCACCGGGGAGGAAATCGTCGTCAACAAGACATCTTCTGCAGCGGCATCCCGACCAAGCCGAGGCCCCCTGAAGACTCTGCCTCGCACCCCGCGAGACGTTGAAGTCCTGCCAACAGACAGAAATTTTAATATTCTCTACCCTGCCCCGCAACGTTTCAGCGGAATTTTGTTGTTTCCTGCCGGGGAGGGAAGTTCTTCGCGCCGGCCTCGAGAGTCGTCCCGGATCGAAGCGGACCCCATTGCGCTGGGGAACCTCTAACAACAAGGACATCCCGGTTGGTTTGGTAACGGTAAGGATACCTACGGGCTAAATTTTTCTTTCGGTTCCGGCACGTCCAACCTGGGCCCGTAGGGGCGACGGTAGTTCCTGGTCCAATGGCTGCCACCGATGAACGGACCCGGTCGCCCCTGCTCATCCTGCTTGGTCGCGTCGAACGTGGTGAACAGCGTGCCATCCGAAAGTTCCACCGTATTGGGCTGGTGCAAGCCGTCCGGGTCATGAATGTCGTCACAAATGACGACTTCCTCCGACCACGACGCGCCCAGGTCCTGGGTAAAGCGGGCACGAACGCCGTAGGGCCGCGCAAAACGGCGTTGGTAGGTTACCAGGATCGACCCGTCATGTAGCAGGGCGGGCCTGGGGTGCTTGGCCCGCACCGGCGTCTGACTCGGTTTCGACCACGTGCGGCCTCCGTCGGAGGACACCACCAGATAGGCAAAATTTGCCAACTCCGTACGTAACATGGCAAAAATTCTCCCATCCTCCAACACAACCGGGTAAACCTCTCCGAATCCCCGCGCTGATGGCGACAGCACTCCGTCGGCCATCAGTACCAACTGCCAGTTCTGACCGTCATCCCGGGACCGAACACAGTAGGCGTTGGACCGACCGCGAGTCCCGCTTCCGTTGCGACGCTCAGGCGGATAGCCGTAGGCGAAGTTGATTAGGCAGCCGTCGGGCAACTTTAACAAAGGGTTGATTACAAAGTGTGCAAAGAAGGGCAACTGCTCGTGGACGGCCTGCCGTTGCCAGGTCCGACCGTCGTCCGACGAGCGTTCGAACCACAGGTCCTTGTGCACCGCGCAGAAGCCGAGATCTTCACCCAGGTCCCACACGTAACGACCTTCGCTCCACAGCTCATCGTACTTGTCACGAGGGTAACGAACCCAACCACTGGACCTTGTCCTGGCCAGTGCACCGTCGGACAACGCCACGGATTCATCCGGAGAGTGGGGATGCGGTTGCTCGGTTCTGCGCCATGTCCTGCCCTGATTCTCGGACAACAGCAGCATTCCGGTGCTTTGAGCGATGTAGGCATCGGTTGTGGTCTTCTTGTCAAAACTGATACCCACCGGAAGCCAAAGTCGATCCTGCCCGTCGCAATACAGGTTTCCCTGTATGAGCGCCTCGTATTGCGGGCTGCGCAACACTTCCACGTCCACCTTCCACGGCTGGGAGGGATGATCAGCCGCTAAACCCGGGTGCTGGTACAGGCAGGCCGTCATGATTAACAACAGGGACAGGACCATTTTGAGATACGGATTGATCATAGAGATTCTTCCCGCCGTTTTAACGGCATCGGCTGTTAGACCTGGAAATTCTTTGTCGCTGTGCCGATGCACGAATTCTACACTCACATCCAGCCGGTGACCAGAATTTCGCCGTTACCTCTCAGTGCTCGGGCGCCGCCAGAAGGGAGTTCACCAATTAGATTTTGCCCCGCGGACCGGGCGACTCCGGGGAGAACCGTTGGAGTTTCAGGCAGGTCCCAGGTGGGGCTCTTGGCTGTACAATGGGAATTCAAACTCCCAAGTCCTCGTATCCCGGAGGAAAAATGGCTCAGGACTCGTCGCACCGTCGTCATGATGATACCGGGTTGGAACCCGGGACGGCAAACTACGTTCCCCTGACTCCGCTCAGTTTCCTCGCCCGGGCAGCCGGCATCTATCCACAGCGGCCGGCGTGTATCCACGGTTCCCGCCAAATCACCTACACGCAAATGTATGGACGCTGCCGCCGGCTGGCTTCCGCCCTGCAGGCCCGGGGGATCGGTGTGGGAGACACCGTCTCGGTGATGGCGCCGAACGTGCCCGCCATGCTGGAGGCGCATTACGGCGTGCCTATGAGTGGGGCCGTTCTGCATACCATCAACACCCGGCTCGACGCCGCCAGCATTGCGTTCATGCTGGAACACTCCGAGGCCAAAATTCTTCTTACCGACCGCGAGTTTTCCCCGGTGGTCGCAAAAGCCCTTGCCACCACCAAAGCACGTCCCCTGGTCATCGACATTGACGATCCGGAATTCACGGGCGAGGGCGCGCGGTTGGGTGAGGTGGAATACGAAGATTTCCTGGAGACCGGCGATCCGGAACACACCTGGCATGGCCCGCAGGATGAATGGCAGGCCATCTCTTTGAACTACACCTCGGGAACCACCGGTAATCCGAAGGGAGTCGTTTATCACCACCGCGGTGCCTACTTGAATGCACTGGGGAATGTCATGGCCTGGAGCATGCCGGAGTGCCCGGTCTACCTGTGGACCCTGCCGATGTTCCACTGTAACGGCTGGTGCTTCCCGTGGAGCATCAGTGCCGTCAGTGGCACCCACATCTGCCTGCGAAAAGTTCAGGCGGACGTCATCTTTCAGACGATTTCCCGGCACCGGGTCACCCATTTCTGTGGCGCTCCCATTGTACTGAATCTACTGGTCCATGCCCCGGACGATGTGAAACCGGACCTTGATTACACGGTTCGGACCATGACCGCAGGCTCGGCGCCGCCGGCGACCGTGATCGAGGCCATGGAGTCCATGGGGTTTCACATCACCCATGTCTACGGGTTGACCGAAGTCTACGGCCCGGCCACGGTCTGTGCCTGGCACGAGGAATGGAACACGCTGCCGGTCCAGCAGCAAGCCAAACTGAAAGCCCGCCAGGGCGTTGCCTACCCGGTGCTGGAAAGCCTGATGGTGGCGGATCCCGAAACGCTCGAGCCGGTCCCGCCCGACGGCGAGACGCTGGGCGAGGTCATGAAACGCGGAAACATCGTGATGAAAGGTTACCTGAAGAATCCCGCAGCGACGAAGGAGGCGTTCCGGGGAGGGTGGTTCCACACCGGCGACCTGGCAGTGGCGCATCCGGACGGTTACATCGAGTTGAAGGACCGGTCCAAGGACATTATCATTTCGGGTGGTGAAAACATTTCGACGATCGAAGTTGAGTCGGTCCTGCACCAACACCCCGCGGTGATGGAGGTGGCGGTCGTGGCCCGTCCCCACGACAAATGGGGCGAAACCCCTTGTGCGTTTGTCGATTTAACCCCGGCCGCCGCGCCGGTCAGCGAAGCCGAAATCATCGAATTCTGTCGTGAGCACATGGCGGCTTTCAAGGTTCCCAAGACCGTCATCTTCGGTCCGCTACCCAAAACGTCGACGGGAAAAATTCAGAAATTTGTCCTGCGGGAGCAGGCCCGTAACCTGGAAACCCCGCGTTGAACCTGACAAAGGGTCCGATCCGGGTCGCGGGACAACAATGTAGAAAAACATTCAACGAGGTGATTTCATGCGGCGCTGCAACCTGTCACAACCCGTTTTTCGAGTCCTGCTCGGCCTGGCCATCTGCTGGACTGGCCGTCGGACCATGGCCCTGGAACCCGCCGTGGAAGCGGTCGACTTCCAATCGCAGATGGTCTACCAGTCCCAACGGCCACCCGGGTACGCCGCCTGGGCGTCGTTCTTTCCCGGCCACAACGGCCGGTGGTATCTCGGATGTGAAGAGGTCAGCCTTCCCGACAACCCGCTCCCGCAGGCCTCGCCAGAGCACTGGTTCGGGATGGGCTTACCTGCCGGATACGATAAGTCGCAGTACCTGATGGAAGCGGTCCTGCTGGAATCGACCGACAACCTGAAGACCTGGAACACGATCTCGCGCGAGCCCTATCGCCACCAACACACCGTGGGTCAATTCGCCATGGCCCACACCCGCGACGGACGTTTCCTGCGTTTCAACTGGGCCTGCTACGCGTTGGACCCCGCCGTGAAAACAAATGACATTCTCCGTGTATCGAGCGACAACGGGCAGACATGGAAACCGTCCGGCCCGTTCTGTTCGGACCGATTTGCCTACCACCCCCACCGGTTGAGGACCCTGCGCGATGGCACCCTGGTGCTCTGCATGCCGTATGCACCGCGGTGGGGAAAGGGAACGAATCGCACGGTGCGCCACGCAATGCAACTGAACGCCAACAACGAGATGAAGATGACCCTGTTCTTCAGCTTCGACCAGGGTTTCACCTGGCAGGGACCCCTGGCCATCCTGGAGGGGGAAACGGTCTCGGAAACAGACTTTGTGGAACTTCCCAACGGCCACCTGCTCTTCTTCAACAACAGCATCTTCGCCAATCCGGGACGGCAATTTGTCTATCGCAACGGTCGGCAGTTCATGCCAGGATCGATGGAGTTTGTCCGCAGCGGGAAGGTACCCGAAACGGTCTGCCTGACCAACGGTGTCCTCGTGGGCTGCAGGAGACCCGGCGGTTACTTCTGGTCCGACGACCTGGGACAGACATGGAATCTGTTGCAGGGAGTCGCCGGTAACGGAGAAGTCTACCAGCCCTGGATCCATGCCCTGGCGGACGGCCGTGTCGCCTGCGCGGGTCATTTCGGGGGGGACGACCCCATCGGCCAACAGCGACGACACGAGAACTCCATGTACCTGCACACGTTTCGCGTGCAGGTCAATCGACGTACACGGGACACAAAGATCCACGTCGAACGCGACTATGATGCGAACCGGCGACGCTGGCTCAATACATTTACCATCCGCCTCACCAGCGACGGTGAGCCCCTGCCCGACAGGGAGTTGGAATTCTGGTACGTGGAACGCTACAAGCCGGGCTATGACGGGCGAAACTCGGTGTCGCTGGCCGAACGCATGAAGACCGGTGGTACGCTTCTACGACCGAAAACCGACACCATGGGACAAGCTCACGTGCAGTTACCCGATCGCTTCAACAAGATCACCAAACCGCATCTCTCGTATCAACTGGTCGTCCGTTTCAACATGGACCACAGCGACCCGACCTCCAAGCCGTTCCAGACTCCTCAGCTCCAGTTCTACAGCTTCGCTCCCATGCCACCGAATCTGAAGAAGGGAGAACGTTGACACCGCTGCGGAAGTCCACCGGCAACAGGACCCGGTCCTTCAAAGAAAGGCCGACAGGGGTGAAATTGTGATGCACCTCAGGCCCCTACCCTCCGTCGCCCGCTTGTCCCGACTCCCAGGCTGATCAGCGCCGCTGCGCACAGCACCAACGACAGGGGTTCAGGCACCGTGACCCGCGGATTGTTTGTCGCCGCCACCAGGTTGCTGTAAGCGATGAGTTCCCCCGAGCTCAGGTGACTCAGGGGCAGGAGATTGTTCTGTTCCCACGGGTCATCGTTCAGGTTGAAGAACTCCTCAAAGGTACCGTCGCGCCAGATCAGCTTGTACGTTTCATCCCGCACGGCTTTTTCATGCGACGTGTAGGGACCGAATCCATTCGGAGAAAATTTTTCGGCATACACGAACGGTCGCGCGGCCTGGGTCGTAAGGCCCGGGTCGCCCAGGTACGGGAGCAGGCTCAGTGAGTCTTCGGTACCGGCCGCAACACCACCGATGTCGGCCAGCGTGGCGAAGATGTCGACCGTGCTGACCAGGGCCGTGGATTCCGAACCCTCATCAGCCGGAGCGATGTGCGGACTCTTGACGATGAAAGGAACATTGATCCCACCTTCGTAAACCGTTCCCTTGGCCCGATGTTTTCGAAAGGGTAGTTCCGTTCGAGTGCTGGGCGTTCCATTGTCTCCGAACAGGATGATGGTGGTGTCGTCGAGAACACCCGTGGGGATACTCTGGAAAAGTCTTCCGAGTTCGGTGTCGACCGCCTCGATCATGGCCGTGTAACGGGGCGTGTTGCCGGGGTTGCCCGACAGGTCCTGGGTGTGGAGCGTCGCCGGCGGATCATGAAAGGGACGGTGGGGAGCGTGAAAAGCAAGCCAAACACACCACGGATTTTCGCCAAAAGTCTGAATCGCCTGAATGGCCTCGTCCGCTTCGTCCGTCGTGGCATACACCGTGTGATTCGAAGTCGCTGAACCGTTGACGACCTTGGTGTAGTCGTAGTAGTCGTCAAGCTCACCTGCCAGGGACCCCGCGTAATGGTCGAATCCCGCATCATTGGGATTGGTGATTTCCGTTTCGGGAGAAAGGTGCCACTTTCCGATCGCAGCATTCATCCAGGAAGTTCCCAGCATCTCGGGGATGAGAACTTCGGAGAGCGGTAGACCGACTTGCTTGGGCGTTCCAACTCCGGTTCGAAACCCGTATCGACCGCTGAGCGTTACGGCCCGCGTCGGCGAGCAGGTGGGATTCGTGTAGGCGTTGCGAAACAAGACGCCCTCGGCGGCGAGTTGGTCGATCGTATCCGTGGGACCGGGTCCGGCTCCTTCTCCCGGATGTCCATACAGATCATCTCTCGAATAGACGTTGATGGTGTCGACGCCAACATCATCCAGGGCGATGATCAGAAAATTATCCCGCGCCCGGGCGGACCCGGCCGAAAAGAGAAGTCCCAGGATGATCGTCCAACTCCAATGTTGATCCACGCTACCACTCCAGAACATTCGCACCTGCTCACGACGTCTGTGCCGGCTTGGACCCACAACCTGGTCACCTGTGTTACAGGTTCGTCCAACTTTTCATTAACCGCACTATCCGTTGGCGTATTAAACCCGCAGACGACCCTAAAGTTTCGCAGCGATCCGATTTTTCCCAGTCGCTCCCCGGGACTCTTAAATTTTCGCCGCACGGCGCAGAACACTTTCCTTAGCTCGAATTATTTGGTGACGGGGGCGCCCACGCTCTGCACCGCCAGGATCTCGTCTTCATCCAAGGCCCTGTTGTAAACATGGACCTCCCGGATCTTGCCGGAAAAATAATCCATCTCCCCGAATCCGATCGTCAAAGGCTTGGCGGTCGAAATGTCGTAGTCGTCGGACGGAAAGGCTGCCGATGTGACGGCCAGCTTGCCATTGACGTGCAGTCTTAACCGACCTTTTTCCCGGACGGCCGTGATGTGGTTCCAGCCCGGTCCCAGGTCATCGTCGTAGGAAATGCACTTGCCGGCTTCCATGGAGAAGACTTTCCCACGTTCCGCAGGCGCGTCCACGAACGCGCTGGTACAACTGCCCGTACTGGCGAACAAGCGCCCCTGATACACCGTCAGGCTGGTGAGCCTTACCCATTCTTTCGCTTCCTCCATCCCCGCACCCAGGGCGGATGACGGAGTCCAGCCCGCAGGCGAATAGAACCGCTGGACCGATGTCCAACCCAATTCACCGTCGTAGCGCAGCACCTCCGAGCGAGGCAGGGCACCGCTGTAGAATTTCCCGTTGTAGACCGTCAGGGCGTTGACTTCCGTCCCATCGCCCATGATGTCGCGATCTTCCCAGTCGGTACCGCCCCGGTAGACGACCGCCCGCGCTTCGGGCCACATGCCGGCATAGAGCTCTCCCTGGTAGACTTCCAACGAATGCACCTGCAGGAAAGGCAGCAGTTCCTTGTCAGTATCTCCAATCGGCGTCCCTACGTATTTCCATTGGTTCCCGTCGAAGGCGTGGACCGTCGGATAACCCACAAACAATCTGCCGTCATGGACCGCCATGGCATGCGGGTAAAGATTCTCCGAAGTCCCGGTGGGAAAAACGCCGGACACTTCCCAGTCCGTTCCACCCTGATAGACATACACCTTGTAGGGCCGACCGGCGAACTGCCTATCCCCAGGGAAGAGGGGCCCCCGATCCCCGCCGGCATACAATTTCCCGCGATAGGACGCGATACAGTTGATCCGCAGCATCGTGCCCGGTTGCCCGCAGTCTTTCCACTGCGTGCCCCCCTCGTAACGATAGACACGGCACAGGTCGTAGTCGCCCGTCTGGACGCGACTCCAGTCGTAAGTCGTCGTGGCGGCGTACAAATCTCCCTGGTGAACAATCATCGACATGACACCGGTCGTTTTTCCCATCCCGACCCGCCCGCAATCAAACCACTTCTGACCGCCCTCGTAACGGAACACGTGACACCAGTTCTTTTTCTCTTTCGCGTCGACAATGGCGGCATAAAGCTTGCCGCGAAACACCGTCAACGAGTTGCTGACATAGTTACTCGTCATACTGGGTCTACCACAGTACTGCCACTCACTTTGCCTGGCGTTATCAATACCGAAATAGACGTGCCTGTCATCTCCGGATGACTGATATCCACCTGAACTCGATTTAAGATTCAGCGTGAAACCTTTCCGGAGGGCCGGATCATACTTACCGACAATGTCACCCAGAACATCATCGACGCCCGTGTCTGTGTGCACCCAGGCAGAGATGGAGAAGTCCCGCTTTCCCAGGGAAAGCGACTCACTCGGGGGCACTTCGATATACGCCCCGCGACCGTCAAACTCCCCGGTCTGGAGATTCACTCCATGATTCACGCCGTGATTTCCGTACCCCGAATCGTCACGACAATCACCAGCCAGTTTCCAATGAGCCACCAGGCCTTTTCGAGGGCTGCCACCATCGGAAGACTTACTTTCTGCACTGAACGCTTCATGCGACAGACAGCCACACAACCCGACCAACAGGACAACCCATCTCGTCATCTGGTTTCTCATCAATAAAATCTCCTTGTAGTCGTCTCTGGGGTCTGAGGTGCTAACCGGTGAGCCATTTCCGCCGGCCACTTCGTCCTGTCAACCTCCCCCTGACGGCCTCGTGACCCTGGTACAGGATGGTGAAAAGACGGAATTCAAACCTCGGGAACCTCTTCCTTCGCCCGGCTTGAATCCAAGAGGAATTCTAATCTTCTTTGGCTGGCAGTGCAAAGAACCGTGGACCTCATTTTTTCGCGCAGACCCTACCACCAGGAAAATAAATACAAACAAAAGCAGCCTACTACCAACACATTTTGGTGAAGAGTGTTAAAATGAAAGCAGCTATGCGACCCGGCAATTATTTTGCGCGTTATCACGAACTGGCCCCGGCGCAAACCAGAAAGAACAGAAGGATCAATGGATCATTATTTTCTTATGGGACGTCACCTGTTACTTGCCGTGGTGCTGCTGGGGCTGGTCACCAACCCGACCGTTGCACGGGAGACCGAACTGGAAGGGAGTGGCGATAGCGGTGTCCCCGGCGACTCGTTAAACCAACAACACACCGGAAACGGGTCATCCGACCAGGTTCCCTTTGGCGCTGATTCGATCAGCGACACCTCCGAATACGCGCTAGGAAGCTATACCTACAATATTATTTTCCTCCAGGATGATCACTTGCGCGATCTTGACGACAGGGAACATCCCAAAATGTCTGCCGTCGACTGCGAGACGATCAATTGCGGCACGGTCCACTGGACCGAAAACATGCTGGACACTCGCAAGGCAAGGATCCTGGAAGCCTCCTCCTGGTGGAACGAGCAAAGTCTCAACCGCCACCACGCTGCCGCCCAACTTGAAATCACCGTTAACTTCACCAATGACGTCCACAACGCGGGTAGTCCGTTCACCGTCGACGACATTGGCGATGAAGGATCCTCGGTAGGATTTATCGATGCTTTGAGTTTGATTGATAGCGATTACAGCGATCACACTTCCTATTCGACCGCTACCAAGCAGTTCAACGACGATACCCGCCGTTCGGAAAACAGCCACTGGGCAATCACCACCTTCGTCAAACCTTACTACGGTCGGGCCAGCGCCAGTATGAACGGCCCCTACACCAGGGGATACGAAGACGATCCGAGTTGGACCTACCTGCACGAACTGGGACACGTGTTTGGTGCGCGCGATGAATACGGCAGTGCCAGCACAAGTGGTCGGTCCGGATACCTGTACGGCTACAACACGAACGCCGCCACCCTTCCCGACGGGTCTGACAACCCTGACAGCGTGAGTGCCGTCATGAAGACCCATGGCAATCATTTCATCAGTGATGGTTCCAATACAACGATCGGCTGGCTGGACACCGATGACGACACCATTCCCGACATCCTGGACACCTTTCCCACCGTCACGACTGACGACAGTGGCAGTCTGCCGTCGACCGGTTTCCTGCAGGCCCTGATTGACGCGACGGTGACGCCCCTGACCAGCCCGGATCCCTACGAGGGTGATTTTACGATCAACACCCTCGTCTCGGCGCAGGTCCGGGTTGACGGCGGCTCCTGGTCCGACCTTCCACCCATCGACAGTGAATTCGGAGACTACGTGGAAGCGTTCCAGTTCGAACAGTATTTCTCCGGTCCGGGAACCTACCAGATTGATTTCCGCGTGGCCAATAGTGTCGGCAACTACACGGACAAGGCGCTCCATTTCACCACGGTTCCCGAGCCGTCATCGACGATTTGCTTGGCGTTGATTTTCGTTGGAATTTCCCTGGCAGGACGTGATCAGCGATCACACCACTAGAAGACCTGTTCCAGCGCAACACTGTGCCACTTTTCACCAGGACTTCTTCCCGGAGAATAACATGGGTTCTGTGTTCAATTGCAGCCTTTTCTTTTTCATCGTGGGAGCCACAGGGTTTACAAAACGCGGACTTCATTTCACCGAGACCAAGCGGATCCACGGCCGGGTTGCGATTGTCATAGGCAGCGTCTGCACCACCATCGGAACAAGCCTTGTTTTCGCAGCCTTGTTTTCGCAACCTTGTATTTCGGCACCCCGGATGAACGATCCATGATCGTCCATATGCTCTTTGGAATTTTTGTGGGCATCTCGGAAACCTGGCAGGTGATGCGAGGTTAATCCCCACCCGCTGCTGGAAACTCCCTGACCAAGTGGCTTCTGTCCAGACTGCCTGGAAGTTAAAATGACCCGCTCCCAACAGACACAAGGAATCCCCACATGAAAAGATTGTCAACCTTCCCATGGTGTTTGCTGCTGGTGAGCACGGTTTTATTCGCCGCGCCCCGCGCGGTCGCCGGTTCACTCGAAATCCACTGGATTGACGTCGAAGGGGGAGCCGCCACACTGATCCTGACACCTGCAGGGGAATCCATCCTGATCGACACCGGGCTGCCCCAACGGTATCAGGTCGAACGGATTCATGATCACCTGCGGGATGTGGCAAAGTTAAAACACCTTGATTACCTGGTGGTGACCCATTACGACCTCGACCACCATGGTGGCGCCGCGCCACTTTCGACCATGATTCCGATTCGAACCGTCTACGACAACGGGCGGTTTGAAAAAATGGTGAACGATCCGGGGGAGAAATATTTTTCGTTCGCGGCAGGTAACCGGGTTGTGATCCACCCCGGCGACCGGATCCCACTGCAAGGAACCGCCGCTGCACCCGCTCCCGTGTTGCGCTGCGTGGGCACCCGGCAGGTGTTTGAACAACCGCCAGCGGGAGCGGTCCGAAACACTGCCATCTGCAAAACACTGCGAACCAAGTCACCCGACACGTCCGAAAACGCCAACAGCATCGTCCTGCTGCTGGAATACGGTGATTTTCGCTTTTACGACGCTGCGGACCTGACATGGAACCTGGAATCCCAACTGGTGTGCCCGGTCAATCTGATCGGTGAAGTCGACGTTTACCAGGTCACCCATCACGGGCTGAGCAGCAGCAACAATGCGGCCGTAGTTCAGTGTCTCCAGCCGACGGTGTCCGTCATGAACAACGGCCCAACCAAAGGCTGTCATCCCGAGACGTTTGCGACGTTGAAAACCACCGGCTCGATTCAGGCCATGTACCAGCTACACAAGAACCAGCGCCCCGACGGCAAGGTGAATAACACCGAGGACGAATACATCGCCAACACCG
>CAUZBP010000099.1:0-16425 GCA_963578105.1 Planctomycetota bacterium
TTCCTAAACGAATCCTCATTTTTTCTCCGCACCCGGATGACGATGTGATTTCAATGGGGGGTACGCTCATTCGCCTGGTCGAACAGGGACACCTGGTGCACGTTGCCTACCAAACCTCTGGAAACATCGCTGTATTCGATGATGATGCGATTCGCTTTGCCGAATTCGTCGCCGAATTCAACCGGCACTTTGATGTCGCCCCGGATCGTACCACCGAGCTTGAAACTCACATCGACGAGTTTCTTTGCAACAAGAAGCCTGGCCAGGTCGACAGTGCCGAAGTTCAGATGATCAAGACAATAATTCGCCGTTGCGAGTCTCGCACTGCCGGCAGGTGTTGTGGGGTACCCACTGAACAACTCCATTTCCTCGATATGCCGTTCTACGAAACGGGCCGAGTTCGGAAAAAACCTTTGAGCGAGGTCGATGTTGAAATGGTCGTGAATTTCATGAGAGAGGTACGACCCCATCAGATTTATGCTGCTGGTGACCTGTCCGATCCTCACGGTACTCACCGCACCTGTCTCAACGCAGTGTTGCGGGCATGGGACCGCTGCGGCAAAGATGACTGGCATAAAGAGTGCGACGTGTGGCTCTACCGGGGTGCATGGCACGAATGGAGTCCGCATGAAATCGACATGGCTGTCCCGTTAAGCCCAGAGGAAGCGGATCGCAAAAGGTCGGCCATCTTCAAACATGAATCTCAAAAGGACCGAGCACTTTTCCCAGGTCCCGACATGCGTGAATTCTGGAAGCGGGCCGAAGATCGAAACCGCGAAACAGCCGTTCTTTACGATCAGCTCGGCTTAGCCGAGTATGAAGCGATCGAAGGGTTTGTGTTGTGGGACCGTACTCGCAAACTCGACAGAGACGTGTAGCGCTGCGGGCTGTCCGCTGCTAACCTTGCTGGCCTGGTGACGCCTCGATTTCACAACGCCCCAGCCCTGGAGGTGTGCGCGGCGCGTTACCAAGGTGGCTGCCGGCAGCTGTCCACACGGTCAAAACGGCAACTCGGCGAACCGATCTAATCTGCTTGCTGTTTTCATGACGTGTTCCATGCGCGGCCCGTACAGGCCACATCTTGGGCAAATCATCACAAAATCAGCTGCTTTTACACAGTTTTGTTGACGTTGGCGGGAGGGTGAATAGACTAAGAAGTATGGGCTAGCTGTGATGTTAGTTCGCGGCAGTTTCGCAGCGGTTCTATGACTAGATCTCAACTAAAACGAACGATTCTCGCGTTCGAGATTTTGGAGGGGCGGTATTTTCTGGCCGCGTCGTTCCCCATTCAAGGTTGGCAGTCGGGCCTCTTTGATGAAGGGGTCTCGGGAGACCTCGAATTCTCGTTCTCCCGCAACGTGCCGACGGTCGATTTTAACGGGAATGCAGTCGCTGCCAATCAGCCCCGCTTCGCGGCCGAAAAGCTGGTCACGGATACCCACCTTTGGAATCAGGTGCTACCGCATTACCAAAACCCGTCGATTGGTTCTGGCTGGGATCACGATGGAACCACGCCCTTAGCGGTGTTCGCGGAAAAGTCAGGTAGTCGGCGGATTTTCTTTGTTCGTGGCGAAGCGTTTTCCGTGGAAAACGTCATCGACAGTGGTGGTGATTTGCTTGGCGGCACCGTAAGTGGATACCGCTACCGGTCGCTATCTGTCGTTGTCCACGAAGGACTTGTCGTTTTTCTGGCCACGCGAGAACGCTGGGAGGAGGATCAGTGGATCACCGAAGGAGTTTCCTTTATCTACACGCAAGACTACGGTCAGACGATGCAACGTGTTCCTCAGGTTGGGGGGGGGGTCGACGTACCACCCCTGGAAAACAACGTTGCCGACGGCATACAGCGTGGCCAGACGTGGGCTTTCGAAAATGCCTTTCCTGAAAAATCTTCAGCTGATTTGCTCGGGGCATGGTTTCCCTGGGCAGACTATCTCTACAAGAGTGACAATCCCAAGGGAGGGCAAATTGGGCTGTTCCGTGCGCGTCGTCTGGCCGTAGGGCAACCGTGGGTTGTCGAACCGAACCGGCTCGTTTTCGAGCGTTGGGAACCAAGTGACGCGGGTGGCATGCACGCTCACAGTGCAGGTATGTTCGATGACGGATTGGTTTCCTTCTGGGGCGATGTCGATTACCGCAATCACATGGCCCGTCACATTGCCGAAGATCTGGAAAACTATACGACGACAACCTGGACACACAATACGGAATTTAACGGGGCGTGGAGCCCGGACGATGCCAAGGTCTACCGGATTGGTAATCAAGGTGCTTCGGTGGCTCCAGGTCCTAATTTTGGTGATGTGTTGGTTACGGGTGACATACAACCGGAACTTGTAATGAAGATTCAGCGCCCTGATGATCCGGACGGGACTGCCATCATCAGCAAGCAGAAGGGCTCATTCCCTGGGACAAGCTTGGGCGGTTCGTATGTTGGTCGAATTTCACTGGGCATTCATCACTTGCGTGGTCGGGGATATGTCGTTCGGGAGGGGGCGAGCAACCAGTTCATGACTGGCATTCACGGAATCCATTATTCGGTCGACGGAGAAAGCTGGACGACGTTGTTAAACGGTAGTATTGGAACAGCAAAGTTATATGGCGATTATGTCGTGCAATCCTCTTCTGACGGTATCTATGCAGCAGTTGCGCCTGATCGTGCAGAGGTATTTTCGCCGTTGGCCATTAGTCCGGGCGGCACGAATTTGTCGAACACGACTTGGGACGAAATCACGCCTCCAAGCTCTGGCAACACATTTCGTTCAATTCAATTCATCGATGGCGAATACCGGTATGCCGATAGTGAAGAGCTTGTGTTGCCACAACCGGGGGGCCCGCCGCCCGTCATGGGGACGGTACCAATCTTTGAAGTTACCAGTGAGGGACTGAGCGATCGGTTAGGGATACGTAATGCCAGTGACATTCCTAGTAATGATAGCGAGTACCATCGTCTGGATGTGTGGTATTACAATCTTTCCGGAGATGGCATGTCCCCTGCAATACATTTCAAAAGCTCGTGGACATCACATGTGTCTAGGTGGGTTGCGAACAACGAATGGGTTAGTGGTTTTTTTACTGGTGAGCCGGTATCTGGATCTATCAACGAGACCGAACGATTTGTCCAAATCTTCACCCAAAAATTATCGAGCCCACAACGTTGGATGATGGCTGTGGGGGGACTCGTGGAACATGATTCGCCAACGTACCCGCTGGCTCCCGAGTCGACCGGGCCCCACGAGCTTGCTACCCTCAGCGGATTTCAAATCGCACACGATTGGACGGTTGGCCTGGTGTTTGGAATTCCTGAGTTGGGTGGATTTTCCGGTTGGCTTGGCACAACCGGAAGCGACGCTGTCCATCCGATCGCTACGCTGCGCCAGGATCCCACCAACTACATTGAAGTCGGGTTTTACCGAGTGAGCCCTTGGAGTCAGTTCATTGTCCTTGATGTTTACAACGATGGTGTGTTCGCGGGACGGCTGGAGTTTCCCGGCTTGTCAGTTGATATGGAGGATCGAGTTCACCTTGCCATTAGCGGTTCGAAGGATGGGTTGGGGGCATCGTTACTACTGCCGCGCAATAGCTTTGGAGTCCAGAGCAAAACCATGGAAGAATTGGCTGTGATTCGCCCACAGGAAGTGCTACTGAGTTCCAACGCTGCCCAGGATGTTGTTTCCACACTGGAGTGGTACGCCGTGCAGGTTTTGCCGAATGAAACTCTCACCAACCAAGAGCGTGAAGCATTCGTGATGAGCGATGAGATCTTTTCACCAGCTATTGGCCCCCCGCGGGTAACAAGCGTTAAAGTGGGGTCCACCGATTGGGACCCGGCTTTTGTGAGTTGGGTCGATCCGCTCGATCATGTTGGTTATGACATCCAAAGTGGAAATAGCCAGCAAACCCCTTTGCCCTGGTCAAACATCAACCAAATATTTGTCGAATTCAGTGAGGATGTGCAGATTGCGGCCTCGGACATCCAATTGACTGGTATCAACGTGCAAGACTACGAGGCGCAAGTTTCGTTTAGCTATGACAAAGAGACCTCGACCGCCACACTCACGCTTGATCCTCCGCTGCAGGCTGATCAGGTCAAATTATTCGTTGCCGATACGGTTAATGATCTGACCGGCAGGTCCCTCGATGGAGAATGGGTCGATCAACACACCGATTTTTCCTCTGGCGATGAGACGGCTGGCGGTAATTTCATCTTCCATTTTAATGTTTTGCCCGGCGATGTGTTTAGGGACGGGATCCTGCTGGCGAACGACAACACTTTGGCGACTTCGGCCCAATTCACCACTCTTGGCGATGCTGAGTATTCGATATTTTCCGACCTGAATGGCGATGGGGCAGTGTTGGGCAATGATCTCGAGGTGATACAACTGGCCCAGTTCAATGCTTTGCCGGACGTTCCCATGGGTACGGGTCCTCCGCGAGTGCGAAATATCAAGGTGAACTCGACAACCTGGAATACCGACTTCGTGTCTCTCGTCGACCCAACAGCTGGAGTTGGCTACGCCGTGCCGACCGGTACTGCACAGTTGGCTCCTCTTCCTTGGGTGAATATCGACCAGGTTTTGATTGAGTTCAGCGAAGATGTGCAAATCGACCAGGCCGATATTCAACTCATGGGAATCGCAAATCCAGATTACACCGCAGTCGCCGAGTTGAACTACGATCATGGATCGAGAACCGCGACGCTTACCCTGGACAACCCCATCGAGGCAGACCGTTTACGGCTGGTCATTGCCGACAGTGTAACGGATCAGTCTGGAGAAGCGCTGGATGGAGATTGGACCACGCAAAGTTCAACGTTTGAATCAGGAAATGACTCCGCTGGCGGCGACTTTATCTTTGAGTTTAACGTGCTCCCCGGAGATGTGTCTCAAGATGCGTGGGTCTTGGGCAACGACATCACGCTGGCAACCAATGCCCAGTTTAGTGATCGTGATGACCAACGCTACTCGGTGTTTGCAGACTTGGACGGCAACGTGGTCGTCTTGGGAAATGACATTGCGTTGTCTATGCAACACCAATTCGGCACCTTGCCTCCAAGTCTACTCGCCACGGCTGCGGTGAGTTTTGTTGAGTCGCAACCAGGTGGATTTAAATCCACCTGGCCTGAGTCGCGTCCTCGACAACCGGCCGAACAGTATCCAGCTGACACAGGAGGGATTGATCCCGAGTCGGCTCCGGCCAGGTCGGACGATCCTGAATCAACCGATACCCCTCGGCCAAGTGAGTATCCCGGCGGAAGTGCGGAAACGTTAGCCGCGGTGAGTTTTGAGAACGCGTCACCAGATCAGGCTGAACCTCCGATACAGACTTCTCCGAAACCGGGACCCCCGGTGGGAGGCTTCGCGAATGGACAGGCCAAGGTGCTTGCCGAACAAGGCTACGAACCCGGTTCCGACATTAACGGTGGTGACTTGCTGCTGGCTATTTTTGACGAGCACGATTACCTCGCGAAATCGGACAGCCAGGCAAGCGACGTTGGAGAACTTGCCAGCGAGTCTGGTCATACCTCCTGGGAAGACTGGGAGTTGGTGACGGCGACCGTTTTCGAAGATTATTTTACACAAGAATCAAACGAGGGTTAGCAATGCATCCAGGATTAGCATCCTCACCCAGAGTTTTTCTTGGCGCGGTTACGATCTTGATCAGTTGGTGTCTGGTGAGTTGTCACACCAGTTGGGCAGTATCGTTTGAACTCCCGGAAGTGACCCTCGTTGGCAACGAGACCATCCCAACTTCGGGAATTTTTGAAGTCATGGTCAAAGCTTCCCCTTGGGAATTGTCCTTGGACGTAACCGCTTTCAACCTTGATCTGATGATTAACAGCCCGCTAGTGCAGTTGGGTCCAGCCACGCCACCCACTGCGAATGCATTGTTGGGCGGCGGTAACTTCAGCGATTTCTCACCCGATTCACAAACAGTTCGTGTCGTTCACATAATTGCCGATGCAGTACCGCTGGCCGATAACAAAGTGCTGGCTCAAATTCCCTTCGAAATTGCTGTCGGACAAGAGGGGATCTTTGACCTGACATTTGGCCCATTCAACGCCGTAAGTGATGCTGCGGGACAACTTCTGGTTCCCAATACTTCCGCTGGTGGGTTCATAAAAGTGGCATTTCCCGTCGTGGGCGACTACAACAACGATGGTATGTGGAATGCGGGTGACTACACCGTTTGGCGTGAAAGCTTCGGAGATACCGGGTTCAGTTTGCCAGCCGATGGCACGGGACCCGGGCTTGACGGTCTGCCTGATGGAATTGTTGATCAACACGATTACGCCTACTGGAAGCTGAACTTTGGGCTACCCTCGCTACCGCCAAGCACGAGTTCCTCAGGGAACATTCCAGAGCCCGGAAGCTTGCTGCTGCTTTTGATGGTCCCTTTCCTGATGCCTGCCCGTTGTCGGAACCTCCCCGGGGAGTAACGAGGCAGAATCCCGGTCAACCGGGAACCGACCTTGAAATGATCGTGAGGTGTCTCCCGGCAGGAAGGGCAGCTGCAAGGCAAAGGGTTCGTTACCCCGCACGCCGAACAATCGACCATGGACGTCGTATGCAGGGGGTGTGGGTGTGGGCAGGTCCCGGTTTTCAACACTTCCTCTGCCGGCTCATTTGGCGAGGGTAACACCGTTGCCGGCGACCGGAGGAAAGATACATTTTCCACGATCGACCGTGACCCCGGTGGCGATATCGCGCGCCAACAAGGCCGCTCCGTCCATATCGACATAATCCAAGAGTGGGGCCAATTGGGCGATAGCGGAGATGCCAACGGTAGACTCGGTCATACAACCAACCATCGTTTTCATGCCGAGACTCTGGGCTTGGGTGATCATGCGCAGGGCGGGCGTCATACCGCCGCATTTGACCAGTTTAATATTGACGCCATGAAACTTGCCGTGGCAGCGGCCGACATCCTTTTCGGCGATACAGCTTTCATCGGCAATAATCGGTAGAGGCGATTCTTCAAACAGGCGCTGGTTGCCCTGCCAATCATCTGCAGGCAGAGGTTGCTCGATGAACTCGACGCCGAGTTCTCGTAGGTGGGGGCCGTGGTTCAAGGTCTCCTCGACCGTCCATCCACAATTAGCATCGACCCGAAATGGGGCCTTGGTGTGCCGACGTAGTTCGCGAAGGATTTCAAGGTCTGCTGAGGTTCCCAGCTTGATTTTATAGATTGGCCAATCAGGAACCTCAAGAAGTTTGGCCACCATGACGTCGACCTGGTCGATCCCAATGGTAAAATTAGATAAAGGTGAGTTCGCAGGGTCCAGCCCCCACAGTCGATAGACTGGCTCACCTTGTTTCTTCCCCCACAGATCCCATGCCGCTTGATCGAGTGCGCAAAGTGCAAAAGGGTGTTCCGCAAGTTGCGGCGCAAGCTGGTCCCACAAGTCAACAGGGGAGTCGAGGGTCTCGGCGCCCAGCAGAGGTCGCACGCGATCTAAGGCACCGGACATGGTGTTCAAGGTCACGTTGTAGTAGGAATTTGTGGTCGCTTCACCAAAGCCAGAGTGTCCGCCTTCGGTAAGTTCAACGATGATTGTTTCTTGAACGTTTGTCGACCCGCGGGAGATCGTGAATGCGTGTTTCAACGGCAGGTCAAATTTGTGGATTTTCAAGTCCATGGATGACTTGCACTTTCTTGAAAAGGTTAACAGACAAACTCACGTTGCATTTTCAGTACGGCTTCAACCAGATCGTTCGGGCCATGGCGTAAGACATCGCAGACGGGAAGACCGAGTTCCTTGCCAACGCGATCACGCTCCTGTTCCGATTCATTTGCACTCAGCAATCTGCTGTTCATGGCAACGCCAATTACCTGCGCAGGATGCATCAGGTTTGCCATGGTTTCATAAGCAATTCGCAGTTCGACCAGTGATGTGAGAGGGATTTGCTCCATGTTGTGGATACCCTCGCGGCCAGCTTCGTAGCAGAGAATCATTCCGTGCGGCATCGCACCATGGAGCAGGCCCAGCGTCACCGCCGAGTATCGGGGATGGGCAAGCGACCCCTGTCCCTCAAACACGAGAATGTCGTGCTGCTGGTTTTTCAAGACGAGTTTCTCCACCGCGCCGTTGAGGAAGTCGGCTACGACCGTGTCAACAGGACAGCCATCACCTTCAATCATGATTCCCGTCTGTCCGGTAGCGATAAACTTGGCATCGCTTCCCCGTTGTTGAAGAGCCCTGGTAATTTCAATCGCAACTATTTTTTTCCCGACACAACAGTCTTGTCCGATAGTTTGAATCCGCAGGCAGTCGGGACGAATTCCGACGCGGTTTGCGACATCGTGCTCATCATTCTTGCGAACGTCGTTGATGACGACTCCAAACTCTTTGGCTGCAGAAACCAGTTCCTGATCTTCAGAAATAAAGTCGTGAAGTCCTGACACAATATCCATGCGAAGGCGTACCGCTTCCAGGAGAATCGGCCGCCATTGGGGTGGCAAGCGACCCCCTGGGGGGGCAATGCCAATCAACAGAACGTCAGCCTCTCCGGCGTCTTTGAGATTCGCTACGACGGGAATGTCACCGCCAACCCCCAAGAGTTCCTGGCTGGTTTTGCCTGGTTGCGTGGTGTCGAGCAAAGCGATCACCTTATCGCGACTATAACGAATCACACTGACTGCCGTCTTGGCTGTAATGGGTTCGCTGTATCCGTCAGTTAACACAACAAGTCGTTTTTGCATGCAAACCTCAAAGTTTTTACATCGTTTCTTTCACCGACAAGTGACATCCCTTGGGGACGTCTCTCGCTCGACAATTGATTCGGCGGGTCGATGTCAGCGGGGAATGGCCTTGTGGAACCAACATTCCTATCGATGAGATACACCGTAATATTATGAAACAACCGTCTGTTCGGGTAGATACAAAAAAAGTTGTTTGGGTTGGCCTCTACGTTTCCAAACGCAGCTTTAGAGCCCACTTCGCCCCGGGTGAACCTCCCAAAACCTTATTTTCTTGATACCATTGGTGTTGTATAATACGGGCGGCGGTGTCTTTTGTCCGACTTTGCCTACATCCCCCCTGCCAGACGTGTTTGGGACGCGGCACAGGAGGCAGAAGACGCGAAAATCTGGGAAATCCTCATGTCTTCAACCAAACCTGACATTCATCTTGTTGGCCCGGGCGAACCTGACGTGACAGCGGCAGTTGGTTCGGAGACGCCTGCCGGTACCACCGACCCGGCCTGTCAGGTTGTGGACAGCTCACCAGGGGCCTCCACCGAGGCGGAATCGCCAGCGCCAGCTACCTCCGAGGACGAGGCGCCCCCCGGTAAAAAACCAGGTCGCCTGATTAGCTTTGTGAGAAGTTCACAGACGAGTGGGTTTGCAACTTCTTTGCTGACCCATGCCGCTTTGTTAGTGATCTTTGCTTTGCTTACGCTGCCGATCCTGCCTGACCATGAACTTCTAACCGTGTTTTCCGTAGTCACCGAGAAGTTGCCGGAGGAACTTGAGCAGATCGAGATGCCTCCCCAGGAGTTTACCACCAGCGAATCAACCAAGGCCATTCTCGATAATCCCACTCCAATGTCGGCTGAGCCAACACCTTCGACCGCGTTTGCGGCTTCCACGGAGGCTTTGGCGATTGTTGAGGCACCCTCTGAAATGCAACTGAAGCCGACGATTGGAGATATCGACATTGGGCAACTCAGTGCAGCACTGCCGAGTGGTTTCGTAGGGCAGGGACGTGTTGTCGTTGACAACTACGACCAGGCGTTCGACAAGTTAACGCAAGAGATCTTGGAGATGCTTGAAGAGAGTAAAGTCCTGGTAATTTGGGTTTTCGACCAATCGGGCAGTATGAAGGATGACCAGCAAGTCATCCGTGACCGACTTGAACAGGTTTACGCAGAGCTTGGCCTGAATGAGATTACTGGTGGTGGCAACTTGATGACGGCAATCACCAGCTACGGCAAAGAGTTTGCAGTTCACACGCAACGGCCCACTGACAAGTTGGAGAAAATCAGGGCCGCGATCGATGAAATTCCCATTGATATTTCGGGCGAAGAAATGATGTGTCGGGCCGTCGGTCATTCGATTCAGCACCATGCCGATTTTGTGCGGCATGGGCAGCGACGCACCGCGTTGGTGCTAGTCACTGACGAAAGTGGCAACCGCGAGGACAACGAGAGCTACCTGGAACAGGTAATTCACACGGCGACGAGTTCGGGGACGCGGATTTACTCGCTGGGGCGAGAGGCCGTGTTTGGTTGCCCGTTTGCCCACATCCGTTGGGAGCATCCGCAAACCTACGTCATTCATTACATTCCCATCGATCGAGGTCCCGAATCGGCGTATGTCGAACAACTGCAAACCGAAGGCTTCCATCGCCGTTATGATTCACACCCTAGCGGTTATGGGCCGTATGAGCAGAGCCGCATGGCCCGCGAGACGGGAGCAATTTTTTTCCTGCTTCCGAGTGTGGAACTCGATGTTGTGGCTCTCGACAAACGCCGTTATCGACTCGATCTCATGCGGGAATACAGGCCGGACCTTCGTCGTCGGGATGTCGCAATGGCTGAGATTGGCAAGAGTCAACTTCGCACGGGGCTCACACAAATCATCTACGATATGAACCCGTATAACGAGAAAGCGGCGGAAATCATCGTGATGCGAGACAGGTTTTCCAAGAACCTTCAGGAGTTCATTAAACAAGTGAACACCGAGCAGGCCAAGATAACGATCTACTTGGACTATTTAGATCGCATGGGAACTGCTTTGGAGGAAATCTGGGGATTGCGCAAGCAGGAAACCATACCCCGCTGGCAGGCCAATGCCGATTTAATGCGTGCCCAGTTGCTGGCCTATAAGATTCGTCTTTACGAGTACGGGGCGTATCTCGAATACTTTATGAACAATCCTCAATATGTCTCCCCGACCAAGGATCCCAACCTTCACCTGATCGATTGGCGCATTGTGCGTCGACAGGAGATGATCACTGGAGAAGTGACGGCGAAGTATCTTGAGCAGGCCAAGGAGCTTTTTCAGACGGTGATCGACAAACATCCCGATACTCCCTGGGCCGCCCGCGCAGAAAAGGAAATGGGAAGCGGATTTGGTATTCACCTCTATCCATATTATCGACGCATTCCGACCGGGACTGGCACATCGCCGTTGATTCCGGTTCCCAAGCTCTAGCCTTCTACAAGAGTTGCGAAGCTGCTCTTTGCGACTTGACGTGCCAGGCGGCGCCGACCCCAACAGGTGGGTCCCCCAGTTTTCAGTCTGCGAACCACTCCTGAGGAATCTTGAGTGACCAGACCTCGCTATTAAGAGGTGTGGCGTGGCCGCCAGCAACCCAAATTTGATCGTCCATTACGAACGCCGAATGTTCGTGACGGGCTTTCCATATCACGTCAGATCTCAACTCAGCCCAGTGCTTGCCGTCCCGACTAACCCATACGTCTCCCCAATTCTTTGCAGGATGGTTAGACCAGCCGCCAAGTACCCACATTCGGTTGCGATAGACGACTGAAGAAAACCAAAGTCGCGGGTGCCACGGTGCCAGGTCCGTTTCGAAAATCCAGTGAATCCCATCGTCTGAACTCCAGACATCGTTCAAAGCCTGGTAGTTCGGCGCGTAGTTCCCACCGCCAAACAGATAAATGCGATTATTCAGAACAGCCGCCTGGTGATATGCGCGTGGTGCCCATTCGGCCTCGGCGGTCATGCATTCCCACCGCAGCCCGTCAGCGGAAACCCAAACGTCGTTCTTAAGACTTTGGTTATCTCCAAAGTAGTAGTTTTCAGTTCCCCCCAGGATCCACATCTTGCCATGAAATACGACCGCTGCCGCGGCAATTCTCGGAGTCCAACTCGCAGGAGAAGATACTTGCTGCCAGTTTTCACCCTCAGTTGACCACCAGACTTGATTGCTAGCCGAATGACCTTTCAGCCGGCCGTTATACCAACCTCCCATGAACCACATCTTTCCTCGGAATGCCAGTGACATCGAAAGGTCGCTGTGCTTCCAGGGCGATCTTTTCGCAACCCGTTTTCAGTGTGCACCGTCTGGAGAGGTCCAGACGTCGCGCGGAGGTGCTTCGTACGACTGAAACCATCCGCCGAGAATCCACAATTGCTGGTTGTGAACGATCTCGCCTTGTGAATCGCGCTGCTGCCAGGGGGCTTGCTCTGTGACTTGAACCCAATCGGGACCGTTGAGGTGCGACACATGCTGACCAAAAGCCATCGTAGCCGTCGCACACATAAAAATTGCGTTCGTGATGAGAGTTTTCATGATATGCGGCCACGGGGCGTCAACAGAGGGAACAAGATGTGTGGATTTGCACGCCGTTGTTCCAGGGCTGGCTGGTGGGCATCGGTCTACATGATTTTCCATCGAAATGGCTGGGCTTCAGAAAAACGGTCTGACGTGAACCAAGTTGGGGGAGGACGGTCTTATACAACGTCTTCCCATGGTACAAAACCGCGCCGCCCGCGGTTCACACAGCCTAACACATTGAAATACCGGAGTAAAAACAGAGACTCGAAAGCGCGGAAACACCATTCCAGGGCGGTGCTGGCTACGATATAATCTGGAGCTTGGGCACATCTCGCAGATCTTCCGCTGAAAAGACAGTGGCAGCGATCTGGCCGCTCAATCCCGCCTGATGATTCGCCCACCGTATGAGGAGCAGATGTCCCTGGACGACGAACCGCAGCTTTACACACGCTCTTTTGCACTCGCTTTTGCATCTCAATGCTGTTTCAACATCGCCAACGTGCTGCTGGCCCATTATGCGCGGTGGGTCGAATTCTTGGGCGGAAATATTCGAGACGTTGGTTGGATCATGGGAAGCGGGGCGATTGTGGCGTTGCTCCTGCGCCCCTTGAGCGGAAGTTTTATTGATCGGCTGGGAGCACGCAAAATCTGGTTCACAGGGATAGTGATCTATACCTGTGGTTTGTTACCCAATATTTGGTTGCATGATGTAGGTCCCATGATTTACATCCTCCGAGTTCTTTTTTTGGTGGGCTGTGGCCTGGTTTACACGAGCAGCCTGACCTACATCACGCAAACAACGCCTGCGCATCGACGTACGGAAAGCATCGCCGTGTTTGGGGCGTCCGGATTGCTGGGAATATCTTTCGCACCGTTGCTGGGAGACTTGATCCTTGGTGCCGGTGAACGATCAAGGGACAACTTTCTGTTGCTCTTCTGTGTGGCATCGGTTGGAATTGGTTTGAGTTGTCTGTTTCTCTGGTTCCTGCCGGCGGCTCGCAGAAATGGTTCTCCTGTGAAGGTGGGTTACCTTGCTTTTGTACGAGCTGCACGGCGGTACTGGCCGGGACCGGTCAGCGTCGTGAGCTTCATGTTTTATATGACGTTAAGCGTACCCTTCATATTCTTGGCCAGTTACATCGACCAATCTCAGTTGCGGGGTACTGAGATATCGTCTTTCGGGTTGTTCTTTTGCGCGTATGGCGGATGGGGCCTTGTCGTGCGATTGGGATTGCGGCAACTACCCGATCGCATTGGAAGGCGCAAAGTACTGCTTGCCGGACTCGCATTGACAGCCGCGGGAATGTTTTGTTTCCTGGCTGTGGATGTGCAGAGATTGTGGCCGTTGCTGTTGCTAGGTATGTTGTGCGGAAGCGGGCATGCGATTTGTGTTCCCACAATCAGTGCCCTCATGCTGGAGCCTTTTCCATACGATGTGCGTGGTATGGGCTCGACCTTGACAATCATGATTTCCGACATGGCCATGGTTGTTGGCGCGCCGATGCTGGGAATGGTTGCTGCAACCTTTGGATACGAGTACCTGTTTATCATGTCAGGCTTGGTAGCATTGGCTGCCACGGTTTATTTTTGTTGGATGACAGCACCAATTTGGCACGAACGGAAAAAAAAAAGCAACAGACAAGTTGTGGCAACACTGGAACGTTCGCAGCCGGACAAAAAGGCGCCGCCGATGTACCGAGACAGCGCTGGTGGAAAGCTACTAGCCACGGGAACCGTTGAGTTTCCAGCTTGAAAGTGTTGCCAAAATACCTGAAACTGCCTGTAATCGGTATCAAGTGTGCAGTAACGCAGTGATTTCAAACTGGTGAACAGACGATGGGCCCCCCTGACCGTGACATCGCGTTCCAGATGAGCGGATCGAACCTGCGCTATGGTCCGGGCGTGACACGCGAAGTTGGCATGGACCTCCAGGAAATGTCAGCTCAACGGGTGCTTGTGGTCACGGACCCGCGGGTTGCCCAACTTCTGCCCGTCCAGACCGTGTGCGAGTCACTCCAGCAACATGGGATCGGCTACGACCTGTTTGATCGCGTTCGTGTGGAGCCTTCCCAGCAGTCTTTCCAAGACGCAATTCAAACGGCCCAAGATGGCAGCTACGACGCGTTTGTAGCGGTGGGAGGGGGGTCTTCGATCGATACGGCCAAGGCCGCCAATTTGTACGCGTGCTGGCCAGCCGATTTCATGGATTACGTGAATGCCCCGATCGGTGCCGGACTGCCGGTGCCGGGACCACTCAAACCGCTCATCGCAATTCCCACGACGGCCGGTACGGGAAGCGAAACGACAGGCATTGCGATCTTTGACGTGACCGAGCGGAATTGCAAAACGGGAATTCGCCATCGCCGGCTGCGCCCGACGTTGGCGATCATCGATCCGGAAAACACGCGGACGATGCCCCCGCTGGTTGCCGCATCGTCCGGGCTCGATGTGCTCGCTCATGCGATCGAATCCTACACGGCCAAACCTTATACCCAGCGCCCCTACCCTGCCACTCCCAATCTGCGTCCTGCCTATCAAGGATCGAATCCGATCAGTGATGTTTGGTCACTGGAAGCTTTGCGCTTGATGGCGGGAAACATTGTGCGCGCCTTTGAAGACCCGTCGGATGACCACGCCCGCAGTCATATGATCCTGGCAGCGGCCTACGCGGGGATGGGGTTCGGCACCGCTGGAGTTCATCTTTGCCATGCCATGAGCTATCCGATCAGTAGCCTGGTACGGAATTATCAGCCACCTGGATATCCGGATGAACATGCCATTGTTCCTCACGGAATTTCGGTGGTACTCTCGGCACCCGCCATATTCCGTTTTACTGCTTGCGCCTGTCCGGAGCGACACCGGAGGGCAGCTGAAATACTTGGAGCCAAGACAGACCGGGTGCCTGATGCCGACATCGGTAAAGTGTTGAGTGATCAACTCTTGGCGTTGATGCAAACCGTCGATGTTCCCAACGGATTAAATGCTGTCGGATTCTCGACCGACGATTTACCGGCACTAGTCGAAGGGACCTTGCCGCAACAGATTCGGCATCTCGCATCGCGTTCCACTGAAAGCGACGATTTGTGTCAGCTCTTCGAACAGTCGATGACGCTTTGGTAAACTCAACAGTGCTCGCCGCGGGGGTTGGTCCCCAAGCCAATCTCGCGTCATGGTGCAAGAGAATACCAAACGCTGTCGGTTCAAACGAACCATAAGGGACGCATGGGTAGCAGACTGACTTTCATCAGCAGGCATGATTCTGGCTCAACTGGGGCCTTCCGAGTGGCGCCAACAAGGGCCACATGTTAGACTTTTTCTAGACTGCCCAACTGGTGCAAGTTTCAACTACTGCCATCGGCGAGGTGACGGTGTCGTCAACTCGACCGGTGATCTGGCCCAGCCCTGTTCCACAACATATCGGTTTACAGGAAGCTAAGCAGCGTACATTCTGATACAGTAGACCAGTTCCAAACTTGTCACGGAGTCCGGATTTTTCACGGAGTCCGAACTTATCATGGAGTTAGTCAAGATGATGGAGAATAGCGGTGTTCGGTTCCCAGCCAACCATCAGTTGCGGGCTGGAATGGTTGGCGTGGGGATGATTTTCGATGAGACCTACCGCCCTTTCCTGGAAGCCGTACATCGGCAGCCGTTCTTTCATTCCGCATACGGGAGTTGTCAGGTTGCGCTGGCGGGAATTGCCAGTCGTACGGGAAAGCGGGCAGAAGCTTACCAGCAAGTTGCCCGCGAGAAGGTGACTCCCTTTGCTGTCCTCAAGGAACCAAACGCGATCGACCAGTTGCTGGATGTCGGTGTCGACTTCGTTTGCATTGCCACACCCGACAATCGTCATTTTTCCGCGGCTCGGGCAGCACTGGCTGCTGGTAAGCACGTCCTGGTCGAAAAACCGTCGGTCCTTTCGCTCCAAGAATTAGACCAGCTGGTTGAGTTAGCCCAGCGCGAGAAAGTGCTTGCAAAAATTGTTTATCACAAGCTGCTCGATCCCGACCACAAGAAGTTGCAAACGTTCGTTGCCGACGGTGAGCTTTGCCATGTGAACAACGGGTACTGCAACCTGCTGGAACCCAAAGCCATCTCTGGCGGGCAGTTTTCCGAATGGATCGAGGGTCGAAATCCCGGTACCTATGTTGCTGTCCACTACATCAAGCTGATTGATTTCACAT
>CAUZBP010000100.1:0-16421 GCA_963578105.1 Planctomycetota bacterium
GCGGCACCGAAAGTCCTTCGTTGTTTTCGGCCACGATACGAAATCCATAGATTCCTTCCTGATCGACTTCAATAATAACAGGGCTTTGACGATCGGCATCTTGAGTCCAGTGACGCCAACTCTGTCCCCTGTCTTGAGTGCACCAGACGTTGATTGTGTGGATTCCCGAAGGCCCCACGGAAACCAAGTCGTAGTTCAGAGAGAAACGCCGGTGGCCCGACAGATGAGGAGTGTTTTGTGCAGGCCTGGATGATTGATTGGCGTCAGCGCCGGTGGGTCGGTTTGCCGCACCATGATTTGCAGTCCAAGTGGGAACATCTCTTGGCTTGGTTCCACGAGAGTCATTTGCATCCAGTAAATTTGTGGCAGGATCGGCAACGGCCGGTATCATCATTCTCCGTTTTCGAACGTCGTCCTGCGAAGATCGGACCGAAGGCGTCATGGGGCGCCAGGCGATGGCACCATCGGTGCGGTGGTCAATTTTGTATTGGGACGAGGGACGGCCCTGCCGTTTGGCGGTGTGCGCCAATTTAAGTCGGCGCAGTACAACGGTCGTATTACCCGCAACGTCTTTTACCTCGGCGCGCACCGATATTTGCGTTGCATTGGTATCCGGCCACCATTTTGCTTGACCAGTTTGCGAAGGACGGTTGAGAAAGGGAGCAGGACGATCAATTGCGATGGGTTGCCATGTGGTACCAGGACCTGGTTGATATTCGAGCTTTAGGCTTTTGGGTGCCAGTTGTGAGTCGGAAACTTCCCAGGTTGTTTGAACCTCTCCGGCAGTTCCTAAAGTAGCGACAAGATCAAGCTTGGGAGGAAGTGTATCGACGTTGACGGCTAACTCCGGACGCAATGTTTCTACTGGGAAGATGCTGCCATCGCGTGCTAAAGTACGCACGGCGAACCAGTACTGGCCGTCGGCCTTGGCTTGAAACTGGAAACTTCCTGCGGTGGGGTGCTGACGTGTAAAAAGCGTCCAGGTTGCACCATGATCTTGGGAGACGTGCAACTGGATTTCGATGGCTGCTGCCTTGTCTGCGGCAGTCCGGACTTGGAACGGAATAGCAAACCGGGTCTGCCTGGTTGTGACCGAGGCTATCGAATTCTGTTGTTGGCGTAGCGTTGGTGAGGCTGCCGAGACCTGTGTTTTTGAAGTGCTCAACAACAGGCAGCCGAGTATCAAAAGAAGCGCAAGCGGACCCGTTTTCTTACCAATGGAAAACGGTGTTGTAACGGACCGAAAGAGCATGAAAACGCGGAATCTCGATTGATTGAGTTACCAACTGACAGATACCGTCCCGCGAAACCCTGATGTTGCCCGAGTGGCAGTTCTCCGGCAGATAAGTCGGGTCCCGATAGTATCCGCTCATCACAGACCGTTTGCGCACACCCGCCGTGTCCTTGGTATCGGCGCGGAGGAATCCCCTGCTTGAGTACTCTACTCATTCGGCGCTCAGCTAGCTGTCAATATGCTATTACCGAGTTGTCGAATTTTGAGACGATTGCCGGCACTGCTCCGGAGGTTGATGATTCTGGAAATCCGGGTCGGCGACCTCTTTGTCGATCATGGTCCTCAAGCGGGGAATCAGGGTCTGATGTTTCTTTGTGATTTTTCATCAATCTGCCGTCGTATTCAGTGTTTTTACGGTTTAATCTGAACATTTCCGTCTGTGGGACCGTAACCAAAGGGACCGTAACCAAAGCAGACAAGCTCTTGCAGGGACTCGGCCCGACGTGAGTCGGACCTCTTTCAAAGACTGATTCTTGTCCGGATGGCGATCTCAGAGGAGAGACCGTCGGTGGTGTTTCGGGTGCTGAATCATCAGGCTCACTGCTTTTTCCGTCGATTACTCAACTTGGCGTTTGTCCCGGCGGACTTTGCATCGACAGTTTACCTGGTTGCCTGCTTGCCGATTCAATGAGAAAATGATGCGGTTCAGGCCGGACAACTGCCGGTGGCAGACGCGTGTTGGTGCTGAATTTCACATTCTTAGGAACCACTCGAATTGCAGTTTCTCCATAAGTTACAAACTTGGCAAGGGTTAAGATTTATTGGTTAGGAATTCTAGACGGCAAGATAACTAATGTACATAATGGGTCGTATAGTCCCCTCATTGAGGAATTTACGGCCTGGAAATCAAGAAATGTGTGGCCAGACCAGTGGACGGAGCTCATGCGAATCTGGTTGACGCGTTTTCACTTTTCGCCGTTATATTTGTTCTGACCATTGCCGGAGTCCTTGCGGTGAAAAGGTTTCGGGGTCACATGGGTAAAGAGGCACCGGTTACAAATGACATGATCACCATTTTCCGTCAATTACGTGGACAGGGTGACCTAAGTGAAGAGGAATACCGAACAATAAGAACGATGTTGGAAAGTGACTACCGAAAGGAATCAAGGGACGACGGTCGATAGGGTTAGCAAAATATCAACCGCAGGGCAAATCCTCCCAGCCTGCGCGGTTGTATTACTTGGACTGCTTGTGATCGCCCGAACAGCTGCAAGGATTAGCAGGATTTGCATCTGGGAGCCAGAAAGGAGTGACCATGCCCTCGAAGGAAATGGGCGGCAGTCGTCGGGGACGCAGTACGACCAAGAAAAATGCTTTTTGTTCGTTCTGCCGGAAGAGTTATCGGGATGTTGGGCCCCTCGTTGAGGGTCCTGGTGACGTATACATCTGTGGTGAGTGCATTGAGCTCTGCCAGTCGATCTTGGATCAGGAACAGCGTCGTCGCGGCACCACGAAACAACTCTTTAATAAGGTTCCTACGCCTCGCGAAATTGTCGAGCAACTCAACGACTATGTGATCGGTCAGACCACGGCCAAAAAGGTATTGGCAGTCGCTGTCCACAATCACTACAAACGCTTGATGCTCGGCTGGGAACAATCGGACGTCGAGATTGACAAGTCGAATATCATGCTGGTCGGGCCGACGGGCTCAGGCAAGACACTTTTGGCCCGTACCCTGGCTCGAGTTCTCGATGTACCTTTTGCGATTGGCGATGCAACGACCCTAACAGAAGCGGGATATGTGGGAGAGGATGTTGAGAATCTGTTGCTCAAATTACTGCACGCAGCGGACTTCGATCTGGAATCGGCTCAGCGCGGTGTGATTTACATTGATGAAATTGACAAGATTGGGAAGACCTCGAACAACGTATCCATCACGCGTGATGTTTCCGGAGAGGGAGTCCAGCAAGCGCTGTTGAAGATGCTAGAAGGGACCGTGGCTAACGTGCCGCCACAAGGTGGGCGAAAGCATCCTGAACAGCAGTATATTCAGATGGATACTACCAATATCCTCTTCATTTGTGGCGGAACGTTTGTCGGTTTGGAAAAAATCATCAGCAAGCGATTGGATGAGCGTACCATTGGCTTCGGGCAAGATAGCGGAATCAAGGCGGATGAGGACTTGGCGCAATTATTGCCCCAGGTACGCAGCGACGACATTTTAGAGTTTGGTCTGATACCGGAACTCGTTGGTCGATTGCCCATGGTATGTTCTTTGACGCCCCTTGATTCGGAATCGTTAGTGCGGGTTCTTACTGAGCCGCGGAACGCCTTGGTGAATCAATATCGCAGCTTGTTTGAAATGGAAAACTGCGATTTGACGTTCACTGAAACTGCTTTGCGTCGAATCGCAGAACGTGCGAAGAAAAAACACACGGGTGCCCGTGGTCTTCGGTCGATCATCGAAGAAGTGATGACCGATATCATGTACGAGCTACCGGAACAAACACCCGGTGGGAAGTACGTTATTACCGAGGAAATCGTGGAAGGCCGAAATAGCCTGTTTGCGCTCACTGAACCCAAAACCAAAAGCGCGTGACATTCGCAACCATCAAACGGGCCGACGGGCTCGATGGAAGCTTGAGTTTGCGCATTCGTCGAATGAGCCTGAAACCTTTATAGGTTTCGGGCTCATTCTTTTTCCTCAGGGTGCTTTTTGGCAAGCCTGCGCAAAACTTCCACTCCTCTTTCAATGGTGGAATCTTCCGCGGCGTACGAAATGCGAAAGTGCGTGTCATGTCGGCTGAAAATATTACCGGGGATGATCAACAGATTGTTTTCAATGGCTTGAGTTACGAATTCGGTTCCTGTGCCCCACGGGGTTCGCGGAAAGGCATAAAAAGCGCCTCCTGGGGGCACGATTTCATAGAGGTCTGAAATTCCGTTGACCAGCAGGTCTCGTTTGCGGCGATAATTCTGAATGTGTTCCGTCACGTCAATGTCCAAGGCGACGGCACTGGCCCATTGCGCGGGTTGGGGGGCGCACACGAAGGAATACTGTTGCAGTTTGGCCATTTCGTCGATGAGGGTTTCCGGGCCGTGGACATATCCAACCCGCCATCCCGTCATGGCATGGCTTTTTGAGAACCCATCGATCACGATGGCTTGTTCGTTGTACAGGGCAGGGGACTCGAACGGAGTGTCGTAGCTGAAGTGGCTGTAGATTTCGTCCGACAAAATTGCAATATTTCTTTCGGCAGCGAGTTGTGCTAAGCCCTTAATTTCTTCTTGGCTGCAGGTGACGCCGGTAGGATTTGCGGGGCTATTCATAATGATCATTTTGGTGCGTGTAGTGACTGCGTCGGCTACTCGCTGGAGATCGATTCTGAAATCAGGGTAGGTGTCAATCGGGATGGGCACTCCACCCACTAATTCCACCAGCGGTTGGTACATCACGAAATAAGGGTCAAAAAAAATGACCTCATCACCCGGGTTGACTAGCGCAAGCAATGCTAAGACCAATCCACCACTTGTTCCCGAACTGACAAACAGTTTGCGATCGGAATGTCCGTACTGTTGATCGATCTTTGCCTGTATTTTTTCTCGCAGTACAGGCATGCCTTGCGTAAGAGCGTAGCCGTTTTTTCCCGATTCTATCGCTTCGATACAGGCGGCTCGCACCTCTTCGGGTACCTCGAAATCTGGCTGGCCGATCGAAAGGTTGATCGGGTCTTTCATCTGGGTTGCGAGGTCAAAGACTTTGCGGATTCCACTACTGTCAAAACTACGGGTTCGATTTGCTATCCAGGGGTGATTCATGGTGTCTGGTTGAAGGTTCTAGGATGAAAAGGGCAGGGGGGGGTGTTTGAAGAGCTTGGAATTGGATTCTATCCCAACCAAATGTCTGAAGACGATTCACTTGCTTCGTCTTTTCGTTAGAGATGTATTTCCAGCAAGCTATGTTTTCTTTGGGGTTGTCTACGCACGGTACTGGATCTGAACTAAAAATGCCACATCCGACTGTCCAGATTGTGCAACTGAAACGAGCAGATTGGAAGGATTGGTTCCTCCCGGTCTTACTGGGGATGGGGCTGCTGACGGCGACTTACAGTTTCTCTCCCAACTTTCGCTGGGTGCCGGGACCCCGGGCATCGCTTTTTGCAGGCGATTTTGCCAACGAGTGCCTGGGTGGCTATATGGTTCACTCGGGTGACCGGTCTCGTTTTTACGACGTTGCCTACGCCAAACAGTTGCAACACGATTTTGGGGTTCTGGGGTACCAATGGGACCGTAGCAAATACTTGCCGCTCGTGTACCCTCCTTTTTACTACTTGCTTGTCTCGCCCCTATCCGTGTTGCCCCTGAATGTGGCAGCTTGGATTTGGGCTGCAGGACTGGTCGCGAGTCTGGTAGTGACATTGACACTGCTTGTCTTTCAAACCAGGCAGCCACCATGGAAAGCTCATGCCTCAGAAAAAGTGAGTCGACTGTTACCCTGGGCAATTCCTTTTGTTCTGTTGTACATGCCCGTCATTGAAAACTTCACCAGTAGCCAAAAGGGTTCCGTCTGTTTGTTGGCTTTGACCGCGACGTATTGTCTGATGAATCACGATCGCCGGTTTGGTGCAGGAATTGTGTTTGGTCTGATGGTTTTTAAACCGCAACTAACGCTGGTCATTGCCGTCACAATGTTAATGAAACGGGAGTGGCGGTTCGTTTTGGGGATGCTGTCCACGGCCACTGTGTTTCTCAGCCTGTCCTTGACTCTGGGAATCGACGTATGTCGTCAATACGTGGTGTTCAGCTTGGGAGCAGGGGACTACCTGAAGACAGCCGGCTATCAATTAGCAGAATCACATTGCCTATATGGTTTCTTTGCCCTGCTCACCGGGGACCAAGACTTGTCGTTGGCTCGCGTCCTGACCGCAGTGTCAGCTGCTGCCATCATCCTGGTCCTCAGCACGATGTTAAGGGGCACGCTCCAGACGGGTACCCGGCGATTTGCCGCGCAGTTTGCCGCGCTGGTCATAACGACGGTATTATTGAGTCCCCATCTCTTCACTTATGATCTAACGATACTTGTGTTAGCGATGTATTTGACATGCTTGCTGTTGTTTCATGAGCATCAACCCGGTGGAAAGTTGAGTCAGACGCTAATCGTTTTGAGCGTGGTGGCCTATGTGTCACCGCAATTGAGTGTGTGGCTGGCTGAATTGGCGCACCTTCAGGTCACGGTCTTGATTCAAGCTGTTTGGCTGATTGCCTTGAGCCGGTATGTGAAACACCTTCCGGTGGAAAGAGGGGTCGAGCTGTTCTCGAACGACCGGTCCGGCAAGCGGGGTGCGGTGTCAGCGATGTTGACCGAAGGTCCGTGTAGCACCGGGTGACGCACGGTGTTTTTAACGCTCTTATGGCACTGCTGGTGACTGGACATCGCGCATGAGTTCTGCCATGGTTTCCAGCTTACGCGCCAGCCTGACAAGATGTTCCGGCTTGTAGGTTCGATTGGGGGGCAATTCGAAATAGACATGGGCATCGACTTCGCCACCCACCGCAAAACTGGCGGTGTGTGCAATGGTCACGTTCGTTTCCACACCGGCCCGGCTCAACGGGGCGGGCACTAGCGGCAGGTCCTCGCTCAGCCCGGTCCCGGCTCTCGTGGTATCCGGGGCAGCCTGCTGGCCTCTGGTTACCCCCTTTTTCTGCGTATAACCCGCTCGTTTTGACTTTGCATCACTGCGAGTACCATTTTGTTCATTCAGAATTCGAATCTGGCGTTTGAGCCAACCATCCTCCAGGTTCAACAGCGCACTATGCAGTGCCCTGAAGCAACCGAGAATACTTGACTTTTGCGTCGAAGTATCGTGGGTATCGATAGGTAAGAGGTCCTGGAGCTTTGCGGTCAGGTCGTCATGTGTCAGATCATCAAGCCCAAAGAACGAAAGCTCCTGCTCTTCGCACCCGGTTTCGACGAGCGACTGGATGACTTTGCCGCGTATGATCCGGTGCATTTCTTCGCGGTTGTTTATGGCAGCGAGCACTTCTCTTCGCAGGCTACGACTCGGACCCGGCTGCAGTAAGCCAAGGAACTCGATGAGAGTGCGCACCTGTTTTTTTTGACCGATACCCTTTTGTTCAAGACCCAGTTGCGTGAAACGGTCCGTCGGATTTGCTTTGAGCAGGACGCGGCAGAAGCGGTAAATGTTCACAGGAGATGCATAAGGCAGTCTTGTCTGACCGGACATTTGGCTTTCTCTCCTTGAAAACAAAGTGCAGGCGGTGCAGCGAAGGGTAAACCGCCCCATCCATCTGCGAAACATTGTGCGCCAAACGCCCTAAAAGATAAAGGCGAGTTAGGGTTGTTTTGAAAAGAATTAAGTTCTTGTTTTAGAACAATTTACCTCAACGGTTAGGGCGGGGGTTGGGGCGCAGTTCGTGTCCCGTTCGGGGCGACTTGAGCCCGGGAATTTTCGGGTTGGGGCGATTGGTATTTGTCTGCCCGAGGTATCTGGTTACACTGGTGACCTGAATCAAGTTTGGCCCGCTGGGAAGGATTTCTGGCTAGGCGGGTCGCTGCGACGCGGGCTTGGTGCACATCAAACATGGAGGTGGATTGAATGGGTTCCTTTCGAAATCCGTCTGTCGGTGTCCATACCTTCTCTGGTAGCCAGTTTGAAAAGGGCGATTTGGACCAGATTTTCACGGGCGTGGCGGCCGGCGCGGGCATGATAGTGTTTATTGTTTATTTAGTTCGGGGTTTATTTAGTTCGGGCAGATTGGGGACAGGTATTGGTTCGGTTGCCCGGAGGTGAATCGCAGCTGAATTGAACCTGAGATGGTGATGAAAATGTCAAAACGATCCTGCGATGATCTGACGGCGCTCCGCGACGATCAGCCAGAAGGTATTTTTGCGGGCCGGTTGCGTAAATCGTTGTAGGGAAAGTGCTGTTCGGTGGAAGTTCGATTGGAATGGACTACGTTTGCTGGGGCGATATGAAACCGTTTAGATGGTAGATGTTCATGGTGTTTGGTAATTACTGACACGGAGGTTAAAAAAAATGACAATTACTCGAAAGCAGTCGGGCGAAAGGGGTCAAGGAGGACTTGTGGTGTCGCGCCGAGCCGGTGAGGCAGTGACCGCATCATGGACGGAATTGCGTGCTGTCGGTGACGAAAAAAATGAGCACGCGCTGGTCGGTGGGGAAACGTTGTATATTGAAAAAATGAAAATAAAGATTGAAGTGGTCGAAATTCGACGTGGACGAGTTGTGATTTGGCTTGGTGCAGACAAGCGGGTTAAATTCTTGCGCAGTGAGTTGGAAGAGGGCGCGGATTGGGAGAACGCAGAAAGTCGCGACAACGAGTCTTCGGCAGAAATGAGCGTTGTCGTGCCAGCGATTGCCGGAGATATGGACGGAAGTGAGCCTTACAACTTGACCACCGCGTAGGTGTTTAACGTACGCGGCACTGGAAGCGAATGAGTCCACCTTGGCCGGGCTCGAGGGGTTCCTTGATCTCCCAGCGGAGTACCAATGATTCGACGGAATTTGCTTGCGTAAAGAAGTTGGCTTTCAAGCTCGATTCGGCGCTTTGCGGAACGTATTCGAGTCTTGGAGAGAGGTTGTCAAGTAAAGTGATATTTTGTAATCGTTCGTTTCCGGTATTGTCGTAGCGCAACGTGAAGTCGACAAGATCGCCGGGAAGAGCAGATTGTTTGGACGCGACTTTGACGACGCAAAGTTGCGGCTTGCCCCGTGCGTGGAGCCTGTAAAGTACGCCCGTGTGTTCGTATGCTGTTTCGGCAACGGTTTCGGTTGCATCGATAACCACCTGGACAGCGGCTGTGTGAGACCAGGTTTGAGCGGCTTCGATGGATTGGGCAAGTTGATAATTTTCTGCTTGTCCATATTCTCCGTACTGAATGACGGGGGATGCTTCATGAGGCAAAATACCCTCGCGAAGGGTTCCGATCCGTTGGGGCCGAAAAACGGCTCCGACGCGCAATTGTTCACGAAACAGGTTGACCGGTCTGCGGCCTACCTGGCCACGCGGTTGGGTGCGCTGCAGCACCGTCGTAGCAATGGTGGAGTCGGTATCAACGGTGGGCTGGAGTGGAGCCTCGAATTCGACCATCTGCTCGTGCTGGTGGTTTTCGGCGACACCTGATATTTTGCGTGTCGAGGCGAAGCGTGGAGCATAGATGCAGACTGGACGCGTGGGGGCGACCAGGGTACGGCCATCGATGGTATCAAAGTGTGCGATTGTGTCTTCTATCTCCAGTCCTATCACCGATCGGTCGGGTTTCACTTTGCTTCGGAACTGGCCGTCCCCTCCGTCGCAAATGTATTCATCCGAAGGCCAGGGAGCTGTTTTTTGGTAGGGGGCCACTTGTGAGGCGTTTTGAACGGGATTCGAAACGCAATGCAGGCAACGCATTATCGATCGATCTGTTTGTTGATCATCAGTTTCGTACTGGTTGCCGTCTCGGAGTGTGAAAGACGACAAAGGTGTTGCCGGGGTAATCGGTTCAGCACGTTGACTGGTGAGGACTTGCAGCAGATCGCGACTCCCTAGATGTTGAACTGCCCCCAGAATTTCTGCCTGCGCAGATCTACTGTCGCCCAAGCCGTTCAAAAATCCAGGTAAACCAAGGATTCCAGTGACCAGGCTCATGACGATCGGCAATGTCGGCCAACGGCAGCGGAACAAACAAAGAGGCAATAACAAAATGTTTTTGGACGTCGTCAACGATTCACTCCTTCTCCCACGTTCCGCGTTTGCGAACGGGTCCAGGGTAATAAACCGCGGAGTTTTTCCAGAGGTCTACGGTAGGTGGAGCCAGCCCACCAGCGGACGATAGTTGCTGGTAGGGGAACAGGGGGGGCGAGTGAAACAAAAAGCTTGCGCTGGGGCCTTCTGGCTCCGGCAGTCGACCTCCAATTCGGAGGATTGCCATCGGGCGGCCAAGACGATCAGCGATTTCCAGTGGATCGTCCCCGGCACGTACGTCAAAATATTTTTGGTAGCCTGGATCTTTCTGGTGGGGAAGGGCACCATCCGGCGGTTCCAGGTAAATGACGCGTGTCACGAACTTTCCCTCAATGGCCAACTTCAGTTCTTCCAATGTGAGGTCAACGGGGACAGGAAACTGGTACGTTTTGTCCACGGGAGGATACAACCGATTGATGACTTTGACGGTTGGATAGACTTCGTGTCCCTCATAAAGCGGGATGTTGAATACCTGCAACCGATAAACGGCTCCGATCAGCATGCCTGCTGAGACGGAGCCTGTTTCTGCAGGTAGGAACGTTCCATCGACTGCTAAAGCGACCTTGACTCGTCCCGGAACCGTGATTTGTACCGGTTGGATGTAGCCTTCCAGGGGTTCAGTCCGTAAAGGTTGAACACCGCGGGCACTTCCGGTTGGCATGTTGTCCCTTAAATGATTGTGGACAACTGGTTGTTGGGCCAGTAACGACTGGCTCCACAAGCAACCCAGGCAAACGACTGTGATTGCATAGGTTGCGCCAGATATTTGTGGTCGGAACATGATTTGAAGACCCGATGCCAGTGCCTTGGTGTCGCTGGCCGTTGCCACTTTCTTGCGACTCTGAAACATAGAATCGCAGGCCGGCGAAAATGGAGCGAACCGGTGATTCGTGACTACGGGACTTGCTGAAATTTGTTGTGCAAAGGTTGGCGGAATTGCGGCATGGGGTGGATCATGGTTTCTTTAATTTTGATGTTGGTTGCCGGTTTCGGGTAACTGATTCCAGGCGTGTGCTTCACATCCATTCTCACGTTCCGCGATGGATCAGGCAGGTGCGTCTGCGTATGATTCACCATCTTGTGACTCCGCAGACCCGCGGGAGCGCCAAGCGGAATATGGGGAGGGCCGGGAAGTCCGATGGGAGTACCCGTCACAGGTATTCCATAGGGCGGTGCTGTGATTCCCGCAACAAAAGGAGGTGCTGCCGGCGCAGGGCGAAAGGGAACAGGGTTGACGCCTGGGCCGGATCCGGGTCCCAGTAGACCAAGCTTCGAATAGTCCCTGACGTGGCTTGCCTGAATAATCTGTTCGCCACCGCTTCCGGGTAATCCACCCGGCATTTCCAGGTCGACATTGCCGAGACGCACGATTGCCAATATCGTGCCCCGACGGTCCGCTTCAACAACCGGATCGACTCCCGGGTCCAGTCGAGTGCTGACGAGCGTTTCGACGCCCGCTAAAGCCAGATCCTGAAATGCCGGATCCGGTAAGTAGATCACTTTTGTTACAAAATTGTTGCTAAGAGCCTGGTTCAAGTCCTCCTCCGTAAACTGAACAGGAATCGCATTGTGAGATAGAAATGCCTGGCTTCGAGGAGTTGTGTATCCCAGTTCGAGGGTGGGATAAAGCTCCACACCTTCACGTCCAGTGATGTGAGTTAACTTCAAACGGTAGACACCACCCTGGGTGAAATTTTGTCGTCCTGGGGCAACCAAAGAGGTGGAATCGAATTGGCCCAGACCTCCCACGTCCCAACGAACTTGCATCGTTTGTGGTCCCACGAAAAGAACCTGGGCCGTTCCGGATTCGCTGGTCGCCTTCGGTTCACTCAGGATGGGGGGTACAAAGTGCACACCTGGCCCTGGTCCTGTCACGCCGGGTCCCGGATGCATCAATCGTTCGGCCGGTGGAATGTTATGGTTGGGTGATCCTACCCCTCTGCAGCCTGATAGGACCAGTAGCGCGAGCGCAACGCCCGAGATTCCGATGACGCGAGGTAACATGAGCATCCCCCTTTAGTACCACACGTTTTTGTAATGTGGCTGGTATGTTAACGAATGACGTGGACCGCTGGGTCCACGAGTCCTACAATACGGCGACTGGATTCCGAGACAAATTTGGCAGGCCATTTCGAGTTCAGTTCACGACCCGTTTTTTTCCGATCTCTATCCAGCAGGGGAGTACGAACTACTCCATTGGTCTATGTTCGTCCCGTTGCAATGAAATTCTTTGGAATAAGCGTTAGAACTGTCAAAGTAGCCCGTAGCTTACCCATTGTTTCAGCGGCAGTTGCGGCTGCTAGTTTTCTTTTGCCACTTGTTTTGCGCGCCGAGGGCCTGCTAGCGGAGCCTTCCGGTCCGAATGGCAACTATTTTGTGCAACGCGCCGCGAAAGTGATGCGACAGCACGCCAGTGTGTCAGCCAAGTTCAGGCAGACCGTCTTTTTGTTGGAAGAGCATTTGTTGGGAAATGGTAGCTACCTGCAACAAGGCCATGGAACCAAGGCCCAGTTACGTTTCGAACTTAAATTCCAGTTGGGAGATCGCTTTGTCAGCCGGCAACAGATTTCAGATGGACAGTTTTTGTGGTTGCGACACGATACGCAGGCAAAAACAAAATTGGGGCGCGTGAATCTTCAGCAGCTGGGGCAGGCATTTCAACGGGGAACTTCCCGGCAATCGGAAAGAGAGATTGAAGTGGTTCCTTTACCAGCAGGACTGGCTGACATTGTCCAAAGGCTTGACTCGAACTTTGATTTTCAACCACCACGGCCTGCTGTGTTACAGGAGGAAAAGGTTTGGGTTCTGGAGGGCAGACTTCATTCAGAAAAAGTGACGGAACTGCTCATCAATGAAAAGAAGCAGTTCCATGAAGGCGATCCACCCAGTCTGCAGTCGCTTTTGCCGCATTTACCTGCCGGAGTGGTGCTGTTGTTGGGACAAGAGGATCTGTTCCCCTACCGGATCGAGTATCACCGCGAGCCACCGGGTCTGACCGATGCGCGTCCCATCGTGGTGATGCAATTCTTTGACGTGCGTCTGGGTGGGAAGATCGATCCTCTCGTGTTTTCCTACCAGCCCAACGATGTGGATAAAATTGAGATCACAGATCGAACTCAGGAGTACGTGCAGCGAATGGGAAAAGATTTTGGTTTCTTTGAGTGACAACGTTCGATGTTGTTTTAATAATTTCTTTCCTGCTGAACGGCGTGGATTGCCAGGGCAGGGGGGATGGCGGACGGGCGAGAACCCACCATAATTGTAGCGTGCTCAAAATATTTTATTCGCTTACGCTGATTGCCTTGTTATTGCTCGTGGCCAACGCAGGTTGGGTGTTTTACGAGGCCCGTGACCATGCTGAGGCAACGAAGCTATTTGAGAGGCTGCAAGAGCTTCATGGTCGTTCTCAACTGCTGCAGCAGAGGTTGACGCAATCGGAAACTGAAGTTTTCACGGCGTTGGAAAGTGAGAAAGCAGTTTGCGTCCAACAGCTTACAGCAATTCTCCGTCGGAGTTCGATGCACTTCCTCTACCTTGTGGTGACTTCATTGGTGTGCACCCTCGTGAGCAGCGTGACCATCACGTATTTCATAGGCACCAGTCGATGGGCTCGAGAAGTGGTGGAAGCCTATGAACTTGAAACGGAGCTTGCCCTCCGGAGTTTAAGACTCAAGCGTTGCTCGTTTCCTTGGGCGTTGTTAGGCATTTGCACCGCATTGGTTTTGGCGACCCTTGCCGGAGCTGCCAATCCCGCTGTTCGATTGCTGGCGGCAGCCGATTGGCAATCGTATTACCAGGTGGCGGCGGCAGTGGGGCTGGCGGTGATTGCATTTTCCTTCCATCGACAGGCAAGGTACCTGTCCGCAAACTACCAATTGATTCAAGAGATTGTCACGGAAGTGAAAAAGATCCGTGTGGAACGTGGTTTGCAGACGAGCGAATAAATGTTGGTGTTCTGATCAAATCGCAACAAATGACGAGCGGTTCCCGTTGACAAGAAGTGATACATGTAGAGAGCCCGATTCTTGTAATTCGCCATGCAGCGAAATCGTCTGGAAAAGTCTGGAGTGTCACGCATGCGGGTTGTTGTCCAACGAGTTAACCAAGCCAGCGTTACGGTGGGAGGAGACGTTGCGGGTCGTATCGGCCGCGGTCTGCTGGTGTTATTGGGAGTTGCGGGAGATGATCAAGCAGAAGATGGTAGCCAATTAGCCCAGAAGTTGGTTGACTTGCGTGTCTTCGAAGACAGCGACGGAAAAATGAATCTCTCCCTGGCGGAAGTCGGTGGCGAGATGCTGGTAGTCAGCCAGTTCACCTTGTTGGGCGATTGCCGGAAGGGGCGGCGTCCAAGTTTTGTGAACGCAGCTGCTCCGGAACTCGCCCGGACACTTTACGAGGACTTTGTCAGTCACGTTAGAGCGCGGGGGATTTCAGTGGCTACCGGTGTCTTTCGGGCCCACATGGAGGTGGCATTGGTGAATGATGGCCCCGTCACCTTGTTGCTCGACAGTCGCAAGTTGTTTTAGGGGAACTCGATTGAGCCCGTTAGCACGCGAAGTCCATTGAATCCGAAAAATGCTGAACCGAGGATGTCAGGCAGGTGGGCCGATCATTCCGGCATCCGCTCAGATCAAGGATGAACCCTGGTTTCCCAGTTGCCGATGGATTCTTTCCACTGGTCGATCAGTGATTGTAATTTTTGCCACTGATTGTGATATTCCATATGGTCATTCATGTGCAACACGACTAGCACGATCAGGATCACCAGCTTGCCATACGTGGACAGGTTAGCCCATGTGTTTTTGCTCCAGAACTTGAGCGCGGTACCAAACGATTTTTTGAACCGCGGTAGGGTGCCCTTCCACTCGATACTCCAGATTTCGTCAAGGATGAGATGTGTCATGAATCCGAGTATCACGGCCACGGTTTTGAACAGATGCTCGAGAAGGCCATCGTTACTTGTGCATAACAAGAATCCGATCAGGCCGGCGATGGCTGCCGCCGGTATGCTGTGCCACATGCCACGATGTACCGTGTACCGTTTGAGAATTTCTGCCAGACCGAAACGGATAACGATGTAAATCATGGCACTGGTCAACACGATGAGGTCCGTTTCCAGACCCGCGGCCCGTAGCCGGTCCACCAGTAACATCGGAACAAACGCGGCCGCGAAGGTTACGCTCTCTCGCAAGGGAACGCCTTGATCACTGTCAAGATCCGGCAGCATTCCAGCAATACTGCAAAGTCCGGTGGCTAGCACGCAAGTCGCCGGGTTCACGTCGTAAATCCAGTAGCCGGCTGCACCGTAACCAATTCCAACAACCGTGCTGGTCGTGATGTGAGTTTTGAATCCCGCCATGGTGCGCGGACTCTAGCCGAGCAAGTTCAAGTTGCCAAGAGAGAATGTGCCTTGAAAAACGAGGAAAAAATGCTCCGTCGGCAGAGTATAATCACCGTCAATCAGCCGCAGGCCTTTCCTGACTGCTCTTCGCAAGGAACTGGCAAAAAACTATACTTGGCAACCTCTTTGTCGGCATGGGGTACGCATGAGGGAGAACTAGCAATGCAAGCCTACGACATACTTATGCTGGTGGTGTTGGTGGTTGCGACCGTTCGGGGTTTGTGGAAGGGTCTGGCCTGGCAAGTAGCGTCTTTGGGGTCGATTGTATTGAGTTACTTTGTGGCGATCCAATTTCGGGCGCCACTGGCAGAATATATTGACGCGAGCCCACCGTGGAACAAATTTCTGGCCATGCTCGTGCTGTTCTTGTTGACTTCGCTGCTCGTCTGGACATTGTTTCGTTTCGTGCGTGCTTTCATTGACCGGGTAAAACTGAAGGAATTTGACCATCAAATCGGGGCTCTACTCGGTGCCGCCAAGGGTGTGCTTTTGTGCATCATCATCACGTTGTTCACGGTAGCTCTAGCGAGCGAATCGCAGCGGGAGTCGGTTATTGGTTCGCGTTCTGGATATTACATTTCCCACCTCTTGAATCGGGCTCACGGGATCATGCCCCGGGAGATACATGACGTTTTACACCCCTACTTACATTCGCTCGAAGATTCTTTAGATCACGAGCACAATCCACATGGGGAGGCTTCCTAGGGGCTGGTCAGAACTGCGGACCGATCGTTTGGGAAACACCCTGTTGGTGGCTAGAACCACCAGGGGGCGGTTTGGAAATATGGCTATTTGCCGGGGAAAAACAACCCGCAACCGAACATAACGAACATTATCGGACGTTGGGGGTGGTCCACCGAAACAAGGAGATTTCCCCTTTCAGCGGTTCCTGAAACCCCGATTTCGAGTTTGTTCTTTTGCAACCGAAACGTTCTGTACGGCGAACGGCTGTTAGGGATTTAGAATCCCCGAGATCTCAATCTCCGTCGTTTTCGCCGTGGAGATTGATCTCGAGAA
>CAUZBP010000101.1:0-16372 GCA_963578105.1 Planctomycetota bacterium
CGTCGAGACCGACTGTCGATCATCGGACAGCGCCTCCGGCACTGCCGGATCGTGAAAGCCAACCAGCCTACTCCCTCATCCTTCGCAAACGACGTTTGGCCTTGTTGGAGATATGTTACCAAATCAGGCCGTCTTATTTCTCTTTGCAGCCGGTCGCTGCCGGGGTTTCCCCGGGACGACACGAACAAAAGAAGCAAACCACCGGATAACCACCGGATAACCACCACGGGTAAGAGGTGGAATCGCCCTGAGGTTGTCACTGCCTAAGCTCTGTGTCATCCCATCTCTTCGACGCAGTTACCCTGCCTGGGGTTCCCTTTCTCCACTGAATTACTGCCAGATTCCTAAAACTGCCCCGGTCCGAAACCAGTGCCAGCAGGCCGGGTTCATGCAAATCCTTGAGACGCGCCCCCGGGCATCACCCTGCTCCCCCTTGCTTGCCAGTTTCGCAAGGTCGTATATTGGCGCTCGTATTTGGCGCAAGGTACCCTGAGACCAAGATTCCTGAAAGGCGTAAAACATGGAAGAATTGACGCCTGGTGCGATGTTGCGTGCCATTGTGCAGGAGGGCCCCATTCAGATTCCGGGGGCACCGACTGCACTGGTAGGCCGTCTGGTTGAACAATACGGATTTGACGCCGTGTATCTTTCCGGTGCCGCCGTGTCGGCCGGTGTGCTGGCCCTACCCGACATCGGGTTGATGACACTGAACGAAGTGGTGCAACAGGCGACTTATCTCAGCCGCAGCGTGAATCTACCTGTCATCGTGGATGCCGACACCGGATTCGGGGATACCGCAAATGTCGAGCGCACCGTGGTCGAACTGGAGGGTGCCGGAGTGGCTGCCATTCAGTTGGAAGATCAAGAACTACCTAAACGGTGCGGCCATTTGTCTGGAAAAACGATTGTCACCAGCGAACAAATGTGTGCCAAGTTACAAGCCGCCAGTGCGGCCCGGACCGACCCCGACCTGGTGATCATTGCCAGGACTGACGCTCGTGGTGTGCATGACCTGCCAGAAGCTTTGGACCGCGCCCATCGATACATCGACGCGGGGGCCGATTGGATCTTTCCAGAAGCCCTGGCGGACCGGGACGAGTTTGTCCAATTTGTCGAAAGCGTCGATGTCCCCTTGATGGCAAACATGACCGAGTTTGGAAAAAGCCCCTTGCTCTCCTTTGACGAGCTGGCTCTCATGGGATACTCAGCTGTGCTTTATCCCGTGACCCTGTTGCGCGTTGCCATGAAAGCAATGGAAACCGCACTGGCGGTACTGGGAGACGCTGGTTCCCAGGAAGAACTACTCGATTTAATGCAGACTCGCGAAGAATTGTACGACTTGCTGGGTTACCAGGATTTTGAAGAACGGGATCGAAAGTACTTTGGCCTGTCGACCGAGGAGTGAAGATAAACAGGCCGGCCGGGTTGCGCAGGACATCAACTCCGGGAACCCGTGGGAACACAAAACAGGCAACCTGTGAAATTCTCAATCCGTCATGGAGACACAACAATCCAAGGTCCAGATGCGACCTACACGAACAAGTTGTCTCGCGTTATTCAGATGCTTTCCGCATCGCAACCAAGTCAACCGCTGAGGAGCAACTTAAAATGAATGATCTGATCTACCGCCCAGGACTGGAAGGGATCATCGCCGGAGAGACCTCGATCAGTACCATTACCGGGGGACTGATTTACCGCGGCTACTCGATTGAAGATCTCGCCGAACATGCGACCTTCGAGGAGGTTGCCTACCTGATTTTGTACGGCGAACTACCGCAACCGTCACAGCTGGAGCAGTTTCAACAGCGGCTGTCCGCTGCCGCCAACGTCCATCCTGAAATCATCGAAACCCTGCGACGAATTCCCGCCCAGGTCTCTGCGATGGACGTCATGCGCACCGGTACCAGCCTGTTAGCACACTGGGACGCCGATGAGGGTAATAACGACCGTGAAGCAAATCTTCGCAAAGCGGAACGACTACTGGCACAACTTCCCGTCCTGATGGCAGCCCGCTTTCGCATCGAACAATCCCTCGAACCCGTTCCTTCCGAACCCGGTCGCTCCCTGGCCGACAATCTGTTGTGGATGTTGCACGGCGAAGAACCGGCAGAGCAACATGTTCGCGGCATGGATGTGTCCCTCATTTTATATGCCGAGCATGAATTCAATGCCTCGACTTTCACGGCACGTGTCGTCTGCTCGACGCTGTCGGACCTGCATTCTTCGATCACCGCCGCGATCGGAGCCCTGAAAGGCCCCCTGCACGGAGGTGCCAATGAACGCGTGATGGAAGTCCTCAAAGAAGTCGGTAGTGCCGAGCGAGCCGAGGCCTGGGTACGCAATGCCTTGCAACAGAAAGTCCGCATCATGGGATTCGGACACCGGGTCTACAAGACGGGCGACCCGCGTGCCAGGTATCTCAAATCGCTATGCGCCCAACTGGCGGAAACAACCGGCCATCAGGACATGGAGCAAATGGCAAACGTCATCGAAACCGTGGTCGTGAACGAAAAAAAACTTCCTCCCAATCTCGACTGGCCCAGTGCGCGGCTCTATCACTACATGGGTCTCCCGATCCCTTTGTATACACCTCTGTTTGTTGTAAGTCGCGTCGTCGGCTGGTCCGCTCACGTCATCGAACAGCTGGATGACAACCGTCTGATTCGTCCCCGGGCCAACTACACGGGTCCTGAGGCTCGTGCGTGGCTGGCGCCTGAAGACCGTTAGCAGCATGCCGACCCGACTCCGTTTCCAGGTTCCAGGTTCGCAAGGCTCACTTTTACCCGGAAAGGTGGCAGCGCCGTCACGATAACCAAGAGCCGGTTTCCAGCGACAACAAGAGTCGTGACACTCCTGGTGCATGACAACGGATTTGAAAGCCACTCGAGAAGCAAACCCGCCGGCCGTTCAGTTTCCGATGTATTTGGCATAAACGGTTCGAGCTTCGGACACATCCTCCGTGCCACCAATGATGGCGCGCCCGTCCGGAAATACCGTGACCAGGTAATCGGCGGTTGTCAGACGCAACAAAAAGTCATTACGAGAAATCTGGCCCATCCCTTCCAACTTCTTTTCCAATGCGGCTAGTGACACGGGACCACGCGCGGGAAAACTCAGCTGGACTGCGTTGCGTCCACACAGTACGGCGGTGCGACTGCCTCGACTACCGTCCAACCAGGAGAATTCACCCCGGCCACAAGCCGGACAATCTGTCCCTGCGGGAAGTGACTCCAGTGAAACCTGCCTGATGTGATTGTCCCATAAATCAATAATCGTCCAATGACGGCTGATCGCATCCGAGTTGCCACTGAGAATCTTCAACGCCTCGCAAGCCTGAATGGACGCGATGACGTTAATGATCGGTCCCAGGATTCCCGCTGTGTCACAGGTGGGAGTGGTTCCCGGTGGAGGCGGCTCGGGAAGCACGCAGCGCAGACAACCCGTCTTACCAGGCACGATCGATATCGACTGACCTTCGGCGCCAATGCAACCACCGTAAATCCACGGCAACTGCTGCTGAATGCACAAATCATTGATTAGAAATCGCGTCTCAAAATTGTCGGTACCGTCCAAAATCAGATCGACACCTTCGGCCAGGGTCCCAATATTCTCAGCCGAGACATCCACCACGTGGGCTTCCACCTCAATGTCCGAATTGATCCGCTGCAATTTTTCCCTGGCCGCCACCGCTTTTGGAATCGTGCGTTCCACATCCTTTTCGTCGTAAAGAACTTGTCTCTGCAAGTTGTTCAATTCCAGAAAATCTCTGTCGACCAGCCGCAACTTCCCCACCCCTGCTCTCGCCAGCGTGTTTGCTAAAACAGATCCCAGCGCCCCACAGCCGCAAATCAAAACCCGACTTGCCGCCAGACGTCTTTGCCCTTCCTCGCTAATGGGAGGATAACGCATCTGGCGGTCGTAGCGTGCCAGATCTTGCCGGGTCGGAGGCTGCTGCTTTGGGTCAGGTGACATTTTGATTACAAACTCTGTTCGAAGTAATCCAACAACACGGTTTCCGTACGGGCTGTCTTTTTCCCACCAGCATCAAGCCACTCATCTCGGCAAGACAAGCGTCACCGAATCCTGTGGTTTGCCGACAACCGTTCCGGACAACTCCTCTTTTGTACCGCATTTACTCGTGCGAAGAAACGGTCACCAATTCACAGTAGGGCATTCTCGTTTATTTTTTCCCTAGAACCACATATCCGGCCAGGTTCCCCGAACCAGCAAACTCCCTTTGCAAATCGTCACATTGTCGACGCCCCCGCCTCCAGTCGTTCTGTTCCCCACCCGGTCTGGCAACCATCACGGACCGACCCGCGGGAAGCAAGGATGGAACATTGACGGTCGTTTCTGGCAACTGGTACACCGACAGGTGCGCCCAGGCGGCAGGTACAGTCGTTGCCTCCAGCGGGCCTATTTCACCGAGCAGCAAATTAGGAAACCGTTGATTCACGTCCTGCGGAAAATCGGTCCCCTGCTCCAATAAAACAATGCTCGCTGCAGGCCAGGCAGACAAACGGGACATCGCAGTCAGCAACTGATCGACGCTGCCAGCCAGTCGCACCAGCAAAACGCCCCCCGCTTCGGAGGCCGCCTCGCAGAGCCGTTGGTCAGGAGCATCCACCAGGAACGAGGCGCCCGCCTCCCGGGCCTCGGTCCAATCGAAATCGCCGGGCGGAGTCCATTCCACTGCCCTGACAACACAGCGCCTGCCATGACGGTAAAGGTCGGAACCCGACACGCCTAATCCACGGAAACCTGTAACAATGGTACGCTCTTCCAGAACCTGCTGACCACGGCGAAGTTCCAAATGGGCTCGATACAAAGCGGGGTTATCGGGTGACCACAAACAGGGGTCCGGCAAAACGGCTTCGGCCAGTAAGGACTCCCCCGGTCGGCAAACTGAAAACGATGCGTGAGCCGGCAACGTGTGGGCGTCGGACCGAAATGGACCTTCCAGGTTTCCCAACAGCGCGAGACCCTCATGGTCACCGGGCCGGTCAAGGCGAACGTAAACCCGCGCAATCGTCGAGGTCGCCTCTCCGTGAAAGATCTGAACCTGGTCAAGTAAGCCCATCGTCGCGCTCAGGAATGTCTTTAGGAAGTTTGCGGTTGGTGAGAATCTACCAGCACCTCTGATAATGCTCGGCCTGTCAACGAATCCGGATTAGCAGCCACTTGTTCGGGGGTCCCCTGGGCCACCACTCGCCCACCTGCTTCAGCAGCCCCCGGACCCAAGTCAATGATGTGGTCTGCGAATTTCATCAGTTGCAGATTGTGTTCAACGACAATCAAAGAGTGTCCCGTGTTGACCAGGGCATCAAAAGCGTCCAGCAATTTGACAACGTCCGCAAAGTGCAGGCCGGTCGTCGGTTCGTCGAGCACAAAGAGAGACCGTCCGCGTTTGGCTTTCCCCAAGTAGCACGCCAGCTTCAGTCGCTGGGCCTCACCGGAGGACAACGTGTTAGCAGGCTGTCCCAGGCGAAGATAGTCCAAGCCCACTTCCAGCAGGCATTTGAGCTTCGCCTGGACGCGGTTCTGCCCCCGGAAAAAAGAAAACGCCTCGCGCACGGTCATCCCAAGAACCTCCGCAATGTTGTGATTGCGGTAGGTGACTTCCAGAATTTCTTTTCGGTACCTGCGCCCCTCACATTCGTTACACTTCATGAATACATCCGGCATGAATTGCATGTCAATGCGTAACGAACCGTCACCTGCGCAGTGTTGACAACGCCCACCGGCAACGTTGAAGCTGAAGTGTCCGGCTTTGTAGTTATGCACCCTGGCGTCCACCGTATCGGCAAACAGCGCGCGAATCTCGTCGAAAGCTTTCACATAGGTAACCGGATTGGAGCGTGGCGAACGACCGATTGGGCTCTGATCGACCAGGATGACACTCTCCAACTGGCCGATCCCACTGATGTCGTCGAAAGGTAACGGCTTGGGACCTTCTTCATGTAAACGACGGGCAATTGCCGGGTAAAGCGTATCTTGCACCAGGGTACTCTTGCCGGCACCACTCACTCCCGTCACTAAACAGAGAACACCCAGAGGAAAATCAACATCGATGCCCTGCAAGTTGTTGCCGCGTGCTCCGCGAATTCGCACCCCCGCCTGTTGAGCGTGACGTCGTTTCGAAGGGGTAGCAACCCCGCGACGGCCCGTCAGGTAAGCCCCGGTCAAGCTGGACTCGTCCTGCAGAATCTCTTCCGGCTTTCCCTGGAACACAATTTTTCCACCATGGTTTCCTGCACCGGGACCGATTTCCACAATCTGGTCGGCCTTTCGCAAGAATTGTTCTTCGTGCTCCACCACGACCACGGTGTTGTCACGTCGGCGGAGATCGGCCACTGACTCCACCAGTCGTTCCACATCATTGGGATGCAGGCCGGCCGATGGCTCGTCCAACACATACAGCATGTTCACCAACTGTGACCCCAACGCGAATGTCAAGCCGACCCGCTGAGCCTCTCCTCCGCTGAGCGAACGGATGGGACGATCCAGGGTGAGATATCCCAGGCCAACCGTTTCCAAATACCGCAGGCGATGGTCAATGTTCTCCATCACGTGCCGGCTGATCTGCTGTTCCCTTGCATCCAACTCCAGGTGGCTCAGCCAGTGCCGTACCTTTCCGATCCGGGCTGCGCACACCTCCGCGATGTTCAGATCCCCCAGACGTGTGGCCAGCGCCTCGTCACGCAGCCTTTGACCGGAACACGTTTCACACACCCGGTAGCTTTTCCAGCGGCTGAGGAACACACGCAGGTGCATTTTGTACTTTCTCTTTTCCAGCCAGGCGACGAATCCGTTCAAACCTCCGAACTCGCGTTCGGGAACACCTTGAACAATCATTTTCAGGTGCCGTTGTTTCAACTCTCGAAACGGTACGTCGACGGGCAAATCAAAGTCCTCTGCAAGGTCCAACAACTCCTGCAACTCGTGAGTATAGGCGGGCGAATTCCAAGGAGCGATTGCGCCGTCCCGCAACGACTTGTTTGGATTGGGTATCACGAGATCCATGTCAATGTCGTTAATATTCCCGAATCCTTCACAGGCGGCGCAGGCTCCCAGCGGGCTGTTAAAACTGAATAGCCGCGGCTCCTGCTCCGGGTACTCGATTTCGCAACGATCACAGCGAAGATGCTTACTAAAACGGTGCAGGACCCAATCGCTGCCATCCACCTGTACCATTTCCCGAGAGCCCGTCGCCTGTTTGCTCAAAAGAACGCACTGACCTTCACCCTGCTCAAACGCAGTTTCCAGGGAATCCCGCAACCGTTGGTCCGTGACTTCAGAGGTCAGTCGGTCGACAATCACCAACAGTTCGGCTGACTCCGGTACTTTCTCAGTCGATGGTTCACCCAATTCTGATCCAAAATCAAACGTCTTTCCCTGCAGAACGCCCCGTACGAAACCTTCCTCACGCAGTCGCTGCTGTAATTCATCCCACGGTTCACCCGCAAACGTCGGCATCGGAAACGCAATCATCATCCGCTGTGAGGATTGCCAGCCTCGGACCTGTTCTGAAACCGACTCGGTAGTGTCCTGACGAACGCCTGCCCCACAACCGGTACAGGTGACGTGTCCCACGCTGGCGAAAAGAATTCGCAGATACTCAGTGATTTCCGTCGTCGTACCGACCGTCGAGCGACTCGATAGTGTCCCGGTTTTCTGATGCCGCACCACCGCAATGGCCGGTGGAATGCCCTCAATCGACTCCGCCTCGGGTTTTTCCAGCCGTTCCAGAAATTGGCGGGTGTAGGGGGAAAAACTTTCGATATATCTGCGTTGGCCCTCTGCATAGAGGGTATCTAATGCGAGACTTGTCTTGCCGCTGCCGCTGACCCCGCAGATGACAATCATCTTCCGGTGGGGCAATTCTAAATCGACACCTTGCAGGTTGTGGACGCGAACACCGCGAAGTTGTATGTGGCCGGCTGACAAACTTGAATCCCGGGACCAGAATGGTTGGTGCTTTGAACCTCGACAAAAGCGGAACGCTCCCACCCGAGTTCAAAGTGGCATGACCACGTTCATTGGTCGAGTGTGACCCCGCATCTTACCGCGCCCCGGCGTGCTCAACTAGCTGAGGCCCTGCTGATCACCGGGAGCGACTTGTCTTCAGGTCAACTCGCCGCAGCCGAGTGCCTTTTCAGGTGCAAAATCCCGGGTGCGGAATCGCCAGGAACCGAAACGGACACGTGACCGGGCATTCATGCGCAACATCTCCCGCCGTCACCCAGGTCCTCGACAATCCAGCGATTGTCCCTATGAAACCGGGAACTTTATCGTCTGCAGTTGACATGGTGTAGACCAGTCCAGGAGTCTGGGCCGGAAAGATTACTGCTGAGTGGTCCGTCACCTCGCCGCAAAGAACCGCATTGACTTCGCTTGTTCACCCGACGCAGATTCCCACCAGCGGCCGAAGCGGGTCGCTTCAGCCATGCCCCATTTCTTCCGTCAGCAATGCGCGCGTGACCCAAAATGACTAGCGCTCAACTACAACTTCTCACGATACGTCATCTTCCGCTGATACATTCGCAAGCGTTCTGTCATCTTCGACAATTCATCACTTGGTCCAAGTTCGATCACCTCCTGCTGCGTCTGCTCCGCTTTTTCAAAGTCTCCGGCTTCCGCATAAGCTGCGGCGAGGGTTTCGAGGTAACGATAGTCATTCCGTTCCGTAATTTTACAAGCAAACTCGGCAGCCACGACCGCTCGTTTTCCGTCTCGGAATTGCCTGTCGTAACAAGTCCCGCTGATCCAACTAAGCAAATTGTAAGCTTCTGCATAGCGGGGCCTCAATCGAATGGCTTTTATCAGGTCGTCGATGGCAGTTCCGAAGGCGGCCATTTGCTTGTAACACACCGCCCGGTGATACAAGGAAAAAGGACTTTTGGGCCGTAATTTCACTGCCCGGTCAAAGTCAAACATTGCCCGGCGGTAATTCCCTTTTCGAAAATGGAGATTGCCCCGGTTGAGATAGGCTTGAAACATTCTTGGATCGATCTGCACGGCCCGGGAATAGTCTTCCATCGCTCCGTCATCATCTTCCTGCGTGGCGGCCAGTCTGGCACGATTAAAATAGGCCAATGCATAATTCTCATTTTTCTCCAGGGCCCTGTTGTAATCCTCGCGAGCCGCCTCGAAATTCCGTCGCATGACGTGTAAATTGGCGCGATTATTGTAGGACAGCGGCGAGTCCGGCGTCTTTTCAATTGCCTGGTCGAAAAGTTCAAGTGCCTCCTGATAGTTCCGTCGCTGGGCCAACAGGTTGCCAAGATTGTTGTAAGCCCGGAGATTCCCCGGATCACGTTTCAGGGTCTCGTAATAGTCTGTCACCGCCCGATTGTAGAGCGTCTCGCGCAGTTCCTGGTAGTCCTGGTCATCAACCGGTTCGGTCACATCAATACCTTCCACATCGGCCCCGATGTACCGGTCCAACGTGTCTCCGGCCCTCTGATAGGCATGACCGCGGTTATACACCGTCGTGGGGACCTGCACGTTCTTGCCCGCCGCGTCGTACCACAGGCTCATCTGACTGGCCCACGCATGGTTGCGTTGGTAGCCCAGGACGCCCAACTGGATGACCAGCAACCACCCCACCACGTAGACAGTCTTCAGACGGAACTGAAGACTGTCCAAAAGTCCCACAACCAACAGAGCGAAACCCGCCATCGGCAAATACATGCGGTGTTCCCAAATCTGGTCGTCGCCGCAAAGACCGGAGTTGACGACCAGGTTGAGAAGCAGCCATAAAATTCCAAACGCCATCAGGCGGTAACGCTTTATAAAAACAACGGACCACAATAGAATTCCACACAGTAACAGTCCAGCCAAGACACTGACAATCAACAAGTTGCCTTGAGGTGGCGCAAGCCAATGCATCACATTAAACCGGCCGGACAGAGGTAACAAAAACAGGCTGAAATAGAAAACCACTCCGCGAGCCTGCGTCAGCAGCCGCGTTGTTAAATCTACGGAACCGTCACCCCCCGCGATTCCCTGCATCGGATTCGGAAGGCCCAGGGAAACAAGTCCCGCCAGGGCAACTGCCAACAGCACGATCGCAGCCACGCTCAAAAAAGCAAAACGGCCTCTGCCAACTCTCGGCATGAACGCCCACTCACAGCAAGCAATGGTGACCGGCAGCATCACTGCATCCTCTTTGCAACCGAGCGAACCAATCCAGGCAGCCATCGCAACGACCCACCAGCACCAGCGTTTCATTCCCAACGAAGTTCGTCCGAACAGGTAGCTTAAAAACGCGGTCAGGTAGAAAAGCGCAGCCAATTCACCCATTCTCTGCAAAACATAATTGACGCCCTGCGTTTGCAGGGGATGAATCGAGAAAATCAATGCGGCCATCATCGCCAGTACCAGTTCTCGCCGTTCGAAAGCTCCGGGCAATCTGGCACTCGTCATGGAAACGGTACCGCCCGTTGATAAACGCGATGCACGCAGCAATGTCAAAGCCAACAAGTAGACAAGCAATCCATTGAAAAAATGAATCAAAAGGTTGACAAGGTGATACCCGGGAAGCCACTGACGGTGTACGTAGTGGTTCAAAGCCAGGGTTAAGTTTCCCAGAGGCCGACTGGCAAAAGGACCACGAAATGCAGCTTCGTAAAGATTTTCGTAGTCAAGTGATAACAGCTTCAGGTGTAGATTTGCCTGGATCGCAGGCAAATCGTCCAACACGAACGGGCTGTTCAACGTATTGGAGTAGATCAGTGCAGTTAAACCTAAAATCAAAAACGCAGCGGTAAAGTGATAACCACTGGATTCGTCCACTGGGATGGTTTTTCCGTGTTGATTTTCGTCTTTCATGAAGAATCCAGTTGCGCCGTTTGGCTCATCTTGCATGTCGGTATTAGAAGTGACCCTGACGGGAATCCACCTCGGTCATCGCCTGGCGAACCCAGTAAAAGTTTAGCCCACTTTCTAACGGGCCCGGCCTCCAACCTTTGCCGGTTGTAGTGAAAAGAAGGCGTTCCAAGAGGCCCGAAACGGTTTCGCGGATGATTTCCGGCTCTTTTTATCCAGTTTAATCCAATTGAAAGCCCAGGTTAAGACGGAGGGTCACCGTGATCGACCAAACCCGCGCAGCGTCATCAGATCAATGGTCCGCCACTGTAGCAAACGGTGCCCCGCAAGACGACAAACATCCTATCCTGCTCCGTCGCCTCCCCTTCCGGGCGGCAACCGAAGTGCTGCGTCGTCCGGACCGGTATTGGATTGGTTCAAGCGGGAGGCGCGGCATCCTTGTAGACGAATCCGCCATCGACACGAAGCGCCGTACCAGTGATATAGTCTGCGGCATCGGAGGCCAAAAATGCAGCCGCCTTGCCAATATCCGTCGGTGTTCCCATACGACCCCAGGGCAATTTTTCCCCTTCTCGCTGAATCTGGTCTTCGGTGAAATCCTTCCGCTCTCCGGGTGTATCGATCCAACCCGGGTTGATGCAATTGACATTAATGCGGTGCTTGAATAATTCGATGGCAATGGCCGACATCATATGATTCAAACCTGATTTGGCCGCGTTGTAGGAGACGCAGGGGGGGTATGGCACCTCGGCGTGCACGCTGGAAATGAAGATAATTTTCCCTCCGTCGCCACGTTCGGCCATGTGCCGCGCGACCAGTTGCGCCATATGAAAACCCGCGGTGAGCGTGCCTTTGATGTTCCGCTCGAACTCCTGGGGATCAAACTCCAAAAACGGACAGCGATGGCCATTGGCCGGATTACTCACCAGGATGTCAATTTTTTCTCTCGCCGTGATACTTTCCGACACCAACCGCTCGCAATCCGCACGCTCAAAGGCATCCGCCGCAATCGGTGTGGCCACTCTTCCCAGACTCTCGATCTTCCGGCAGGTCGTCGACATGTCGGTTCCACCGGGACGACCGTTGACGATTACATCCGCACCGCAGCGTGCCAACTCGATCGCACACCCCTGCCCGATCCCTCCTGCCGCTCCGGTCACCAGTGCTTGTTTGCCTTCTAAGTTCATCATCCTGTCTTTCTTGTTTTTGATCGGTGGTGCCGGCGCGAGCCCCGTCCAACCGGTTTCCCGCAACCTCAGCTAACACAGGTCATTTTTCATGTTCCTCGATACTACGGAGAATAATGTTGTCGCAGCCGCGGATCAATGTCATTGAATTCCAGAACCGGAAGCGACAGCACAACATGCACCATGAAAAAGGCCCCGATGCGGTTGCCCGGCCGGGTGGAAAGCGACCGGAAACCGGGCGGTTCAACGTGTGTGCCAGTCTTCGGTCAGTGGCTTGGCACCGTTGAGTTCTCCGTATCCGGCACCGGTGGTACCCGGTGGATTCTCGCCCTGGTATCGCGCATCGAGCGGGTCCGTGGCCGGTTGCCACCTGACATCACACGAAAGGCGCACACGGCCTGCGGCTGACTGGTTGTCCAAGGTTCCGTGCAGCGTCAACATGTCAAACACCACCAGGTCACCCGGGCCAAATTCCGTGGTCAACAATCGCGACGCGCGACTTTTGACAAACTCCACGGTATCACTCATGACTTGTACGGTCGGTGACTGCGCCGATTGGTAATCGACCTGTTGCATCGCATCGATCTGATCCTGGAACTGGTTCGAGCCTTCGATGATCATCAGCGGACCCTCATCACCGCGCACCTCGCCCAGGGCAAGCCAGGCAGTGTAGATGCGATTCGAACCGCGCGCAAAAAAAGGTCGGTCGTAATGCAGGCGTGTACTTTGTCCCGGACGTCCCGGACGCAGGAAGATGTAATCGTGCGCCCGGGCAGGCACACCGATCAGCGTGGACATCACTTCCCGCATGGATGGCCCGTGGCTGGCATGTCGTAACGCCGGGCCCTGGGACACATCGCGCCAGAATTCGCCCAGGTCGTCGACCAGTTCCTTTCGCCGGCTCTGGCCGGTGGCGATTCCCTCTCCGGGCGGCTGGCGGATCTCGCCAACATCGGCCAATCGACCGAAGACCTCGTCCCGCGTAGCCTGCACCTCTGCTGGCCCGACCACGCCGCGCAGCAGCACGTATCCGTCAGCCGCCAGACGCGCTCGCAAATCCACGGGCTGGCGGAGCAGGGTGGTGCTGTCGACCAACTCGCCGAGCAGTTCATCGGGTACGACTGTTTTTTGAGCGATGCATTGATTCATCATGACCTCGCTGAATTGCACCTGACCTGTTTCAAAGAGTCGCTGAAAACCTCAACCGGAACGAGTTAAAAATCCTCAAGACCAATCATAAACAAAGACGTAAACAAAGAAAACTGCCTGATAACCCGTGTGTTCCCGATCGACCCTCCGTTGATGTAGCCCCATGGCGACCGGTCTTGCACGCGCGCGGACCACCCTGCAACGCGTTTGTCGCTCGCTACCGGCAACCTCCTCGTCGACAGCCCCCTGGGCCGCACCACCGTTGCAACTGGCACCCGATACCCAAATGAGCGGGCAACCGAAGGGGTTCCGGTAAATCAGAGACGGTGCTGGTCACCTTGTCGATTGGAACAGATTGAGTAGACTGGTCGCAAGGCTGCGGTCCGCAGCCAGCCGAAGGCCTTCCGGGGCCGCTTGGTATTGGAGCGGACCGATTGACACTGGTTCCAGGCTGGTTTGCGCCGTCGAATTAAAGAGTAGTCAAGATCAGAACACCACTTGCACCCCTAGCTCAATTGGATAGAGCATCGGTCTACGGAACCGAAGGTTAGAGGTTCGAATCCTCTGGGGTGTACTTCAGAAAGATTGTTGCGGCAACCACTTACGGAAAAGGCCCGCCATCCAATTGACGGCGGGCCTTCATAATTCCCCCCACTAATGCGTTCAAATCGACATCAGAACCGAGTTGTTCATGGATTTCAGCTGCGGCTGACTGAGCTGCGCGGCTTGCCGCATAGAACTTCTTCGTCGTGGCAAAACTCTTGTGTCGCATGATGACCATCAACGTCTCGGCGGATACGCCTGAATTAATCAAGCGTTGAGCCAGGCTTCGTCTTAGGTCGTGGGCACTGGCGAACTTGATCCGTTGCCCTGTCTCTTCGTCATGTTGTCGGACAACAACACCAGCTGTCTTGCCAATCGCGGAGATGATTTGGCTTACTCGATGTGAGCTGAGTCGACGCGTGGAACGCTGGTGTTTCCGTCGCGAAGCTCGTTTCCGGATCGACTCGACCATTTCTCTTGGGACACCCTGGCCGTAGTGGGTAATCTTACTGTGCCGCTGAAGAACGAATTTTAAGAGCCATTTTCGCACTGTTGTCTCTTTCACGCCACAGGCACGGGCAATTGCCTCATTGCTGTATCCCTTGATGAGCATCTGAAGATCATTGGGAGAGGGCATGAACCAGTCCTTCTGAGATTTCATTTCATATTCGATGGGTAGTGGATTCACGATAAACCCTGATCGTTCATTCTCAGGAAATCTGTCCAGGATTTCATGGAGGCCAGGCAGCATCGGAATCTCTTCGACCTTTCGGTTTTTCTGATTGGATGAAATGACGATTGTTGCGTGCTGTCCGGTACGAGACGGCCAAACTGGAAAAATTTGTCTTTCGTCATCCCAGGAAAACTTCATTATGTCCGATATGCGGAAGCCGCTCTCCCAAAGTAAGCAAAGCACGAGTCGCCATGATTCTGACGGACCGGTTCCAACCACCTTCGGAACCACGTGGAGCATGCGGTCGAATTCTTCTCCGGTGATAGGGCGGCCACGCATGACTTCGTTCACGTCAATCTTTTCGACTGGTGGAATTCGCTCTATCCACTGGTGGTTGTAGCAGAAACGTGCGAAGGCCATGACGGCTCCCATCATGCTGTTAACTGTGTTCGGGGAGCGAAAGTCGTACCGCCCTTCGACACCATCCAACAGTTGATCCTGAAGAAACTCCATCGCTTCCAACGTCATACACTCACACAACGCCACACCCGGTGGTTGGTTGGCATTTGCCCTGCGGACCTCGAAAATTCTTCCGGCAATAGCAATTCTTGAGTCCGAGTCTATTGTCGACTTGCGTCTTCGGCGTCGTTTTCGTTGACTTCGGTAATGTTCACAGGCTTCGTCCCACGTCTTCTCACTAGTCTCGACCTGACCAGCTTGGATCAGGGCAGGAATTGCTATCTGTTCTTCGTGGTCCCTCGTAATCACGCCGTTTGAGGCAACGTATTCACCGTTGAGAAGCCTTTCGCGACACATTCGCTGCACACGTCGGGCCATTCGTCTGTCTCGTGTACCACAATTTCTACGGATTCGTTTTCCACGGAGTGGACAATAAAACTTCAGTACGTAACCATTCTTTTCGTCCACGCGTAGTGGACGATTTGGATAGAGCTGCACGTTTCCGATTTCCGGCTTTCGTGGCATGTAGTTTCCTCTTTGGCTGAAATGGATGATTTGACAGAACACTGAGCCGATCGCGGTAATCGGAGTTTGAGGAAGTCAACCAACTTGATTGTTTGGGGCGTTTTTCATTTCTGAGTGTGTTTCTAGATACTCAATCACCTGCCGTCCCGTGACCCATTTCGTGTGGCCCATCAGCGGGCAAGGCGGCCGTCAATCAGCTTACCCGGAGTATTGCCGTCGATTACGCCCAGCGGGGGATTCGCGCCAATACGATTTTGCCGGGATTGATGCACACCCCGCTCGTCGAGCATTTTCTGCAGGATGAGTACGCTGGCGACGTCCAGAAGATGATCGAGCAACGCCAGCAGATTATCCCGATGAAACGCTTTGGTGACGCCTGGGATGTGGCGACCGCCGCGCTGTTTCTGGCATCGGATGAAGCCAAATACATTACCGGTGCGGAACTCGTCGTCGATGGCGGAGTGACGTGTAGTACGGCCTGAACAGGTGGAGGTGTTTGCCCGGGAATGCAGCCTCGCGTCGACGTTTTCCAGCGTTGTGGGGCCCCTGACGTCTCTGCGGGAACCCCGACCCCGCTCCTCTCGCCCATAAATAGTAATCTCCCCCCCCCGGCGCAAGGTGTTTTTCGCTGGTAGACGGGGATAACTTGCTTTTTGTTGGTGCGAATAGTGTTAAACTGATACGTTGCAATGCAAACGTTTTTCTGTGGGGAGAAACTCGATGCGTAGGTTGGCTCTAGTGCTTGTTGTCGTCACCTGCGTGGCTCCAGCCTGGGCAACCGTGATCACTACCGGTGACGTCAATCCCGGTGGCGCCGCCACACAGCCGGATCCGTGGAGCGTCGGGGGAAAACTGTATGTAGGGCAGCAAGGCAGCGGTACGTTGAACGTGGAAGCAGGCGGCGTAGTTACCAATGCGGATGGTTTCCTGGGCTACATTTCCGGCTCAACAGGCATGGCGACGATCACCGGCACGGGCTCCCGGTGGAACAACTCGGGCTTGCTGT
>CAUZBP010000102.1:0-16104 GCA_963578105.1 Planctomycetota bacterium
CAAAACTCGCTATGCAAACCCTGTTTGCCAACACGGTTTCGATGTGAACGGGGCGGTGCCACAACGCGTAAAGGTTTTGCAGTGTATCGGTCGCAAATGACATCTGTAATTCAACGCCTTGGAAATCATGCCGCAGGAACAATTCGCAGCGATTTTTATAATTCGCGTCCACAACCGCAATCATGGGCCGACCACGATTGGTCAGGTTAAACAGTAGTTGTTGTTTTATTTTAGGAAATTCACGTGACTCAATCTCGTAATACTCACTGCTTTCGTTGTAACCAAACTTGAACAACTTATGGCGTCTGCAAAATTCCAGCGTGAGAAACTCGTCGATAAAAGTGAGATCGTTGTGGATCCGTCGCACCTCAAATATTTTCTCACGTCCCAGACCCGCGTGGGTGTTCCAATCTCGCTTCGCCACCAGGTCGTCACATTCCTCGTAGTCCCGACCGAAACAGCCGCGATTCCAGCGATCCTCAATGTCGCGAAACAGTTCAACACCTACCTTGTACGGGTTCAGCCGCGTTGGTGAAGTCGCCAATGTCCCGGAATTGTGATCGGCGTAATTGATAACGTCGTTTGGCTCTAATCCGTGTCGAGTCATGATGGTTGAATGCCAGTAACTGGCCCAACCTTCGTTCAATATTTTCGTCTGCGTCTGCGGGGCAAAGTAATAGGCTTCGTCACGAATGATCGACAACACATCGACTTGCCAAGCACGCAGTGGGGCATGCTCCAACAAAAGCAACAGCACATCTCGCATAGGCTCCGGGGGAAAAGACTGTTTTTCCTGAAGCCTCTGTTTTTCTTTGGTGGCCAGCTTACCCAAAATCTCGGGTGGATTGATGTAAGATTCCATGTATTTTTTAGCACGAAACTTCCCCTGGGGTTCCATTGTCGACTGATCGTCTACTGCATCCTGAAAGTGATAACGATCTTGTCGGTCGTAGCGTTCGACGAATGGAGAGTGGATGTCAATCAGATCTTCAACACTCAAACAAGTATCGACAAATGTCTCCACCGTTTCCACACCGAAACGATCCATATAACGCCGTATGCGATTCCCGTGATTTGCCATTTCATTGATCATCTTGCGGTCGGTCTGGCTGAACCAGTAGTTACATTTAAAAAAATCGCAGTGTCCGTAGACGTGGGCCATCACCAGCTTCTGATCAGTGAGTCCATTGGAGCTCATCAAGTAGGCGTAACAGGGGTCATTGTTGATGACGAGTTCGTAAATCTTTTGCAAACCGTAAACGTAACCTTTCGACAACTGTTCGTATTCCATTCCAAATCGCCAGTGAGGATACCGGGTGGGAAATCCACCGTAGGCGGCAATAGCGTTCAACTGCTGCGCATCAACCAGTTCAAAAATCGTCTGGAAAAAGTCCAGGCCGTAGGAACGCGCATGTTCTTCCATCGTTTGCTGCGCATCGACCAGTTCAGGCGTGAGCGATTTATAATGTGACGCTATGGACATGGTGCTTACTGTTCAATGGATCGTGCTGAAGTGTTTTCTTTCCGCTGCGTGAGCAGGCCAGATCGCGAGGTTCACTTGTCAAATTTTTCATCTCGACAGAAGGCCGAATTCCGGACTCGGCACCCCGCTCTGTGGCAATTCGCGGACCCGCTGTTGGCAGAGGGGGTGTGGCCCGGTTGAAAAATTCGGGACCGGAAACAATGCCTTTTGTCGATCACTCTCCGGAATCCTCCACCAGGAAACGGGTGTCGTCCAGAGCCTGGATCACGTCCCACATTCGTGGCATTTCCAGACACAACCGGCGCCGCGCCTCTTGAATCGCTTCCGTGTGATTGGTCCCACGAACGGTTATTTTTGAATATCCCACTCGCACTTGATACCAGGTGGTGGGTGGAAATTCCTGATTTTGTGAAATCATGTTAGGTTCCTCTCCGGGGTTCGATTACTTGCCTTTCCCCAAAAACTCCTTGATCGAATCGTAGATTGCCTCTTCGTCCTGTATTTCCGAAAGCACGACCCGCTGGTCGTCCTCACCAAAAGCAGATCGGAGAGAGCGTATGTATTCACCGCTGCCGTAGGGACTTTCAACTTGGCCGTAACAATAAAGGTTGCACTGGGGAAGAATTTTTTCACGCAGCAATCCCAGACTGGCTTCGTTGTCTTCGCCCCAGTTGTCCCCATCAGAAAACTGGAAGCAATAGACATTCCATTGTGAGGGCGGAAAGGAACTGTCGATCAACTGGTGGCATACCTTGTAGGCTGAACTGATACGTGTCCCACCGCTTTCCCGCGTGTGATAAAAGGTGTGTTCGTCGACTTCTTTCGCCACCGCATCATGAATGATATAACGTCGTTCCACGCCGTCGTATTGCCTTTGCAGCCAAATGTCGATCCAAAAAGCTTCGGTCCGTACGATTTTCTTTTGTTCGTCGGTCATCGATCCCGAAACATCCATCATGTAAATAATGACGGCCTTCGATTCGGGCTGCTCAATAGTCGACCAACTGCGATAGCGTTTGTCATCTCGAATCGGCACGACTCGAGGTCGATGGGGGTCATAGGTTCCGGTGGCAATCTGCCTCCGCAGGGCAGCCACATAAGTACGTTTGAAATGCTTCAGCGATTCAGGGCCAACACGGCGAATGCTGTTGTAGCGGTGCTTTTCCTGGACGATGTTGGCGTCGCCTTTCGGCTCGATGTTCGGTAGTTCGAGTTCCTCTCCCAGGATGTCGGCCAACTCAATCAGAGACAACTCGACTTCAAGAAGGTGTCCTGAGCCGGGTTCACTTCCCGCCTCTCCCGTTCCTCCGTCCGTTGGGTCCTTTCCAACGGGATCACCTTCTTCCCCGTCACCCTGCCCTACTCCACTGTTGCCATTTTTTCCATATTTGAAGTGGGGAACGTCAAGTTGCGGAAGTGGAATGCTGACAAGATCCTTGCCCTTGCGACCGATCATCTCACCATGGGTCACGTACTTCCGCAGGTTTTCACGGATCTTACCACGAACAATATCATTGAATCTTTTTCGATCCCGATCAATTTTGTTTAACATGGCTCGCCCTCCCTCTGTGGGGATGACAATCAACGAACTCACGGGCTGACCTGCACCGTTTTTCCAGCCCGTTGCGGGTTTCCAAAATCTGTTCGACCGGCACCTCTTGGTCCGTGGGATCCAAAAGGGTGGTCATTCTCCGGTAAAGCATCGTTGTGACTCGGGCTACGCTGTCCAACTCAACTCGTCATCTTTTATTTTCCAGTCGTCCTCTATTTGCCATCAACTGGAACACTCGACCTTATGAGGACTACGCCTCTTCCTTCACATCGCCACGAGCAAAGATACTTGCCACGTAATTCAGCACATCCGTGGCACTTTCGTCGTCGTAGCCATAATCCCGGATCAAACGGCTTTTCACCACATCGATCTTTGCCTGCGAATCCACGTCGACAACATTCGACACCAGACTTGTCAACTTGATCGTGTCCTTTTGGTCTTCAAACAGTTTCAACTCGAGGGCTTTGTAAAGCCGTTCGTTCGTCTGGTAGTCAAAGGTCTTGCCATCGATTGACAACGCGCCGATGTAATTCATGATTTCACGGCGAAAGTCATCTTTTCGGTTGTCAGGAATGTCAATTTTTTCCTCGATAGACCGCATCAGCCGTTCGTCGGGTTCGTCGTACTGACCGGTAAATTTATTCTTTAACTTTTCTCGCTGAGTGTACGCCTTGACATTGTCGATGTAATTGCCGCACAGCCGCTTTAAAGCGTCGTCATCAGCCGCTATCGCTCTCTGTACTTCATTCTTCACGATGTTCTCATATTCCTCTTTCACCACACCCAGGATTTCCCGGTAACGATTTCGCAGTTCCTCACTGTTGATCAGGGAATGGTGCTTCAACCCACTCTCCAGTTCGTTGAGCACCATGAAGGGGTTAATCGATCGCGCGTCCGGATGGGCAACCAGGGCGTTGCTTATTTTATCCTGTACGTAACGAGGAGAGATTCCCAACATGCCTTCGCTGATCGTTTCCTCGCGGAGTTCCTTGATGTTCTCTTCGGTAAATCCAGGCAGGGATTGGCCGTTGTACAACTTCAGTTTTTGCAACAGGGTCAAACTTGCATTCTTCGGCTCCTCTAACCGTGTGAGCACGGCCCACATGGCAGCCATTTCGATGGTGTGAGGCGCGATATGTTTTCCTTTGACTTTTTCTGTGTTGTAGTCTTTTTCGTAAATCTTAAGTTCGTCAGAAAGCTTGGTAACATAAGGCACATCGATCTTCACGGTGCGGTCGCGGAGTGCTTCCATGAATTCATTGTTTTGCAACCGTCGATACTCGGGCTCGTTGGTGTGTCCCAGGATGACTTCGTCAATGTCCGTCTGGGCAAATTTCTTGGGCTTCACTTTGTGCTCCTGGCTTGCGCCCAGCAGGTCATAGAGAAAAGCCATATCCAACTTCAAAACCTCGATAAATTCGATGAGACCCCGGTTGGCCACGTTGAACTCGCCGTCAAAATTAAACGCCCGCGGATCGCTGTCACTTCCGTATTCCGCAATTTTCCGATAGTTGATGTCGCCGGTAAGTTCCGTCGAATCCTGATTTTTTTCATCCTTGGGTTGGAACGTGCCAATACCAACTCGATCCTGTTCACTGAGAACAATACGTTTTACCCGTACGTCCTGTATCACCTTGGTCCAGTCGCCACCGTACTTCTGAACACGTTCAGAAAACATAAACCTGCAAAACGGATCGAGTTCTCCGCTGAGGCGAATCTGGTAATCGTCCTCACTTTTGTCCGAATTCATCCGCGCAAGAACTTTGGCACGATATTTCGGAGGAATAACGTGTAACGGCTCCTCGTTCATCGGACACCACTCCACCGTGTCCGAAACAGGATCAGCCCAACCCATGGTGTATAAAGCCCCTTCGTCCGATGCAGAATAATGTTCCAACCCTTTTTTGAGCAGACGCGCAATGGTGCTTTTACTGCTGCCCACCGGGCCGTGAAGCAATAAGACCCGCTTTTCGATACCGTACCCCTGTGCCGCACTTTTGAGCGAGTTGACTAACAACTCCAACGTATCGTCCAAGCCGTAGACCGCATCTAAACCGTTATTCAACGGATCATCAAAGAAGTTGTAGTGCAAACGCTTCTCACGTAACCTCTCGTAGTCTTCGACACCATATGACGAGATCATGTCAAAAATGCGTTCAAAGGCGTTCCGCGTGATGCGTGGATTCTGGTCTACCAGTTCGAGATACTGCTCGAAACTCCCCACCCAGTTCTCTTTCTGGAACTGATCCAAATCCTGACCTGCAGCGACAAGTGAAACGATATCCTGGCCACGTATCATCGTCGTTTCTCCATAACGGGTCTTTCCGATGGTGGCCTGGACCTTCCACAGCCGACCTACGGTGTCCGTCCTCGCAAAGGGTTGAAGGTGTTGTATTCTAGGTCTTTCAGGTCCCTATTGATTACTGTGACGTATTGCTTACTTCCCCACAGGCTCCTCTGATTTACACCAAAACAACTACTTCGTGTCATGTGACCTGCGCACCCCCGCCCGTCCGTCCATCGGGCCCACCTCAAAGCTACCACGGTGCGCAACCGTTAAGCAGTTCGATGATCGTTGCGCAACACCCGCGAAGAAATGCGTTTTACTAGCCGGCGTCCAACGACAGAGCCGGTTGCGAGAGTCTTGAGACACAAGTCGCAAAGGTTGGAAAAGAACGCTTACCGGAATATTGAAAATATCAAAAGCAGCGTGCTTCCTGCTAAAGATAAACTCCCACATTGGTCGAGTCCGTACCAACTTTTATCTTCTGCCTTCGTATTCAAGTATCGTCGCAACCTCATGGTACGGCAACAGAATTCCAACAAACCCCGCCTCTACTGAGCCAAGTCCGCCGACCAACTGTGCTGAAAGCCGTTGGCAGCAAAGGAGTTTTCCTTGGACGCACGAAGACTTACGGTTTACCGCTGAATCCAAGCCGTCATTGAACCTCAGCACCGTCGTCCAAATGACGGCCAGCGCGCTAGCGATCGCTGCAAATCCTGAAGAGTGAAGAAGCTAGGCTGCCGAATGAGTGGCTGCGGCGAAGGCGTCTCCCAGGTTGCGGTTCTCCGTAAACACCTGCCTGGACAGTCTCTCCGGAAGGAAAGTCGCGATTCAAGCTAACAGGCGTTTCACACTCTCAAGCAATCGGTCCATAGCGAACGGTTTGCAGATGTAATCGTCGACCCCCAGCACTTCAGCGTAGGCTTTGTGCCTGCTTCCCTCGTTGGCTGTGATCATGATCACTCGAATTGGGTCAGGCCGAGTACGACGCAGCTTTTCCAGGACAAGAAAACCGCTCCGTTTGGGCATCATCATGTCCAGAATCATGAGGTCGGGGTCTTCCCTTTCAGCCAACGCCAAACCTTGATTACCGTCCCGAGCAACAATGACACCGTAACCTTTTGACTCCAACGCATATTTGACGGAGTCAACGATCTCACTGTCGTCATCAACAATGAGGACACGTTTCGTGTCACTAGCTTTCTGCGTTTCGCTTTTCTGTTTTTCCATCAGGGCTGCGTTTCCTGTCAGACAGTCAAATAGGGTTCCTGAAAATTCTACGCTCGAAAAGGCCAGCGTGACCCAAATTTCAAACCTATACCACTAACCAAGCGGGACCTTTTTTTCAAGCACGGTCCCGCTAATTTCCTCCCAGAAAACTTAAAAACGGTCAGAAGCAGAACTTCCGCAATGCCGCAATCTCCGTAAACATCCAGAACTGAATCCTTCATTTGCTGGACTCCTCCACCCAATTAGCTGGAAACTGAGCCCTGAAAGCATGAAATTGTTTTTTCGTGACGATGGAGTCAGGCCCGCACCCAACGCTTTTTTACTCAACTGCCGGCCGAGATTTTCACTGAACACTCCCCCGATCCGGCATTTGTGTGGCAGGTAACATGTCCAGAACCTCCCAAGGAGTGCCCCGCCTCCTTGGGATTGACACAGTCGACACGGACAGCCAGAACACGACTGAGTCGACAGGTGCCGATTACGTCGACTGAAGCCACGCACCAGCAAACCCAATCGAATCACAGAAGGTGAAACATGATCCTGGCGGATTTCTCGATTCCCTACTGGGATTTCCTGTACGTACTTACCGCGATGTTGCTACTCGTGTTGATTTTTGTTTTTTGGCTGCTGAATCTTCTCAATCTTCCCGGCAACTGGATGATGTCCGTTGCAACCCTGGTGTACATGCCCCTGATTCCCGAAGACAGCAGCTGTCTCGTCGGGCGTCTGGCTGTCACATGGCCTGTTGTCGTGGCGCTCCTCCTTTTGGCGACTTGGGGAGAACTCGTAGAATTTGCGGCCAGCGCCTGGGGTGTCACGAAGGCGGGCGGAACCCGCTGGGGAGCCGGGCTGGCCTTGATCGGATCGATAGTTGGCGGGATTGCAGGCGTTTTCTTTGGACTCCCTATCCCTATCCTGGGCCAGATTCTGGCAGCCTTACTGTTCGCCGCTCTGGGAGCCCTGGTCGGAGCCGTTGTGGGGGAAAGAATTGCCGGCCGTCAGTTCTCGGAAAGCATGCAGGTAGGCCGAGCTGCGTTTTGGGGAAGACTTCTGGGCACCTTTGGAAAGGTCGGCGTCGGAGCGGTGATGGGCATGCTGGTCCTGATCAGTCTCTCCACCAAACTTTTCTAGCCACCCAGCGACTGGAAAAGTGACAACTCCCTGAAATCCAGGCCCGCGTACCACCACTTTCGAGCTCTCACTGCAGCAGGACGCACGTTGCAACTGGGGAAGTTCTCCAACGACCGGTGACGACCCGCTGGCGCGATCAGCCCAACAGCTGTTGAAATCGAGCCACCGCTTCCTGAATTTTTTCGCGACTATTGAACGCGCTCAGCCGGAAGTACCCTTCACCACTGGCACCAAAGCCGCTTCCAGGAGTTCCCACAAGATGCGATTTCTCCAACAGCGTGTCAAAGAAATCCCAACTCGTCTGACCTCCCGGAGTACGCAGCCAAACGTAGGGTGCATTGACCCCTCCGTAGACATTGATATCCACCGCCTGCAGGCCTTCGCGAAGCAGACGGGCATTATCTAAATAAAAGGCGATCAGCTTGCCAACCTGCTTCTGACCCTCGGGGCTGTACACCGCCGCTGCACCTCGCTGCACGATGTAGGAGACGCTGTTGAATTTGGTGGTTTGACGTCGATTCCAAAGGCGATGCAAATCACACCTTTCACCATCCGCCGTCGTGGCGTTAATGGCTTTCGGCACGACCGTCATCGCACAACGGACACCCGTAAACCCCGCGTTCTTGCTAAAACTTCGAAATTCGATGGCCACCTCATCCGCCCCTTCAATCTCGTAAATGGTATGCGGAACTCCAGCCTCCGTGATGTATGCTTCGTACGCTGCATCGTACAGAATAACGGCTTCATTTTGACGAGCGTAGTCAACCCACTTCTTCAGATCAGCGTGCGACAACACGGTTCCGGTGGGATTATTGGGATAACAAAGGTAGATCAAATCCACCTTTTCTTCAGGAATCTCGGGGACAAAATCATTCTCGGCTGTAACAGGAAGATAAACGAGTCCCTCGTAGCGCCCCGTCGAATCCGCCTGGCCGGTATGCCCGGCCATCACGTTCGTGTCGACGTAAACCGGGTAGACCGGATCTGTGATCGCCACCACATTGTGGCTGCCAAAAATATCGAGAATGTTCCCCGTATCACATTTTGACCCATCGGACACAAAAATTTCGTCGGCCGAAATATCAATCCCGCGTGACTGATAGTCGTGCCTGGCAATCGACTCTCTGAGAAAATCGCAACCTTGCTCTGGGCCGTAACCTTGAAACGTCTCGCGCGCACCCATCTCGTCCACCGCGGCGTGCATCGCTTGAATGACTGCTGCCGGCAACGGTTCGGTAACGTCGCCTATCCCCAGGCGTATCACGTTCGCATCCGGGTGGCTTGTACAAAATGACGAGACACGGCGCCCTATCTCCGGAAATAAATAGCCCGCTTTTAACTTCAAAAAATTCTCATTGATTTGAGTCATAACCAGCCTCGATAACTTCCAAGTTGCGCTAAGTGAGATTATTTTTAGTTGTCGACGCTCTGTCCACAAGAGGACGTGTTCGGCAATGACCTGCAGATGCCGTGCTCTCCGGCAATCGATCTTGGGCCGCTCCGTTGGACAGTTCCCGGACCTTTTTTCACAACAACCGCACGCGATCTGTCACGAACAGGGTGTTTCACCGGGTGGTTTTCAGCCCATGTTGAAATTTTTCAACGCCTCAGGAACGCTTTCTTAGTGCCATCCAGGATAACTATCAAGGGGATCGTTCCCAAAGGCGGCCAGATTTCAGACGCCGTTTGCATCTGTTGAGTTCAAGTTCTAGGGTTGTATGAGGGCAATCTCGCAAGAAAACACAGCTCCCCTGCGATGCGCCGGGAGCTTGAAGATCACCGGTTTTTTTCCCGTTTGCTCACCCCGCCAACCGTGGAAAATTGCAGTCAGTTGCCGTGCCGTTTCTGTTAATTACCCTACCGGTAAGATCTCCGATGTCAGGATTGCCAAATCTTTCTTGACCCGGATTCATTCTTCCGTGAGAGGCAGCATGTTTTTGAAAATCAGAACGTTCCTGTCCGACGATAACGGCCCCACCGCTGTGGAGTATGCCGTCATGTTAGTGCTGATCATTGCCGTGGTACTCGGTTCGGTCATCGTGTTGGGAGAGGCCGCGGAAGACAGCTTTCACAACTCCGCCAAAATACTTAAGACTCATTTAGATGCCGTCTTAAATTGAGGACCTAACGTCACCACCATCGCCTGACCGGTGTTGCCGCTGTTTCGAGTGAATGCATGGCGTTACCTCGAGACATGTCTTACGGGGCGCGGTCTTCAACCCGGATTTTCATTTCGTCTGAATTTCCCCGCAATTCAGGGGCGTACATTGCATACCCACGCGCGGGTAACGCGCTGAAACGTCCTGGTGTTTCGGCACGCATCCGGTAAGCAACGCTGTGACGCCCGCGCGCCAGCCGGCTGACAAAAAAGGCGACCCGGTTATCCCGCAATTCCATGTAAGCACCCAACCCGTTATTCGTGTACCCGCTGCGCAATTGCACGGGCTCGAAACCGGCCGGTTTCATGTCTTCAAATATCAAGTACTCGTAGTCGTTCTTGCTGTAAATTTCAAGTTCTACTTCCACAAGATCCCCGCTCTTCAATATTGCCAGGTCCTCCAACTCGACCCGCTCGTATTTTTCGACTCGCTGCTGCAACACCTGCCCGCTGCTGCCCGCCACATCCAGTTTTTTATCAACTTCCTTCAGTCGATAGTATTTGCGGTCGACCTTCACCTCCAAACCGGCTCGACGAATGTAGTCCTCCAGGGAGAAATTGGTGAGGTAGGCGTTGAAATAGACCGCCCCTTTGCCTTGACGTCTGATTTCGATTTCATGGCTGCCAGCCGTGAGTGCTTCGCCGGCAAGTACAAACCGGTTGTCAAAGGAAAAAAGGTTGGCAGGGGTAATTTCAACAGCCTTCCGGAGACGTTGATCGACCCAGATCTCAACGGTCATCTCGGACAACAGTTCGCCGCTTGCACGTAGAAAATCGGCAAAGGCCTCGACACACACCGACGTGTCACGAGTCGAGTTCCAACGGGTCGCATTTTTGCGATTATTGAGCAGGTACTTGACCAAACGCGGGGCCTTTGCGCCCTGCGGATCGACGCGTGATAAGAGCTTGAGATAATACGCATTGGCCTCCACCTCACTGCCGTACCAGTACCACCAATGATTCGTCGCCGGCAACTTCAGATAAGCCGTTTCATTTTCTTCGTCTTGGACCAGGTACTGATCAATGTTTCTTAAAATCATTGCCAGTTTTTTTGATTCGCCCTGCTGCTCAAGAGCCAGGCCGAACATGCACTTGCTGTACACAGCCAGTCGCTGCCTGTCACGATACAGAAACTCCCGCATTGCCGAATTGGGCTGATCCTGCTGGACCAACACCATATCGATCAGTGCATCCAGATTATCGGCAAACTGGTTCCGTGGCTTTTTCTCCTGTTCCCAGTTTTGCAACCTTTGCACCCGGTCGGCTTGATAACGTTTCAACCAGGCCACACCACGTTCCAAGATACCGGGCACCAGGGGTACATCATTTTGCAGCGCGGTCTGCAGACCATGTACCACCACAGCCGTGGTGTGGGGCCAACTCCGCTCTTGCGACCCGGAGAACCATCCCCAGCCACCGTCTGCGTTTTGCATGTCCGTCAGGCGCCGCACACCTTCTTTCACCATCCGCACGACTTCCGCTTCATCAAACACGGGATTGGTCTCACGACGGTTCCACTGCCTGGCCCGTTCCGCATGAGTTCCAATCTCCTGGGCGTTTAAATTCGTCCGTTTTTCACGGACGGAAGCCAGGTCGATGTTCATTTCCAGGAGTACCTTCTGCGTCAACACGGTGGGAAGGAACCGGTTAAGAGTTTGCTCCGTACAGCCGTAGGGATAACTGACCAGGTAAGGCAACGAGTCCACCATGGCTCCCGCCAGGGTCGGTGAGTAACGAACCTCCAACAACGATTGTTCGGGCCGGCGCTGGGCGGGCACGTTCACCTGCAGTCGACTGCTACCGACTCCGGGACGGATTGTCCCCGCCCACGAGTCTGTTTTCAGCATCCCGTGGACATAAACCGGAAACTGCATTTCCAGGGCGTCAGATTCTTCATCCGTGAGTGCCCGCACGCGTATCGTCGCAAGTCCTTCGCGCAACACGCGGACCTTCCAATCAACCCGTTGTTCTCCCGTAGCCGCAACGTTCACGGTCCGGATCTGGGCGTCGCCCGTTTCTAATTCATTCCCGGACAATTCCAGTGACACTTGCACCGCTTTATCGCTGTCCAGGTAGTTATGCACGTTCGCAGAAAGTATGACCTCGTCGGTTTCAACGAAGAAACGTGGCGCCTGAAGTCGTACGATCAGGTTCTTCCGCGTGACAAACTGAATCTCACCGGTACCGACCTTGGTTCCGTGGCTCACCGTCCAGACCCGCCCTCTCCAAGTCGTCAGGTTCTCTGGCAATTTCAGGGAAATCTCGGCCATGCCTGATTCGTCTGTTTCAACCGAACCAATCCAGAGGGCCGTGTCGGCGAAGTTCGAACGGAGCGCGGGTTGAATCAGGGGAGCAGCTGCAGCCCCTTCTGCCGGAGCCGCCACCGACGACCCATCTGCCATCGCCAGTTCTGAATCTGACGCCGCCTCGGCCGCCATGAGCGCCCGGGGGGCAATCCCTGAGGATCTTCTCTTCCGTTGGAACTCAGCGCCGTTCTTGAACGCCACTTTCCTGTCACCCGCGTCATCCATCTCGTCGGCCACGGTATGGCCGAACGCACCGATGGGCCGCATCACGGGCTTGCCGGGCAACGGGATATTGGGGAAATGACGCGCCAGATTGGTTGCCGATTGTGATTGATGGCGTCGCCGCCATTTCCAAAAGACTTCGCGGATGTCACCCACGTTCGATCCCCCGGCAATGTAGTCGACCGACTTGTCGTAGATGGTCAGTGCCGTCGATCCGACCACGGGCTGACCTTCTGCATCGGTTAAACGCAGGTGGATCAGCGACTCGGCCCCGGGCAAAAACTCCGTTTTGGAAGCCGTCAGTTCGACGTTCACAATCTTCTGCTCGGGAGGAACAACAATTTCTTTGGTTTCGGTGTACACCTTGCCGTCGGACACCGTGATTGCTTCTACAAAGAAATTCGGCATGTCGCGCTGAACGACCGCAATCTCTTCAATCGTACTCTTGCCGGACAAACGCACCATTCTTGGTGGCAAGTAAACTCCGTTGGCTGGTCGTACAAAGACCAGCACTGTGCTGCCGATTCGGTCCGTGTTGATCTGCAGTTTGACAGTGTCCCCCGGGGCATACTCCCGCTGATCCGGAATGAGTTCCAACTGATTGAAGCGGTAATCCCGTCCGTCGAACCCTTCTCCCATGACGGTAAACAGGTAGGCCCCTTCCATGGTGTGCTCGTCCGCATCGGTCAGCTCGTAGGAAAGGCGGTACTGGCCCGCAGCCGAGGCGTCAATCTGCAAGTGGGCACGACCCATACTGTCCGCGTTCAGCAACCAACTCTGGACGGCCGTTTCGACCGGATGCTGCTGCTCGTCATAATGGATTTTCAGGAGCGTCACTCTACCACTGCCGCTCACGGGCTGCCGGTTCGGCGTCTGTGCCAGAAAATTGGCCTGGATCACATCACCCACCCGGTAGTAACCCCGATCAACCCAGGTGAAGACCCGGAACGGTTGCCGGGTGGCCAGAATCTGTCCGCTGCCCACGACCGTACGGCGAGACGAATCGACGACCTCCGCCGTGATCGTATAACGATGGTCCTGGTCGCCATGCAGGGCTTTGGCCAACGCCGTGTCGATTTCAATGGTGATTGAACCGTCCGGTCCAATCTCCACTTCGCGCTGGGCAACGACTTCAGGAGGCGGAGCTGGTGGTGTCCACCACCAGGGCGAAGGGCGCGAGCACCCCGCCCAGCGTTGCCAGCCGGGATACCAGGAGTAGTCATAAGCAAACCACCAGTAACCAGGGTCGTAACACCAATCCCATGTTCCCTTGGGATACCAGGCTCGCGTCGATTGGGAACGCAGTACCTTGTACTTCACCTTGGCCTGGACCACCGGGGATCCGAAGTAGTACTTCGCTTCAATCCTCGCTTGAATTTTGTCTCCCAACGCAACGGGTTTGTCGGGAGCTTTCACGGTAACTTCAAATTCCGGTTTTTTGTACTCTTCGACCCGAAAGGAACCATTTCCCAGCCGTTTTTTGTTCCTGAAAACCAGTAGACTGTAAACACCCAGGGTCGTGTCGGATGGCAATTGGTACTGGCCCTCCAGTCCGCCGTAGGCGTCGGCAATGAACGATTCGCCCACCACCTTGTTACCACGTGGATCCCGTATTTCGACTACGAATTCCTGCCCCGCAAAGTTCGACGTGTTCTGCATGTCGTACTTGGCGTTTCGAACCCAGCATTTGAAATGAACCAGTTGGTCGGGACGGTAGACCGGACGGTCTGTCAAAGAAAAGACTTTGGTTGCATTGTATTGCTCGTCATGATAGCGCCCGTTCCACACCGAGTGAAATCCAAGGTAGGCAAATCTCCCCCCCCGACTGCGGGCGGTGACAACCCACTGCATGTCCGGTCTCAAGTCCCGGGGATGAGGCACCACCTGTCCGTCCCCGTCGGTCCGTTCGGCGAAGTTCGTCGTTTCAACACGGTAACGTTTTTCTGAAACCGGCTTCTGTCGATAACCAAAAAACTCCAGGTTCGCCCTCTGAACCGGTTTCCCGGTAACAGCATCCGCCACAAAATAAAAGGATTTCCCCGAGAGTTGCTTTTTGACAATCGCCGTATCCGCAACCCAGATCACAACCTGGCTGACGTTACCGTTTTCCATGCGGCCGGTAAGCAGATAGGCACCCGCTTTTTGCAGGGGTGTGTGAACGGTAATCCGGCGGTCGAAATGATTCGGACGCGGCTGCAACTCCAGATCCCAACTGGCGACTTGTCTGCCTACGTACTTGTCTTGATCCTGGCGAACGATTTGATGCCCCACGTCGTTGATGTTAATCTTTTTCCAATCGACCCTCTCCGGTCTGGATTTCAGATAGGTTTTCACATCGTTCAGCAGAGTTTCAACGAGTAACCGCTGCGCTATAAAGTGGATACGTTTTCCATTGCGGTAGGTGAACTCAATGGATGCCCCCTCCTCGGCCGGCTGGGTCATCACACTTTCGAAACGTCCCCAGTTCCCCACGATCTGCTGCAGATGGGACCGATCCGATTTATTCGCCCCGGGACTGCTAATGCTGCGGCGCCAATATTCGGCCGCACGAGGATACTGGCGCCGGTCCTCGAAAATGCGGGCCAACTTCTGCAATTCTTGTCGTGTGTGCCCGCTCTTTGTTTCCTGGACGATGTGCTCATAAATTTTGATGAAATTAAATTCGTCGGGAAGCTCAAATCGTTGAATCCCGGTCGCCAGGCGCGCAAGCGTCTCACTCTCTTTCAGCGTATGCAGTGCATAAGTCCCTTCCAGCTGCCGGTCGCCGGCAAACCCCGCGTCCCTAAAATGTCCTGCAGAACGTATGGTCTGCACCCCGAACTGTCGATGATGGAAATCGGCGAGCAGCAACAAGACTTCATTGCGACGACCGGGCGCGTTCTCGACGACCTGATCCAGCGCCCAACGCCAACGCTGTCCATCGCTAAGAGCTTCCTGCCAGCTCGCAACAGTATGATGGAAAACGGGTTGATTCTGTCGGTCTACAGGAGCACCGACTGTCCCGTCATGAGATCCATGTCCTTCTTCGTAGTCCGGCAAATTGCCATCCAGGTCCGTAAGTATCTGCAAGCGCCAGGCCGCATGTTGCGATGCGCCGAAAGTGATCGCGCGGGCAAACTGCAACAGGAAGTTGGACACCGCCGGTTTATCGTCATCCGAAAGCGCCAGCGGTAGAGCCTGCTGAAATAACTGCAAGGCTCGGGTCCGATCGCGTTGAGTCGCGTGAACATAACGTCCACCTCCACGTCGGTGGCCCCGTTCGAATTCCCCCGCCACTAGAAATCCATAGTGTTCCTGTTGCACGTAAATATTGGCCGCCGCGTTTAGTAACGGCCAATGAGTGCCATGTTTTTTGACGGCATCCTCGACAAAAGAATCAACCTGGTTAACACGTCCCAGTCTCCTCAGACATTGCCATCCACGCGTCAGGTCAGCAGCGTCGATGGACGACTCCGGGATTCCCTCCAGTAGAAGTTGGCGAAAAATTCGATACGCATCCTGAAAGTTACCGTCTTCCTGGTGCCGGATAGCCTGGGCGCGCCGCAACGTGATGGCAGGCGATCCGGGGTCTTCCGCAGCGGACAAAGTTTGCAGGTAAAGCGCAAGTGCCAGTCCGATACCGAACGAGAAAACTGATTTCATTTTGAGATTCTCCTGTTCCTTCGGAAAGCAGTCTCCCGGACGTCGAAACGAAACGTCAGCAGGTGCTTCCTCTGCAGCAACATGTTCAGCTGACCG
>CAUZBP010000103.1:0-15701 GCA_963578105.1 Planctomycetota bacterium
CGATTCAACGTGGTATCGCCGCGCTTGGCGAGGCTGTCGATTCTCAATCCTGTCTCGATTGTCACTGCTTTCACAATGACGAGGGAGGAATGGCTCCCGATCTTTCGAATTATGGAAGCCTGGAATGGTTGACCAGTTTTATTGCCGATCCCGAGCAGGAACGATTTTACGGGTACGACTCGGAAATGAACGATCGGATGCCCAGTTTTGCCAGGCATCCTCACGATCCCAAACTCAATTTGCTCACACGACGGGAAATTGATTTGATTGCCAGGTGGTTGCGTGGTGACGACCGCGATCTTGCCACCAGTCATCTCCGGGGGCAGTTGGCACCCTAGCGACTCGTTTGCCGGGGACTCCTTCCAAGTCGGGCCGACCCCTGTTCACCCGGAGGCGGGAATCCGTCTACCGCTGACCTGCGAGTCACTGCAAGCTCTGCTGGCACGCCGGCAGTCTTTCACTCGACTTATTCTCCGCTGCAGGCAGAATCAGTACAGTTTAACAGTCGGTTTGACGATCGTAGGAGCGTGTAGATACGTTCCAGGTTGGTCAGTCATCCGGGCATGCCATGTGGTGTAATAGTTGTCAGCAAGAAGTTCCGGGAGTTGTTACCCCTGAGGACTCGGGAAATCTGTCTTGCGCCCGTTGTAGTCAAACCGTGGCAAATCACTGGGGAGACGACGTGAGTCGTGATGCAGAGGCCATTGACGAATGCGACTTCAATCTCGACGAGGAACCTGTTGAGAGAGATCCAGGTGGCGAAGCTGACCCCGTGTTATCCGGCTATCAGGATTCAACGGATCTTGAATTTGATTGGGAACTGAACGACGACGTCAACACGCTGGAAAGAATTTACAGAGACCTTTCGGGAATTGGGAATTGCGGGCCTCTTTCACAGGATCAAGGTGGTCCAGTGCATGACTCGCTGGCTGCCAATCCGGTTCATTACCCGGCGGTCGCGTCGAGCATGTCATCATCACCGCCGCTGGTGGTGGCACCGCGGGCGGTTCCGGTGGCCGATAAAAGCATTCATTTCTTTTCCTGGTCCGCTCTGACGCTGGGTTTGATGGCTGTCGTTTGTGGCGGTTCCCTCATGGCTTGGGCTTATTTTGGCGCCCGCAGCGAATTGTGGACGATGGGAGTTGTCGCGGCAGGTATTGGGCAGATAAGCTTGTTGATAGGGCTCATTCTGCACCTCGACAAGTTATGGCACAGCAGTCGTGAAAACTCGCAAACGTTAGGTTCGTTGCATTATCGCCTTGCCGATCTGCGCCATACAACGAGCATGTTGCACTCGTCCTCCCAAACGGAGGCCACCGTACCGCAGATCCACATCGATGCCGCGGTGAAAACGGAGGCAAAGCTGGCCAGCCTCAAAGGCCAGTTGGACCAGTTGACTTCCCAGGTGCAGCAGCAACAAGCTTGATTGGCCGAGCAGGCCAAACGCGCTCCGTCGATAGGTGTGCCAGTGGCAATGCGGAATGTTTCATGCGCTGGAGTGTCGTCAGTACGTGCTGTTTCAGCGGAGTAGATTGTGTTTCTGAGCAGATTCTCCGTCGAGTCAAAAGAGCCTGTGATGTTTTCGCGGGGGAGATGTAGAGTGCCGATGCACCCGAACGCTTCGAAGACCGAACAAAGGTAAACCGGTAACGTCACGAATCGTGACCCGGTTGCCTGCGCAGGGCGGTCATTGCGATTCCGCCAAACTGACGGGCCGGATTCTGGATTCAGGATCTCAACGGATGCCGCCCCTTCGGGGCAATGCCCTTCAGCGAGGTCCTTGACGTCCTGTTCCGGGGACGAGTGTCGTGAAGGAACTTGGCTGAGGGTCGGAAGCCTGTGTTTCCAAAGAGAGGTTGGAGATTGTTCCTGGCAGGTCACGGGCTGGCTTTTGGCTAGGTCAGCTTTTGTCGTATCTCATCGACACAATCCGCAAGGTTCACCCGGGATTGTTCCAGGGAGTCACGATCCCGGATGGTGACGGTATTGTCTTCGACGGTCTGGCCGTCAACGGTGATGCAGTAGGGTGTGCCCACCTCGTCCTGCCGTCGATAACGCCGGCCGACAGCTCCTTTTTCGTCATAGAACACGTTGAAATGCGGTTTCAGATCTCGATAGATTTGTTTGGCCAGTTCCGGCATCCCATCTTTCTTGACGAGTGGGAAAATGGCCGCCTTGACCGGAGCCAGACGCGGATGGAGTCGTAAGACAGTGCGGGTCTGAAGCTTGCCTTTCTCGTCGGGAGCTTTATCTTCTGTAAAGGCTTCGCACAAAAATGCCAGGGTGGCGCGATCGGCACCTGCGGATGGTTCAATGACATGCGGTGTGTATTTTTCGCCACTGAGGTCGTCGCGGTAGTTCAGATCTTTTCCACTACCGCGCCATTTCGGTTGGCCGTGCTCATTCAATTCGACCTCAAGAGGATTGGTGTTTGGATCCAGCTTTCCTTCCATGTGACTCCGTAAATCAAAGTCGCCCCGGTGAGCGATTCCCTCTAATTCGCCATATTCGCCTGCGGGTAGGAACGGGAAGGCGTACTCGATATCACCCGTCCCGGTGGAGTAATGGCTCAATTCGTCGGCATCGTGGTCACGTAATTGCAAACGTTCTCGATCCAGGCCCAGATCCAGATACCATTGAAAACGACGGTCCCGCCAATATTGGTACCACTCGCGCGATGAATCCGGATGGCAGAAGAACTCGATTTCCATTTGTTCGAATTCTCGTGATCGAAAAGTGAAATTGCGAGGAGTGATTTCATTGCGGAAGCTTTTGCCGATCTGGGCGATTCCAAAGGGGATGCGGACCCTTGTACTATCGAGGATGTTTTTAAAGTTGACAAAGATCCCCTGGGCTGTTTCGGGACGTAAAAATGCCGCATCGTCATCACTGCCAAGCGCGCCGACGATCGTCTTGAACATCAAGTTGAACTCTCGCGGATCAGTCAATGTTCCCAGTTCTTTGGCGTTCGGTCCGAGGACCTGCATCAAGTCGTCGACGGACGTGAGGGAGACGATATTGCCATCCCACTGCAACTGTTCGGCGTCCTTATTGCGCAAGTTGAAGAATTTCAGTGCGTGGCGTTGGATATCGTCCTGTTCATCCTCGGCCTGGGTGGTCACGAAGATTGTTTTGCCCTTGGCTGTCACCCAGCGGCCTCGCAGTTGATCGTGACGATACCTCTTTTTGGATTCTCGGCAGTCGACCATGTAGTCGTGGAACAGATCGTAGTGTCCCGAGCACTTCCAGATTTGAGGGTGCATGATGATCGTTGAGTCCAGGCCAACCATTTCGTAGGCGCCGGGAGCGCCGGGCTGTGGGCTCAGGTCGTCATGGGCGGTGATCATGTCCCGCCACCAGGCTTCTTTGACGTTGCGTTTCAGCTCGACACCCAACGGTCCATAATCCCAGAAACCGTTCAATCCCCCGTAGATTTCGCTGGATTGGAAAAGATACCCGCGCCTTTTACAAAGGGAGACGAGTTGGTCCATTTTCATGGTAAATCCGGTTCTGTAATGGTGGATGAGTTGGATGCTGAGGCACCAGTCTAACCGGAATCGTTGGCGACAGTCCATGGGAGAACCGGTGCGTGCACCGCCTGCTAAACGCGTTCTTGTGGGAATGCGGTTTACTAAATAAAACGAAATGGACGAGTCTACGACGAATTGATTGAAGCGGTGGTTTCTGTGGAATCCTTGTGTCCATGGAGGAACAATTTCAGTTGTCCGTCCGGGCTCTCCGTTGCCGTCGGGGCTTTCCTGCCGCTGTTGGTGAAGTACAGAAAACATTAGGATGCGGTGTGCCATTCCGTTGTTTTCTCTGATACGTTTGGCTGGAGTGACTTTTACAATGATGACCGTTGACAAATCTCGGGACCGGGTTCGATCGATGTTCGGACAAATTGCTCCGCAATACGATCGTATGAACCACCTGCTGTCATTCCAAGTCGATCGTTATTGGCGTTGGCGGACCGTTCGCAAAGTGCGGCCGGCAGGGAATGATCCGGTACTTGACGTCTGCTGTGGAACGGGAGACCTGGCCCTGGCGTACCATCGTGTGACAGCGGGCCGGGTTCGGGTGGTTGCTACGGACTTCTGTCCGGAAATGCTCGAGATTGGCGAACGAAAAAAACGGAACGCCGGAATCGACAGTCAACTTCAGTTCATGCAGGCCGATACCGAGGAACTGCCGTTCAGTAATAATACGTTTCAAATCGTCTCGGTTGCTTTCGGTTTGCGCAACGTGAGTGACACGGACCGTGGCTTGGGGGAGATGGTGCGAGTGTGCATGGAGAGTGGTCGCGTTGCGATCCTCGAATTCTCCATGCCTCAGCGACAACCGATTCAAGGGATTTATCGTTGGTATTTTCGTAACGTGCTGCCGAAAATTGGCCAATGGTTGGCCCGGAACGAGCTTGACGCGTACAATTATCTTCCGGAAAGCGTGGGGGATTTTCCCAGTGGCCAGGCGCTGGCCGACCGCATGACGCAGGCGGGGTTGGGAGGGGTGAAAATTTACCCGCTGACTTTCGGGGTTGCGACACTTTATGTGGGGACAAAATGATGCATCCTTTGGTGTTGGCCATCACCGGAGCAAGCGGGGCGGTTTATGCAATTCGCCTGCTGGAGGTTCTTCTTTCAGCAGGTCACAGTGTACACCTGACAATCAGTCCAGCGGGCCAAATGGTACTGGACCAGGAGTTGGATATTTCGGTTGATCTCGAGCATTTTTCCGAAAACAGCTTGCTTCTGAATTTAAAAACAAATGCTGAGGACAACGAACGCGACAGATCATCTTCTCCGGCCTCTGATTCCAACGGAGATCGTCACGTTGTGTCACTCGGGCCGTGCAACCCCGGCAGGATCCTTTATCACCAGTACCAGGATTTCAGGTCACCGATTGCCAGTGGTTCGTCACTCACTTCGGGAATGGTTGTTTGCCCCTGCTCAGGAACCACCCTGGGCGCGATTGCTCATGGCAGCGGAGGTAATCTCATTCAACGCGCAGCGGACGTGCATTTGAAGGAAAAACGAAAGTTAATTCTGGTACCTCGCGAAACTCCCCTGTCCGTTGTTCAATTGGAGAATATGAAACTCGCCAGCCAGGCGGGAGCAGTCGTTCTGCCCGCTATGCCTGGCTGGTATCATGGTGTGACATCGCTTCAGGATTTGGTTGATTTTATTGTCTCGAGAATTCTGGATCAGCTAGGTATCGAACACGCTTTGATGCATCGCTGGGGCGCGACAGAGGAGTCCGGTGATTCGGGGCAAGAGCGGGCTGCACTTTGACAAACTGAAAGCTGAACAAGAACGGGTGACAAAAAACAACACCTGCAGAAGGTGCCGGGAGACGAAGGACTACCCGCAGGTGAGCGTTTGATTGCCGTGGACCCGGGTACGTTATCACCGGGCACCTCGATCGGTGTTCATTTCGTTTGGCAGTGTGAAAAGCTGTTTTTAACCCGATCTCGATTTTTTTTGTCTGGAATTTTCAGATCAAGCAACTCCATGGGGGTGATTCGTGCTGAGACAACTGGGGCAGATCCTGGAGATGATCCGGTTTAGTCACACGCTGTTCGCGTTGCCTTTTGCCCTGTTGGCAGCTGTCATGGCCTGGACGACACCGACTGACAGCGAGGAACGGATTGCCTTCCGTCTGACGACGTTGTTGGGAATCTTGCTGTGCATGGTGTTTGCACGTAGTGCGGCGATGGCATTTAATCGCCTGGTTGATCGAGAACTGGACGCAGCCAATCCCCGTACGGCTCAACGACACCTTCCCGCTGGAATCCTCACGGTACGCAGTGTCGTTGTTTTTGCGTTGGGGAGTTCCCTGGGATTTGTGGCCAGCACGTTCGTCTTTTGGCCGAATCGATTGCCCTTGATTTTGTCGCTGCCTGTCTTGGCGTTCTTGTTCGCTTATAGCTACACGAAGCGATTTACTTCGCTCTCCCACTTTTGGCTGGGCCTGGCATTGATGTTGTCACCGGTATGTACCTGGATTGCGATTCGCGGTGAGTTTTTGCTTCAGGCACCCGCCGACATCTGGCCCGCAGTCATTCTGGGCACCGCCGTTCTGTTCTGGGTGGCCGGATTCGATATGATTTATGCCTGCCAGGATATGCAATTTGACCAAACAACCAAGCTGCATAGCATTCCGGCGAGACTCGGTGTTGTCGGGGCGTTGCGACTGGCAGCCTGCTGTCACCTGGGAATGGTGTTGCTGTTGGTCGCTTTACCCTGGGTCGTGCCGCGATTAGGAGGGATTTACGGGTGTGGTGTGTTGGCGACCGCCTTGTTGCTCGTCTATGAGCACTGGATCGTGACGCCGGATGACCTGACGCGGGTCAATGTGGCATTCTTCCGGGTCAATTCGATCGTCAGTGTTGGTTTATTCTTGGTCTGTTCGTTGGACTTGATACTGGGATAGCTGCAGGTAGGCAACCCCGTGGTTGGCCACGAATGTCTTTGGCCGACACCGGGTCAACCCGTCATCCCCGAGAGGGGCGATGTTTTCAGCTGTGCATTCTCGGCTGGGAGTCGCCCATTTCGATAATTTGAGATTCTTTCGCCGCAAGTTCCTCCAACCTTTGTTCCACGACGTCACTGGTGCCGTAGTCGTGTGCCAGACGAACGTAGGTTGCGTGATGTCGGGCTTCGGATTCGAACAGTCCGCCGTAAAAGTCTTGCAATTGTGCCTCCCGGACATGATCGCGCAGGAGGCGAAATCGTTCGCAAGACCTGGCTTCGATCAGGCCCGCGATCAGGAGCCGATCTACCGCACGGACGGGTTCTTGTTTGGAGACGAGTTCGTTGAGGCGGCGACCATAACTACTGGGCTTGAGCCGTCGAAATCGAATCTGACGGGATTTGAGGAGTTCCAGGACCAGGTGGAAATGTTCGAGTTCCTCATTCACGATACGTGTCATTTCGAGGCAGAGTTCTTCGTTTTCTACGTAAGCGAAGATCAGGTTCATTGCGGTACTCGCTGCCTTTTTCTCGCAATGCGCGTGGTCGATCAGAATCTCGTCCAGGGATTCGTCGACCTGCTGAAGCCAGCGCCCGGAAGTCGTTGATTGTAAGTTCAGCATGGCCGTTTCTGACGTAGTCCTCAGAAGTAATGGTCCCTATCATAGAATACCCCGATTGGCTTCACAAGCGAGAAGGAAGAGTGCGGAATTGTCTTCCCCCATAATTGTTCTTACGGTTTCCGGAATTGCGAAACGCTACGGCGCGGACCCGGTCCTGGCTGGTGTGTCCTTCGACGTGCGCGCTGGAGAGAAAGTGGGTCTGGTGGGTCCCAACGGAGTGGGCAAGACGACCCTGTTCAATGTGCTCGCAGGTGTCGACGAGCCTGATGCAGGGGAGGTGCTTTTTTCGTCGGACCTGCGGATAGGGTATTTGGAGCAACATGCCTCCCTGGAAGGGTCGCAAACCGTCTGGGAAGCATCACGTGATGCGTTTCGTGATTTGCTGAAACTAGCCAATGAGGCGGAACTTGTGGCGAAGCAGATGGCAACCGCCGAAGATTCGCGACGGGCCTTGCTTGAGAAAAAATTCGATCAGTTGCAGCAGGAATTACACCACCGCGACGGCTATGAACTGGATCATCGAATCGAACGGGTGCTCGACGGATTGGGGTTTCGTAAGGAGGAATACCAGCAGCCGTTAGGCCAGTTAAGTGGTGGTCAGAAGAACCGTTTGCTGCTCGCCAAACTTTTACTTTGGGAGCCCGACTTAATGTTGCTTGATGAACCGTCGAACCATCTGGATATGGAAGCGACGCAATGGCTGGAAGGCTATCTCTCCGCGACTAGCAGCGCTATGATCATCGTCAGCCATGATCGGTTTTTACTGAATCAGGTGACACAACGCACGCTGGAACTGTTTGAGGGTACAACCGATTCGTACAAGGGAAATTTTTTGGCCTACTGGCGGCAGAAGGAAGAGCGTCTGGGGTTGCAGCGCCGTACCTATGAACGACAACAGGAGGAAATTGCGCGCATCGAGGATTTTATCCGACGCAATCACCATGGGCAGAAGCACGCCCAGGCTGAGGATCGTCGCAAGAAATTGGAAAAAATCGAACGCGTTGATGCACCTCGAGAGATTCTGACACCGGCCATGGTGTTCCCCGCACCGCGACGCACGGGAGACATTGTGGTCCGTGCCTCAGGACTGACAAAAGCTTATGAACTTCCCCTGTTTGAAAAACTTGGTTTCACGATCGAGCGAGGTCAGAAATGGGGGATTTTAGGGCCAAACGGTTGCGGAAAAACCACCCTGCTGCGGTGCATTACTGGCGAAGTCAAACCGGACGCAGGAGAGGTCGTCCTGGGAAGTAATGTGGAGATTGCCTACTTTGATCAATTGCTCACCCCGATGGATTCCGGAGCGGAACTGTTGGAAGCGGTTCGTCCTGCGGGTGAGACCATTACGGAGCAGAGGCGTCGAGACTTACTGGCCCGCTTTGGATTGACGGGCGACATCGTTTTTCAGAAGGCGAGCAGTCTCAGTGGTGGCCAACGAAACCGCGCGTGCCTGGCCAGTCTGGCGGCACAAGCCGCCAGTTTTCTCATCCTGGATGAGCCGACGAATCACTTGGATCTATGGGCCCGCGATGCGTTGGAGGCTTGTTTGAAAAATTTTGAAGGGACCGTGTTGCTGGTGAGTCACGATCGTTTTTTCCTGAACCGGGTCGTGGACCATCTGCTGGTCGTCCAGCCTGGTCGGATTCGCACGATCGAAGGTAATTATGATACGTACCTTGCTCTGGCCAAGCAGGATCCGGCGTCTGGTACAGTAGGACGCAACAAGCGAGAAAGCGGTACGACATCACGGGATCAGGACCACCAGCCAGCAAAAAGAAAACGTCGCAAATTTCCCTATCGCAAGGTTGTCGACATTGAAGCAGAAATCATGGAGCGGGAAGCGCGCCTGGAGGAACTTCATGAGGCGCTGGCTTCGCCCGAATTCCTGCGGGATGGCCAGCGGATCAAAGCGACGAAGGCGGAGGTTGATCAACAACTATCCCAATTGAGAACGCTTTACGATCATTGGGAAGAAGCCATCGAATTGAATTGAGCCGCTTGGACGTGTATTGCCCCCGGTTGCGTGGTTCCAAGGGGTTTTTTCAGGGTAGTGCCGAGACGTTCTCTAAATTGAGAATTCTTTCAAAAAAGAACGCCCAGCGCCGAATCTGGCGGCTGGGCGTTGTTCGTCAAAGATCATCCAACGAGTTACCAGGCGCTGTCACCCTGTTCAGCTTGCTTTGATTTCAATCCGTTTTGGCATTTCCTTTTCCGGCTTCGGGAGGCTTATTGATAGCAACCCGTGCTGGAATTGGGCGTCGATGTTGTCGGCGTTGATCGTATCGGGAACGGAGATCACACGGCGAAACTCTCCGTACACACTTTCCAGGCGATGAAAGGTTTCTCCTTCCTCTTTTGCTTTGGATTGACGTTTGCCGGAAATTGACAGTTGGCCTTCGTTTAACTCGACATGAACCTCTTCTGGTTTCACCCCGGGTAGTTCGGCCGTCACCTCGTAGTGGGTGTTCGTTTCGGAGATGTTGATGCGGGGAACGATCCCACGGACAGCGTGGTCCGGTTCGCCGAACGCCGACTCAAGAAAGTCCTTCATTTCACCATGAAGGTCAGTTAGAGAACAAGGAAAACGAGCTTTTATAGGAAGCATTGCACGCACCATTTTTTTGCTCCTTTCACGAAAAACGAGTGGACGGATTTTCTTCAAAACAAGGCCGTCCAAAGATTGAACATAGAGTAAAACGAACGGAGTTACCGTTTAGTCTCGCGCGGATCAACCCTGGGGAATCAGCCCGATAGTGCACTTGCCGGGGGCGTTCTTGGCAGCCTGTCGGTTTGGCAGCCGCGCGATCCTGATACCCTATAGTGCAGGTGCCATGCCAATCAACTTAAGCTGACTACTCGTTGTGCAAAGCACCTGCTATTGGGTGCTTAGCGGTGGAGGGCACTTCGTAAGTGCCACTGGTGGAGGCATACCGCTAGTCGGTTTCATCCCCAACCTGGTCGATGTCACCAACCGCCAGGAGGGCTTTTACGAGTTGGGCGACAGAATCGACCCGCATTTTTTTCATGATTTGATGTCGTCGAAGTTCGATGGTGCGCAGTCCCAGGTCAAGTTCGCGTGCGATGTTCTTGTTCATTTTTCCCGCCAACAGCAATCTTGTGACCTCAAGTTCTCCTTTGCTGAGTGTCGCGAGGCGTTCCTGGATTTGTTGTACGTGCGCATGCTCCTGACGATTGCGGGCGTCCATTTCCACGGCCCGCCGAATATTGGAGACGAGTTCATTTTCGTGACACGGCTTTTCCAGGAGTGTGATAGCTCCACGTTTCATGGCATCGACGGCAAGCGGTACGTCGGCGTAAGCGGTGATGACGATCACGGGTAAGGTGATTTTGTTGGAGACCAGGGCTTCTTGTAATTCAAGGCCACTCATGCCCACCATGCGATAATCAGTCACCAGGCATCCGGGTCGGCCAGGGTCATAAGTTTCTAAAAACTTTTCGGCCGAGGCAAAGGTTTCAGCAAGCAGGCCCATGGATTCAGTTAAAGCCGAGACGGATTGTCTGGCTGCGGGATCGTCATCGACGATGAATACTGTTGGTTCAATTTCCAAGGTGTCTATCTCCGGAATCGATCGGCAACAAAAAGGAAAAGGTGGCCCCTTGATCTGGATTGGGTTGGGCCCAGATCTTGCCACCGTGTGATTCGACAATTGTTCGGGCAATGGACAATCCCATGCCCATGCCATCGGGTTTGGTCGTATAAAACGTTTCAAACAGTTTATCTACATCCCGGTCCGGTAGTCCAGGACCATTATCGCTTACGGATATCTGGACGTTATGTTGCATGACATGGCTCCGCACCGAAACTTCATGTGGTGGCGAACTGAGGTGCGCCGTCGCTTCGTAGGCGTTACGTAAGAGATTGACCAGGACCTGCTGTATTTGGATGGCATCGGCCTGGACACGAGGCAGCTCATTTGCCAGCGTCAGTTGGTGTTTCACGCGATGACGGCGTGCATCGAGACCGACGAGTTCAAGCGATTCTCTGATCAGGTGGTTCAGGTCAACAAGCACACTCTGAACGGGCGACTTTTTGGTAAAAGCAGCTAGGCGGCGTAGGATGTCGCCGGCCCGGTTGGCCTGCTGAGAAATTTCACGATTCCATTCCAGAAGGCGGTGCTGTGTATTGTCTTCGTCGCTCTCGAGCATGCGTGAACTGGCTGTTGCAAAATTGGCGATCGCATACAACGGTTGATTGATTTCGTGGGCGATGCCAGCCACCATCTCTCCCATGGTTGTCAGGCGCGTAACATGGGCGAGCGTTTCATCCCGTTCCCGTAGTTTTTCTTCCGACTCGTGCTGTTCGGTAATGTCCCAGAAAACTCCCTGTACCTCGACTGTCCGGTCTTGTTCGTCACGGACCGGCGTCTTGATCACTTGCACACGAATCGCCTTGCCTGAACGTGTTGGTAACCATTGGACCGTGTGGAAGGTTTCACCTGTTTCAAAAACACCGAGGTCGGAATCCAGGATCCGTTTGGAAATTTCCGCGGGATACAATTCATAGATTGTGTGCCCGACAATCTGGTCATAAGCCTTGAGGTGCAAATCGCAATACCGTTGGTTAACAAACGTAAAATGTCCCGCTCGGTCTCTACGGAAAATACATTGAGGCAGGCTTTCGACAAGTGAGTGGTAAAGGTGTTGGGATTCACGTAACGCTTGTTCAGCACGTTTCCGTTCTGTGACATCGAAAAAGATACCAAGCACACCGATCGCGGTACCTTTTTCGTCCCGCAGGGGCACCTTGCTGGTGACAGCGTCCATCAGGGTGCCATCCGCTTGTGAGATTTTTTCTTCTAAGTTAATGAAGGAGTGCCCCGCCCGGATGACCTCTCTGTCTGCCTCGCGGTAACTTTGTGCGTGCTCAGGATCGATCGAAGGGAGTTCGAAATCGGATTTTCCGATGAGATCTTCCGGTCGGTCGAACCCCAGCAAGCGGGCCAGATTGTCGTTGCAGCCGAGGAACCTGAAATTTCGGTCTTTCCAAAAGACCGAGTGCGGTATGTGCCGTAAGATTTGTGACAATAATTCGCTATTGGACCTTACGTCGCGTTCGGTGTGTTCTCGCTCACGTAAAATGCTGGACAGGACCATCACCATCAGGAGGGCCATCGTACTGGCAACCAACTCGGTCGACGCCTGGGACCAACTCGAGCTGGCTGGTTCCACGGTTCCTGGCAGTGTGCGATGCTCCAACAACACGTACGTCTGTTGGAATGCCAGCACCAGGATCAACACGGTAAGTGTTGTCAGACGCCAGTCGCGAATCTTCCGGCACAAGAGGAAGGCGACGACAGTCGCAGCGAAGCTGACCAGGACTGCCAGGAGTAGGACGAAGTGCATGATTCTATTTCCCTACTCGATGTTTTCCCTGCAGGGGCAGTAACAACACAAGTTTCTATTGGAAATGACGGACGGTCTAGCTGCCAGCTCCGTCATGGAATTTCTCCTGTCATCGTTCTGCAGGAGTCCTCGCCAGGAAAGAGTCCAGCCTTGGTTTGAAAGTGTTATAGGAGCTAGTTCGGTGAGATGCCAGACGAAGTGGAAGACGCCGGAGAAGTCCGAGGGACCCACGCACATCATGTAACCGTTGGCCTGACAGAGTGGGGTCCACCCTGTTCACAAACCTGGCTAAAGATAGCGATTAATGAGGTGCTCGAGCATCTCTTGCCGCCCGCTGGGATTGGGAGAAATATCACCTTTTTCAAGCATGTATTGTTCCAGCGAGGTAAAACTTGCCTGACCTGATTCTATTTCAGCTCCCACACCGGTGTCCCAGGTCCTGTACCTTTGTTGCACAAACTCCGACAATTCACCGTCAGCTCGAATCGCGGAGGCAATTTTAAGACCACGGGCAAAGGCGTCCATACCGCCGATGTGTGCGTGAAATAAATCGACTGGTTCAAAACTTTCGCGTCGTACTTTGGCATCAAAATTCACTCCCCCCGGTGCCAGTCCGCCATATTTCAAAGCCATCAGCATGACTTGGGTGGTCAGGTACAGGTCCGTTGGAAACTGGTCGGTGTCCCAACCTAAAAGAAGGTCACCCGTGTTGGCATCGATCGAACCTAGCATGTTCTGCATGCCTGCATAGTCCATTTCATGCATCATCGTGTGGCCGGCGAGCGTGGCGTGGTTCGTTTCCAGGTTGAGTTTAAAGGTGTCGGTGAGATCGTAAGCCCGCAGAAAATTGATACAAGCTGCTGCGTCTGAATCGTATTGATGTTTCGTGGGTTCCTTGGGCTTGGGTTCGATGAGGAAGGTCCCCCGGAAACCGATTTCTTTGGCATGATCGACAGCCAGATGCATGAATCTCCCCATGTGATCCAGTTCTCGCTTCATGTCTGTATTGTAGAGGTTTTGATACCCCTCTCTGCCACCCCAGAAAACGTACCCCGAGCCTCCAAGTTCGTGTGTCACTTCGAGACATTTTTTGACCTGGGCTGCGGCGAATGCGAACGCATCGGCATTGGAACTGGTCGACGCGCCGTGCATGAAACGAGGGTTGCTGAAGAGATTCGCGGTTCCCCAAAGCAGTTGTACGCCGGTTCGACCTTGTTCTTCCCTGAGGACTTTAACAACGGCATCCAGATTCCTGTTTGTTTCCGCCAGGCTGGATCCTTCAGGGGCAATATCACGATCATGGAAGGCGTAAAAGGGGTTTCCCAGTTTTTCAAAAAACTCGAAAGCAACCCGCACACGCTGGATGGCATTTTCCACGGACTCGGAACCGTCATCCCAGGGTCGCAGGGCCGTCGGCGCACCAAACGGATCGGCGCCTCCGCCGCGGAACGTATGCCAATAGGCAACACTGAATCGAAGATGATCCTTCATTGCGCAGCCTGCGACCACTTCCTCCGCGTTATAGTGACGGAACGCCAGCGGGTTTTTAGAGGCTGGACCTTCGTATTGGATTTTTCCAATCTCGGGAAATGCTGCCATGGATGTGCCCCGGGTTGATAGTTAGCTGCGAGTGCGTTTGGTCCTGAGTGAACCGGTTATGGTGACAGATTCCACCTGGTGTTTCAACCAGTCTTAAGCAGGGCGCGCGGCGCAAGAAGGAACCGGCCAACTGGTGGGGAAGTTGGCCGGTTCGACTGCAAACGGTCGTTGCAGTGAATGTGTATTCAAGTGATTTCAGGTGGGGAATTCAACAACGCGGTTAGCGAAATTCCGGACGACGCGTGACAGGCCGTTTTCCTGTTCGCCGTGGTCTGCTGATGAAGCGGGACGCACCGGCAGTTGGCCCCGGCCGGATCGAAAGCAATTCGTCAGTGGACAGGGCACCATCTGTGTTTCGGTCAAAATGCAGTAACTCAGAAGGTGCGGCGGAGATCTCTTCCGCCGAAAGTTCGTTGTTGTGATCTTTGTCTAGAATGTGAATCAGGCCTTGTCTGAATAGGCGCCGAGTCGTTCGTCCACGCTGTTGGGACTCGACGGGACGGGACTGCGATGATTTTTTTCTGGGATAGTTCTTGCCTTTGGCGCGCTCGCGGGTCATTGCTTTCACGAACTGAGATTTCGTGAGGCTGTTGTTTTCTCCCTGATCGCGGCCCGTGAAAGAACGATTGAATTGATGAAGTCGGTCCTCTGGTACTTCATCCTTTGTCAGGATGCCGTCCTGATTCTCATCCATGCGGTTAAAGGTTCGGCCAAATCGTTCCGCTTTTTGATTGCGGTCGCTGGAGTCTCGGATTTTCCGGCTCTGGAGAACTGCCGGCGGTTTCAATTCAGTCCGAGCCAGGAATCCGTCTCGATTTTGATCCAGGTGTTCGAGTCGTTGGGCCCAGCGCCCGGGAAGGTCCTGGTAGGCAATCTTACCAGTGGCGTCTACATCGAAGCGGTCAAAAAATTGGTGCAGCCGGTTTGCGCCTCCGTCAGAGGTTGGCATCGGGGGGCGGTGCTGGTCGAGGGCAGGTGTCGGGAGTGCGGTTCCCGCCTGAAATTCCCTGAAAGTGAGTTGAGTGTCGTGGTTCGTGTCAGCAGTGCGCAGCAAGCGTCGAAAGAGTCGACGATGCTCGGGCTGAATTTCCTTGGCTTGTAAACAGCCGTCCTCGTTTTTATCCAGGCCTCTGAAAATTTCTTCTGGTTCATCTGCTACTGTCACGCCGACGACCAGCAGGAAAAGCGGCCAGGCCACCTTGTTCAGATGCATGCTAAAACTCCTCGAATTTCAAGAGTAGGTGGGTTACGGTGACTGGGATGCGGCTGCCCTGCCGGCTGCCATTGTATTGAACCGCCAATGCATGCTGAAGTTTCGCAAGCAGGTGCTGAAATCGCTGGCTTGTGACGCCCGAAAGTGTCTCTCTCACCACTGGAATTTGCGTCGGTCAAGTAGCCGCATGCGTCGGAGTGCAAGCGTTTCGGGAGTTTGAATTCAACGGGCGGCAGAACAGGACCTGTACTCATCTTGCCCTGTTTTTCACCTACTTGTATACTCGGCCCGCAATACGTGGTCCGGTCCGTGAACATTTTCTGACCGGGTTGCGTAGAAAATTCCGGATGTGCATAACGTGGTGATGGGGTGTCAGATTTCGACGTTTTTCCCAGTGTTGTCAAATGGCATCCCGGGTTGTTGTTCATCAACTTG
>CAUZBP010000104.1:0-15433 GCA_963578105.1 Planctomycetota bacterium
AGTAATTTGTGATACTCTGGCAGATAGGAAAACTGTGCCCCCGATGTTGGAGGAAATTAAATGAACCGCTCGTTCCTGTCCAACAACCGTTTTCTGTCCAGACGCGCGATCTTACGTGGCGTTGGTGTGAGCATGGCTCTGCCCTGGCTGGAGTCGCTGAAGGCCCGGGGGTCGGAGAAGGTCTCAGATGGGACCAGTCAACCACCTGTTCGCTGTGTCTGTCTTTTTTCGGGCAACGGATTCCACACGAAAGAATGGTGGGCCCGTGGCGAGGGAGCTCAGATGGAGCTGGGCAAGGTGCTTGAACCGCTGGCACCTTTCCGCGAAAAGCTGACTTTTATCGAGGGGCTGTTCAACGCGGAAGCACTGCACGGCGGCATTCACAGCGCCCAGACCGGACAATTGCTCAGCGGAGCCAAGCTCGCTCCCAACGGCGCCATCCGCTCCGGGACCAGTATGGACCAGGTGATGGCCCAGCACATTGGTGGCAACACGAAAGTTCCCAGCCTGGTGTTGGGCTGTGAAGCCTCCTTGCCGAACGTCCACAAAAATTACTCGATGGTGTACAGCTCGCACATTTCGTGGAGTTCGCCGACGACTCCCACTACCCTGGAGCTCTATCCGGCATTGGCATTTGATCGTCTGTTCCGCGACGAGCCAGACAGAGCAGATCGCAGCGTGCTGGACGCTGTGCTTGAAGAGGCAACCAGTCTCCGGGGGAGGATCAGCAATTCAGATCAGCGACGCGTCGACGAGTACCTCAGCTCAGTCCGTGAAGTGGAACAGCGCATCGAACGGGCCGGCCAGGAGCGACGATTGCAGGGCTGGAGGCCAACGCTTGAAAAACCCAACATGCCCCGTCCGGCCGATGGACTGCCCCAGGACATCGATCAGCACATGCGACTCATGTGCGACATCTTGATCCTGGCATTTCAAACCGACACGACCCGAATCTGCACGCTCAAGCTCAACAATGACTGGTCCCAATTGCGTTTTCCGCACCTCGAGGTGAATGATATCCATCACCTGGTATCGCATAGCGACTCGGCAGGTTGGCTCAAGGTGAATCAATTCTTCGTGCAGCAGGTTGCCTACATCGCAAAACGACTGGAGGAGACACAGGAAGGCGAGCGATCCCTGCTGGACAACACGATGATGCTGTACCTGTCGAGTATGCTCAATGGTCATCATCACGTGAAAGACCTCCCCGTCGTGCTCTTAGGCGGTGGTGGCGGGCAGATCCAGGGAGGTCGGGTGCTGCACTACAAGGAACAACCCAACCGTCAGATGTGTCGTTTGTACCTGTCCATGATGGACAAGATGGGTGTCCGACTCGACCGCTTCGGCGACGCGGATGAACCTTTGGCCGAAATCTGAATCGACGCTTTGAAATCAACCGTCAGGTTCAAAATCCGGATCTCCAGGTGGCTAGACAACCACTTTCGGCTTTGGCTACCGGAAAAAGTCGGCTCTTGCTGGGACAACTGGAACCCAGGATCTCAAGGAACGGCGGAATCATCTGCAGTCGGTACCGGCTGAAACAGCCCGAGGAGAAAAAAGCATGAACGATCATGAAAATTTTCACTTTGGCCGCCGTGATCTGCTGAAGACGGCAGCGGGGGTCGGTCTTATGTCGTCCACGGCGCTGGCAGTTGATGAGGATGCAAACGAATCCTCGATCGAAGCCTACCCGGATCGGCTCAGCTACGAAGCTGGTGATGACATACAGTTATCTGTCTCGACAACTGCAGCTCGGTATTCAGTCGAAATTGCCCGCGTCGGCGCAACACGGGCAGTGGTGTGGAGGACGGACGGCGTGGCCGGCAAGAAGCACGACACGCCCGCAAACGCTTCCACGCATGGGTGTGACTGGCCGACAGCGATTAAGATTCGCGTCCCCGTTGATTGGAAATCCGGTTACTACAACGTCACGTTAAGGTCCTGCGACCGTGCGGAAAATCCGCTTCAAGGAGAAGCCTTCTTCGTGGTGCGCTCGGATCGGCCGGGAACGTCGTCTCGTATTCTCTTGCAACTGGCTACGAATACCTACAACGCCTACAACAATTGGGGTGGACCCTGTTTGTATGAGCACGGGCCATTGCCGTTGCAAGGAGACCGTGTCTCTTTTCAGCGCCCCATGGCGCGCGGGTTTCTGACGAAACCGGCGGGCAAGTTAAGCACCTGGGCCCCCTATGCCGGTTGGCATAACTGGGAACGAACGTTTATCCAATGGGCCGAAAAATCCGGCTATCAGCTCGATTACGCGGTGAACGCAGACCTGCACCAGCGACCTGATTTGCTGAAAAATTATCGCCTGATCCTGAGCGTGGGACACGACGAGTACTGGTCGGCCCCGATGCGCGATCATTTGGAAGTCTTCATTGCCGGTGGTGGCAATGTCGCGTTCTTCAGCGGCAATGTCTGTTATTGGCAAGTGCGACTGGAAGACGATGGCCAATCGATGGTGGGATACAAGTTCAACTTCGAGGAAGATCCGCAATTCAAGAAGAAAAACTATCAGCTTCTTTCCACCCTTTGGTCGAACCGTCTTATCGGCCGTCCGGAGAATCAGCTGACCGGAGTGAGCTTCAACTACGGCGGCTACCATCGTCTCGGATCGGTTCCCCGGGGGGCCGGTGGTTACATGATCCATCGACCCGAACACTGGATCTTTGAAGGAACCGACCTCCAGTGGGGCGACCTTCTGGGGGCACAGCACAACATCGTGGGCTACGAATGCGATGGTTGTGAATTCACGCTGAAAGACGGGCGGCCCGTACCGACACACCGGGACGGCACACCGGAGAGTTTTGAGATTGTCGCATCAGCACCAGCCCGACTCTGGGATTCGGAGCTGGAATTTGCATCCCAAAGCCTGTTCGGCGACACGTTACACCAGGACCGCTTCACCCATGGGAGAGCGACGATGGGACTCTACACCCGTGGCGGTACGGTCTTTACATCCGGCTGCACGGAATGGTCTCGCGGGTTGGCTGCACCTGATCCGCTCGTCGCCCGGATTACCCGCAACGTGTTGAATCGCCTATCGGCGTAAGACAGGTCGCTGGCAACATCGGCTTGCAGGAAGCGGCGTCTTGCAACGCATGCAATATCAAACGGTTTCCCCTGAAACCCGTCGGCACTGACACTCGACCCTTGCGAGTCAGCCCCCGAACAGTCTATGATCGCCACTACGTGTGAATGAAAGGGGCGTGAACGAAGGGGCTCCTGCGTGCGTGACTGCCGCTACAAGCATCTCAGCGGGCAACCGGGCCACAACTTCTAACGTAAGGGGCCAAGCGTTCCCTGTTAACAAACCGCCTTCCGGAGCCCCCCATGGCACGTCCTAAAATCGCCGCCATCGTCACCGAATACCGCCGGAACGCACACGCTCAGCATATTGTCGACCGTTTTCTCTGGGGATATGGATGGCAAGGTCGACACCATCACCCCCCGATGGACCTGGTCTCGCTTTACGTCGACCAGACAGGCGAGGGTGACCTGAGCCAGGATCGCGCACAACGCTTTCCGTCCATGAAAATCTATCCGACAATCGCCGATGCGTTGACCCTGGGTGGTGACAAACTTGCGGTGGATGGTGTCGTACTGGTTGGCGAACACGGCACCTATCCAACCAATGAGAAGGGTCAGACACTTTATCCCCGCTATGAGTTTTTCATGCAAATCATCGACGTCTTCCGTCAGAGCGGACGTACGGCGCCGGTCTTCAGCGACAAACACCTCTCCTGGAACTGGGAATGGGCCCAGGAAATGGTCGACCTGTCCCGGGAAATGGGGTTTGCCTTTATCGCGGGCTCATCCCTTCCGGTCAATCGCCGCATGCCAGTGGTAGAGATTCCCCGGGACGCAGAGGTGGAAGAAGTCATCGGCCTGGCTCCAGGCGGTGTTGACGGCTACGACATCCACAATCTGGAAATGATTCAGTGCATGGTGGAACGCCGCCGGGGCGGTGAAACCGGTGTCGTCTCCCTGCACGCATTACAAAATGACGCTGTCTTTCAAGCCATGAAAAAAGGCTCCTGGCAATCGGGCGGATGGGACTTGGAACTCTTTGAGGCCTGCCTCTGCCGAAGTCACAACCTCACACCCCCCCGCGAGGGATTCAATCACATCCTGCCGCGAATGGATGAGATGCCCGAACTCATTCGAGACGCCCCTGCCAGCGCTTATCGTTACGAACATGCTGACGGCGTCAAAGTGACGATGCTGATGCTGGAAGGTGTGATTCACGACTTCACCTTCGCGGCCCGCCTCAAAGGCCACCGCAAACCGGTTTCCACCCGGTTCTTTATCGACCCCAACAGCCCGCGGAACTTTTTCAGTCCGCAAGTCAATGCCATGGAGCAGATGTTTTTGACCGGCAAGCCAACGTTTCCGATTGAACGAACGCTGCTGACCACGGGACTGACCGCCGCGGGAGTCGAATCCCTGTGGCTCGGGCAGAAGCACATTGAAACACCGCACCTGGCAATCCGTTACCAACCGACCGAGGAATCAACTTTTTGGAGGAGTTGAGCGATGTTCAAAAGACGAGACTTCCTGAAAGCGACTTCGGCCGCCGCCCTGACCGGACCGTTGTTGGACGCGCGGTCCTCAGAGGCCCGCCGCCCGCAGCGAATTGCAATTGTCGCGTCGATCTGGCAATACCTCTCCCACGCTCAGCACATGGGGGACCGTTTCCTCGTAGGCTACCCCTTTGACGGCAGTTGGCAGCGGCCGAATATCGAAGTCGCCTCCCTCTACGTCGATCAAAAGCCCGCAGGAGATCAAAGCCAGGAGCGGGCCAGTGAATTCGGATTTGAGGTCTATCCTACCATCGCCCAGACGTTGCGCTGTGGTGGTAACCAGTTGGCCGTCGACGCCGTCGTCGTCATCTGTGAACACGGGAAATACCCGAGTAACGCGAAAGGACAAAAGCTTTATCCCCGCTATGAATTTTTTCAGGAGATCGTCAACGTCTTCGAACAGGACGGGCGGGCTGTCCCTGTATTTAACGACAAGCACCTTTCCTACAGCTGGCAGAAGGCCCGGGAAATGGTCGCAAGTTCCAAGCGTCTGGACTTTCCCTTCCTGGCAGGATCATCCTTACCTGTGACATGGCGACTGCACCCGCTGGAACTGCCACTCGGTGCTGAAGTCGAAGAGGCGCTGATGGTCGCTACTGGTTCATCGGACGCCCATGATTTCCACGCCCTGGAAGCCCTGCAATGCGTAATTGAACGCCGCAAGGGTGGCGAAACGGGTGTGAAGGCCGTGCAGATGATCGAAGGCGATGCAGTCTGGCGGGCACAAGCAGACGGACGCTGGTCCCATTCGCTGCTCGAAGCCGCGTTCTCACGTTCCGACACCATGTACGGCGAGAACGCACATCCCCAGGACCTGGCAAACAACGGCGACCTCCGGAAACTAGTGAAGGAACCGGCAGCCTATTTCATCGAACATACCGACGGATTGCGTTCCACGCTTCTGATGCTCAACGGCGCAGTGGGTGACTACACCTTTGCAGCGCGAGTGAAGGGCATGCAAGAGTTGCAGTCGACACAATTCTTTATGCCCCGGGTTCCGAACGTGACTTACTCCGCCTGCCTGGTGCACAAGATCGTCGAGATGATTCAAACCGGCAAAGCCCCTTACCCGGTGGAGCGCACCCAGATGACCAGCGCCGTACTCGATCGATGCCTCGACTCCAAGGTCAATGGACACCGGCGCCTGTTGACGCCTGAGCTCAACATCCGTTACAAGGCACCCAGCGAGTCACAATTCTGTCAAACGTAACGAAACGTTCGTGGCGAACAGCCTTTCGGCCTCCCAAAAAACATTGCCGGGGGAACTGGCAGCATCCGAATTCAAACAAGCTGCCACCGGCTTCAACCCTTTTCAATCACCATCTCCTCGGCTTCCAAACGCTTGAACATCGCCTTGTATTCCGATGATCCATCGTCATCCCAATACTCGCTCGCGACGGGAGCATCAAAACTCAGAGGAATCAACCGCCATCGATTGGGCAGGACCATGAAGTGCGCCTTCTTCGGACTCATGATGTTGTACATCATCGTCCCATTCTGAAAACGCGTCTTGAGGATATAGGGTGGTTGTTCCGGAGGGGTGTTAGTCTTGAGCCGTTCCAGTTCTTCCCGATTCAACGTGATTCCCAGTCCGGGACGTTCCGGGACACGCAAAAAACCATTAATCGGTTCCAGCGGCTCGTTGACCACATCGGCCTTCCACGTCTCGGCATCACTATGAAAAGGAAGCGTGGCAGTTCTGAATGCCGCTTGCATGTGCGTTGTCATCGCGCGGGTGATGTGGCCTCCGACCCACTGGATCATAAAAGGCACGCCGGCCGCCCCAAATAAACCCGCCCTTTCCATGACGACATTCAGCTTGTGATGTCCCATGATGTAACCGTCGGCAGCCCGGCGCAATACTTCATAACTGTACTCAAGTTGACTGCCGTGGATGAGGATCGGCAGGCGAATGCGATTTCGCAGATCGACATAGCCGTCGATGTCCCTGGTGTCCAGTGGGTCCTCGAAAGCACCCGCAATCGGGTACTGCGCAATCCGCTCAACCAGGTCTGGATTGTGGCCGTAGTGATGAAATCGAGTCAGATCAAACAGCACTTTAAATCCCTCGGGAGCCACCTGCTGCATCGCATCCAGCTGATCGAACACGTTCTCGAATGGCGAAAGGTGGTACTTCATCCAGCGGTAACCGAGTGCCGCATAATTTTGAACAGCATCAGCCATGTGTTGAGGATGAGTCGAAACCGTCCAGGATCCAACCGGCACCCAGCGACGGTGCCTTTGTCCGAAAAGTTTGTAGACGGGAACGCCTGCTAACTTGCCCATCAGGTCGTACATGGCTTTTGCAAGCCCAATCGATGTCTCGTCCCCGACCCAGTCGAAAGGACTCGTACCGATGTATTTTTCGATGACCTCCGGGGGCTCTGTGCTACCCTCACCCAATCCGTACAAACCGTTGTTCGTATGCACAACGTAGATCGTACGACTGATCGGGCCATAGTAGTGATTCAGTTCGTAGTGGAGCCAGTCAAGGTAATCCACTTTGATCTGGTGCACTTCGATGTCAACAATCTTCACGGGTCCGTGGACCGAATCCGCCGTCTTTTTCGCCGCCCAAGCCGCCCCATAGGGTCCTGACAGCACAGCCCCGGCAACCAAACCACCGGCACTGGTCGCCATGAATCGACGCCGGTTGACTTCTCTTTTACCTGGCTGAAGCGATGAACCACCATCGCGTTGCATCGAACGATTCATTCCCGAAAACTCCTTCGGTAACCGGTGACCTCGGCTGATACCCATCTCCATTTCCCAGCCTGCATTGGCTCCGGCGCAAGTCCCTGGCAACTGCTGAACGGCTTTACCTTGATCGTATGAACATCGGAGAACTGGACTTTGTGAGAGGGCCAGATACGTTACGAAGCTTTGTAGCCCAAGATTTCAAAAGTGTCAACCAAATTGCAAGTCTCAAAGAGCGGAAAGTGAGTTTGTAAAACCCACCAGTCCAAGTCCTCTGGTCGGGATCCAAGAGAGACCCTTTGCCGTGTCGCCTCACCCAACCGTCGTCGACCTTCAACACAGATTCCCTTGACCTGTGAAACAAAACACACTGCAGCTTACCAACTCTTCTTACCCGGCCGGAAAGCGGACATGGCTTCCAGCTCAACCTGAGGAACTATCACGTTAAAAAGCAGTAGTAGGATCGGAGTTTCCGTGTTAAAATGCGGTCGATTGGTACGCTCTTTATACATTCTTAATCGACCAAACCGGCCGAAAGCGGCCCGGACATCGTGAGCCATACATTGTTCGGTTACAACACAGAGGTCGGACTTCTGGTGAGTGTGTTGTGGTTTGTCAGCTTCCTTGCTGGATGTGGTCCAGAGCAGGCTGCGGAGGAAATGTCCCGCAGAAGCTCCAATCTGAAAGCACTGGCCGTTTTATATCGCCAGTATACCACCCAAAACGGGGGGTACCCCCCCGCGCACGAGGAGGAGTTCAAAGCGTTCATCCAGGGTCAGGGATTCGAGCAGTACGATTCGGAAACCATCACCAAACTCGAAGATTTCTTTATCTCGCCCCGTGACGGACAACCCTACATCGTCGTCTATGGCGATGGCAGCAACAAATTGCCCGAAATCCTGGCCTATGAACGTGTGGGTGCAGCAACCGGTCGTTGGGTCGTTTCCTCCATGACCACGGTGGCCGAAGTACAAGAAGAAAGGCTCCGTCAGTTGGTCCCGCCGGACCACGGCCTGACGCCGTGACTCCCGTGACGATCCTGAAGTAAGAACATCAAAAATGATCACTCGCAGTAAACCCTTTGCTGGTTTCACTCTCATCGAATCGTTAGTCGTGATCGTGATCATTACCATAGTGATCGCGTTGTTCCTGCCGGCTGTGATGGTGGTTCGCGAAGCAACGCGCAAAACTCAATGCGCCAACAACATGAAACAGATGGGCTTGGCCATCCACAACTTGGTCAGTGCCCATGGTAGTTTTCCGACGGGCGGTTGGGGTTCGTGGACCGAGTACCGGTTAGAAAACGGTAAGCCAGCCACCCCCAACGAACAGAAAGTAGGTTGGATGTATCAAATCCTGCCTTACCACGAGTTAGGAAATCTCTATTACAGGTACGAGCGTCCTGAGCGTGAACCGGTTGAGATCTACTTTTGTCCCTCACGACGCGATATCACGAAAGCACCAGGCCCGGAAACGAGATATCTGAATGACTACGCGAGTGCCACGCCGGGCTACCTGACCACGAACCCACTTTTCGGCCATAAACGCTTCGCCTATCCCAACCTGGCAGACACATTCTGGCAGAAATGGGATGCTGATCCACCGCGGTTTCCTCACAACGGGCGTGACGGAGGTACCAACCCGAACACGTTCTGGGGAGGTATTATCGTACGAGGTTCGTGGAATGGAAAAAAGCACATCAAGGGCACCATCCACTCGGCCAGACCTCGCAGCATTTTGGACGGCGCAAGCAATACCTTGATGCTTGGCGAAAAGCGAATTGGAACAAACTTTGAAAGCGGGCCTGCGGTTGGCAGTGGAGATGGTTATCAGGGAGGGGAGTGGCATGACGATCGAGGTTGGACCGACGGTTGGGACGTCGATATTGTCCGTTCGACCGCATTTCCGCTACAAGCCGATAGCGACACGACACCGGTTCATGTTTCCCTGGGGATACCGGAAAGTCAGATCATTCCCCCCGGAGCACATGCGTTGGACGAAACGCCTTTGGGCTACTGTTTCGGATCGGCCCACGCGGGTGGAATGAATGGGTGCATGGGTGATGGTTCGGTGCGGTTCCTCGCCTATTCGATTGAACAGCAGATTTTTGCGGGACTCGGAGATCGCGCTGGTGGCGAACCCGATTAGTCTTCGCGCCACTGTTAACACCCCGTTCTGATATCGCACTGCTGCCTGCATGCGAATCGCGCGCCTGCGGTGCACCACGTTTCCAGCGGCACCCTCCCGACCGGGTCATCTTGACACTCGTCCGTTGCGAATCGAGACTGGGTCCTTTCTCCACATCCATTGAATGCAAATCCATGATCCAACGACTCGAAACGGGCCTGGTTTATCGAAACCCCGTTCCACATCGACGTTCCATCCACGCCTGGCATCCAACCCTGGTGGTTCTGGACGACGGCCAACTGCTGTCTGCTTTCGATCTCGGGGAAGCCGTGGAGAGCGTTGACTATCGGTCTTACCTGTCCCGTTCGTCGGACAATGGCCACACGTGGACTCCGCCCAGCCGGATCTTTCCCGACGCCAACGACCGCCTTCAACGTCACACAGCTCGCTTGACCCCACTGCGAGACGGGACGATCGTTGCCATGGGCTCGCGCCGTTATCTGGAACATGCTGAGGAGGATGTCTTCAACCGCGCAACCTTTGGCGGTTTACCCGGGGAATTGATCCTGCTGCGCAGTAAGGACCAGGGCCACACGTGGCAGGGTCCCACAGTAGTCCAGTCCCCATTGAGCAATCCGCTCGAAATATGCCATGCGGTAATCGAACTGGCGGACGGTCGTTGGTTGTTACCCACATCGATTTTGCGCCATTGGGACGGCACCGCGCCTGACGGCGTCAAGGCAGTCGCCTTGGTCTCGGAAGATGAAGGTCGGACTTGGAACGGACATCTCGACGTGCTCGATAGCTACGATCGGGGGTGCGCCCATTTTGAAGTGAGCCTGATCCAATTGCCGGATGGCCGCCTGCTGGCCGCCAGTTGGGAATTTGAGTTCGCATCTGGCAGGAGCCACCCTCTGCCGTACGCCATTTCCGCAGACGGTCAGACATTCGGCCCGGCCCGGGCCACAGGCCTCAACGGCGAAACGAGTAAGATGTTAAGCCTTGGTGACGACCGGGTCCTGGTCATTTATCGCCGCTTCGACAAACCGGGCCTGTGGGCCGCACTCGTCTGTATCGAAGGGGACACCTGGGTGAATCTGGAAGAGATACCACTCTGGCAGGGGGCCCCGTCCAAAATGTTCGGCGAGCGTGCTTCTGCGGACGAACTGAGTGCGCTGCAGTTCGGCTTTCCCCAACCACATCGCCTGCCCGATGGGAAAGTGATGGTCGTCTTCTGGTGTCGTGAGGATGGCGTCCACAACATCCGCTGGCTGCGCGTCGCGGTCGATTAGCGTGCCGGGAAGTGGGCCTGGGGGCGCAGACACAGCAAACCACCTGTCAAGCCAAAGGAACTGAAGCCAGGTAGACGTTGGAACCCGGATTCGGGGAATGTTCGTGGCTTGAATAATAAGCGATGAGAGCCTCGTTCTCCGTGTAGGGAAGGATGCCAGCATAACCCGTGTCAGATCCGCTGGGCAACAAAGCATGCAGCTTGATGTCTCCGTCCTTGTACAAAAAGACACCGGTCGCCGCGCCCTTGATACCCAGTGAACCATCTGGGTTCTGATCCGCCTGGTATCGACCGGTCACTACAATATGTTTACCGACTCGTTGGATCGCAGCGCCGTAGCAACGTGACGTGTGCGAGAGCCGACGAGGGTACCGGTTCCAATCAGTGAAGGGAGGATCCGCGATCGAAATGCAGGCCATGTACCCGATGGCCCGCGTGATCGCCAAGAGACGACCGTCATCGAGGAAACAGAGTGCGGTCTCACTCGGCCTCCGTGTCCCGAAGTAGACCTTGTTCATTTCATCGAAATACGGCCAATGCTCCGAAGGTGTCTTCTCGTCGCCGGGCTGGTCGGATCCGTGGATGATCTCAGACACCCAGGTCCACCGTTCGCCGTCCACCGATGTCAAAAGATCGACCTTACAATTGCTCCCCGAAGGGACATGGCCCGCATTGTCACAAGTGATGTAATAGCGTCCACGGTGCTCCACAGGGTGCCAGAAATCGTTGTTCATCAGGAAGCACCGCTTCGGCTGGGACCAGTTCTTCCCATCCCTGGTCGAGGCCATCACTTCCCACGAGGGTGATCCGGAATCGGTTTTCTTCTGCACGTCAATTTTTACCGCATAGACGAGCAGTTTGTCCCCGACAGGGAGCAACTGCGGGTCGATGTGTGTCCTGCCAGTCACAATCTGAGAGGTCCAATTCTTCAGGTCGGTCGATGAACTCACCCTGATCTGCGAATCCTCGCTGCCGTGACCCGTACCATCCACGAAACAGATGTAATAGGTTCCTTTCCACTTCACCATGTTCCCAACGTGCCAACCGCGACCGTTGGAGTAAACTTTCCTTACCCAGTGAGGTTGGGCCAAATCCTGCCGTGACGTTGCGGCCTGTGACGCGCGAGTCCCTGCCAGGAGTGTGGCACCAAGACCTGCAGTGGATGCTAACATTTCTCTACGACGGATTCTTGAATTCATCTTGATCTCCCCGGGATAGGCCTGGATCGGTCCGCGATTCCCCTGATTGTGCATCCCGGGCAGGCACCGAGCAAGGGAGGGCATTTCCAAACGTCAGAAAACATGGCGTCGACGTTCTACGACACTTTGACGGAAGCCTTGAGCGCCAGTACCAACCTAATTGATTTCTTCGGGCCGGACTTCACGGCCTTCCTTCGCCGAGAGCTGAATCGCCCGGCAGAACTGGAACACGGCTTTGCCCTCCTCGGCGGTCAACTGTGGTTGCCGTCCCGAGAGAATCCCGTCAAAAAAATCGTTGACGCCAATCTCAAAGCTGGCGCCCATCGACGCATCCATGTTGGAAAACTCCGTGGTGACCCCATCGCGATACATGATCACCGGTGGCCTGTCAAGCAAGTTCGCAGTACACCGTGTCACCCAGATAAAACCGCGGGAACCCGTCAATTCAACCCACTCGTCCTCAGGTCGCCCGTATTGAGTCTGCACCAGCATGTCATCCGAGGTAACCGCTTCGTACGATCCGTACTTTTCCGCCCCTTTGTATTTCCAGATGTCAACCGCCGGACTGTCCAGGATCCAACCGTGGTGGATTTCGCGATTGGTGATCCAGGAATACACTTTCTCGATCTCCCCCATGAACCAGATGATGATCGAAAAGACATGGTATCCGTAGTCAAAGATCACCCGACCACCACCGCTTTGCGCAGGATCGAAACGCCATGCCCAACGGCGATACGGAATTTCGTAATCTCCACCTCCAACCCCTTGTACACATTTGACACGGATGGAAAGGGGTTCGCCGATTTCACCCGCCTCAAGTAATTCCTTGGCTTTCACCATCGGCGGATAGTAGCGAAAATTCTCAAAGACCCGAAACAATTTATCCGAGCGGTTGGCCGCCTCGATCAGCCGGTCGCACTCGGTGGCAGTGACCGCAATCGGCTTCTGCATGGAAACATGCTTCCCAGCCTCCAGGGCGGCAAGCCCGATTTCACAATGCAGGTGGTGGGGCGTGATGACTTCCACCGCGTCCACATCAGGATCGGCGAGCAGTTGGTGGTAGTCGGTGTAGGTCTTTTTCACTCCCCATTCGGTCGCTCGCTGGCGGAACCGGGCTTCATCAACGTCACAAATGGCGGTCAGGGCTGCCTTGGGATTGTCGTGGTATGCCGGGTAGTGCAGGTCGGTGATATCACCTGTACCGATGAAGGCAACTCACAGTTTAGTCATCTTGAATCCACCTCTTTGTTGATGTCCTTCCACTTCACAAAACGATCACCATTGTGGCGAAAGATTCGAATCACGGATTCTCCCGGAGTCATGCGTGATGGAAAAAAATAGCGGCTAGTTGCAGTCTTTCATTTCTTGATTCTTCGCTCGGCAGATCATAACCCATCAACCGGCTCATCACGCAATGCTTGTCTTTTATGGTGGTGGCCGGAGTCGCCTGCAAACATCAGGAGATTCACTTCTCACAGTGCTACTGGAATGCCTGGGTTGTCGGTTTGATTGTCAGTTCGGGGACATGTGCTCGAGGTGGAAGGTTGGCTACCATCAGCACTGCCGCCGCCACGTCTTCCGGCTGCAAAATCCTGGCCCTGTGTTCTACGGAAACCGGTGCCGGACGGTGATCCAGGATCGGTGTTTCCACTTCGCCTGGATAAATGTTGGTCACCCGAATGCCATGGTCTTTTTCCTCCAGCGCCACCGTCAAACCTAACGCTGACATGCCGAATTTCGAAGCGGTGTAGCCAACTCCACCCAACAGGCTGGCGCGGATTCCAGCCAGCGAAGATATGTTGACAATCAATCCGTCACGCCGTTCACGCATCCCGGGTAAAACGGCCCGCATGCAGTTGTAAACGCCAGTGACATTCACATCGAGCAAATAATCCCAGTCTTCCGGAGAAACCTCTCCCATGGATCGATTCTTCACATTGACACCCGCACTATTGATAAGGATATCGATTTCTCCCAGTGCACCTGACGCCCACTCAAACAGAGTTGCAACACTGCCGCGGTCGGCGACATCGACAGGGTGTGTCAGTACAGGAGGTTCCCCGGAAAACGACAATTCGACCTGGTCCAGTTTTTCCTTCCGCCGCCCGCTGATTGCCACGCGGCATCCCGCACCGGCAAACGCTAACGCGATCGCCGCGCCAATCCCGGTACCACCACCGGTGATCAGGGCTGTCTTTCCAATGAGGGTCATCTTGCAATAGTCGGGGGTACGCAAACGGCCCCCCGCTCCATGGGGACATAAATTGCCGGAACTTCAATTCAAATCGTTCACCCGCTGAGAGGCATGTTAATCCGGCTACAACCGTGTTACAACGCTACTTCCCCCCCACAAACACTGTGCTGAGATCATCAGCACCGCGCCTGGAATCAACAAATCCTTCCCTCACCATCAAGGAGATACCATGTTTTCTATTTTTGTCACAATCAATGTAAAACCGGAGCATATTGGGGAATTCAAGGAGGCCAGCCTGGGAGACTCCGAAGGTTCGACTCGCGATGAACCCGGATGTTTTCGCTTCGACATCCACGAGGACGTAGACATTCCATCGCGGTTTTATCTGCACGAGGTCTACCGCGATGAAGACGCATTTCAGGCTCACCTTGAAACACCACATTTCCTTAAATGGAAGGACATCGTCAGCCCATTTTTTGACGGCGAGATCAAAAAAGTCTTGATGAAAACCGTCTTTCCCTCGGACGCGGGGTGGGAAAAACAAAAACCCGGACTGATCAACTGGTGATCACCTGCCAGTCTCTTGGACGGCAATCCACCGCCCGCCTGGTGGCGCGCCTCCGGGTTTCGTGAGGTGCCGGGGTGACTCCGGGGGTTTGAATTCCTCCCGGGAGGGTCCCCTCCCCTGCTGTCGCGACGTGACGATGACACCCGACTGGGTCTATCGCTGGGTGCCAAACAAACCTTCATTCGATGCGCAGGCGAACATCACACCCTGACGCGTCGCGTTACGGTTTCTGACCCGCTGCATCCTGACTCAACCCGATTTTTGAATGGCAACAAGCCTCTCTGATCAACGTTTCAGGGACAGAGGTTAAACGACAAGTGACTGATCGTTCCTGACTTTACCTGCCCGAGGACACCATGTTTGCATCACGTGAAGGTCTGAAAATTTCCGGTTTTCATGGGTCGCTGATGAGCATCGTCAGCCTCCTGTTGGCCTGCGGCACCGTGTTCGACACAACGGCCGCCGATGAACCGATCCCACCCTCCACCTACAGGCAGAAACACTTCGCCATTGGCGCATTCTGGCCGATATTCCCCGACAACGCTGACCTGGATCTGCGTTTACGCGAGATGGCAGAAGCAAATTTCAACCTCGTCTTCGGGCCCATTGCCGGCTGCTCCCCCACGCAACTTGTCGAACTCTGTGAAAAGAATGAACTATCAGTGATCACGTATGCACTGGGTAACGGATCGCAGCTACCGACCGGCAACGCCTGTTGGGGCTATCGTCTGTGGGATGAACCAGCCACCACGCAGTTTCCCGAACTTCGCC
>CAUZBP010000105.1:0-15386 GCA_963578105.1 Planctomycetota bacterium
TCACTTCCGAATCCGACAGCACATCGATACCTTGAATGTACCCGCACTGATTTAATTTCTCAATTTGCTTTTTCGACAGCGCCTGTGGCGTTTCGACCGTAGCCGGGTGAAACTGTAACTCTCGCTCCAGTAGAGCCAGTTGTTGACTGTCAGGAAAGGTTTTCCTGACCGCCGATTTAGTAATGACGCCAGACTCAAAAATGCCCATTGTTTCTTCTGTATCGGAAGCAGTGTGATAAGTACAATTGTCCCCTTATTTTAGTTGATTCGCTCGAGGTGTTCTACTGTAAATCACCGATTCACTGCTTCGATCGGTCGGGTTGTTTCAACGAAAGTCTTCCGACAGAAGATGCGACCGAGGGATCTGGCCTGGCGATTACTGACTGCTTCCAGCGTGTTGCAGAACTTGCACCCTTTCTGCAACACTCGACGAACGCATTTCATCGCTGGACGTAAGGCCCGTTTCAATATATTATGTTGCCGCAGTCGTGGTACGGCCCCTTTTAAATGGTGGCTGGCTTGATTTAAGATCTTTAGCAACAATCACATGAACGGTTTATCGGTTGACAAGCAGGTTGCTCGGTTGACCAGTGAGCAAAAACAACAATTCGCTGACTGGGGATACATTTCCAGCCTGCCGGTCTTTGACGATTCAGGAGCGGACTATCTCCAACTGCGATTTGGGGAATTGGTGGATCTCCTACCTTCGGAAATCGACATCAGCCGAGTCAATAACTGGCACAAAGCTAACCGTTGGATCTACGAACTCTGCCACACTCCGGTGATCCTGGATTATGTCCAGGATTTACTGGGCCCGAAATTCTTTCATTGGGGTGCCAGTTTCTTTTGCAAGTATCCTGGGGACAAAACAGAGGTTCCCTGGCACCAGGACGCACAGTACTGGCCCCTACACCCACACAAAGCTGTCACCGTCTGGCTGGCCTTTTTTGACGCTGATGAAACCAACGGGGCAATGCGGGTTGTGCGCGGTAGTCATCACCTGGGAGAGGTAGCTCACCAGGAAGTTCAAGGGGAACATTTTATGCTGGCCCAACAGGTGGTCGCTTCAGCAATCGATCCTCACGACGCTGTCAGTCTTTGTCTCCGTGCTGGCCAAATCTCCTTGCATGATGATGCGATCATCCATGGTTCCCTCGCCAACCGCTCGGATCGGATGAGAGCCGGACTGACGTTGCGTTATTCTGCAACGGACTCCAAATGCGATCTGGCGGTGTGGCCCACCTTTGAAAGTTACTTGGCGCGAGGTGTCGATCAGTATCAATTAAATCCCGTCGGCAAAGTTCCACGGGACGAAGGTTTCCCGTCGCGTCCCCAACAACAGTCATCCGAGTTTTCATAGCGACGGTCCAGAAATGATGCAACTTTCAACCTCGGACCAACCAGTTCGGGTCTCCTGCACCCAAGTGACCTTTAATACGAATCGACCGCCTCGACCCGACGCTCGTCCAGAACCTGCGGCGCGGTGTCGTGATACCGAATGTTGTCACACGCTTCATTTCGGTTTCGATTCACTTCTGCAGAATCGCACGCAGTTCCCGTTTAAAGGTGTCTCGAAGAGATAGCGCCAATGTACGCGACAGCCTCGTCATGGCAGTCTCATAATCTTGGTGTTTCAGATGGCGCATTTTCTGATACTCCGCTTCAATTGCACCCGTATCATACCGCAGGCCCCTCAGGGTGCTGGGCCGATCACAGAGTAACGCCCCTTTTCCAACTCCGTCGGGAAACGTCTGTAACGTTTCGGCAACAATCAAACCTATTCGACGAGGCTTTCCAGCTAGCATTCGTGGAATGATGTAATCCGTGATAGTCTGCCGCATGAAATCGCTTACAAAAGGAAGAATTCGTCCCGTGGAAGACCGGGTCCCTTCTGGATAGATGGTGACCGAGGCGCCGGCCTCAATTGCGCGAAAGACCTCTGCGGCAACTCGCTGGCGTTCCTGCTTCAGTCCAATCGCCGCTTGTTTTATCTCAGCCCAGGGAGCTTTTTGATCGCGAACTGTTCGCAGTCGATCATTCTCCTTGACAACGATGGGATTCGGCTTGCGCATGGCGCGCGCCATGATGAACTGTGAGACGGACCAACGGTATTGAATCAGGTTTTCGCGTAGAACATATCTTGTAGTATTTTTTACAAACTGTGTGCTGAACAGGACTTCTATTCCACCTTGTGGGCCACCGGCCCGTTTGGGACCTTGATGGTTTCCAAAAAACAAATCGCAGTCTGCAACCTCGCTTACACCATCCAAACGAAGTTGGAAGACCCCTTGTTCACACAGGCTGGAAATGGCGTCTCTCATTTCTCGAGTGAGGTGGCCACCTGGAATGAGGCTCGACCGCAAGAACGCGGCCACAACACCCCGCGTGAATTTGTTCTTGTTCTCTATTGGCAGAGGGCACTGTCGGGCCTCTTCCATCCGTTCGTGGTAGAGTTCTTCGAAATGTTCCACCTGTTCCACCCGGTAAAGAATGAGTGATGCTGTGAGTGGTTGAAACGGACCGTTTTAGCCACATTGCCAGTCCATGCCAAGTGCGTAGGGGACAGAAACGGCATTGTGTTAAGAACGAGTTCACTGATTCTCCTCAAAGTCCGCTGGATTGCAAACAACACCAGACACCCCCGCTTTTCAGAGTATTGATCCTTTCTGAATCTCCAGACGATAAAGCCCAAATTGCCAGCTACGCGGTGAGCTCCCTGTCGAGTTTGCAAACAAACGGCTACGGATTAGACTGAAGGTTAGGTTGAAGGCCCTTGTTGATACACCTTTACAACAAAACAGTTTGTTCGGGAGATGCTGCTTCTGATTCTGAAACAAGTAAGACGAAGCGCTGGAAAGTAACCTGTCCCAATGCGTTTGGCAGATCGTTCCGTCGCTGAATCAGCCCCCTTCGTGCCGTGCTGACGTAATCGTTCCAGCAGGCAGATATCGGGCGTTACTCTTCGGTTAACCTGATGCGCTCTCATTTTTGGACCGGTACATGTCGATCGATATCGCAATCATCCCCGTCGCTGGCCACGGCACACGACTCTTGCCGCTCACCAAGAGTCAACCCAAAGAAATGTTGCCCGTGGGCCGTAAGCCTGTGGTGCAGTACGTGGTCGAGGAATTAGCGCGCTCCGGGATACGGCGACAACTATTCATTACTGGTCCGGGGAAGACGGCCATTGAAAACCATTTTGATGAAAACAGCGAGTTAATACAGCTCCTGCGAACCGGGGGCAAGGAAGAGCTTTTGTTGGAACTGGAGTTTGAACGGCACACGATGGAATATTTTTACACTCGCCAACGCCGTCAATTGGGACTCGGCCACGCAGTGCTCTGTGCTCGTCCCCTGCTTGACAGGCAACCTTTCGTGGTGGCACTGGGTGATTCAATCATCGGATTGAACGCGCAGTCCGACATCGTCAGGCGGATGATCGATGTGTTCGAGGGAGAAGGTGCCGCAGCCACGATTGCCTTCGAGGAAGTGTCGCCACAGGACGTGTCACGTTACGGAATCGCCCAACCGAAAGGTGATCCGGTCGACGTCTTTGAGTTGGCAGACTTGGTAGAAAAACCCTCCGTCGCCGATGCACCCAGCAATCTTGCTATTGCCGCGCGTTACATCTGTAGTCCCGATGTCTTTACGCGGCTGGCCGAGACTCCACCCGGCGCGGGTGGTGAAATCCAACTGACTGACGCATTACGGAGCCTGATTCAGGATGGAAAACGTGTGATGGGCGTGCGACTAGCCCCCCACGAACAGCGCTTCGACATCGGAAATTTCGGCAGCTACTTTCGGGCATTCGCCGAATTTGCGCTGGCCGACCCGGACGAAGGACCTCTGTTGCGAAAACATCTGGAAAGTTTGCTTGCTAAGCCGTCTCACGACCTTCAGCTTTGACAGTTCTCTCACGTTCCTCTATCGCAGCAAAACAATCTAATTTGCCTGGCGCTGAAATCACTCCCATGCAGATTATACGCCATCGATCCTATGCTCGAGCAGGACTGATCGGAAATCCGTCCGATGGATATCACGGTAAAACGATATCACTGATGGTCCGCCAGTTTTATGCGGAAGTGGTAATGTATGAATGGGATGATCTCGAAATTGTGCTGACTCACCAAAGTCAGATTCGTTTCAATTCTATCCGCGGATTGGTGCGCGACGTCCAGCTTCACGGATATTACGGCGGTATCCGCCTGATCAAAGCCACCATTAAAAAGTTTGTCGACTATTGTGATCGCCATGGACATGATCTGGACCGGCCAAATTTTTCAGTTCGCTTTCAGAGCAACATCCCGCGACAGGTGGGCATGGCGGGTTCCAGCGCTATTATCGTAGCCACCCTGCGATGCCTGATGGAGTTCTACAATCTGGAAATTCCCTTGCAGATTCAGCCATCACTGGTGCGAGAAGTGGAAACCGATGAGTTGGGATTACCAGCCGGTTTGCAGGACCGGGTGATTCAGATCTACGAAGGCTTGGTTTATATGGATTTTTCCAAGGCGGAAAGTCTGAATTTACACGGCTACGAATGTGGCAGATACGAGCGTCTAGATGCTTCCTTACTGCCGCCGATCTACCTTGCTTACAATGATCAGGTCAGCGAGCCAACAGAGATCCCTCACAACAACTTACGTGCTCAATATGACCAAGGGAATACGGCGGTACACCAGGCCATGGATCGATTTGCACAAATCACCGACGAAGCTCGTGAAGCGATCGAAAATGGTGACGCGATCACTTTGGCTCAATTGATCGATGAAAATTTTGATTTGCGGCAATCCATTGTTCCAATTGCAGCGAGACAACTGGAAATGGTTCAAGCGGCTCGTATGGCTGGTGTTTCGGCAAAGTTTGCCGGGTCCGGTGGGGCGATCATCGGCACTTGTACCAACGAGACTACGTGGAGCAAACTGCAGCGCGCTATGCAAGCCATTGGTTGTCAGATAATTCGCCCTCAGGTGTTACCTGATCCCGATCAGACAGGTGATGGCCGGTCCTTGGTTTAACCGCCCCATTTCATTAAGTAACGAACGAGCCGGGTGGGCAAACACCCCGTGAATGAATTCCTTCCCTAAGATCCGCTCGGTGGGTCACCAAGAGTCGTCGCCGGCATCCCGGGAACCTTCCTCGTGCACAGAATTCACTTACCCATCAGTAGCAGGAATTGCCGTATCTGCGGAAGATTTGTTCCCGGTATCTTCCGGCGCCTCCTGCTTCCCTTGCTCCGTACCCTCGTCGGGGGCGACGGGTAACGACGGTGTAAGCACTGGTCCTTCTGAACTTGAGCTCGAGTGATCCGATGAATGGGTATGGCCCGTTTCTTCCCAGGGTCGATATCGACCCCGTTCGTGGAAATCGACCACCCGCTTCAATTTGAAATCCGCTGGAAACTCTTGGTCGAGTTGGCCAAGCAAATTGTCATAGCGCTTGACGGCACTCACCACATCTTCAGTCCCCACATCTTCTTGGAGCTGCGGATATTTGTCGTAAATGTTTGCCCATGCGTCCCATGCAATTTCGTAATTCCTCTGTGCCTGCAGCAAGCGCCCTTCCCGATGATCGTTGTCAGCTTGATACAAATGTTTCTTGGCTTGATTGGAATCTTCTGACTGCTCCACCGTGCAACGCGTTCTCCAGTAGTCAAAGTTGACAATGTTTCTATACTGTTTCACAAACGTGGCATGGGTCATTTTGTCATTGATTGTTTCTGCCAGCCAGCGTGCCTTGGATCGAGTGGCATCGTCTTTGATTTGCTCCACGATGTCTGCAGGTGAAACCATCAACAAGCGAGCCGCCTCCGCATGAAGTTGTGCTTGCTCTTCCGTCACCTGATCGACGGGCGTCTCGAGAGCCAAAATCATCTCTTCGGAAAGCGATTGCTGCTTCTTCAACTTAATTTCTTCCATCAGCCCGGGTTGTAATGTTCCTAACTGCTGAGTGAGTTCGATCACTTCCGCTTCTAATGCCTCCTCCTCATTCAGACGAATATAGAAATCTCGACTGGTACGAATTTCCCGGTTTCCAAAACTCTGCCAGACAGCTCCCGCCTCGGCCCACGCACTTTCAGAAAATTCGTCAAAAATACCTTCGTCCGCCAACGCTGCTGAGTAATTGATGAGAGCCATGCCGGGTCCAGAGTGAAACAATACCGGACTTTTCCCCTTGTTCCGTTCATGGGGTTTCTCTTCAATCATCGACTGTAAACTGCGTCCCCGCATGTTAGCTCGGCCGGAATCCACAGTCTCTTGCGCTATGAGGTACCACTGATGACTCACCCGCCAATTGTCGGGCTTGTTAAACGGTCCAATGCTCTTGTTATCAAAATCAATGACGTGATCGCGGATAAAATCGTGGAAGTCCTCATCCTTGCGAAACTCCTCGCGAAACTGTTTGTGCTCGTCGGCTCGCCCAATTTTCTGGCCGAAAAACCACGCCACATCCCAAAGCAGTCTAGGCTCATCTCGGTTATAGCGGGTGCCTTCGATAAGAAAACGGATTCCTCGCTTCACCCAAAAATAACGGTGGAGATAATTGTCAAATTCCACCGAGACGTTGTAGCTTACGTTCCACCCTTGGAACTGCCAAACCGAAATAAAGTTGGGCTGGAGATTGGTGATCTGTTCCAGCGTGGCCATCATCTTGGGCCAGTCTTCGGTCTTTTTATAATGATTGGCTTTTGTCCAGAGGATGTTTGCCGCGACCCCGCGCATCCCCAACAGGGCGAGTTTCATAGTTTCGCTGGCAGGATCAATCTCACCTAGATTGGCTTGGGCCAGATTGTATTGCGCTCTTTTCTGTGCCAACAAGCCACCAGGGTTCGACTCGCCGTCTTTGCGCGGAGGTGTCGAAGGACGGCTGATGTATGAAATGGGCAACAACAAAACAGCCATCAGGGCAATGTACAACACTTTCCACTGAAAAGAATTCATGCGGCAATTTCCCTGGTACGAAGCAAGAAATATCCCAGGCAAGTCACAACAAACGAATAAGCCAGACCAACCACCAACTGCTGACACCACACGTCAGCAGGCACATTGAAACCTTCCGCCACGTAACCCACCATATCAAAACGACTGAAGTCCGGCACCATGACAGCAACAGCCCACATAAAAGCCATGATTACCGCATCCAAGGCTTGAATCACTGCCGTGGCAAATCCCAGATCCAGGTCCACGCTGACATTCATCTGATTGACCAGTCGAATCAGAGATTCGATGGGACCGCCACCATCGATGGTAGAGTTTTCGGGATTGAACACGCTTAGCGCCAGTTCTTTGACGTGAGAAGTAAAGAAACCCATAACAACCGATCCCAGCGTCGCCAACAAAGCAACCGGAGCGCTTAAAAACGTGCTGAACATCACCCCCATTCCAATCACCAACGTCATTTGAATCCAAATACTAAGATAACCTTTGGCGAAGTTCCAGGCAAAATTCCTGTCTCCTACGTGCTGGTAAAAATCGGCTTGAGCTACCCCAAAATATTGACCCCGGTCGTCACAACGGAGAATGAAATCCATGCGTCCCTTGTCATCTGCATACTCTTTGAAGATGTCAATGGTTTCCCCGGTCGCCAACTCGAATTCGCGCTCAATGTATAGCGAATCGAGGCTGAATTCTTTCGATTCAAAAGGAATGGGAGGGCTTTGATTGTCGTTTTCAGGGTGCGCCAGCGTCCACGATCCTGACACGCCTTTTTCAATATCACCCTTGTGAGTACGAAAAACGCTGATCGACCAAAAAATCTCCAACCCGTCTGGAAAATTTTCTGGCGTGATACCTTCCAGTCTCCAGATCGCGGCAGCAAGTGTTCCACCCTCAAAGTAACCGCGGTAAGTCCATTCGTAACCAACTGAAATCGGTTCGGCCAGCGCACCCGTTCGATCTAAAAATCTCAATTTGCCATATTCGGGAATTCTGGCTGCCAAACCATCCCGCGCCCGGCCTACCTGGTAGGATGCGTTTTCACCTTCGCCCTGGCGGCCCACCTCATGCCAGTGGCCCATACGCATATCGGTTTTACCTTGACCATTGGTATCGACGGGAAACGAGTGAAAATGATTTCTATTCTTCAGCGTTGCACCTTCCACGCCGCCTTCAATCAATTCAGATGGCCTGATGTCGTCCGTGTTGACCACGTGGTTGTGCGCAAGTCCGCGGACGACAAACCAATAACTAAATACTCCCATCGCTAGAAGAATGAGAGTCCCGATCGCACAAAATCCAGTAATCCGACCGAGAACCACTTCCCACGCGCGAACCGGCTTCGTCACAACCGTATAGATTGTTTTCTGTTTGATGTCGGTTGGCAGACTGAAGACGCTGAGAAGCAAAACCAGCGCCAGGACCAGAAAGTTGGTCGAAGTGAGCACGAAACTGATATACAACTGGCCAGGTTGTGTACTTTCAGTATCCAAAAACCAGCCCGCAAAGAGAAGAATGGCGATAAAGACAGCGAAAGACACCAATACTCGGCGACGAACGGCCTCTTTAAATGCCAGGCCCGCCATGGCAGTAATCCTGCGCGGCGAGATTTGAAAAAACTCGCCCACTCCCCGAAACATGACCTTTGCCGTCAGATAAAAGCCTTCGGACGCACCATAACGAAAGGCGGTGACAAGATAACTAAAAAAAAGACTGCCGATTAAGAATACGGCAACCGCCGCTAGTCCATAGCGAGAACTCTGGACCAACCATTCACTGAAAGGGAGAGGAAGTTCTTCTACAACCATAAAATTTTCACTGATCGGTTGACTTCGTGGCTCTTCGGCCCGGGCGAGCTTCACTCTCCTGAACAATGTTCAGGAATAACTCCTCCAGGGTTGAAGTGGGGTTGTCCATCATCTGCAATTTCCCGCCGTGTTTTTCAATGACTTCGCGGATTTCTTGTTTCGCTTGATCACTCAACCCCGATGCCTGAACCTGGGTGACATCACGTACTTTTAGCAAGGCATCGACTCGACCTAGCTCCTTCAATTCCCCTTGATAGAGAATCGCAATGCGGTCACAGACGTCCTGCACATCCGCCAGAAGGTGGCTGCACAAAATAACCGTTTTCCCTTCGTCTCGCAGCTGGAGAATCAAGTCCTTCATCTCTCGCGTGCCAATGGGATCCAGACCTGTGGTCGGTTCGTCTAATAGAATCAGCTCGGGATCGTTGATCAGGGCCTGTGCCAGGCCGATGCGCCGCGCCATGCCCTTGGAGTACTCTTTTAGCTGACGTTTTCGAGCCCATCCTAGCTTGACCAGCTCGATCAGACTTTCGACCCGCTGTCGACGCGTTTCAGGAGCCATGGTGAAAAGCCGGCCGTAAAAGTCTAAGGTTTCCTCGGCATTTAGAAATCGATACAGGTATGACTCTTCTGGAAGGTATCCAATTCGCTCATTTTTGTTGACTTCGCTCGCATCTCTTCCAAAGACCAGCGCCTGTCCACTGGTGGGAAACAGCAGCCCCAGCAACAATTTTATCGTCGTGGTTTTTCCGGATCCATTGGGTCCCAGCAAGCCAAAGATTTCCCCCTGGCGAACTTCCAGATCCAGCGCTTTCAAGGCATGAACCTTTTGCCGACCCCAAAAATCTCGGTAGATTTTGGTAAGGTTTCTGGTCTCGATTACAACCTCAGGGGAAGTGGCAGAACCCTCCCCAGCAGGCTCAATGACAGCCTGTTCCATCTACTTCTCTCCCTGATTATCCAAAGGCGTCATATTCTAGTCCTGAACGCAACAACAGAAATGAATTCAACGAGCCTGAAAGTAACCGTTCGAGCCAGAGTGGCAGACAATCGTGTTACTGAGTCGGGGCTGTGTCTCAAAACTTTGTTTTGTGGGCACAACCTGAAAATTCTTTTCACACGTCAGTTAACCTCCTGTAACCCACCGGTGGAGGGTTTACGGAAATCCAGTCCGTTCACTATACGCCAGCGGATCCGAGGCTGCAAGGATCCAGACTTCTGACGAACGACCTCAGGGAGACCCGACTCGCATCATCCGGGTCCTTGAAAACTCAAAACTTCCACCTCCCAAAAAACCACGGAGACCCCAAAAAGGTGGGCAGTCGCGTGAAGACATGGACGGTAAATCCCGCTAAACTGTGAGGAGGAACTTCGGAGCAGGAGCAGTTCAAGATGCAAATCGTGGACCTCAATTCGGCCCATTTCTTTCTTCATAGTCGGATCGACTATGAACGGGTTGACTCGATTCCCTACCGATCACGAGTCTTCAAACTTGACCGAATGAGGGATCTGCTGGCCCGACTGGGACACCCGCATCATCGTGTCCACATCGTGCACATCGCCGGCACAAAAGGCAAAGGTTCTACAGCGGCGATGATCGCATCGGTCATGGATGCTGCGGGCTACCGAACCGGACTCTTTACTTCACCCCATCTGGATCGCATTGAAGAACGTTTTGTGGTGGCGGGGCGGGCTTGTAGTGAAAACGAATTTGTTGATTTGGTGGCACAGGTTGAGCGGGTCGTTTCTGAAATGGACTCCGAGGTAGCCGCTTCAAGTGCCGCAGAAACGGGCCCCACCTACTTCGAAATCACCACGGCCATCGCACTGCTCTACTTCTGCCAGAGCGAAGTTGACTTGGCCGTGATGGAAGTCGGATTGGGTGGACGGTTGGATTCCACCAACGTTTGCCTGCCCCTCGTGACTGCTATCACCAGCATCAGCCTCGACCATACCACCCAACTGGGAAACACGGTGGGTGAAATTGCAACGGAAAAATCCGGAATCATCAAACCGAATGTGCCCGTCGTCAGCGGAGTCCGTGAAAACGTGGCCAGCAACGTCATCGAAAAAACAGCTCGCCACTGGGGTGCCCCCCTTTTCATGTTGGGGCACGATTTTGATTTTGAATACGCTTTGGACTGGACTTCCGGGGAGATGCGACGCCCGCTGTCCCGCATCACTTATCGCGAGTCGGACACACGGTTCGGGATGGAAGACATCCAAGTTGGACTTCCGGGAAAACATCAAGCCTCCAACGCGTCCGTGGCAATCGCCGTCTTGGGACAACTGCGGAAAATTGGGTGGAAAATTAATGAGGGGGCCATTCGGGATGGACTGGCAAACGTTTCCTGGCCTGCGCGCGTCGAAGTGTTCGACAACCAACCGATGGTTGTTGTCGATGGCGCGCACAACGTTGCATCCATTGAGGCTTTGATTGACGTGCTCCGCGACTTGGCGCCTCATCAGCCCCGTCGATTGATTTTTGCCACCAGCAGCGACAAAGACGTCGATGGAATGCTACAGCGACTGCTGCCGGAATTTAAATCCATCGTGTTCACTCGGTTCTTAAATAATCCTCGCAGCATTTCTCCAGATAGGTTGGCGCAACAAGCACGGAACCATCTGGAGAACGGTGCTTGCAAATCGCTGAATGTGGAAATCGCTATACGTCCTGACCCTCGTTCCACATGGCAGTTGACGACGGACAAATCGGCTGCCAACGATTTAATCTGCATCACCGGTTCCTTCTTTATTGCTGCCGAACTTCGTCAGTTGGCGCGAGAATTTGTGACACAGTGCCAAGGCGCGGTGTAGTTGTTGTGACGGCAGAAATTTAGCGCCGATCAATCAAATTGCCGTCCTGCAAAATAAAATCTATAACGCACATCAGCGGCTAAAGATCACTCTTCTTTCCTGGAATCTCCGCGAGTCCGGCTGCCACGATCGCCTCGTCATCGATCGAAAGGTGGGTGGGGACGGTTCCCTGCCGGAACAACTTTGCCGGAGGCTCGCAAATACTGGGCAGAGTAACCAGCTGCGGTACTCGCCTCGGATGGATTTTCCAGTCGCTCTAGTAGCCCGAACAATTGGAGAATGTAAGGATCGCCCCAGGGAAGCAGCCGCGTGGCTTCCCCGCCGAAGTAACGATTTCGAATTGGTTGCATGTCAGAATCCTCCTTTTGGATCGGAACATGACAGTGCAAGTTGAGTACCAATTCATAAAACAATCTACTCCGCTTACAAGCTGGCTCGTTCTATCCCGTTTGATCCCAAGAGATAGAAACTTCCGATCCCCTGTCTGTTGATGCCTTGGGTCCCAACCCTTCCGTTCCAGACCGGGGAAGAATTTTCAATGCCTTTCCAGAAGTGTGTAAAAAGTGGCACCTCACCCAGGTTGGTGGGATTGCGTAAAGATTGTCGGTCCGGGTCGATAGTCAGGTCGAACCGAACGTGTTTCAAGCTGCTTCCGCTGACGAACTTGCGGATTCCGCTCGATTTTGGAAGTGTTGGATTGCCCGGCGCAACTGGGGATCTTCAAAGTTTTCACCAGCCGCTTCCGTTTCGCCGGCTGTGACAACCTCTGGAACCGCACCGGCGTCTTCTGGTGTCGACTCATCCAAATCGTTCGATTCCCGTATTTGCAAGGCAGATGTTCCCCAATCGGCCTGATTGCGTGCAGCCACCACTTTTCCATATTCTTCGCGGGTCAGCTTCACTTCGTAACCCTCATCGGGGATCACTCCCCAATCGTCCTCTTCCGTGGCGTCTTTCGATCGATGGATGTTGCGATCGCTGGGTCTCCAAAAGGTGGCAGTCGTCAACTTGATCACGCTTTTTCCCATCTCTAGCGGAATGATATTTTGCACCGTGCCTTTGCCCCAGGTGCGTTCACCTACCAGCACGGCACGATGATGGTCCTGCAGGCAGGCCGAAACGATTTCGCTCGCACTGGCACTGAAGCCGTTGATCAGTACTGCCATCGGCAGATCCTCGTCAACTTCAATATTCTCGGTTGCCATTTCGACACTTTGGACAGCCCCTCCGCGTCCTCGGGTGCTCACAATGGCACCGTTCCCGATGAACATGTCGCTGACCTCAATTGCCGCAGTAAGCAACCCTCCAGCATTGGATCTTAAATCCAGGATCAGTCCCTTCATCTGTTGATTTGCCAGGCTTTTCAAGGCCGAACGCAACTCGTCAACCGTGTGCTCTCCAAAAGTGGTAAGACGGATGTAGCCAATGGATGGATGATCTTTCAAAAAATATTGCCAATTCCCATCGGGGTTCAACGTGTCGCCCAAAACAGATGGCACTTTAATGATCGCTCGTGTGATCGCGATCTCATGGGTTTCTTTATCTCCATCGCGCTCGAGAGTGATCCGTACTTCCGTTCCAGGAAAACCTCGCAACCGTTCGATGGCCGCGTGCAAGTCCATCCCTTCCAGGCTCTCGCCATCCACTTCAAGAATCGTGTCACCGGCCATGACTCCCGCACGATGAGCCGGAGTACCAACCACGGGACTCAACACCGTCAAATGTCCGGATTCCACGTTCGGACTGATGATGATTCCGATTCCGCCGAATTCCTGATCCAGATCTTCTTTGAATTTAGAGAACTCTTGGGGACCAATGTACGAAGAGTAGGGATCCAGCTTGCCGAGCAAGCCGTTCAGGGCATGTGCAAACAATTCGCGATGCTCAACTTTTTCGACGTAACGAGATTCAATGTGGTCAATCGCCTCCGCAAAAAGTCCGGCGTAGCGGTCACGCCGAGCCTTCTCGTAGCAAAAGTACGAAATTACGGCCGTCAAAATGATGATGATGATATTGCGTGGCGGCATCAAAGCACTCCTCATAATTGAACGACTGCCATTCTACTTCGTGCCAAGGTCCCCGAGTAGATCAGCCACCTCCAGTCGTAAGTCGCGACGGGCAGGACATGTGTTTTAAGTTGCGCCTCTCGCCCGGGACAGCGGGTTCCCCCATGGAATAAATGGCCCTCCCGCATGTCACCAGCGCCAGCAAACCCCAAGACAAACAGGCCTTCCGGTTTCCCGTGAACGTCGAGGAAAATAGGGGCGACTTTCCAGCAGGCAGCCCGAATTGATCCATTCGAGCGTTCTCCCGCTGACAAAAAACGGAATCGGTGTTTCCAGCCACGCTGCCGTCAGCTTATTTCCAGGTGCTTTCTGTCTTAAGGCATGCTAGATTTGAATGGTCGATAGGACCCGATCAACCGGTCCTCTCCATTTCACGATCGCAGGTCCGACGTACTAGAAAGCAGCCATGTTTCCAGCCCGTCCCCTTTTCATCTATGCTTGCTCCCTCCTGTGCTTGGGCTTGGCAGGACGTGTCGAGATGTGTGCCTCAACTCCCACAACTCTTCCTGTGGAAGGCATTCGCACCAACAAGCCAAAGCTGCATGCTCTCACAGATTGCCGAATTGTCGTGGCACCGGGCCAGGTGATCGAGAACGGGACGCTGCTCATTCGTCAGGGGATTATCGAGCACGTGGGCACTGACGTAGAAGTACCCCGCGAAGCAAAACAGTGGACACTGACGGGAAAGACAATCTACGCGGGTTTCATTGATGCATATTCCGAGGTCGGGCTGAAGGACCCCGATGACACGGCAGGGTCGCCTTATTGGAATAAAATGATCCAGCCACAATGCGCGGCGGCTGAGTTGTTTGCTCCTGACAGGATGCTTAACAAGAAACTACGTAGTCAGGGTATTGCTGCCAGACTGGTCGTCCCGAAGTTCGGCATCATCAAGGGTCGAAGTGCTCTGGTTAGCACAGGAGATGGACCGAGTTCTGAAACCTTGCTCGCATCGCCCGTTGCCTTGCACATCCGATTGACGACCGACCGCAACTGGGAAGACAGAACCTACCCCAATTCTCCCATGGGTGCTGTCGCCCTGGCAAGGCAGGCCATGTACGACGCCGACTGGTATCAGAAAGCTTGGCAAACCTATCGGGCGAATCCTGCCCTGGAGCAGCCAGAGTGGAACGACTCGCTGCACGTGCTGCAAGACTATTTTAAGTCGGATCGACTGATTGTCATCGATGCTGACAACGAACAATTTTTATTGAGGGCCGATCGCTTTGCCCGCGAATTCGGTTTAAAGATCGCCCTACGAGGTTCGGGGCATGAGTATCGCCGCCTGGAAGCCGTACGACAGACGGGCCGGACCATCGTTGTTCCGGTGCATTTTCCCAAAGCACCCCAAGTAACAACTCTCGGGCAGGCTCACAATGTGACACTTGAAGAACTGATGCATTGGGATTTCGCGCCAGAAAATCCAGGCCGTCTGGATCAAGCTGGTGTGCGGATCGCCATTACCAGTCACGGCTTGGAAGATGTGAATGATTTTCTAGCGTCAGTTCGCACTGCAGTCCAACGTGGGTTGGGCAAAGAGGCGGCACTTCGAGCACTCACAACCAGACCTGCTGAACTGTTGGGCGCCGCCGAGCAGGTCGGAACCCTGGACGCCGGAAAGATCGCCAACATTGTGGTTGCCGATGGCGATCTTTTTGAAAAAGACACCCGGCTGTCGGTCATCTGGGTACAGGGTACGCGCTATGACGTGGCAAAATTGCCAGAGGTGGATCTGCGTGGCAGTTGGCGAATCCGTTTTC
>CAUZBP010000106.1:0-15290 GCA_963578105.1 Planctomycetota bacterium
GCGAAGCGCAACACGCGAACAGGCGGCCGTGACGGTCGAACATCAGACCGTTGGCCATTTTGCTATCGACAGTGTGGACAGTGACCTGGCCATTGTAGGGATTAAATTTCATGATTCGCGCCGGCCGCGCATCAAACGGCTGTGCAAAGTCACTAAAGTAGACCAGGCCGTCCGGAGCGACTGCCGCACCCTCGGTGAAACCACCTTCCTCCCAAAGCGTTTCCAAGTGGGTATTGTTCGGTATGATTTCTGGATCGCCGGAAATTTGCGCTGCCTCGGCCGCTACATTGACTCCGGCAGTACAAAACCAAAAGTAGAACAACAGGCGGATTCGAGTATTGGCTCGATTAACAATCATCACACATTCACCTCCAGAAACGTTCCCAGGACAAACGGTTTCTAGCATAATGGGGTAGATAATCTGGTCAAGTCGTACGGGCGACCTGTGCGACCCCGATTACTGACGGGTACCGAAGGTTTAGGAACTTCCTGCCGAAACGTTGTTCCCGGAAAAAAATTCCGCCACATCTGGAAAACCTGGCTCCGGGGAGTCGAGTATTTGAGGGCCGCTGCCAAAACCTGGCTGACCGCAAGCCCGTGGCGGTATCGGCACTTGCGGGAACTCACCATGTTCACCGTGGTGGACGAACGAAGCAGACAAGCTGCAACTGCCCATGGGGAAATTGCGTTGTGACATCCTCTGCCAGAATGATTTGTTATCCCGTGAGCTTTTCCAACAAACCGGTTTTCTGCATGACCGTTAAGACACCAAGCATGAAGAAAAACAAGCCGGCCAGGGACATCGCGATCCTCACAAACCAACCGGGTCGGAGCGGTTTGGGAAGCAATGTCAAGTTGATTGTCAGCGTGTGCCAGCAACTAAAACCCAACGCGATATTGAAGAACATGGTTGCGTACTGGATCAGTGCACCAGGATTGAGAGACAACATCACCAGGCCGAAAATCATGTAACCTACGAGAACCCGGAAGTAGACTTGTTTGATTGCCTTGGGTTCCATCTTTCTCAGCAGCCCGCTGCTGGTCCAGAACACATCGACCCAGCGGCGGATAACGCCATCCGCAGAGACGGACATGGTCGGACCCAGCACGAGGAAACCGCAGAAAAGTGTCATGAACCAGCAAAAATTTCCGAGCCCCGCGCCGGATGTCTCGGTCACCGTGTCTTGTACACCTTCGGCCGTCATGACGGCCATCGACCAGTCGTCTATTTTGGTGCCAGGCTCCAGGAACTGCACGGATAACATGGTGGGCAGGGCCAACCCGATGAAACAGGCTGGCAGCCACACCGCCAACTGATCTCGGGCCACATGCTTGTACCAGCGGCCCCATCGTGACAGCGATTCCTTGTCGGGATCAAAAACACAACCGACATGTGACAACTCCAGGTCGTGTCCCCCCACGACGCTCGGAATGGCGCCGACGTGATGGCCCATACCCCAACCTTGGTCACGTGTGTAGTTGCTGATCGGGGTGTTGGACAGGCCGCCCGATCCGGCAATCGCGGCCAGGGCCGCGATAAATCCCATCATCGTAAAATCGATTTCAGGAAATCCCCGGCCTTGGAAATACGAAACAAAGATGTTGTCGATATTTTGTCCGCGTACAAGTTCCTCTCCAGGTGGAAGTTCCACCGCAATGGGAACGCTACCGAACTTCACAAACCCGGTGAGGATCTCTTTCCATGTTGTGGACGTGGAAAAGAAGAAAGCGAGAAACAGCAAGAATCCGAAAACAATGATCAGCTTGAAAGTCATGACGACTTTCAACGACCTGTAGATTTTTCCACCGAACAACAAGGGGATCAGCGCACCGATGAAGATCGCATAGCCCAGTCCCTTCATCAGGTACCAGTCACTGGCCGATGTTTCCGGGGAGGGTACAACACCACCCTTGATGAGCATGGCGACCGGTGTTGCAGCACTAGCGGCCAAATAAGGAAAGACCGATCCAAAGTCGAACAACAAATAAGCGATCAGCCAGAAGTGTGGACCCGGTATCGTGCGAAACTTACCAGTAAAGATCGGTTCGCCGGAATACAACGTGTAGCGGCTGATCTCGATGTTGTAGACTACCTGGCACAAGATGCTCACCGTGGCCAGCCACAGCAAGGATCCGCCGTAAAAGGCAGTCACTTTCGGACCGACAAGCCATTCGCCGCCTCCGATGGCTGCACCACCGACGATCAGTCCCGGACCCAGCAGCGCAAACCAGTTTTTTTTTGTGAACACGGGCGCTTCAATTAGTTCGCCCGCAGTCCAGCGCGGCATCTTCTGTGAGCCTGGATAAGGTGTCTCGAATTTTCCAGCCGAGGTGGGGGGAGTACCACTGTCCGCCTGCTGGGAATCACTCATCGATGGACCATCGCTTTCGGTTTCATGAGGTAATTTGCAGTATCGTAACCGTTCCGATCAGGACGGTTCCCGAAACTTCCGCAGGCTGATAAAGATTCGACCGCAGGCTGGTAAACCTACTCTTTCTTCCTGCGTCGTACAATCAGGGCACAGGCTTCGAATCTCGTGAAATGCAGGACGGGTATTCGCTAACGCAAACTGTGCGGGTGGATGGCATATCGGCGACGGAAGCGGGTATTCAGGCGGGCTGCGGAATGAGCAAACGCGGGGTGAGATGTGGATCACACCCTAGGTGGTGGTTGGTGCCGGGGTGAGTGGACACAGGTTGTACCGCAGAAACTTGTACAGCATCTTGAGTGACATTCGCAGGCGGGTGTCCTGTGAGACATGTGCACCCACCGGCCGGTGTTTTTGGTGATTGACGACAGCCACCGGTAGTCGTAGTCTGGTCTGCTGGGTTGAAGATTTCTATTTGCTCTGGTGGGTCCCGGAATTTTCTCTTCCATTGGAGTTTGTATCCCGACAATTTTTCGGAGTGAACAACGCCATGCAAACGACTCGAGTTGCCGCCGTCAGTATGAATAGCGAATTGGGACAGTACGAACCTACCATGAATTGCCTTGCAGATTTCTGTGAGCAGGCCGCTGCGAAAGAAGTCGATTTGGTGCTTTTCCCGGAATTGGTCATTCATGGACACTGCAATCCGGATACCTGGAAGCTGGCGGAAGCCGTCCCTGACGGGCCCAGTGTTCAGCGACTTGTGGAATTGGCTCAACAATTTCAAGTCCATGTGTGTGCCGGCATCAGCGAAAAGGAAAATGATGTGGTGTTCAACACCCAACTGCTTGTGGGGCCGGAGGGATACATTGGTAAACAGCGGAAACTACACACGTCGCGTGACGAGTCATTTTTTTACAAGGGAGGACGAGAAATCAATGTCTTCGACATTGGTAAATGCAAGGTGGGAATGGTGATCTGCTATGACAATCAGTTTCCGGAAGTCGTACGAATCGTCGCGTTAAAAGGCGCTGATGTGATTCTCATGCCCCATGCGGCCCGCCAGGGACAATGGGATGAATCGGCGGAGTCCGAGACGCGGGTCCGCAGCAAGATGTTTGACCATGTTGCCAGTAGCTATCGCATGCGGGCACGCGAGAATGCTTGTTTCTGCATCTATGCCGACCAGGCGGGGCGAGCCGGCTATGTTGATTCGCTGCCGCCGGATCATCACAACCAGCCACATCATCCGGGGGGTGCCATGATTATTGATCCGCAAGGCGGCATCTTGACTCACGCCCAGACGGAACAAATTTGCAACGAGATGATCGTGCACGACCTGGATGCCGAAATTTTGGCAAGTTCGCGTGCCCACCCCAACTACGCACTTCGTAACCGACGCCCCGAACTGTTCGGGGAATTGGTGCGTGAACAGGTTACCTGTTGATTCAGCGGAACTGGACAGTGGCTGCGGACTAAGCCTGTCGCCCGGATGGAAAAAGCAGGCTCGCCAGGTAACCGGTCACCAGATTGACCATGATCGCCAATCCGGAAACCCACATCCAGTTAATCCAGCTCAGTATCGGATCGAAAAGACCGGGGAAGCCATTGAACGTGATCGCGAACGTGGTCCCGGCAACAGCACCGACCAGGACCCCTGGTGTGTTGCTGCGTGCTGACGCGATGCCCAGCAAAAAGAAGCAAATCAGTGGCGAGGCGAAGACGTTCATCAGTTTCGCAACTTTTTCCAAAGCATTGTCGCCGTGTGGGTCAAATTGCCAGAGTGCAAACAGGAAGATGAGCAAACCGATCAACAGGGTGAGAACCTTTCCGGCTCGCACTAAGTGTTTCTCAGCGGCCTTCGGAAAGAACGTCGATAAAGATCGTTGATCATTACGTTGCTCATGGAGTTCAGAGAAGAATCCAGCGTCGACATCAGTGCGGCGAGTACCCCCGCTATGATCAGGCTGCGGAAGACTGTTGGCAGGTGCTGCATGGTGAAGTCGGGTAAAACCTGATCGGGATGCATGAGGCCAGCCTTCATTTCAGGATGCTGTGCGTAGAAAGCGACCAGGCCCCATGCCACGGGTACCGAGAGTAGTGCCACGCCGAATTCACAGAGTCGACTGCTGTAGATCGACTTTAACATGTCCCTTCGTGATCGAGTGGCATGTAGGCGTTGCACCATGTACTGGCTGGCGCCAAATTCCAACACGAGCCGAAGTTGTACAAGCAGTACCACCCAGATGGTCGCTTCGGTCTTCAGGTCGAATTCAAACGAGATCAGCTTGGTGTGAGGATAACCCGTTTCAGCAGAGATGGTGTTCGACGCGATCTGGTAAGCGTCTAAAGGTCGCCAGTCGAAAAGGTAAAGCAGAGTCAAGAGCGTTGCGGCATATCCCACCACGAGAACCAGGAACTGTGCCACGTCGGTCCAGATGACTGCTCGCATGCCGCCAATCATGGTGTACAGGGTGCCAAGCAAGGTGATGATCGTCAGGCACCAACGCCCGTCGAATCCAGTGACGTGTTGGAATCCGATGGAAGCGGCCACTAAAGCGGTGCCGACCTAGCACAGGGTGCTCAGCAAAAATTGCCGGGCTCCGAGCGTACGGACCAGGGGATGGAAGCGTGTTTCAAGGTACTCGTAGATCGTCATCGTTCGTATGCGGCTCCACAACGGCAGCCAGATGACTGCCGTCAGCGGTACCAGCGCGATGCCGATGAGCGGGTAGCTGAACGAGGTTCGACTGTCTTTCAGGAAGATCCATCCCGGGATAGCCAGGTAACTGATCGGACTGAGCTGGGTGGCGATCATCGAGATCCCCACGGCCCACCAGGGGAAACTTGAGCTGGCGTGATAGTATTCCTTGAGCGACGTTTGACGCTTGGAAAAATCAGTCCCAGGATCACCACTCCAATCAGGTAAGTAGCGACGACGGCGTAATCAAGGGGACTGAATCTGGTCATGCTGTGGAGCGAGTGAATAACGGTGTTGGTCTCTTTGCCCGATACGGCAACCTGCGGTTCATAGAAGTCGCAATTTAATTTCAGCAGTATGTCAGTGTCAAGGAAAGGCTTTGCGGTTTCCAAGACGGTTGGTTAACATGCAACACCGGACTTGTGGGGCTGCGGTGGTGCGGCGGGCGCATGTGGGCAAGGAGCATGTCGCCAGAGGAACTGGTGGGGGTCTTGGGGAAAAAGTGCTTTGGGCGTTGCAGTGCCATTTGCCAGCAGAGTCCTTGCAACACGATTAGGTTTTGTTAGAACTCCAGGGACTTATGCGCAACGACCATTCGCAGAGGTATTTTCCATGTCGTAGCCAACGCCCGAGTTGAATCGGTGCTAGTTAACTGCTGCGACTCGGGTCACAAATAACCGCGCGAGATTGAAAAACATCCGATATGACGACCCGGGATCACACTTCTGAAATACCCCTGGCGCTCACGGAATTGGACCGACAGATTTTCGAGCAGGAAATCGATCCGGTTCTTCCGCAGAGACTCTTTGATATCCACACCCATGTCTACCTCAACCAGCATATTGGACCGGACAGTCCCGAGCGTTTGACGATTTCGTTTGGCCGGTTATATCCCGACGCAGGTTGGGAGGATCTGAACGCCGCGGACAACTTATTGCTGCCGGGTCGCACCGTCCACCGCGTGGCGTTCGGATTTCCTTTCCGGGACGTCGACTTTTCAGCAATCAATCAATTCACCGTTGCCCAGAGTCGTAAAGACCCCGAATCAGGGGCTTTCCTGCTTGTCCAGCCATCCATGTCGGCAGAGTTTGTCGAGCAACAGGTGGTAGAAGAAGGATTTCTCGGATTAAAACCATATCGACTCTACACCAGTTCAGGCGACCCTGCCGAAAGCCGGATTACGGATTTTCTGCCGGAACATCAGTTGCAGGTGGCGGACCGTTTCGGATTGGGCATCGTCTTGCAACTTAGTAAGGCGAAAGGCGTAGCTGACGAAGACAACATTTGCGATCTGGAGAGACTGACGGACAGATTTCCGCGTGTTCAATGGATCATGGCTCACTGTGCCCGGGGCTTCTATCCGCAGCCGCTTGATCGAGTCGGCGAGCGTTTGGCGCGACTAAACAACGTCTATTTTGATACGGCGGCGGTTTGCGAATATGCCAGCTACGACTTGTTGCTGGATCTGGTTGGACCCGGTCGCTTGCTCTACGGCAGCGACGATCTGCCCGCTTGTGTCGACCGCGGCAAGTACGTGACCTGGGGAGAGGGCTGGATGCATGGTAACGAAGAGACTCTGATCCGCAGCGGGCTGAACTACTGTGACACCACGATGACGTTCATTCGTTACGAAGTGTTGCGCGCATTGGCCAGGGCGGTCCGGCGCCACGGTTTTTCGACTAAGGAGATTGAGGCCATCTTTCATGATAACGCCGCATCGTTAGTTGCAGGATTCCGTCGCGGAGTTCAAGCGGTTGTGAAATCCTGATCCGTTAAAGGGTTGAAAAGTGCTGACGGTAACAGGATGCCTGATAATGGTTGCCAGGTTGCCGTAACAGGAAGAAGGTGCGAAGTGTCCATACAGCACGGCGGCAAAAGAAAAACAGGAAATGTTATCGGCAAGCTTGGCTTGCTACTGGCAGGACTGGTGGTTGCCGAAGCGTCCCTGCAGGTGCTTGTTTACCTGGCACCTCTGAAGTTCAGAACGGTCTTGACCGAAGCGACCTCGTATGATTTCAGAGACGAAAACATCGGGTGGCAAAGAAGGTTTCTGGCCAGATATGGGAAACTCGACCAGCAGTCCATTCCCATGAGCCAAAACGAATACGTGACACATCCGGTCCTGGGCTGGATGCCCAAACCGAACCTTTCCATCAAGAACGCTATCGGGCAAACCTACACGACCAACAGTAGGGGGTTTCGTAGTCCCCACGAGTTTGAACGGCGCCCCGACAAATATACTGTTCTGATTGTTGGGGACTCCTTCACTTATGGTAGTTGGGCGGACGACACGGAGGTCTGGCCCACGCTTTTGGAGGGTCTGGACCCGGAGATCAATCTACTGAACTTCGGGGTTGCTGGATTCGGTATCGATCAGATGTCGCTGATGCTGGAAATGCAGATTGAGGAATTTGCACCCGATCTGGTGATTGCCGCTTTTATCTCCGATGACTTGCACAGGTCGACACTCTGTTTTCGAGATTACTGGAAACCAATGTACGTGATCCGGGACAATGATCTCCTGTTGACCAATACTCCCGTTCCCGAGTTGGCAGAGGGTGTCAGTTTAGCGCGGGAGAATGTGCGCCAAATGCATCGCATGACCAGGTTGAACTGGTTTAAAGTCACAGGTTTGGCCACGAACATGGTATCAAGGCTGCGCCAACCGCCGCGGTCTGATATCAATCAGGTGGGGCGACAATTGAACAAGCGAATCTTTGAAAAAATGGTTGCCTTGTCTCGGAGTCACGATGCACAGCTGCTCCTGCTCTATTTACCAGAGGGAAAGGAGTTAGTGGATGGGTCGTTCGAGACACGAGGAGGGCGATTCCTGGCAGACTTTGCTGCAACCCACAAAGTAGAGTCTTTGAACCCACGATCCCACTTTCTCGCCAAGAAACAACCTTACAGCGGGGGGCACTATCGGTATCCGGGAGCCATGGTCGTTGCCGAGGCCGTGTTTGACTCCATTCGCGGATTGCCCTCCTACCGAAATTGGCTCAGCGAAGCTCGCCGTCTCCAATGAATTTTCCTTCTCAGCACGTTGCGGCCTGTTGAAGCCCGTGTTTTCCAAAAGGTTCGCCAGGCACTGGAACGTCAAAGACTGGTCTTACAGATGTCCTGCGGTTCGTCAGGCGTCCATCACGTTGTGAGAGGACTCCTTGCCTATACCACTAACTGCGGCGACCAGCCCAAAGGCGATGAACCCACAGGCGGCGACGCCAATCGCCTGATAGCTCGAAAGTACCGCGATGGTCATTGGGCCAAACTTGCATAACCGCGCAAGGAAGAAGTTGCGGAAACATCGACCAAGCGTGACAACGGGGATTTCGGAATGAATTCGAGCCATTGCAGACGCGTTGGCTGTGTCGCGAGCGGTGGTTTGCTTCCCGCCGTGGAAAACCTGTTACCAAAATGCCAATGACAGCCAGCACGCCGCCGACGAGTTGGACCAAAGAACGCACGCTGCTTAAGCAGCGTGGGTGACGAAGAAAGAGCCATCCGGCGAAACAGTAAAGAAATGGATCTATGGTGAAGTGCGGTATGCGCATTTTCGTGAAAGATGTTCTTTCCGTGTTTAGGCTACTGAAGATGGTGTGGACGCGAGGGCGTTGGAAGATAAATACAAAAACACGCTTGAGCCAGCGCTGAATCCAGCCAGAAGTCGCAGCAGTCCGAGTTAAGCGATGCTGATTCAACGGGTTTACGAAGCCGCCCCGAGGCAGCATGTTTGTTCTTCACCGTGAACTTTATAACCTGTTCAGCACACTGGAGCGTGCTTTCCCGTTAGTGTCTTTTTCAGTTCTGGCCTCATGGCATTCTCCACAATCTAGCAATTGAAAAGAAACGGAACGTCAAACGCAGCAGCCAGTGCCAACAGCTTCTGATTATGGCGGAACGCGAAATTTGTCGACTGTGAAACGCGCGCCAAGCACCGGAAACGCCGTGACGTAGATCACCTCTCGATCCCGTTCCGCCAACCAGCCTTAGCGTGATCTGAAGACGACGACCTATCTAATGCCCAGAAACATCATGAGCAGGACAGTGATCGCCACTTGGACCACCCAGCCGATCAGGCAGACGGTAATTGCCCTTCCTGTGCCGTGATAGTCTAGCGCCTGCCGGACGGCAATGACCATGGCGACCAGCATCCAGACGGCGCATCCCAGAAACACGATTCCCGTGAGTCCCGGGAGGATGCCCAATATTCGCAACAGTCCAGGCGAGCTCGAGAATCCGGTAGTCCGGAGCAACTGCCCCACATCCGCTTCGGTCTGCGATTCGGGCAGGAGCCTTGTCCCGATGAAGTAAGTGAGAAACGCCCAGATGTACCAGGATGCCAACGCGGTTAGCGCCCCCAAGAGTAACCCTTTCAGCCCCGCACCGCCCATGCTGCCGATCCCGGCTGCTACGCTCGAAAGCACTACGACGAGCATGGCCTGTCCGGTGGCGCCGGTGTCGGCCTCCACTTCCTCATACAGGCCAACGTCCAATTTCGCCGCGCGGATCATACGACCGACCAGACTTGCCATGGCAGCTCTCCTTTGGCTGGTGGAGAATCTTAGTTGCTTGAAACTTTTGCAATCTCAAGATATCGTCTTCCCGAGATTTTTTGCAAGCCGAATATACGAACTGCCGTTCAGTGGCGTTGGGTGGGTGACCCGTTTAACTGAGGAAGAAAGAGATCAGGACGCCTTAATTAGGCCATGACATCCAATTCTATGACCCGATAGTGAAATTTCCCAGGTCGGACGCATAGTTGTCGCAGCGTACGAGCACGTCCGCCTGGCCATAGACGTCGTCTCCGAGAAACCACAGTGTTGCGCCGTGGATAACAGTTTCACCGCACAGCATGGCCTGAATCGTTTCTTTTAAGGCCGGATTTTCCTCGGCACTTGCGAAGCATGCAACGAGGCCGCATTTTTATCCTTTACCGTGAACTTTATAACCTGTTCAGCACACTGGAGTGATGCTCGACCGGATCTCTGTGGGATCCATCTTCCGGGTTGCACTCTGCGGGTAGTAGAACACCTGCAGGTAGTCCAGCCGGTCCGTGGTGTGGGTTTGCCGGTACAGGAGTCGCTGGCTGGTCGACGACACCCGGCCCTGCTTCAGTTGTTCCAGGGCTTGCTCAAGGTCTGCTGCAGTGAGGGCGCCTTGTTTGAGCTTTCCGAGCCACTGCGAGATTTGGGCCACATCCAGCATTGGTTTCTCTCCCTGTGGGGCCGAACACCAGCACTCTACCGGAAGACATCTGGCGCGACAATTGACCATGAAAAAACGGGCCGGGGACTTCCCCGACCCGTGCCGCACACAGGACGCTTTGTTTCCCGGTTACGATTACAAGTACCAGTGCCTTTCGCCACGGGCAAAGAGTTGCCTGAGAACATGCCCCTCCGAACGGGGTTGATCCTGGCAAGGCTGCGCCTCTGCCTCCTCCGGTGCATCGATTGTTTCCGCCCCGGGACTTTGGCCAGTTACGAAACGGGTGGAATGCCCGTGCGGTGACGCGCTGTTTTCGACACTCCGTGGGGTGCGCAGTCCGCTGCCAGATGACTGGTGCTGCAGGATCTGGATCTTTTCTGCCACCTGCTTGGTACCCACCGTTTTGTAGGTAACGCGCACTCGCAGGCCTTCGGTCTCGTCGATCGAGACCTTGTTCCCCTGAGCATCTGTAACCTGGGTCTTGTCGTTGTACTGGAACGTCTCCCATTCGCCGCGGGAATTTTCGACGCGGATCTGTCCGTCTTCTTCAATCTGTTGGACCCTACCGACAAAAGTTTCAGAAGCCGTCGCTGCCTGGGTGCCCGACCCGCTGGGTGTCAGGCTACTTTCCGAGCCCCAGAGCGCCTGCGGCCCGGTGGCCGAGAACTGGTGTCGCAGCACTTCGATCTTGTCTGCCACCTGACTGGTGCCAACCGTTTGATAGGTGACCCGCACGCGCAGGCCGGCTGTCTCGTCGATGGGAATCGAATTGCCCTGGGCGTCGACCACCTTGGTGTTTTTGGTGTAATCGAATGTTTCCCATTCGCCACGGGAGTTTTCGACCCGCACCTGACCATCCTTTTCCACCTGCCGCACACGGCCCACGTAGGTGTCTGCGGCCTGCTGATTGGTGGTTGCTGAGTCGCCAACCGTGGCGAAAGCGGTCTCCAACTGTGCAGCCGCCCAAGGTGCGGACAGCGCAGCGACCGGCTCGCCGTCGCCCAACTCGGACTCCGCCAAGCCGGGCATGCAGTCCGCGGCAAGCAGCACCCGGCTCTCCAGGGACTCTGCTTGTAAACGCTTCTTAACGTCATGATGGGAAGTTTGTCTCTCCAAAAACCGTGAAAAATTTAACCATTTCATCGTCTCCCGTCCTTTCTGCCGCCAGGCTTTGTTGTGGTCTCTTAAGGAGTGAATCCGGGTTTTTTTTCCAACTACTCACCTGCGGAGGAAATTTTTCATTTTTTTCGGGCTGCCGGTTGCCAGTTGGGGTTTATGCAGGCAGTGGCCCGGATTGCGCGCCTGCTCAGCAGCGGCCGTGGCCAGTGGGAGCGATCACTTGAATGATTTGACGGAAAGACTGCTGGAAACCAATTTCCTTGCTGGAGAGGACCTGATTGACAGAGTCCCGCTCTCGATCGGGCGCTATCGGATTGCGCGGGTGCTGGGCGAGGGGGCCAGTGGCCGCGTCTACCTGGCCCATGATCCGCGCATTGGGCGCCAGGTTGCGATCAAGGTCCTGCAGCCGGGCGTGGCCCGCGATCCTGACAAATTCGAGCGGCAGATTCGTCTTGAGGCATCTTTGCAACACGAAAACATTGTTTCGATTTACGACGCCGGCTGCGTTGAAGGCAGGCCCTATTTCGTGATGCAGTACGTCGGTGAACGATCGCTCGCAGATGCGAGTCTTGACCTTCCAGGGGCAGTTGCCGTTCTTTGTTCGGTTGCACGCGCCTGCGGTGCGGCGCACGCGCATGGAATCATCCATCGAGATCTTAAGCCTGCAAATATCGTGCTGGCCGATGAGCAGCCAGCAGCCACTGCGAAGCGAGAAAACCCCGTCTCACGGGCTGTGGTGGCCGACTTCGGTCTGGCACGGCTGTTGGACGCGAGTGCAACCCAAAGTGGACGGATTGCGGGCACGCCCGCCTACATGGCGCCGGAACAGGCTTTGCACGGCACGGCCAGTCCGCAGACCGATATCTATGCGCTGGGAGTGATGCTTTACGAGCAACTCACAGGTCGCCTCCCTTTTCATGGGGAGTCACTTGCCGAAATGATAGAGAACCTTCTGGAGACAGATCCACCTCTGCCCCGTACCATTTGCCCTGAAATCCCGGAGCGGCTTGAACAGATAACGTTGCGGGCAATGGCCCGTGATCCGCAGGACCGCTACGAGTCGGCGGATGAACTGGCCCGTGATCTCGAATCGTGGCTCGGCGCGCAAGATGGTTCGGTCCCAGCAAGTCACCACGACGAAAATTTCAGGTGGTCGCGTTTGACAGCCAGCAGAAAAGCAGCCGCCGCGACGGCACTGTTGACCGTGATGGTGCTCTTGACTGCATGGTTTTTGACACAAGAGCGGCGCACAGCCGCCGTGGGCGCTGTCAGCTCTGGCGTCAGGGCGTCAGAGTTGACCGGCCAGTATCAAAAACAGCAGGCGATCGTTTTAGGTGCCGCTGTGAAACTGGCCAACTGGCGGCGGGAGCTTTACCAGCCAGAGGGTGCAATCTCCACCACGCGATTGGTCGAGGTCCTCTCGGAACTTGAGCCGCTAAGTGAAGAAACGGACCTGCCCGGCCCGTTGCGGCAACAGACCCTGTTCACGACAGCCGAGGCCCGTTCGCTTTCGGGCGATGTACCAGGGGCCTTAGCCGACCTCTCGGCAGCGGTTAGGACGGTCGGAGATCCGCAGCAGCAGGCCGCCTGTTATTACCAACGCGCACTGCTCCATTGGGACGCGATGCTGCAGTCGGCGGGAATGGACCACGAGACAAAGCGGGTAGAGCTGCACGCAGCTGCCGTGGAAGAATTTCGGCAGGCCGTCCGCCTGGGCCTCTCCGACCCCTGGCAGGACCGGTTGGCCCGTGCGCTGATCCTGACCGCAGAATCCAAAGTGAACTGGCGGCAGACGTTATTGACGCTCGCTGAACTGGAAGCAAGTCCCGAGAAGCCGACTGAGCACGCGGCTCGCATTGCGGGTGACCTGCTGTTGCTTGCCGGGCGGCACCAGCAGGCCATCGAAAAATATCAAACGGCGATCCGCCGCTGTGGATCCTACGTGCAGGCCTATGGTGGGTTGGCTCTGGCCTGTCACGCTCAGAACGATCTTGCCAGCGCCCTGCACTATGCGGTCCGTGCCGTCGAGATTAATCCCCGCTACCAACCGGCCTACGCGGTATTTGATTTATTGGCCGGTCGTCTCATCCGCCAGGCACCCGCCGATTTCCGCTCCATGCATTTTACGGACCGAGCGTTGCTCGATCGCTGTCTGTCAATCCTCGATGGAAGTCGGGAAAAACTTCCTGGTAGTTCCCGGCTGCTGGCCGCCTGTGGCAGTCTCCACTTGATGCGGGCTTGCCAGTTGATGCAAGTCGGCGACCGGCAGGCTGGTGCGGAGAGTCAACGAGCCAAATCCCGCTTTGCAGAGGCGGTCGCAGTGGACTCCGGTAATGCAACGGCTCGGCTGCTTGCGGGCATGACCTGTTTGTTCGTAGGCCGTTATCACAGCCACCTGCAGGCCGACCTGGACGCTGCCTGTCACCATTTTCAACAGGCACTGGCAATGAAAACGGATCGTGCCCACACATTTCGCTGGCTGGGTTACGCCGAGTTGGCGGCCCAGCGACCGACCGAGGCCATTGCCAACTGGAAAAAGTCGCAGCATCTTGAACCGAGTCTCCATGGAGAACTTGAGCCGCGGATCGTACGGACCTCGGCGGGCGTGCAACTCGCAAATAGACAGGACAGGAAAACGGTCACCAATTTCGGTAGCTAAAATGAGCCAATTTCAAAGCACTCTTTGGACTCTCATTAGTCAGGCCCGCCAGGGCGAGGAGCGGGCGGTGACCGACTTTGGGAACCGCTACCAGCCGGCGGTGGTTGCCTACTGTCGACGGCTGGGTCTCAACACCGAGGAGGCGGAGGACGCAGCACAGGAAGTGCTCTTGCGATTTTTCTGTCGAGGCATCCTCCAGCGGGTTCATCGCCGTCATGGACGGTTCCGCAGCCTGCTTTGCGCCGTTGCCCGCAACGTGGTGCACCGTCACTGGGAACGGCAGTCGGCCCAGAAACGTGCTCACGTGACTCGGTCGCTTTCCGAGCTGGACGTGCCGGAAAAGGTTCCTGACAAGACGTTTGACCACGAGTGGATCCGGCACCTGATCGATCTTGCCCTGTTGCGTCTGGGCCGCGCCCACCAGCAGTACCACCAGGTGCTCTCCCGCTTTTTGTTGGAGGATTCCTCGTATGCTGAAATTGGGCGGGCACTGGGGATTACCGAGACGACAGTCAAGAATCGCGTCTATCGAGGTAAACAAAAGTTAATTCAGCTGCTCCGCGACGAAGTCCGTGACTACTCGCTCTCCTGGGACCAATATGCCCAGGAGCTTGAATACCTGGCAGCCGCACTAGGCAGTGGGCGGCAGGACCTGCAGGAGGCTGCGACGGTTGCGCTGGGCTCGTAAGTGCCGATGACGAACGGATGATGAGGTTGCCGGTACTCCAGGCCCCCGTTTCCGGGTCCTGGAACGTCGATAGCCCATGGTTTGCGGCAGGCCGATCCATTGCATGTCCTGGGCCTGCTCTCTTCTCCTGCTATCTTGTTGCTCCAGTTATTCTCCGGCCGCTATCGGATTGTCGGAAGATATTTTCACCTGGTCCCAGCCACCCTTCATCTCTCCACCCGTTACCTGACACTGGTGGGGAAAATCCAGGTTGCAGTCGGTGACCGGTTTGCGCAGCTCAGGATCCATGAGCTGGTGGATGTCCAGTTGCATGCCTTCCCTCGTGAAGGACGCCAGGTCGAGAATTCCCGTGTCCATTCGAATCGCATCCTCGGGACAGACTTCAACGCAGTATCCACAGTAGACGCAGATGCCCAGGTCGATGTCAAAGCGAACGGGATATTTCTCGACGTGGGGGTCGGGGTGTTCGCCGGGCACGATGGTGATGCACTTGGCCGGGCAGACCGTTTCACAGAGCATGCATCCCACGCATCGAGGGGTATTGTCCTC
>CAUZBP010000107.1:0-14789 GCA_963578105.1 Planctomycetota bacterium
TTTTGAATCGAGTCGATGCACTGCGAGTCGGCTAGGCTGGTTTTATGAGTTGTTTCCAGGCGAAAGAACCCCATCCGATTTCACGCAACCTTCCGGGTCGTTGCTGGAGTCGCATCCCAACACCTTCAGTAGGCAGGTCGTCATGAGAAAAACGTTTCTTAGGATTCGTTCGGCCGGAATTCACGTCAGGTCCGGAAATCAACTCCATTCGGGCCGTTTTTTATTTCAACGGATTTGGCTGCTCCTGATACTCTCCGTGGTGTTGGATCCGCTGCAGTCGGTTCGTTGTGTCTCTGGAGAATCGGTACCGTCAGTGTCCCGCTACATGATTGTCACCACGGGCCGGGAACTCCTCGTTGGCGCGTATGCAGATGCGCACACGCATTTTCTGACAAGGAAACTGCGCCCGTTGGGGTTGGACTGCGTGGGATCGATAAGCGTGGATGATAAGCAAGAGGACATTCAGGAAGCACTGCGATTTGCCACAGACAAAGCACCGTTGGTGATTGTGACGGGTGGTCTGGGGCCCACCCACAATGACATCACTCGCCAGGAGATTTCCCGGTTCACGAAAAATCCGCTCCATGAACATGATGATCTGCTTCGAATATTGGAACACCGGTTCAAGGTAAGTCGCGACCAACTTGGAGGCAATCTAAGGCGGCAGGCACAGGTACCGGGTCAAGGCACGTACTTGAAGAACGCCCACGGAACGGCAGCTGGGTTGGTGTTTGAGTACGACCAGTCGGTGATCGTGGCGTTGCCGGGCCCGCCGCGCGAATTGCGGCCGATGGTTCGTGACGAACTGATTCCGTTCCTGCAGCAGCGGTTCGGTGTTCGATTGCCCGGCCCTACCTTGACGTTGCGATTCGTGGGAATCGGGCAGTCTCGCATCGACAAAATACTCAAGGAACACGCGGAATTGACTCCCGACATGATCCAGTCCTCGCATTTTGAGCGTGGCCGCGTCGATTTCACTTTTTCCCTGCCGGAAAATACGCCCCGGTTCCGAGCGCAGTTGCAGGAGTTAAAACAGCTGGTCATGCGACACCTGGGCGACTACGTTTATGCAGCTGACGACGTGTCTTTGGAAGAGCAGATCGTCTCGGGGTTCGAGTCTCAGGGTCGGACATTTGCCATTGTCGAAGCAGTAACTGGTGGATTGGTGACCGCGGGATTGAGTGAAGTTGCCCAGGCACCGAAAGTGCTCACCGGAACCTTTGTGGCTCCTTCAGAGGAGAAGCTGCAACGCATGCTTCGTATTCCGGAAGAAGCCTGGAAGGCGTGCGCTTCGAGGTCGCAAGAGTTGGAACTCCTGGCGACTTCTGCCGCTGCTGCCAGTGGCAGCCAGTGCGCCCTGGTTGTAGGAGAAGCGCGGCAGGATACCACTGGCGTCCACTATCTGGAAATTGCAATCAAGCTGCCTCAGGCTCGTGTCGTCGTGCAGCGAGTTCACCTCGGTGGAAGCGGAAGGTTCGATCGCGACAGACTGGTCACACGGATTCTGAACGGTTTGTGGCGTCACGGGCGAGAAACCCCCGCCCGGAACAGCGATCCCTGACATGACGTTTTGAACGCGTTAACTGGCGATCGATTGGTGAGAGGCGCGGCGCTACTGAAATGCTGGATCCGTCGGGTTGCCTGCTAAAGGAGTGCAACACGGCATGGCAGGCAGTTACTCGGAAAGTGTCTCAAACGCCGCATCCGCTCCGTGAGACCGGCCCGCATTGTTTTCTGCCACGAGGCGATAGTGGTACCTGGTTCCCGGTTGCAGGTTGGAAAGATTGACAAATGCCGTCCTGGGGACCAGTTGCAGGCCACCATAGAACGACGGCGACCTTTTCCCGTATCCGGGAGCGGTACCATATTCGAAATAGAATGTTGCAGGCTGTCCCAAGGGGTTCAGACGCCCATTGAGCTTGGCGGTTGTTGATGTGATCCTGCTGCTAAGGCCTGTTCGCACACGTGGTTTTGCATCTCTCGGGACCGTAAATGTTCGATCACTCCCATAACGGTTTTGGCCGTTACTGTCCGCGACGAGGCGATAGTGGTACGCCTTTCCCGGCCGTAAGTTCATGATGTCTGTGTTCACCTGATACAACGCATCGTCGGGCAGCATGGTGGCGCCGCTACCGAAGACCTCGATTTCACCCAGTCCCCAACGGGCTTTGCGGTATCCCGACAGGATCCGCACTTTCAATGCATGTGCTTCTGTCGCAAGGCCTCTCTTGACGATGAAGGCGAAGTTGGCATTTGGCATTCCCTGTTGTGGCAACTGGCTGCGGCAGAGTGGCGTGTAAGTATTACCGTCGAAGGCTTCCAACTCGATATCTTTTGTCGGCCACTCGGGGTTTTGGTGAAGTTGCACGGCGTTGATCATCACGGGTTGGTCGAAATGATAAATGAACTCCAGCGGTTCTTTCGGATTCTCGTCACTCTGCCACATGCGGTGGGGGCCATGCCTCCAGCCGTCGGTCAGGGTGGCCGGGTCGGAATCGGACCTTGGTGCTGCAGTCAGGTGTCCTCCGTTGCTGCTGAACACCAGCGACTTGTTGCGGTACACCAATTGAAATTCGTCGAAATCGATAGCACCTTGGGGAGGATTTTCGGGGTCGACAAATGCCAGGAGATGAAAGAAATCACAATTCACATGTCCCTGGGACTGATCGATTGGCCAGTACGGATAGTTGAGTCGGTTGGGAAGTTGGAGGTGGTTGCCTCCAAACGTCCAGTGTTCACTGTTGTGTTCCAATCGGTATTCGGCTTTCTCCCAGCGTCCCGTCTTGAGCAGGTCAGTCAGCAGGTAGCCGGTGTAGGCCCAGTTAGCGCGTTTCCAGCCGGGATTGGTGCCCACTTCGATGTTGCTTTGGCTTTGCGTCCACCAGAGCAGTTCTGAACCATTGGCAACCCAGTCACGGCCACGGACCGATAGAGACACTTTCGCTCCGCGCAGGTCAGGGTCGCCTGCCGACAGGAATAGAATGAGGTCCTTCAACTCGGGAGCACTCAGCGGACCTGTATACACGTACGAGGCGAGGTGCAGGGTGCCGATACCGTCGTCATGATTGTGGTCATCGGAGGTGGGACTGCAGTACCGGACAAATCCACCCGGTTGACCACCCTGATCATGGTATTCCATCGGACCATCCCGTTTGTACCAGCCTCCATAACCGTGGTCCCAATTTTCCTGGTAGTAGGCTGCCAATCGTGGCGGCAAATCCCTGATGGGGGTTTGGTTGCCGTAATCCGTGGTCAATCCGTATTCGAAGTAGTAGCGTGTGTACCTTCCATGGGGATGAACTTGTCCATTGACCGTCATCCCCGTGGTCCCTACGGCAGTTGCCAATCCGCTGTTGACGATCGGTTTTGGTTCTGTTGCCTGAAGGGAAGGCGGCAGAGAAATCAAGATCAACAGGATCCACAGTCGGTGGTCAATGCAATTCATGAGATTGTTTCCGTGGCGAAGTGGCGCCGGGCGGTCATCACGTTACACTATTGTTCCCAACGAGACGCGTCCTCCAGTTCGGACACTTCAAATCGAAAAAACGTGATGTCACCGTAGGACAGGCCGTTTTCACCGGCCGATTCCACTAACAGGCCAATCGTTCCGTCGGCCAGGCGGTGCATGGCCGAGTACCCGGCCATTTCGTAAGTGATGCGAACCGGGTGGATAAAGCTCCGGCCTTCGTCGTAGCTGGTCCAGATCGTCAGGTTGTTGCGTGTCAGACCGAGGTCTCCCTCGTCGTGCTCCCTTGTCAGAATGCGACCGATGCCGCGCGGGGCAGAGAACAGGATGCGGTTCCGGTCGTGTCCTTCTCGCGTAGCGGAGTAGCGAATCATCGACGTGTCGATATCCGTCAGTATCAGGTCGTCCGGGTGGTTGGGGCCCCATGTCTGGCCTCCGTCGTTGCTGAAATACCGGCGACGGAACCGCCCTGACACTTGTCGTGCGTCCAGCAACAACCGGCCATCGGTCAGTTCAACGATGTCATCCTCGTTGGCCTGCGGTCCCGTGGCAGGTTGACCTACCTGCCATGTTTCGCCATGGTCGTCCGAATAAAAGACGAGCGGCGTCTCGTTCGTCGGTCCTTCCAGTGTGACCGAACCGTTGCGTTTCGCGGGGATCACGAGTCGGCCGTTGAGTGACGGGTTGTGATCCTGCCATTGGAGTTGAATCCCGATTCCCGGCCCCGGTTCGACCATCTCCCAGTAGAGTTTGTCACTGGTTTCATGCGGCTCGTCAGGATAAATGATCTGTCGTCGCTGCGACCAGGTCTTTCCGTTGTCAGTGCTCTTGAGAATCCACACGACCTGTTGTCCCAACCCGGCCGCAGGATTTTGCCCATGAGGAGCCCGGTGTGGGCCAGTATCCGCCCATTGTCCGTACATCAGAAAGACTGCCCCCGTGATGGAGTCGACGACTGCTGTCGGGTCGCCGTAGTCAACCAGGCCTCCTCCGGGGCGAAAACCGGAGTCGAGGACCACCATCGGTTCCCAGGTTTTTCCGTGATCCGTGCTGCGGCGCATGACGATGTCGATAGGCGCATTGTTATCACAGGTCGGGTCGCCTCCGTGTCCTCGACGACCCTCTGCAAAGGACAGAACCGATCCGTCACAAGCAACGACCATCGTTGGAATTCGAAAGCGGTGATATTGGTCACGGGCGGTAATGTAGTGGTGTTGAGAAGAACCTACGAAGGGTATCGATACGGAAATGACCTTCGCGACGGCTTGCAGGCCTGTCGTGCAAATCAGCATCGACGTCAGGATAACGACGAGATGAAGTCTTGCATTGGATAACGGCATTTGAAATCCAACTCCTCGTTGTTGGGGAAACTACCTGTGCCGAGTCGGGTGTCCAGTCATCGAAACGGCCTGTTAACTTTCTCGTCACTAGTGTTGCGAGAGCGGTTGTCTTGGAGAAAGGTATGTCAAAAAGGTTTGCGGACTGTTCCTCTCTACTGTCCCCAGCGCGACTTGTCCTCGAGAGCGGACACTTCAAATCGAAAAAACGTGATGTCACCGTAGGCCCGGCCGTTTTCACCGGCTGATTCCACTAGCAGGCCAATCGTTCCGTCGGCCAGACGATGCATGGCGGAGTACCCGGCCATTTCGTAAGTGATGCGAACCGGGTGGATAAAGCTCCGGCCTTCGTCGTAGCTGGTCCAGATCGTCAGGTTGTTGCGGGTCAGACCCAGGTCACCCTCGTCGTGATCCCTGGCCAGAACGCGACCGATACCCCGCGGGGCAGAGAACAGAATTCGGTTCCGGTCGTGCCCATCTCGTACAGCGGAGTAGCGAATCATTGACGCGTCGACACGTGTCAGGACGAGGTCGTCTGGTTGGTTGGGCCCCCATGTCTGGCCCCCATCGCTGCTGAGAAAGCGGGAGCGAAATGTTCCCGAATTTTGTCGTGAGTCCAGCAGCAATCTTCCATCGGTCAGTTCAACGATTTCATCTTCGTTGGCCTGCCCTCCCTTGGGAGTTGTACTGACCTGCCAGGTTTTACCATGGTCGTCTGAATAGTAGACGAAGGGCGTCTCGGTAGATTCGCCGTCAACGGTGATGGAACCATGACGTTTTGCAGGAACGATCAATCGGCCGTTAAGTGATTTGTTGTGATCCTGCCACTTGAGTTGAATGCCGATTCCCGGGCCCGGTTCGGCGGTGCGCCAATAGTGTTTGTCAGGGGTTTCGTGAGGCTCGTCAGGATAAATGATCTGCTCGCGATCCGACCAGGTCTTTCCGTTGTCGGTGCTCTTGCGAAACCAGACAATGTGATGACCCGAATCGGCTGCTGGATTTTGTCCATTGATACATATTAGTGGACCAATGTCCGGCAATTGGCCATAGAGCAGAATGACGGTTCCCGAGATGGAGTCCACAACGGGAGTCGGGTCTCCGTAATCCACGAGGTTGCCGTCGGGGCGAAAACCGGAATCCAGTACCACCAATGGGCCCCAGGTGTCACCGTGGTCCGTGCTGCGGCGCATGACGATGTCGATGGGCGCATTTTTATCGCAGCGTGGATCCCCCCCTGCCCCGCGGCGACCTTCGGCGAACGCCAGCACCGACCCATCGGGTGCAACGATGAGGCTGGGAATTCGAAAGCGATGGTATTGATCCTTGGCGGTAATGTAGTTTTTTTGGGAAGAAGCCACGAAAGGTATGGACGAGGAAAGAACCTTCGCGCTGGCTTGCAGGTTCGAGGTGCCTATCAGCACCGACGTCAGAAGAGCGATGCGGCGGAGTCGAGGGTTGGATAATAACATGTGAATTCCGATTCGTTTCTAAGCCCCGGGTGAGCACCCGAAAACGTGGCCCCATGAGTGTTAAAGTATCGTTCCGAGTATAAGGGTGTCGAAACAGGCAGTCAAATTCGAGTCCAACTTACTCGCTGATTCAGTTGCCAAAGCCAAGGCCCCGGAGCGAGGACCTTCAGGAAGGATGTGGTACGGACCGAAAGGCGTTTCGATGCAGTGAAAGTGGTGACAAGTACGATTGAGATGTGCTGACTGCGTATCAGCCGCCATGTCTTTGGTGTGACGAGAAAAAACTGGTAATGCGTGTCGTTTGAAAGAGGGGGCTAAGTGTCGGATTTGAAGGGGAGTTTCCGGCTGACTTTTTCAGCCGGAGTGCCTTGCCAGACGGCCATAAAAAAACCCGAGCCTCCGGGAGGTTCGGGGAAACGCGAGACAGTTAAAGGGTTGTGGTCATCTTTGGAAATGACCAAGTGGCGGGGACAGGATTCGAACCTGCGACCTCGAGGTTATGAGCCTCGCGAGCTACCAGACTGCTCCACCCCGCGTCATGTGTTCCGACATTTTAACCCAGGTGACGTTGACGTCGAGGGGCGTTCCGCCAGATTTCGGCCATTGGCCCTGGAAAATTCGATCGAACGAGGTCCATTATTTCTAATTCCAGCATTTTACCTGTTGTGGCGATTGTAGTCCCGGTCGCTCAACCATGACAGGTTGAACTAATCCGATAAATCCGTGCCGCAACCTGTTCCGGCAAAACGACTTTTTGCTTGCCGCTGATCTGCGCGACTGGTACACTTAACTGGACGAGTAACTTCATCGATCAGAGAAGAGAGCACCTCTGGATCATGGTTGCCATGTACATCCGTCGCCCCTTGCCCTGCTTTGAGACGCAACGAGTTGCCTCAGGAGGCGGGCGGAGCCGCTGCTTGTCCAACTTGGAACAACCACAAAAGGGCTTTGTGCAGGATGATTCATGATGCTGTTTCCGGATTCGTCTCCACCAGATCGCAGTGAATTTTCTGCGGCTTCGGTTGAATGTAGCGCAGCGGGTGAGCCACCTGTAGACGGCGGTCTGCCGAGTCCACCGCAATCGGTGCCAACGGATCAGATAAGTTATCCCGTACGAACCATACCCGATTCCCAATTTTCCCACGGGAACAGCCCATTCCCTGAGTTTTCCCGGGCTGAAAACCCGGAATTCGTCAGCGGTGGAGGTAAACCAGTGGCCGGATCAGGGGTTAGTTCCTTACCACCACCCATCGAACCAAGGGTTGAACAGGTGGACTTGGATCAGGAACCGGCGCCCCTTCTGGATCTCAAAAACGCTCCGCCGTGGCTCTGTAGCATGGTGCTCCACATGCTGATGGTGATTGTAACGGGCTTGCTTGTTTTTCCCGTCATCGTCAAGCGAGAATTGGTTCTCGACGTCACCTATGAGGACCAAGGTGAGCAACTGGAAGAAATTTTCGACGAGGCTGCACCGATCAAAATCGAAGATTTCGTGGAACCTACCAATTCACCACAAAATTTGGAGGTGGTGACAGAACCGCTGGCGAGTCCTCAACCGGTTGAGTTACACCGACAGGCCAACCTCTCAGCTGCCGAAATGTCCATGCCGGCGGTGGGGTTGGCCTTGAAAGGTCGAGAGGAGGGGATGAAAGAGGTACTGCTGACCGCTTACGGAGGCACACCCGGTACGGAGGCTGCGGTAAGCAGGGCATTGGAATGGTTCAAAAAGAATCAGAGGTCTGACGGATCCTGGAGCTTGGCGGGACCTTATCAGAATGGAGGCATTTCAGAAAATCGCTTGGCGGCCACGGCAATGGCGCTGTTGGCGTTTCAGGGTGCGGGCCATACCCATTTACAGGGCAACTACTCCAATGTGGTGCGGAAAGGGTGGTATGCGTTGTTGGGTTTTCAGAAAAAGGACGGAGATTTCTGGCAGGAAGGGAACGGCCATCATCGCCTGTACAGTCAGGCCCAGGCCACGATTGCCATCTGTGAATTGTACGGGATGACTCACGACGAACAGTACCGGGATCCTGCTCAACGGGCTGTTAACTACGCCATCGAGATTCAGGACCGTGCGGGTGGCTGGAGGTATCGTCCCCGCGGTGGTTCTGATACGTCCGTTACGGGTTGGTTTGTGATGGCATTGCAAAGTGCACGGATGGCCTACTTGGAGGTAGATCCCGAGGCGCTGGAGAAGGTTGCCCTGTACCTCGATTCGGCAGCCAGCCTGCGCGGCGCACGTTACGGTTACCTGCCTGAGGCAGGGAGTGACGAAGTCATGACGGCAGAAGGTCTGCTTTGCAGACAGTATTTAGGTTGGAAGCGAGACGATCGCCGCTTGATGTCAGGAGTGGAATACCTGAGCGTGCATCCAATCGATTTTCAGGATCCCAATGTTTACTACTGGTACTATGCGACACAAGTACTCCATCATATGGACGACGAACACTGGGATCGCTGGAATGAGCGGATGCGGGTTGAACTACCCAAGCGTCAGGAGCAGGGCGGCAGGGAAAAAGGGAGTTGGTCTCCAGTCGGGGACCGTTGGGGCGCCCAGGGTGGGCGACTCTACACGACGGCTTTGAGTACTTACATGCTGGAGGTCTACTATCGGCACTTGCCGATTTACACCGGCGTTTTTGGTCCATCCTAGTCGTCAGCCGAAGCCCCGCGGCCGGCGATGGGGGCCACACTTTCTGTTCGCCGTGCAGGACAGCAATGCAGAGACTTCATCTGGGATCACTGCCCGCGGGCCAGCTTTTGAAATCGTTTGCCCAGGATCTCAGCCACGATGATGTTACCCTGTAAGTCAGTGGTCAGCATGTGCGGCAGTTGAAACTGGCCAGGTTGGGCACCCTCGCTGCCCCAGGAACCAATCACTCGGCCCCGGTCGTTGAGGCACAGCACTTTATTTGCCCGTCCGTCGGCGACGAACAGGTGTCCCTGGTTGTCATAGGCCAACCCGAACGGCGCAAACCCCTCCCAGATTTCCAGGAGTTTCCCCCCGGAATCGAAGACTTGGATCCGGTCATTCTCGCGGTCACCCAGGACGATCCGGCCTTGGCTGTCCACCGTGATCGAGTGGGGCGTGTTGAACTGCCCGGGGCCGGTTCCCGCTTCTCCCCAGTGATTCAGATAACCCCCGTTGGGTGTGAACTTCACGACACGATTATTACCGTAGCCGTCAGAAACGTAGACTTCGCCTTGGGGCCCGAAGGCCACATCGGTTGGTTTGTTGAATTCGTCGATCGCGTCACCGGCTTGGCCCGCTTTCCCCCATGCCATCAGAATGGTGCCTTCCGAGTCGAACTTGAAAACCTGGTGGTTTTCGATATCGGTCACCCACACGTTGTCGTCCGAATCAATGCGTAGACCGTGAGCCATTGCGATCACGTTGTCACCCCACGATCGCAGATACTTGCCTTTTGCGTCGAGACAGATGACGGGTTGTTTGCCCCGATGCAGTAGAAAAACTTCGCCCTGACCATTGACACCGACGCCCGTGCAGGCCTCGAGTGTGATGGAATCCGGTAGTTGAATAAATTCCGGTACGGGTTTGAAATTCAATTCGTGGGCGTGTCCCGTTTCCAGAAGCGGCGCGGCGAGCAGACTTGCCAAGATCGTCAAGGTAAAAGAAAGCTGTTTCACGGCTGTGTTCCTTCATTGAAGTTTTTTTAAGACTGCTTTTATGGTACCAGGAGTCATGGACAGCCTACAATCGGTCCGCCCGATGACAAAGGGTCGGGTTTCGACCGGCGCAGCCGTTGGAACCCCTCTTTCCTGTCAGCAGCCTTCTTGGTGGGCTTGTGGATACCAGTCAGGCCGGGGATTTTCAGGGATTTGTCCGGCGAACTGTCGCCCGTGTGGTCTGTGACGGGTCCCCTGGCGTCGCTTTCATTCACTCGCCAAAATATGTGTTCCAAGATGATTTTTGTGCTTTGACGGAAGTCATCGGTGCCCCCTATTTTCCAAACGGGGCCCGACCTTAGATTGGCAAGGCATTTCCTGGACCAGCTGCATACGTTCGAATTGAATATTTAGCCGCATCAATGACCGTAATCGAAAGGCATCGAAGCACCATGGCAGGACTGAAACTACGTCGCCCGGAAGAATGCGAAATTGATTTTCTGGCATTGGGGGCGCTCGTACATCGGCTCGATCCGGGCATAATTCCGTTTCGCCGCGCGCGAGAGTTTGCAATTCACGTTTCCGGCGGAGAGTACAACGTGGCGGCGAATTTGGCAAGTTGCTTTGAAAAACGAACCGGAATTGCCGCCGCCATGGTCAACAATGGGATCGGCGAGTTGATTCAGGGGCGAGTTCGTGAAATGGGTGTGAGATCGTATTACAAACATTTTCAACATGACGGGGTGCGTGGTCCCAATATGGCCACGGTCTACAGCGACTGTGGTCAGGGAGTACGAGGTCCGGTGGTTTTCTACAATCGAGCCAATGAAGCAGGTGGCTTGCTGCAACCGGGAGATTTTGATTGGGCAAAGATTTTTGCGGGAGGAGTTGGTTGGTTTCATTCAGGAGGGATTTTTGCAGCCCTTTCCAACACGACCTCCCAGTTAATTGTCGAAGCGATGGAAGTTGCCCGTGAGGCGGGCGCTATTAATTCGTTCGATCTTAATTATCGGGGCAAGCTGTGGGATGCCCTGGGCGGATTGGAGCAGGGCCAGAAGATGATTGGTCAGATTGTTTCCAAGGTGGACGTCTTGTTCGGAAACGAAGAGGATCTTCAGATGGGACTGGGTATTCAAGGACAGGATGTGGAGAAAAAGACGAAATTGGATCCGGATGCTTTTTTCACGATGATCGAGCGCGCCCTCGAGAAATTTCCCAACATCAAAATGGTGGCAACGACGTTGCGTGAAGTCCATTCTACCAATCGTCATGAATGGGGTGCCGTGATGTGGCTCGATGGGGAACGATACGTCGCCCCGACCTGTCAACTCGATGTACTGGATCGCATCGGTGGTGGTGACGGTTTTGCTTCGGGGTTGATTTTCGGTTTGATGGATGGCCGTTCACCCGACGACGCTCTCCGCTTGGGTTGGGCACATGGAGCCCTGTTGACCACTTTCAGCGGCGATGTGAGCATGGCCTCGTTGAGCGAAGTCGAGGCCCTTGCGGCGGGAGGTTCGGCCCGTGTCCAGAGGTAGCGGCCCGTCACTCGATGGAAGAACTTGACTTTGATGCTGTTGCTGGTCCTGCATCACTCGTAAAGACGGGGTGAAAATGCGGCCCGTCTTCATCTTGTACCATCATTGCAGTCGCGGGGTGCAGTAAGTCCCGCCACGGTGATCCTTTCTACGGGTGACTGGGGAAAGTTCCTGCCGCAGTGAACGGACAAAACACAAGCCGCCGTTTTCCGCCCCGTCTGCTAACAAGTTGGAGGACGCCATGTGTTTCTTAAAACAAAACAGGGTGTTTCCTCCCGAAGGCCGGTCGTTCGATCAAGCAGGATGCGGGCATCGCCCGAATCAAACAGGCCGGTTCGGCCAGTTCAACACCAGGTCGGGTCCGGTCAGCGTGCTGAAACCGTGAAACACGAAGGAGTTACCAGGGATTTTCTGCGAACACTCCATTTGGTTCGGGTGCTGCATCAATTATAATTCGGCAAGAATATTTTGATCGTCGAAGACAACCGGGGGTCAGTGGTATCCAGTATGGACCTGGTTGTGACCCTCCCGCATTCATGTAACCACAGCTTTTGATCACTTGCTATGAACGCTCTCCCTGATTCTTTTCCCTGTGCCGACGGTGGTGTGGAACGCTCGATTTCCAAGAACGAACTCGAGACCCATTTAGAACAGCTTGTGGAACAATGGGTTATAAGGGCTGGTGTGGAACGCTTGCTCGTGTTGCCACCGGATCACACACGTCTCTTCTCGATGGCAGGTCCCATCACACAATGGTTGTGGCGTCGATTAGGTGATCGTATCACTGTGGATGTGATGCCGGCCCTGGGAACCCACGTGGCGATGTCTCCGGAGCAATGCGAATTGATGTTTGGAGACACGATTCCTCATGACCGCATTTTGCAACACCGCTGGAGGCAGGACGTGGTGCGACTCGGTGAAATTTCGGCCGACAGAATTCTAGAACTTTCTGGCGGAAGATTTGGAGAATCGATGTCGATCGAAATCAACCGGCGACTCTTCGAAGGCCGATACGATCTGATTCTTTCCGTGGGTCAAGTGGTGCCCCACGAGGTCATCGGGTTTGCGAATTATACGAAAAACGTGTGCATCGGAGCGGGCGGCCAGGAGTTGATTCACAAGTCGCATTTTCTTGGTGCCGTGTGCGGCATGGAATCAATCATGGGGCGAGCCGATACGCCGGTGCGGCAGGCCGTCGATGAAGCATTCGACACTTTTATCCGGCCGCGAGTGAACATCCGTTTCATTCTCACGGTGATCGAAGAGTCGATGCAGGGAACGGTCCTGCGCGGGTTGTATGCGGGCCGGGATGCTGAATGTTTTCGTGCCGCAGCCGATTTGTCGCGTCAGGTAAACCTCACCTTCGTCGATGACCCCCTGCCCCGCTGCGTGGTTTTTCTGGACCCGCGGGAATTTCACTCCACTTGGCTGGGCAATAAAGCCATTTATCGCACACGGATGGCGATGGCCGACGGGGGTGAATTGTTCGTGCTGGCACCGGGAGTCAAAACGTTCGGTGAAGACAAGACGGTGGATCGTCTGATCCGGGAATACGGCTACCGGGGTACCGATGCGGCGCTAGCCGCAGTCGACGCCGATCCGCAAGTACGTCAAAATTTGACGGCGCCCGCCCACCTGATTCATGGGTCGAGCGAAGGTCGGTTTCAAATCACTTATTGCCCGGGTGATGGGTTGCGACAGGAAGAGGTAGAGTCGGTGGGATTCAATTATCTCCGCTACGAAGAAGCAGTTGCCCGCTTCCAGACGGAATCCCTGGAAGACGGGTGGCACATGGACCGCACAGGACTGCCTTTCTATTTTGTTCGAAACCCCGGCCTGGGGTTGTGGGCCACCAGAGAGCGTTTTGGCAACTGATCTCGCGTGCGTCGGCGACTGGCAACTAAGTGACCTTGGTTCGTTGTTTGTAGTCAACGACTTTCCAGGCTAGCCCGCAGGATTGCAGTAAACGAACTACCCAGAACGTGGTGTCAATCTCCCACCATTGGTGACCATGCTTGGCCATGCGAGGATACGCGTGGTGGTTGTTGTGCCAACCTTCGCCGTAGGTGAGTAAGGCAACCCACCAGTTGTTGCGACTGTCGTCGGTAGTGGCGTAATTTCGGTAACCCCAAATGTGACTGGCCGAATTGACCAGCCAGGTGCTGTGCATCACAAATGCCAATCTGGCAAACAGACCCCACAGTACGAATGAGGCCGTCATCGGCCAGCCACCCAACCAAAATCCCAATAAACCGAGTATCGTGCCGAATCCGAAATGAAGCGGCAAAAACAAGCGATCGAGGATGATCATGGAAGGATCCTTCACCAGGTCGGGTGCCCAGCGTTGAATGTGTTTTGTATGTGCTTGACCCTTGTCCGACCAGGCGATCCAAAACACATGGCTCCACCAAGCTCCGTCGAGTGGCGAATGCGGATCTCCTTCCTGATCGCTGCAAGCATGATGCTTGCGATGGTTGGCGACCCAGTCGACTGCCGACCCTTCGCCAGCCAGACCCCCTAGGGTTGCGAGAAACAGGCGCACAGGACGATAAGTTTTAAAACCTCCGTGTGTCAGGAAGCGATGGTATCCCAGGCAGATACCGATGCCCCCCGTCAGCCAATGCAGGAAGATGGTCAAGACCAGCGCTTCCCAGGTGAACGCGAAGATCGCTGCTACGGCTGCTACATGGATCAGGCTCAGCCAGATGACGTTGCCCCAAGACAAACCCTGTTCTACCCGCTGGCGGCGTTCCGTCGAAGGTTTTCCTGTCGCCTGCTTTCCCTTGGCAATCGATGTAAACTTCAGGTCGGTATTCAATGTGGGATCATCAAAATTCCAGGAATCCTGTTCACTGGTGGATGTCGGTTGTTTTTTGACAGGAGGTGCATCCGAGACGGTTGCCATCTGACTTTCCTTTTTCAAATGCGTATGCGTAAAGTTATTGGTTGATCCAAGCTTGTGAATTATAAGAAATATCAGCACCAGGATTGTCAGGAGGTGGGGGGCAGGACGTAATAACCGTGTAATAGTTGTGTAAAAAATTTTCGTGCCCGCTGCGGTTTGAGGTTTCGGAAGAAGACAAAACCATGGACCGGGAGCAGGATCCAACTTCTCAGTGGGAAGGACCAATTACGGGCGTCTGAAGAAACCGGGTAAGCGTCTCCCACGCCAGGGGCGGCGTCGAGGCTCAGTCGAAACAGGTTGAATGGCCTGCTGTGGCAACAAAGGGCCGGACAATTGCAGGTTCGGAGATGCCAGGTCTGTGAGAGGGTAGCCGGGGGGTCTGGGCATTTGCCAGAGTTGCCAGCGGCTGTTTCCAAGCTGGTTGACGTGATAACGATCGACGTC
>CAUZBP010000108.1:0-14648 GCA_963578105.1 Planctomycetota bacterium
AAACAACTCTCACCCGTGCCCACCTGGCAATCATCAGTTTCTTTTTCAGTGTGCCGCGCAGCCGGATTTCTTGTGCGGTTGGTACGGCGTCCGGTTCGAACCCATTGCAGCGCGGCCTTGTTTTTCCTTCGCCGGGACATGAACCATTCACGTGCTGCCGCTGGCACAGATGATCGGCTCGGTCTAAATCGGCAACCCTTATCACTGCCATTTCGGAGGCCCTGCAGGCGCTGCTCGCAAATCATGGACCGACGCCCTCGCGAATGGCGGTGTATGACGAGTCAGGTTGGAATGGACGGATTGACCTGGGTCTAAGATTATTTAGTCGGATGATGGGAATTCTGCAGTGGTATGTCAGGAAAAACAGCAAAGCCATACCGGGTGAAATAGTGTCTTGTTCCAGAAAGAAATTTCGAGAATAATAACCTTTCTGTTTTAGCTTCGAAAAGACCATCCAATGTCCTGTCGTTTGAGTGGAAAGATTTCCCCATGAGTCACAATGGAAAGCGTGTTGGTTTTACTCTGGTGGAACTTCTGGTTGTGATGGCGATCATCGCGATCTTAATTGCGTTGTTGTTGCCCGCGGTTCAGATGGCGCGGGAGGCGGCCAATCGCATTCGATGTGCGAACAATCTCAAGCAGCAGGCAATTGCGGTTCACAATTTTGCTACTGCAAACGACGGTGAGTTTCCCGAACTCGCCCGCATGACGAGCGTGTGCTGTTCGAGTCTACAGCATACCCTGCTGCCGTTCCTGGAAAGGCAGGATATGTACGATGAGACGATTCAACATTGCGGAAAGCCCGGTCTCGGTTCTCCGATCATGTGGAGCGTCGACAGTGGAGATAAGTGGGCGAAACTTCCCGGTCACCCGGAACTTAAAAAAGGCGAGTTTTGGGGAAAGCGTGGACGCGTAGATGCCTATCTCTGTCCCACCGATCCAGGCAGCCAACGGCAGACGAGTACCCACACCAGCTATGCTGTCAATTATCTGCTTTTAGGTCACAACCGCGCGCATGAAGGGAGTCCTACGGACCACGGATGGTGTTACTGGCGATGTGGCTCCTGGCGTAGTTGGAAGAGTTACTACACCGTGGAAACGGTTCCGGATGGGAACACCCATACGATCATGTTCGGAGAATACACAAACGGTGCGGACTACAATTATCCCGGCATGGCAAGCCCCAGCACGAACTCAGCGATGTTTGCACATATTGTGCCCCTCGATCACCCACATAAAGGTTACTATAAGGGACTGAATGACCAGTCGGGGAATGCCCTGGGGCCACCTGTTCATGTCAGTAGTCCCCACAGAGGCCTGTTTCGCGCCAGCACCCACCATGCTGACGTCATGAACGGAGCGCTTGCGGATGGCAGTGTGCGAACTTTTAGACTGGATATCGACGAAATTGCGGTCTGGACGAAGTTAATCCACCCGGACGATGGGCAAGCGATCCCGCCGTATTAGCGCGCCCCAATTCAAAATCGTATATCGCCGCTGCGTTGGAGAGTCCCCCCAGTTGAAGCTAGTCTGGCTGCTGTTCAAGCCGCTCAAAAACAACTCTCACCCGTGCCCACCTGGCAATCATCAGTTTCTTTTCCAGCGTGCTCCGCAGTCGGGTTTTTCGTGCGGTTTGTACGGCATCTGGATCGAACCCATTGCAGCGAGGCCTTGTTTTTCCTTCGCCGGAGCGGGGATGAAACGAGACAGGACATCCGACGAGTGGAACAACGTTTCAAGAAACATGTGCAGTCATATTCTGGGATGAAATGGTCGAGGGAAGGGTCGTAGGAACGATTGCGAAAGCCGGTTCATGCGGACCATCCAGCCACCACGCACAACGTTCTGATGGACCGACCGATCGTGCATGGGCCGTGTATCCACACCAACCGGCACGGATGGAACAAGCTGTTCAGCGGGAAAAAAGAGAAGTTGTTTGCCCTACATTTGCTTCAATCGACGCAACTGTCTTGTGAATGAGGTGTCCCTGCCGGGCCTCACCGTGGCAACTAATATTCGGGTTCTTGCAGATACTCACAGAATGCATGTTCCGGTCGAAATGCTTGTTCAGTCCCAGGTGAGTGGCCGATAGAACCTGTGGCGTAACGAACGCCTGGCAACAAGTAAGCAATAGGGATACAGCGATCAGGCAGCGCTCGAAAAGCGACGGCTGTTTTACATAAGTGCGACAGGATGTCAAACGCAGTGGCGACAGGAGGTCTTTCGATACCATGTCTTCATACGGAGCGACACCACATGGCAGCACAGAAGAAATCGTTTCGCGTCGTTACACGCTTGAATGATGGAAAACTGAGAATCAAAGATTATCCTTCGGAGGAACCTTTACAAAAAAGACATGCCCAGATTGGAGTAGACGATTGTAGTACGGATCTTTCCCTCCGGGGTTTGCCGGTCTTTCGTGGTTTGGTGGGCCCCATGCCCGAGGGGAACAGTATCGTTCGCTACGAATCACCGGACGTTTTTGAAGCGTTGACCAAAGAATGGAGTGTGACTGCTACGCCTCGTAGAACCCGCAAAAAATCTTCTACGAACGTTTGAAAACAAAAGTAGTCCGGGGGCGTTTTGGTAGCAGCCTTTCCCAGGCCCGACTGTCTCATTCAGTGGGGCCTTTTTTTTGGCAACCCGGTTACGTGAGTTGCCAGGTCTCTCCGTTCATCACAGCAGTTGCCAGAGAACAGGCTGCGTTGTCCAAATCGGGAACGAGTGTCAGCTTCAACCAAGGTCGTCATCGGGATTCCACATCAAGTGACTCGAGAGATAAAAAGTTTCACGGGGATCTCCTGTCAAGCTTCGCCTGACCCCATCGCGGAAAAAGCTCAGCGGGTTGAGCTGAAAGCTCGTTTGTGGAAGGAGATGGAAACTACCAGAATCGCGGTTAAATTCAACGCGACAGGCGTTGTTTTAAATGCCCCTTCAGCCCTATCCGTTCCCTCGTCAATGGTCTACAGTTTCTTGTGCTTCCTCTGGTCCAGACGTGATTTTCAGGAGACTGGATGATTGGGTTTCGGCATGGACCAAGATGTCATTCGTCACTCGAAAGAAGGTAACTCGGATGCCCGAAAAGACAATTTTCAAAAAAATCATTGACGGTGAAATCCCGGCTGATGTGGTGTTTGAGGATGACCACTGCCTAGCGTTTCGTGACGTCAATCCCCAGGCACCCACCCATGTGCTCGTCATTCCTAAAAAGGAAATAGCCTCTTGGTCTGAAATTGCTGAGGAGGATCAGAAACTCATCGGCCACCTGGCGCTCGTCATCCGACAGTTGGCGGTCGAGTTGGAACTTGCTGCCGGTTATCGCGTCGTTGTAAATAACGGGCAGGATGGTGGGCAGACAGTGGACCACCTGCATTTCCATCTGTTGGGAGGCCGCGGGATGTCCTGGCCTCCGGGATAAGTAAGCAACTGCGTCCGTGTGGTCCCGGCAGCGCCTTTGAACTGGTAGGAATACCGGGTAAGGGTCAGTCGCCGGCGCCGAAAATCGTGAAAACTGCTCTAGAACCACGGCAACTTGCGCGTCCATCCCTTCAGCTGTTCAAAGAATCCGGGTTCCTCAGCAGGACCTATTTCCCGATCTGTGGGAACGATTTGTGGAGTCAACTCGCGGTTTGCCATGCGAGACGGTGGCAGCGTCACGTGTTGTTCGAGAAACCGAGGCCAGTAACTGTCAAGAATACGGGCACAGTCGCTAAAGTTTCGTACGCGCAGATGTTTGTCTGCCAGGGCGATCAATTTAGCGAGTTCATGCTGTTCGCTGTCTCGAAAAGACAGGTCGAAGGTTTGCAATTCGTCGATCCAGACGTCACCCGGTCCCATCAGATCAAATCCGACGCGCAGCTCAGTAAGTCCCTCGCGCGGCAGATCGTCGATAGCGAAGATGTATTCTTTCCAGTCTTCATGAAGTGGAATGGTTGTGTTTTTCCCAACCTCGGCGAAACGGTAATAACTGGCTCCTTTGTAAATAGCTTCCAGGATCAAACGCAGTTCAGGTTGTTCCATGTCGTTGGCACAGCGCAGAAAAACCCAGGTTGCCAGGCGGCCGGTATGAGGTGGTGTAAACGTACTGCTGTGACACCAGTTGGCAGCCCCGGACTCCGGTCGGTTCCATATGTGCAAGGCACTATTGCCTTCATGTGAACCATCAAACGTCAGCTCGACGCCCATGTTGTGTCTGGAATTGTGAACCCAGTGGGGAATCACATCGTCAAAGACTAGTGGTTCCTCAAAACCTGAATTCGCAGGCCGCTTCAATTTGGGAGGCGATTTTAGTGCTTGCCGCCGCGCGTGTAATTCTTCGATGCGAATTTTCATGTCGCGTTCAACATGTTCCGGAATCGTTGTGCTGGCGGCCCGCAAGTTGACATCGTCAGCTGAAACCCAGCCTGCGATCAACTGATAGGGTTCCAGTTCGATTTGCCACCAGGTTTGGCCGTTCCGGTTGACCAGGGGTGGCAATTCGTTGGGGCCCAGGGATTCGATTCGTGTGGACGACGTAACATCCAGTTGAAGTTCCGTTTTCACTTTCCAGGGCGAATCGTTAACCAGATAAAGGCAAGTTTTTCCAGCGGTTATGAATTTACGGATGACCACAGGTTGAATGCTGCTGCTACGCACCGAGGTAAAATGAGCGGCCGGGAGTTGGCGGTACGTCTGGAGAAACTCGGTCACAGCGGGATCCAACACACAAGGAAGTCGAGTCCCTCCCTCCAGAATGAGTTGTGCATCGAGCCTGGCGAGGGAGCGGGCGAAGCGGGAACGGGTGTGCCAGCCGACCGACGAGAGCCATGCAGGAGAGCGAAAGCTTGAACTTGCCGGACTGAGTTCGAAAGTTGCTGACAAACTTTCCCTACGAATCTCCGCCGGTTGATGAATTAAGAAGCTTGCTGGCCATCCATTTCGACTAAAGATGCGGTCAGCGGCGGCCAATTCATCGATTTTAAACGGTACGGCAGCGGAATGAGCTGCCTCGAATGAGGTCGGAACTCTTGGACGTACCAACACGATTTCAGACTGTTTCTGCATGGTTCCCATGTCGATGCCAAATTCGAGTAATTTTTGCACCAAGGCGTCCTCTCCCTTCACCGGTAGCGAAGGTCGCATGGCCTGGGTCATGGCCTGATTACTCAACAGATCGGAGGTTACGAGCAGGAGCTTGGTCTTGGGCCGCTTCAAACTGGCAATCTGACGCATCCGTTGTAGCAGGCTGGAAAGTTCTGCGGCACGCCAGGTAAGCCACTCCGATCGCACTTTGGCGTCGTTGCGCAGAACTGCTGCGCGCTCCGCGTAGCGATTTTTTCCTTCCACAGACAATTTGGTTGACGTTGCTTGTTCAAAGGACCTGACGGTACGATCATCGAGCGCCCACTCGGCTCCCGGCAGCAACGTGTTGCCGTTGACTGACAAATCGAGAGCGATCCCTCCGAACGATGAATGATTTCCGTAGCGTTCAGTCAATTCACGAATGACAGCGAGCATTGCCGCTTGAACTCGTGGATCCAACGGGTTATAGCGCGGGTTGTGCTTGACGGAGAAGGAGGCGCCCGAGGCATGATCCGGACCTGCGGCACCAACCAGCTCGATGTCGCTCATCGACACCCCTGCCTGCCTGTTGGAGGTGCGAAGTGCTGTTAGTTGGTTTGAAAATCGAAATGCGGGTACCAGCTGAATTCCTTCCCGGTCGAACAGGTGAAACAGCATCTCTAGCACGTCGGGGGTACCGATGGGAGACGCGGAGTTGGACGGGAGGTTGTCCACGGGACCGTGCGTTGAGTTGATCAAGCGACTTGGATACAGGACACCGTCATCCCCGTCGACCGTCAAAATCGCGCGGCTATAGCCGGCCTGACGCAGAAACTGTGTCAAACGGGTTCCAGCCTCGTAATACGTCTGCCAGTCCCGTACGGGGCTGTGGGTCTCTTCAGCTTGCGTGGTGGTGGCGCAAAAATTTTCAACAAAGGAGTTGTTTTGGAAAAATGCCAACAGTTCACGTTTCTCAAGATACGGATTCGCCCCGTGTTCTGTGTTCTTGGCCATGGGTAGTCCCGTCACGCGAATCTTTCCGAAGATGGCGGGCTGGGTTGCGTCCTCATTGGTCAGGACCACTTGGGAAGACTCGTTCTGTGGCCAAAAAACAAAGCGATGCAGGAATTGTTGTCCTTGATTGGAAACAGCGTCTCCGGACACTTTCAGGACGGAATGTCCTGTTATTAAGTTGGTTTGTTGTGAACCTGGTTCCGACACGTGGATGGTCAGGTTCTGCGTGATACCTTGGGGAATAGCAATTTCGAGTACATGTGCCTTGCTGAGCCGCTCAACTTGAAGTGGATAGGTTTGCCAGCCCTGGGGATCAAGCTGTAACCAAGCCTGATCTTGATAATGCAGGATGCTGGACTTACCGTTGTTTGCCGGTCCGGAGTTTCCCAGACGAGGTAAATTGTTGAGAGGTTTTGTTAAAAATTCCCACCAACGAGGATTGGCCGGATCGATGTTGTCGATTTCGTTTTCCTCCTCATCGAAATGGTTGGCGCCAGGTCGATTCCGATCCAGGACGACGACTTGAATTCGCTGAGTCGCGAAAGTCTGTCTCTCTGATCTGGGAATGGAAAACCGTTTTCGTGGCCGTTCGTCCAGACGAAAAACGAGGTCATAGACCCCTTCTTTGAAAGGTAGTCTCATGTCGTACGGTTTGATGAGCGGAAGGTCACCGCGATAGTCTGCTTCGAGATTGATGTCTTTGCGCGTCAATGTCCGACTACTACGAGCTTCCAGCAGTTCGGTAGTGAAACGAATGGCCGCATAGGGGGGGATTCCCGGCGAATTTGGGAAGACTTGCAGGGGGATTTTCTCTCCCGGTTCGAATATCAGGGTAGACCGGCCGGTCTGTACCTTGAGCGTATCTCCAGGCGCGCGTCGAATTTCCAGTCGGGTACCACGATCGTCGAGTCGAAACTGTTTGACTTCGACTAACAGGTTTTCGACAGGTATCTCGATGGGCGAAGTTAACTCGTGACTTCCCTGGTTTTGCAGTTGCAGGTATAGAATCGCTGTTCGTGGGGCCCGGAGGAGTAAATCCACGCCGTTGCTCGTGGTTGGGCTGGTCTGTCGCAGAAAAAATCCATTGGGAGTCGAACGTGTTTCCAAGGTGTCATTTGTAGTCTCGCTGCGTGCGGGTGCTTGGGAAACCGTACCCATGGACAACCAGATACGCCCCTCCCAGAGGATCGCCTTCGGTCCACTCCAATGCACGCGCAGATGCAGTGCGGACTCGGCGTTCACAGCGGCAACTGCAGTCAGATGCAGTACAAGTACCACCCACCAAGTTGATTGACGAATCTTAGGCCCGCAGAGGTGAAAACTCAGCCAGCGCAATGAATACGGACTTCCTTGTCCGATCAATCTCGGTTTCTGCAGATAAAAGAGTCAGTGAAGAGGATTTGTTACAATGAAGGTGGGGATTATAAACACCAAGATGGAACTGCTGCCAGTCCGGATTGAGCAAGTTGGCAATCAATGCTGCAGGCAGGCTGGCCGCTAGCAGCAGCCGCTATCGTCGCAATTCGTGTCCACAACAGGTAACTGGGTTTTGCGGAACTCCAGCCCCTTGGTTTGACGTGGATGTCGCACCTCGCCACGATGACGGTCGTAGGGCATGGCCTCTTCTTGCTGCACCTGTTGATAGGGAGGCACGGGGATTACGTGGTCTGCATAAGGTGGCTGGGTATAGATTTGAAATGTCTTGTCGCAAACAGCGGTTCTTTGACCTCGCTGCAAGGTGTGCCCGTTGTCGTCCTGAACACTCTGCCAAGGGCCTTTGTAAATCACGGCCTGGTGGCAGTCGACCCTCGGTCCTGTTTGGCCTTTAAAGGCTCGAACGGTAATGCTGCGAAACTCAATTCCCTTGACCGTCGCCCAGGGTTGTTCTTGACGGGCGACGATTTCTATTCCGTAGAATCCAGCTTTCTTAAATTCGTTCAGAAATTCGTCTTCGACAAATGCCCCGCTCATACATCCGCTCCACAGGTTCGCATCTTGCCGCAGTGTTTCTGGGACGACTTCGTCGCTGACGATGTCGCTGAGCACTGCGCGACCGCCACAGCGGAGCACCCGATGCATTTCGCTGAACAGTTTTTGACGAGCCTCGATACTCACTAGATTCAACACGCAGTTAGACACGATAACGTCCACCGAGTCGCTCGCGATCATGGGGTGTTCGGATCGCATGCGATCCGCTTCGTGCTTTGCTTCGAGCCACTGGTTGGCCTGGCTGATCGGCTGATGAGCAAGATAGGTTTCGAACCGATCGAGGTCCAAGGCGAGATCTTGAATGCGCCCCTTGTGGAATTCAACATTGTGGTGCCCGATACGGTCACCTATTTCCTGACAATATCTACGAGCAAGTTGGAGCATGTCGTCGTTCATGTCCACTCCCAGAACACGACCCTCGGCACCAACGATCTGGGATGCAATGTAGCAAATTTTTCCGCTGCCGGATCCCAGGTCCAGCACAGTTTCACCCGGCTGCAGATAGCGGGACGGATCACCGCAACCGTAGTCGCGCTCGATGACTTCTCGAGGGATAACGTTCAAATACTTGGTGTCATATTCGACAGGGCAACAGAGCGAAGCTTCGGTTGTTTGTGACGCAGCCGAATACCTTACGCGGACTGCTTGTTCGACATCCAATTTTTTGGAAGTCAGCGAAGGATCGGTTTCGAGTACATCACTCATAAGTAATCTCCCCTCTTTCGTCTGTTGTGAAATCTGCCTCCCAATTCTTGTTTCCGCTTCCATCGTTGGCAAGAGGGCTTGAAATTTCAAGAATCATGGCTTGTGAATCTGGGGAAATTGAACTTCAACTGACGCAGGCGGCTTTGCCGATTGGAGCCGGTGACTGGACTGGCTGGAAAACTGTTGACGCTTGATTTGCATTGCACGTAGACTCAGTCACAGTACGACGAGTTGTCTTCGATCAGGAAATAGTTGATGTCAAAAGACTGTTTTTCAAGCTCCGTTCCACCTGCTGTTCGCCTGGTCTCGGAGTCCCTGTCCACAGGTTGGTGTCCGTGCCACTACTCCTTTCTGACTGGCCATGATAAATCGGGAATGTTCAAATGCGGGCAGTAATGGGTGTGAAGAGGATGGAGGCGAGTCTTTCCCGCGCCTTGATAAAACCGTAAACTAACAGACGGAAGGGGAAGACGGTGGACGTTTCGGGTCAGCGAGCCGATCGGCAGTTATCTCCAGGCACACCTGCGCCGAGGTGGGATACAGAGGTGCGGAGAGGCCCACGCCGTGTCTTGCGTTTCTTGCTGATGCACCTCGGCCTTATGACCTTCACATGTCTCGTGCTGCCCGGGTGTGGAGGTTGCTGGAAGCAGCTGACAAACGTCGACAAGGAGCAGACTCAAGAGGAAAAAAAGGAAGAGCCGAAAAAAGATGTCGAGATTGACCGGCCTAAGATCGACCCGTCGGACGAGAATACGAATCTCTATTATGCCAAACCAGGCCATTGGGTGAGCGTCACTCAAAAGATGAAGGCCAATAACTTCGACTTTAACGGCGAGATTCACTCGACGACGGTCGACCATCAACGCGATCCTGTGCCACTGGAACGCACATCCTACGTCATGCAGGGTGTCCGACCGGCCGCTTTGCCAAAAGGTCAAACAAAACACTTTGAATATGTCTATTTTGTACCCGATAGCGAAAGCAAACGACCTGCGCTGCTCAGCGCTCTGCGCTCAAAAGTCGGAAGTAGGTTAATCCGTGAGGAGACCGAACCGACGACGTTGATGCACCCGTTTCATTTTTTCTTTGTGGTGTTGGCACGTCAGTCGGAGACTTACGGCTATTTGAAAAAAGGCAAACAGTCGATTCGGCCTCTGGATGACGAGCTCGAGATGACCGGTGGGGACGTCCACTACCGGGTAGTGTTGGCTTCCGACAGTCAACGGGCACCACTTCCAGGTCACGAATTGACCTGGACCAGTATTGCCTACCTGCTGTGGGACGATTTTGAACCCGATTCCATCCGTAGTGATCAAGTCCGGGCACTCCTGGACTGGCTGCATTGGGGCGGGCAAATGATCGTGAGCGGTCCACAATCGCTAGATACTCTGAAAGGTAGTTTTCTGGCTCCTTACCTGCCCGTGACTTCCAGGAAAACAACACAACTGACAGCCGAATCTTTTGCGGAGATGAACGAGTACTGGACGATTACCAACTCCTCAAAAGAATCCAATCATTTGCAGGTACTCGCCGAGCAACCGATCAGTGGATCGATGTTTGAGCTGAAGGAAGAGGGTCGTTACGTTTCGCATACCGGTGAACTGGTTGCCGAACGACGAGTGGGTCGTGGCCGAATCGTAGTTACTGCTTTTCCCTTGACGCAACGGCAGGTGATCAACTGGGTCTGTTTCGACAATTTTTTCAATGGCTGCTTGTTGAGACATCCCGCACGCCACTTCACACACACCTCCGATGGGGGGACCTATTCAACTTGGGCGAAGCACCCCGAGATGCGCAACGATCCCCGTCTTCTCAGCAGTCTGCGTTACTTCAGCCGGGATGCGCGATTATCCGACGGGATCTCTGCTCAGAAAGACCCGGATCGTGGTCATTTGTCACATCCCAAATCGGGTATCGCCGGATGGAACGACTTTAGCGCCGTTGCCGAAGCGGCTCGTGCGTCGCTCAGGAACGCGGCCGGGATTAACGTCCCGCAAAGAGATTTTGTGCTGATGATTCTGCTGGCATACCTTGTCATCCTGGTGCCTGTGAACTGGGGTTTTTTCCATGCCCTGGGGCGTTTGGAATGGGCCTGGGTGGCGGCCCCATGCATTGCCATTGTCTGTGCTGTTATCGTTGTGAAGCTGGCACAGCTGGATATTGGATTCGCTCGCAGTCGCACAGAAATTGCAGTGCTTGAAATGCAGCCTGATTATTCGCGTGCCCATCTGACGCGATACACCGCTTTGTATAGCTCTTTGTCGACAACTTACTCTGTCGAATTCGAAGACAACTCGTCTCTCGTTTTGCCCTTTGCCATGGACAAAGAGTTTAAGATGGTCGTCAGTCAAAATCGTGACACGGTTTACTACCATCGTGGAACGACCGCAAAATTGTCAGGCTTTCGGGTCGACTCTAATTCGACAGGGTTGTTGCACAGCGAACAGTTGCTGGATCTGGGGGGGTGTTTGCGTCTCACGAAAACTCAGGACCGTCGTCCGGTGATTACCAATGGCAGTGAATTAACCATTCAGGATGCAGCCGTTCTTCGTCGTCGAGAAGGAGGTCAGTTCCAGGTTGCCTGGGTTGGTGATCTTGCAGCGGCCGACGCTCGCAGGCTGACATTTTCCTCGCCAGCCGAAGGCGACCATCTGTTGGCGGAGTGGGGGTCTTCACCTGCTTTCAGTGAGTCATCCGTCAGCGATACATTGAGTTTGACCAGACTTTTGAAGGTGGCCCAGTCGGAAGTTCACTTTCAGCCCGGTGATGCACGGCTCATCGGATGGACCGATACCCAACTGCCGGGGATGGTGATCAACCCTCGTTCCTCTCAACAAACCATGCGCACCCTGATTGTTGCTAACGTGCGGTACGGGGGTTTTTCGGATCCAAAACGTGATATCAACCTTCCTCCGGACATCAGGCAATCCGATGAGGAACTCTCTTTATTTTCCTTGGACCAGGTGCGACAGCAGGATGGTGAATAGTCGACAAGCTGGCGAGGGACCATCCGGAGAGAACGGCTGGTCGTTTTGTCACGGTAGACCGGATACGATGCACCCTGGAGTTTCAAGCTGTTTCCGTTCTATCGTCTCATCTCCTCAAACTAATAACGGATGAATTTCGAAGACAAACCATGATTGAGCTGATTGATTTTGGCAAAGACTACGGCGACTTCACCGCTGTCCAGGGAATAAATCTGAAAATCGAGGCGGGCGAAATGTTCGGCTTCATCGGTCCCAATGGAGCTGGAAAAAGTACTACCATTCGCTTCTTAGCGACGCTTCTTAAGGCAAGCCGGGGTGAAGGGATAGTGAATGGTCACAGCGTGACCGAGGATCCGATGAATGTGCGTCGCAGCGTGGGATACATGCCTGACACCTTCGGTGTTTATGACGGTATGAAAGTTTGGGAGTTTCTTGATTTTTTTGCGGTAGCCTACTGCATCCCTCGAGTCCAACGAAAGCAAGTCATCGCGGATGTCCTCGAGCTGCTTGACTTGGGCCACAAGCGTGACGATTATGTCAACGGCCTTTCCCGAGGAATGAAACAACGTCTTTGTCTGGCAAAAACATTGGTGCATGATCCACCCGTCCTGATTCTTGATGAACCGGCCAGTGGATTGGACCCGCGAGCCCGCCTGGAAGTCAAAGCTCTTCTCAAAGAATTGCGAAAAATGGGGAAAACAATTTTGATATCCAGCCATATTCTGACGGAATTGGCCGACTGCTGTACTTCCATCGGCATCATTGAGCGCGGGCAACTGCTCATGCACGGCCTCATCGAAGATGTTTATCGCCGGATTCGGGGCAATCGTGTTGTCGAAATCAAGTTCACCGCCAACATGGATGTGGGGCTTTCCGTACTTCGAAACAGCCCTTACACACGTGATGTTGTGGTCGACGGTCATCAGGCAGTCGTTGAGTTGGAAACCGATGATCAGGGAGTCGCACGGTTGTTGAATGACCTGGTTGCCAATCAGGTTGGAATCCGCAGTTTTGGTGAAAGAGATCCGACCTTAGAGGACGTCTTCATGCTAGTCACCAAGGGCTTGGTTACTTGAAGCAAGACGGATGCTACCGTTCACCTTGCATTGGATTTCGCATTTTCGGTGTGATCGGATCAATGGTTTCAGAAGATTCTTTGCAGCACTAAGTGCAGGCCCGTACCTGGACAGAAAAACTTGTCCATTCCGGTTTGTGCCGTCTTGCTATCAGATTTCACTGCACCTCAACCCCATTGTTTCCTCCAGGAAACGAGTTCCAAATTGATAATTAGCAGGGACTGCCAGAAGTTCTTGCAGAGCGACGAAAATCTTGCCTTTCTACGCTGCCATGTTTTTTGCAATTTGCTACAAGCGGTACGTGTTGAACCGCTAAACGAGGCAGAAGAAGAGTCATGCAGGTTGATAGGACCACGCTGAAAGTAAAAATGTCTGCGGACAAGGTGGGTGAGGAACTCGTCAACGCGGCGATTCACGCCGTGGGCTGGATCTTGAGCTTATACGCAGTTGGCTTACTGATTTGCGCAAGTTGGAGTGCGACGACTATCAGCCTGCTTGCCGTGTCGATCTATATCAGTGACTTTGATTTTGGTCTATTCCCTTTCTACTCTTTCCCATGCCATCCAAGAGCCTCGTTTGAAACATCGCTTGAGAATGTGGGACCAAGCCGTTGTCTATTTCCTGATCGCCGGCACCTACACGCCATTTTTGTGCCATTTCCTGTACCAGCCGCTGAGACTTGGCTGTTTGATTTTGGTTTGGCTCGCTGCGTTCACCGGTTTCTATTGGAAAGTTTTCCAGCAGCACCGAATCAACAACTTTAAACCCCAAAGCTACATCCTGCTGGGGTGGGTGCCAGCGCTGCTCGTTTACTCAACGATTTCTACCAACTGCCTGGCATGGGTTGCTGCAGGCGGTATTTGTTACACGATGGGCACCGTGTTTCTCGTCTTTGATAAACGAGTGCGTTACTTTCACGCGGTGTGGCATGTTTCGGTGATCCTGGGAAGCGCGAGCTATTTTTACGCGCTCTACGGATTTCTGATTAGGCAGCAGGCCGGAACCTAGGAACGGAGCGCTGTTACAGCAGCAGAGCGTCCGGATCCGTGGAATCGTCGATGTGACAATCCAGTTTGCGCCGTACTTCAGCGAGGCCGGCCATGCAGAGTTCAAACTGATCACTCAGGCGTTCCAGCACATCTTTGGAGGCCTTGTCCTGTGTTTGTTCTTCAACGCTTATGGTACTGGCGATGTAATAAGACCGCTTTCCCTGGGCACAGTAATTGACAAGTAGGTCTTTACTGTGTGGTCCTTTCAGTCGTCGCAGCGCTTCGGGATAAACACCGGTCCAAAAAAGAACGAAATCACCTATGTGGCGATGCACTTCGCGGCGTGAGGGACCCACGCATGCGTCACCCTCGACAATCATGTCGGCGACCTTTGTGAGTGGACGGCCTTTCAAGTCTCGCACACGAAAAACGTTGTCACTTCGGACGAACCGTATCAACATGTCACTGAGATAATCCGTCAGTGGCGGATCAGCGATGCCAAGGCGGGTTTGAAACGCGTATTCCGTAAGACCCGCGAAGAATCGACTCGTCACAGATGTGGGTTGCTTCGGTTGCATCCGTATCACCCTTTAAATACTTGGACTGTCTCAACTCGGACTTTGACGGCCGATCCGGAATCCGTTGAAAAGCGGAAAGATGGCCGTCTATTCAAGTATAGTTTTGGGTGGTCAGGGGGGTCAAGTTTGTCCTCCGCCGAGTCGGCCCGACTCTTGTTACCCAAACTAAGTGGATGCAGCATTTTACGCCCAGAACGTCACGGGCTTTTCGGGTTCCCGCAATCATGGTTGACAGACCTTAAGGGACTGCCGCGATCAACTCAGAGACGT
>CAUZBP010000109.1:0-14634 GCA_963578105.1 Planctomycetota bacterium
CTGGAGTCCACCACACCTGTCAATGTGCGCCTGTTGCGATATGATGGCGGTCCGCTCACGATGCTGCTCAATGGTCAGGGCCCTGCCGAACTAGAAATCAACCAACCAAGAATCGCTGACACGAGCTACCGCGCCACCGTCAACGGCCAGCATACCCCGGTCACCAGCAACGAGGGCAAGCTCTCTGTTTCACTGCAATTGACCGGTACGGTCAAGCTTGTCATTGATCCAAAATAGCCGTCTCGACAGGGATTATTGCCGCGAATCATGCCCCGGCCAGCCGAAAGCAACTTGACCGACGACTGGTACACACCCGCATTTCATGCGGATCCTTATCCGTATTACGACGTTGTGCGGAATGTGGCGCCGGTGATCTGGAGCGAGTCCGAGCAAGGGTGGGTGGTAACTGGCTACGAACAGGTCACACACATACTGCGCGATCCTGAACGATTCTCAAGCGCCGGACGCATGGCTGCTTTGCTCAACCGGTTGCCAGCCGGGGACCGGGGCCACTTTCAACCAATTTACGACCATTTTTCAGGGGGGATGATTCGCTCTGATCCACCCGATCACACCCGTTTGCGCCAATTGATCAATACCACTTTTACACCGCGGGTCATCCAAAAAAGCCGGGCCGATATCGAAATGACCATGCGTAGTTTGTTCGACCGGTTTGAGGCTGACCAGAGCGTCGACCTGGTAAGCGAGTTTGCCTTTCCGCTACCGGCGACGGTCATTTGCCGAATGCTTGGCGTGCCGACCGACGATCTTGAGCAGGTGCGCGACTGGACGCTCCGAATTAATTCGGTTGTTGCCGGCGCACTGCCACTCCGCCAGGCGGCCGAGGAAATGCAGACAGCGCTAGTCGAATTGCAGGATTACTATCACGCCATGATCGCCCAACGCCGCCAATCTCCGCGGGAGGACTTGATGAGTTTACTCGTCGCCGCCGAAGAGGAAGGGGAGCGGCTCACCGAGGCCGAATTGCTCTCCACCGCGGAAAACCTGCTCGCTGCAGGCCATGAAACTACCACGAATCTCATAGCTAATACCGTGTTGACCTTATTGCGTCATCCTGAACAGTGGCAACGCCTGGCCAAACACCCGGCTGGGATACCCCAGGCCGTGGAAGAAGTGTTGCGTTATGAAAGCCCACTCCAACGACAAACCCGCATTGTCAAGCAAGACATGACGTTTCACGGCCAGTCGATGCGCCAGGGTCAGATCGTCTTTCTGATGATCGGCGCGGCCAATCGTGACCCGGCAGCATTTGTCGATCCAAATTGCTTTGATATCGAACGTACCGATAACCGCCACCTTGCGTTTGGAGTTGGTGTTCACTTTTGTATTGGTGCACCACTGGCCAGGCTGGAAGGCAAACTCGCCCTCGAGGCTTTGCTGCGCGAGTTTCCGAAGATGCAACTCGCCAGCGACCATCACCAGTGGTCGCCAACCGCGGCTCTCCGTGGGCCCGTGTCACTCCCGGTGCAATTGGAAAATGACCGATAGCTGCAAAAACACCGATTTCTCTTTCAGGGCTCGATTCAACAGGGCATCTTGATGGCCGGTCGCAGGAAACGTGTTGGCTACAAGGACCCTCCCAGTTTATACTCCCGGTTACCGCAGAGCCGAAAAACGTGCCTTCAACTTTTGAAAACCGTACAATTTGAGAGTACGACAGCCGTCCGATCCCGTCGATCCTCTAGAATCCTGCTGCCGTGTTGGACTCGGAGGACCGCCCGACAAATTTACCATCGTGATCTGACCAACGATGACTTACCCATCTCTGTTTTCGGGAATTGTGTCACTCAGCATCCTGCTGACGTTGATCAGTCAATCCCATGCCGGTGAGTGGCCCCAGATCCTGGGTCCATCTCGCGATGGCGTGGCCCAGGCTGAAACGCTTCACAGAGACTGGGGTGCAGCCACCCCGCGGGAATTGTGGAACCACCCGGTTGGCCAGGGATACGCAGGCGTCGCGGTCGTGGGCCCTCGGGCGATTTTGTTCCACCGTATGGATGATGATGAAGTCGTCGAGGCACTCGACACCACCACGGGAAAGGTCGTGTGGTCGACACGCTGGCCCGTACAGTACCGTGCGAGAATCAACCCCGACACCGGACCGCGGTGTATTCCTTTGATTCATGACGATGCGGTTTATTTGCACGGTGTCGCCGGCAGGCTCGTCTGTCTTGACCTTGAAAATGGCACCGAACGTTGGGCACGCGACACCCGTCGCGACTACCAGTTTCCCGAATCCTATTTCGGGGTTGGCAGTTCGCCTCTGTTGGTTGGCGAAAAGCTGATCGTCAATGTTGGCGGTCCAAATGACGGAGGTATCGTCGCTTTCTCTGTAGACACCGGAAAAACTCTCTGGCAGTCGACCGGGACCCGCGCCAGTTATGCATCGCCAATCGCAACCGTCATCGACGAGCAACCTTTGGTTCTCGTGACTGGCTGGATGGAGTTCGTGGGCCTTGACCCGGCCAACGGTGATGTAAAATTCAGCATGCCTTATGGAAAGCGCGGCCCGACGGTCACCGCCGCCAATCCCGTGCTGATTGACCCACACCACGTTTTTTTATCGGCCAGCTATCGCATCGGTGCCCGGCTGATTGAGATTACTAGTCCCGGTGCTGTTTGCGAGGCACAAACCGTTTGGGACGCCGACGACATCATGTCGAGTCAATACTCGACGTCTGTCGGCAGTAACGCAATATTCTACGGCATCGACGGGCGGGAAGACGGCGCCACACCACGACTGCGATGCTTCGATCCCAAATCTCGGGAGGTGTACTGGAGCGCCGGAAATTTTGGCATGGCTACACTCATCCGCGCCGGGGATACGCTGCTTGCGATGAAGACTGACGGTGAACTGGTCCTTGTCGACGCTTCAAGCGATTTGTACCACGAACTGGGCCGCTTCCGCCTCTTTAACACCACCACCCGTGCCCTGCCAGCGCTGGCCGATGGCAGGTTCTATGTACGCAACAGCCATATGCTGAAAGTCTTCGACCTGGGCACACGTGGGGCAGCGCGATGAGGCAACGCCGCAGATATGTTCTGACGGCAGGCGAGCATGATCCCGGATCGAAGTGGCCAAAATCAGGTCGACTTACCCCGGCAATTCCACGCGTGTTATCCACCTGTCTGCTTGACGTCGATTTGGAAGTGATTTTCCCCGTCGGGGTCGATTTCGATTTCCAAGCCGGAGGTGTCCATGTGCATAAATCGTGGATGAACGCCTGGCGGTACGGTTCCCTTGTCTGGATCATAACCCTCAGGGGCAGCCGGAATGACGGCTACGAGTTGCTTCCCAGCAACTGCACCGTCGAATGACTCGTAAGTACCGATCCGAAACGTTCCATTTGGTTGGATCACACCACGTGCTGCCAGCCCTGCCTCGGGTGACTCGAGTATGATCCAACCGCCACTTAAAGGCGTACCATCCGGAAATCCCACATTGCCGGAAACGGGATAAGTGGGTAGACGATCGCCGTCGCCGCACCCTGGCAGAATTGCAAGGAGCGACAGGGCCCAAAAAATACAGGCCATTGGAATCTGGCGTCCAGAAACGTATACCTCCATCGCAGTCACCACAATTTAGAACGCAACGTCGATCGTCAAACCATCGTTCCGGGCGGCAAGTCGGTCTACCACGGTCAAGTCCGTACTTACTTCTACCGGTCCCACGTGTCCATCGCCGAACACGAACAGACAGACCCCTGGATGCCAACTGCCGAAAGTATCGCAAATACACGGCCCCCGAATTCGACCATCGCAAACGTGGATTTCTCGACACCGGGTCAGATCTTGATCGCTGTTGGCAAGAGGCGCGACACGTCCGGCAACCCGGGCACAGTTGTTCTGATTGTCGCCGTTGTAAATTGAGCCTTGATACTCACCGGCGCTGATCGGAACGTGTTTTTCCCCGGCCAGAAAGGTGTGGCTCAGGCCGTCGGTAATCATCTTGAAATTGACATTCGACTCCCAATTCGTCCGCCCATTTGGATTGTCGTCAAACATATCGGCCGTGATGATGGTTCCGTTGGCTCCTGGTCGCCAAAACTGGTCACCACCACGACTGTTATTCCCCGCGTTGCCTGCGTAGTCACCGACGGCGCCCCGTGTATTGGTGACGCCGGCATCCCCAAAGTTGTTGTAGGCCAGTCGCGGGGCATGCCGGGAGGGACATCGATAGAGTGGAATCGAAGTCTCCCGCGCATGCCTGTTATCAACCGCATAGTAAAGTTGGTCTAGATGCCACATATCCGTTTCCGGATGAGCTTCGATGAACGGGAGAATGATCGAAAACCACGTCGGAGAACCGTTCACATAGCGCGATGGTGGAAGCTTATTGTAGACATCATGGAATTGATGCAGCGCCAAGCCGATCTGATGTAGATTGTTCATGCACGACAAGCGTCGAGACGATTCGCGCGCGGATTGTACAGCTGGCAACAACAGGGATATTAAGATCCCAATGATCCCAATGACCACAAGTAATTCAACAAGCGTAAAACCAAATGCCTTGGAACGGCGGAAAAATGTAGCCATGAAGGTCGTAGAGTCACATGAAGGCATCGAATCAATGGTCAGGCCACCTGCTGTTCCAATACTGGACGAGCATACGCGAAAATGCTTTGCCTGTCACTGCTATCAATACAGTCAACCACGGTTCGGGGGTGAAAACAAGTTCGCGGAAACACGCGCCACGTCCCGTGGACACTGTGCCTGCGGGGCGTGCACGACGGCACGGTTTGTGGCCGCTGCGGCATCCGGGGGGAAAGTCGCATCCGGGGTCCAAATCGACACACGTTAAGTCGCGCATCGTATCGATGTACTCGGCATTGCACAGGTGCGGCCGCAGCTGCGCTGGTGCGTTACCCGGCAGTGGTCAGGTAGCCCGGTCTTGGTCGTCGCGATCGATGACGAAGAGCATCAGGAGCGTGCCGGAGAAGTACATGAAATGGCTTGCGGCGTCGGTATATTGGCCAGAGAGGCGGGCACCCAAACCAAGCATGATGAACAGGAAGAGCACGCCCACGAGTGTCCACCGCAGGATTTCAGCCGGCGGGCGCAGCCATTCCAGTTTCACCAGGCTGACCAGCGCACCGACGGCAAGAAGCCCCTCGATGATGGCAATCCCCAGGTACATGGGAGTCTGTGGCATGCTCCCCATCCATGTCTCGCTGAACTGATCGATGAACCACTGTGGCGCGCTACCGTCCATCCACTTCCCAAAGGAGGCGAGCCCGAAGGTTATCAAGATCAGGAGGGTGACGGCCAGCCGCATGAGGCTCATCAGGTTTGTTCGGTTTCCCATCGACAGGTTCCCTTCATGACGGCGGACGAATCAACAGAACAGTAGAATTCCGGGGACAGAGACGCGGTGGCAGGAATTTTAATCTCCCCGCCCGGCTGCCGCTACAGTGCAGCAGCCGATTTTGGGCGTTCTTTAACCTGGGTGGCACGATCGGGGAGCTGGTCTCCATGGAGGGAATCCGTGATATCGGCCGGCACTGGCACCTCCGCCAAACCCAAGATCAACGGCTCCAATATGGAGTACCAGCTGCGTAATTGGTATGACTACAGATGGCTCAGCGGCGATCACATTGTGGCACAACCAAAACCCGCTTTAGAGACGAGGAACTCGGCGATGAGCGACCAGCCGTCGATCATGTTTGGGAGCCACGGGGAACGAACCACAGCTCCGAATTCTTTTTCTTCGGCAAACTGAAAACCGAATGGGGCCGCAGCGAAGACCATGTCGGCCGCACTCCAGGTTTTCCGTAAATTTGCAGTGGTAAATTTCAGGCAACCTGGCGGCGGTCAGGCTTGTTTTTTGTTAGAGTCAACAGGGAGTTCTTTAGGAACCGAATCGGCATGCAACAATCTCCCATAACACGACCAAGTTTGCTGTTTCGGATTCGCGATGCGCAGGATCGGCAAGCGTGGAATCAGTTCGTGGACATTTATGCCCCCTTGATCCATCGATTTTCCAAGCGGTCTGGCCTGCAGGATGCAGATGCAGCCGATTTGACACAGGAGGTTCTACAGTCTGTTCATGATGCTATTGGCCGCCTTGATTATGATCCACAGCGGGGAAAATTTCGCAGCTGGTTGTTCACCGTAGCTCGCAATCGCATCAAGAACTTCATGAGGCGTCAATCACGACATCCGCGAGGAACCGGCGATACAGAAATAAAAAAGGTTTTGGACAACCACCCCACGACCACTGATGAACAAGAGGCAGCTTGGGACGAGGATTATGAACAGCGCCTGTTTCATTGGACCGCGGATCAAATCCGCCCGGAATTCAAAGAACATACGTGGCAAGCATTTTGGAAAACGGCGGTCGACGGCCAGGAAACGAAGCAGGTGGCAGAAATGTTATCGATGTCGTTGGGAGCAGTCTATGTTGCCAAGAGCCGAGTTCTGGCTCGGTTCAAAGAACAAATTGACCAGATTGAGCAATAACACCTGTCAACGAATATCGAGCGTCATTGGTTCTGGCGGGCATCGTAGAAGGTGTGCTCTATGACCTTGTCAGAATCCTGTCCGCAAAACTACCTCTGGCAACAAATGCTGGCGGAAACATTAGCTGCCGATCAAGAGTCCACCTTGGTCGAACATCTTGACCACTGCGATCGATGTCGAACCTTGTTGGAAGCCATGGTCGGTGGGACCGATTTAAGTGATGTGGTTGCCCGCCGACTAAGCAGCCAGGACCCGATGGACGAAGTGCGGTTGCAACCCTGGATCGACGGGTTGAAACAAATTTCGACACGGTCGGCAATCGGACCGCGAGAGGATCGTGATGAACAACAGCTGAAGTTCCTCGAACCTTCAGATGACCCACAATATGTAGGACGCCTGGGACGTTACTCAATCATCGATATTGTTGGCCGTGGTGGGATGGGCTTAGTTCTCAGGGCCTGGGACCCGGTGCTTAACCGTATTGTAGCGATCAAAGTGCTCACACCGCGACTCTCAAATGATCGATCCTCTCGCAAACGTTTCTTACGGGAAGCTCGGGCGGCTGCAGCGATCACAAACGCCCACGTGGTTCCCATTTATTCGGTGGGGAAATGTGGTGAAATGCTGTACTTGGAAATGCAGTTTGTCGAAGGCAACTCACTGCAAGAGAAACTCGACCAGCAGGGGCCTTTGAACTACCAAGAAATCGTGCGGATTGGAATGCAAACTGCCAAAGGCCTGGCGGCCGCTCATGCTCGTGGCTTGATACATCGAGATGTGAAACCAGCAAATATATTGCTGGAACGAGAGACACAACAGGTCCGGATTAGTGATTTTGGTTTGGCCTGTGTCGTGGCGGAAGTCCACCAGTCGAGCAGTGAACTCTTAGTCGGTACCCCCGAATACATGGCCCCGGAACAGATCTACAAGGCAAACGTTGATCACCGTGCTGACCTGTTTTCTTTCGGCAACGTTTTGTACGCCATGTGCACCGGCCAATCCCCGTTTGCCGGTGGCACTACCCTGGATGTCATAAAACGGTTAGCCAAGGAAGACCCGCCACCTCTGTCAAAGATCAATCCCGCAATCCCGCAAGTCATGGTCGACATCATTGCCCGCTTGCACGCCAAAGATCCAGCTGATCGTTTCCAATCAACCGAGGAAGTCTATCGTCGACTGAAAGAGCAACTCGGCTTCATAGAGACACCGTCACCACCTGTTGTTCCGGCTCCTCCCCTTCGGTCAGACGAGCCCGTCTCATCAGCAGAATTCTCCCCACGACTTGCGCAGCGGCATCGCTCGTCCTGGCAAACACGACGTAAGAGGATCGGTCCATTTGTAATGAGTGGATCGATTTGTTTGACAATCGCGGTGATTGGATTTCTGCTGTTGGAAGCGGCCGGCGTGACGCACATTCTCATGTCTCGCCGCACCAATCCTGACAGCTCCGACCAGCTTGAGTCGATCAATAACCATGTCACAGATACGGCCATCACCAGCAATGACCAGCAACCGTTCGTGATTTTGGCCGATCGTTCTCAGTCACCGCAATCGTTTGAAGACCTGGCCACTGCGATCCGAACTTCCAGAGACGGCGACACGATTGAAATCCATGGCAATGGCCCTTTTTTTTGTCAACCTATGCAGATTGTCGATAAACGCCTCCGGATACGTGCTGCACTGAACTCTCGACCTGTGTTGGAAATGCAAGCGGCTACCGCTGGTGGCGAGGAGCCGTTGCTGTGGACGAATCAACTGCTTGTGCTGGAGGGGATTGTCTTGCACCGCTTTAGCACTGTTCCCGTAAATCGATTTCAACCCAGGAATGCTCTGCTCCGTACCAATCAATCTGAATTGTGGGTGGCCCACTGCCGCTTTGTCTTCAACCAACGCCTCTGTGGTATCCGTACCGAATCTTCACCCCTCTGTCGGATTCGCAACTGTGATTTTGTTGGTTCCCAAGGTACCGCCGTGGGATCTATGCATGGCCCCAACGGGCGCTTGTTTGTCCACAACAATGTTATTGCCAGTAACGTAGGTTTGTTGAGCGAATATCACAGGTCCAATATCCAGAATACGTTGGTTGTCTTCTCGCGCAATACGGTTTTTTCCAGGGATGCAGTGGAACTGGTTCTCCACTCACACCCTGACGAGCCAGGAGAGCAGGAAGAGCGTTCAATAAACCTTGTGCAGTTTCAGGTGAGGCAAAATGTGTTTCGGGTAAGTGAATCGCTTCTCCACGTTGAACAATCTGGTGAAATGTGGCGCAACGAGGGTTATTTGCGGCAGCCAGTGCGCGACTGGCTCACGGCAACCATCAACTGGAATGGAACGCAAAATCTCTATGACATTGGGCGACAACTTGTCCGGGTTACCCTCGAAGGAAGACCTTCTAAAGTTTCGCCCCTGACACGGAACCTCGAAGACTGGCAGCAATTGTGGGATGGGACCGATCTGGATTCGCAAAGCGTCCAGGTTGAATTTCAAGAAATAGATCGGTTTGCTGTAATTGAAGACTCTCCAGAACAACTCGATCCCAAGCAACTTCGGCTCATTACCCCCGAATCGTCCTCGGTAGAAGCCCAGCCATGGGGTGCTGATGTTGCCCAGACGGGGCCGGGCCAACCCTATCAGAGCTGGAGAAAGACGACCGAATATCTCCAGTGGCAAAGGGCCTCTGGATTCCCCCCAGACGAACCTTAAGACCACTTCACCCGAATCTTGCGGGGTTTTACGGACAATGTTGTTCAGATTTACGTATCTTCCTGTCACCAAAGAAGTTGCGATTGATCCGCAATTTTGTTTGTAAGGTCTCGACGACTCGGTTGTATCTACCTCTGTTCAGAAGTTACTCGCCATCGAAAGTCTGTTTGTGCAGAGGAGCTAAAAATGGGTAGAGGCCACCAACAGCGACGAAAATTGACCAAAGGCCACCGTTGCCGTCACCGCAAGAATCGGCCAAATCAACTGGAGATATTAGAGCCCCGGATGATGTTAGCAGCCGTCCTCGGTTGGAGTTCGGGTGCGATGGAGCCATTCCAGTCAACGGTCCCTGACAGGTTTGCAGAAGTCCTTCCAGGTGGCTCGCAACCGACCGTAAACTCGTTGCAGCCTGGTTTCTCTGGACCTCATGCTCCCCTATCAGCTGGCACATCGAGCCCGCTTGACGAAAAATTTTCGTCGCCACCAAATCACGAAAACTCCGGGTTGCCTACGCCAGTTCCAGCAAAGTCGGTCAATGAAGGTCTCACGGAGCAACAGCCGGGGCAAAACCAAGAACCAGAGAATGCCCGGCAGATAGCACAGGGACAGCAGCCGGACCCCAGTCAAAATGACCATGGCGACGTCACCACAGGTGTCACCCAGGCAGTTGGCTCTAGCCTGTTAGGAGGCGATTACAACGGTGACGGGACGGTCGACGCGGCTGACTATACGGTTTGGCGAGATGGCCTCGGCACGACGTTCACCCAAGCCGACTACGACGTTTGGAAGGAAAATTTCGGCAACAGCACGAGTAACGCTGCCAGAGACGAATTCGCACCGGATGATGGCATCCGTCTTGAAGGGGGTACCATTCCCCGAGCTGGGATCGACCAGGATACCGGCACCATAGCACTTTACTATACGGTAGGTCCCAACGAATATGTGGCGACCTCTAACGACGGTGGCATGAACTTTTCCGACGATCAACTCGTCAGCGATCGCTATCTCGACCCACGTAACGTCAAAATGCCTGAACCAAATCAAAATGGCGAGACGATTTGGCGACGCTACTTGTTGGATATACATCAGGGAGTGTTCGAAAGTCAAATTTCGACCGATGGGATTCACTTTGTCCCTGAAGACGGTGTCCGGTATGACCCACCCAACAGTGACAATATTGGTGTCTACACAACCTTTGCAACTGCGACTGGCCGCATCGGGTTGATGTACATCGGAGATAAAGGAACGACTGATGGCAACGTTCGCCTGGCCTATTCAGATGACAATGGGGAAACATTCCAGTTGGCTGACGAGAATCCACTCGGCGACGCTGGAACCCACGACGCGGGAATGAACCAGCGTGATCCCTACGCGATCGTTTTGGATGACGGCACGATTCGAGTGTTGACCATGGTTCAAGGCGGTTCCCAAGCACCATTGCCCGGTCAGCGGTCCGTCGGATACATCTACAGCTTTACCAGTACAGACCATGGCGAAACCTTTGTACAAGATGAAGGGATTCGATTACAACCAGACGATTTTGATGAGTTTTATGTCTGGTCACTTAACGATCCATCGGTGATTGAGCTGCCCGATGGTCGGTTTCGCATGTACGTGGCTGCCAAGGTCAGCGAAAGCGCTGATGGTTCCGACACCGAATGGGGAATTGTCAGTGTAACCACGTCGCTTGTGGCACAAGAGTCCAGTATTCAAACTGAATATCTCAGTGATGGTTCGATTGTCTGTCGTCCTGCAGGCGAGGGACCTTTCCCAGCGATACTCTACAACCACGGAGGGAAAGGAGACGCAGTTGGTGGAGATCTGGAAGGTACCTGTGTAGCATTGGCGGAAGAAGGCTATGTCGTCCGAGCTGAAAAACGACCAGCGTCGATTTCCCTGAATGGACAACTCGATGACGTCTTAAGCGGTCTGGATGCGCTGCTGGCCGATCCCACTGTAGATACCAACCACGTGGGCATCATGGGATTCTCTCGTGGCGGATTGCTTGCACTCCAAGCTGCCATTGCACGACCCAACGATATTGACTCGGTGTTGCTGATGGCTCCCGCTCATGGAATCAATACCCTGGCAGAGACCCTCCAGGACGTTTCGGCCATTACGGCTCCAGTCCATATTTACGTGGCCGAGAATGACACCCTGCAGGCAGACCATGTTCAACTGGCAGAAGACGTCTTTGATGCATTGACCGAAGCCGGCAAACAAGTCGATTTGACCATCTATCCAGCATTCGCCAATGACGGCCACGCGATGTTCTTTGAAGTGAGAGACCCGTACTGGAGCGATGCTGTTGATTACTTCAATGCAACTCTAACAACAACCGAGAGTGAACCTTCGGAGGGCACATCGTTACAACTCGATTATCTGAATACCGATGAACTGGTTGCCGGTACCCACCGACCGGAGATTTTCATCGCTCCTTCCGGGGAAATTCTGGCGTTGGTCGTTCAACCGGGGGAGGGAAGTATCCACGAAGTGGGACGGTGGAAACACCAAGGATATCGCTTTAGCGAGACCATGGAACAAATTGGCGAACCGTTCATGATCAGTCAGATTACGACGGAGTTCGGTGAACCAGCAGACCATCGGGCGGTCATCGTTGATGACCAACTGGTGGTTGTCTACCAGTCGAATGTTTTCGACGAGGAAGCGGGATCGTGTGCCGGCGGACCCGCCGAGGATTGTTTAAAGAGTCAATCACTGATGTTAGCCCGCTTTAGCCTCGCAGGAGAAGAACTGTTTCGAGGGCCGATTGTTGCCAATGTACCTGCCGAGGATTTCTCGCTCGAAAACTTTCCTGACCATTGCCTGTGGTGGGACGATGGAACTTTGATTGTGAGCACCGGTGGCAAAAATAACAGTGCCCTCGCGTTCCGGGAAGTGAACATTGAAGATGGTTCCGTGCTGGCAACTCACCGCGTTGATACCAATCCAGAGGGGATTCCCTCGGCGATTGGTAATAGCCTGGTCCGTACCGAGACAGGATTCTATCTCTTGAGCTATGCTCTTGGTAACGATTCGGAACTGGTCATCTCCCAACTCGATAGCAACTACCAGCCGACCCAAGTGGCCACGTTTTCTGGAGACGGGGAAGAACGGAGTTTCCCAACCGGAGTGCTCCAGTACCAAGATTACTTGTTCGTGGGGTATTTGTCTCGTGATGCGAATGGATCCACCGATATTCAGGAAAATCCGTTCCAGCCACGATTGCTGATCCTGGACCAGGCATTCAATGAAGTCGACAATATCCAGATTAGCGCTGAGGATGGATTCGCTCACGTGCATCCAACACTCGCTCACCAGGACGGTGTTCTTTATTATGCCTGGAGTAAAAAAACATCAACAGGTCCGCAGGTGAACCTGACACAATATCGCCTTAGCTTTCTCGAAAGCGAACTACCGGACCAGGATGATGAGGACCAGATTTCCAGTGCAGATTACTCAGTTCCTCCACAGCAACAAAACGCGTATGTGGACCCTGGCACTCCTGCCGTGAAACAAGGTGTGAAAACCCGCCGGCCGTTTCCGCTGGAACCCTTCACTCCTACATATCCTCGTCAACAGTCCCGGCCAGGCCCAGCTGCTCCGCTGAAAGACATTGTCATGACTTATTGGGGGAGGCGAGAACGACATGAAGTGAACCCTTCAATCGGACTGCGCTGGAATTTGCCAAAATGGGAATCGATTTTGTCTGATATGCTCGCAGAGTAGACGCTTTTCCAATTTCGACGTTCCGTTGCTGATAGGAATTTTTATCTCCCCCGCAACAGCTATCGAAAGACTTCCGTGTCAAAAGAGCTCAGCGTCATAAAAGCTCAGTGTCAAAACAGCTCAGCCTCAAAACAGCTCAGCCTCAAAACAGCTCAGCCTCAAAACAGCTCAGCCTCAAAACAGCTCAGTGTCAAAACAGCTCAGTATCGACCTTCAGTAACCTTCGCGCCAGCGGCAAACAGGTCTGCTCGGCGATGCCCTCTTTTCGCGATACCTCATCTGCCTTCAGATCTTTAGCGATGTGCGCCTGGATCGCGCGAATCATCGAAATGATTTTTTCTGGTCAATATCTCTGGCTGGCCATATCCGAGATCTCTGGCTGGCCATATCCACGTCCATTCGTAAACGCGTCTTTCATCGCTGCGCTCTCGCATGAGATCACTGGGTTTCAGGGACCGGTCAGGCGGTCAAAATCAGAAAATTTCCAGTTCTTGCTTGTGTCCGGTCGGGCCTCGACCCGGGCAATTAAACAGCAGAACATTCTTGCGGAGGGGGACCAGGGACAGTATCCTATCTTCTTTGGCTGGAGACACTACCCGACCAAGGCAATAAGTGTCGAAACAGACCAACATTCCCTTGCAATCACATCATCCTCGCAAGCGCCTGTCCTGATGACGAAAAGGCAACGTTGGAAAACTTGGCTTTCGAGAATCCAATCTCACCGATCGAGGAACGTTGATCAGCTGGTCCCGAGATCCCGTTCAGGCAGCTTTTCACGCTTGTCATTCGAATCCTTGGAGCCTCGGATTGTGCTTTCCGGAACTACCGGAAGTCAGTTTGATCTTTCTTGGATGGACCAGGCCGACAACGTCGTAGCTGACGAGTGGATCATCCGGTTTGAACATGACTTGCTGGGCAAAGCCGATCAGGTGAACGATTGGCTGTCGTACGACGACAGCCCTTTGCAAATCACCTATCTGGGGGTCAACAATCTGGCCAAGTTGACGGCACCGGGTCTGGATTCAACGACTCTGCAAGATTGGGTTCAGCAATCTCACAAGATTTCATATGTCGAACCAAATTACGTCTATCAAGCGACTGTCCTGACACCGGATGACACCAGTTATTCACAACTGTGGGGATTGAACAACACAGGACAGTCCGGTGGTACCGTTGATGCTGACATCGACGGCCCCGAGGCTTGGGAGCTGACCACCGGATCATCCGACGTTGTGGTTGGAGTGATCGACACGGGAGTGGACTATACCCATCCCGATCTGTATCTCAATATGTGGATCAATCAGGACGAAATCCCTTCCACTATCGGATCGGTGCTGTCGGATATGAATGGGGATGACATTTTCACATTTTTCGATTTAAATCACTCTGCCAATGGAAGCCATGTTTCCGACTTGAACAGCAACGGTTTTATCGATGCCGGTGACCTTTTAGCGGATCAAAATTGGGCCGACGGCACCGACACTGACGGCAACGGATTCAAGGATGACTTTGTTGGCTGGGACTTTGTCAACAATGACAACGATCCATTCGACGACAACGCGCACGGCACGCACGTTTCCGGGACGATCGGAGCAATGGGCAACAACGGCACCGGCGTAGTGGGTGTGAACTGGAACGTACAGATCATGGCGTTAAAGTTCCTCGACGCTGGTGGTTCGGGTTACACGTCTGGAGCCGTCCAAGCGGTTGAATATGCTACCT
>CAUZBP010000110.1:0-14487 GCA_963578105.1 Planctomycetota bacterium
GGATTGCCTTAATAGTGAAAAACTCGGGTTGGTTGCTCATCAAGCCCTGAGCAGCGCGTGTCGGGCTCAACATGCCGGTTGGCATGCAACGGGTCGCTGTCGGCCACGAACTGGCGTTCACCCGCACCGAATCTCCCGTGATGGCCGTCCGGTTTGCGACCGGAAACGCGGGTCTTCAGTGAAACCAATCTGGCTTGGGTGAGCCATTCCCGGCGCTGCCGTTAGCTGATCGACCAGCCGATTCAGCATTCTCAATCCACACAAACGTTGTCCCAGCATATTTCACCGGGAGGATAATTCAAGGGGCGTCTGACACGGTCGTGCCAAGCCTCACGTGCCTCAGTGCGAAAACATTTTGTTCAGCACGACGGAGACGGGTCGACGAACCGGTAGAAAACGGTCAACCTGTTGGTGCTGGTTTCCGTCGGCCAGGCGGTCAATGGATCCCGTTGCCTCGCCTTCAAACTCCTTTTGGCAGCCCACGGCCGGCAGGAAGCGTTGGCCTGACCACGCGGTCCATCCCTTCCTCTGTGGTAAGTGATCGTTCTGTGGAGGATGGGAAAGAAAGTTGGTTTTTTGACTTTCTGCTGCCTGCGTACGCCAGTGGCAGGTTCTTGTGGCAGGTTCCAGTGGCACTCCTGCCACACGGAACGTTGTACATCACGAGACCGGGTCCAAGTCACGTCCTTCAGGTTGCACGTTTCGAGGATAGATCCTGTTGGGGTGTGTCAGTAGAATCGGAGAATCGAACACAGCTTGAGAGGTTTCCCGGAAGGAAACTCGCCAGTGGGGTCCAATAACTTGAAAAACCTCGACGGTGTCTATTTTAGAAATGACTTTTCAGTCGGCTGGGTGTGAGAGGATTACCAATCACCATGAAGGAAACACTTGCCATTGTGCTGGCTGCAGGAAAAGGCACACGCATGGAATCGGATTTGCCGAAGGTCTTGGTGGAGATCTGCGGAAGACCGATGATCGAGTTTGTACTGGACGCTCTTGTGGAAGGAGGCGTTCATAAAGTGGTTGTCGTGGTTGGCTATCGTGCTGATCTGGTCCGCCAGACGTTGGCAGGGAGGCCCGGAGTGGAGTTTGTTGATCAAACGGAGCAGCTAGGAACGGGGCATGCCGTACAGGTTTGCCGACAGCAGTTGGCCGAGCACGAAGGTGCTGTCTTGATTGTCACCGGGGATTCCCCACTCCTTCAGCCGATTTCGGTGAACTCCTTGTTGGAATTGTTCCACAAAGAGCAACCTGCTTGTGTACTGGGGTCGTGCCATCAAGAGGACCCCGGGGGATTCGGGCGAATTGTCCGTGACCCGGAAGGTAATTTTGTCACCATTGTGGAAGATAAAGACGCCAGTCCGGAAGAACGTCGGATCAGTGAAATCAACATGAGCACGTATGTGTTTGACTGCAGGCAACTCCAATTCGCCCTGGACCAGCTTACAAACGACAACCAACAAGGCGAGTACTATATCACTGACTGCCCCGGAATTCTGAAAACCGAAGGGAAAGAAGTACGGGCACTGGATGTCCTGAAACCGTGTGAAGCACTCAGTATCAATGACTCCCGCCAATTGCAAATTGCCGAAGAGGAGATGAAGAAGATGGGGTACTGAAGTTGGAATCGAAAATGGTCGACTGCTTCAGAAGGCACATTCGGTTACGCTCTCTCAAGGGGATATGAAAGCCTACTTTCTTTCTCCTGCCGGACAAGTTCTACTTGAACGTGGGTCAGATATCCGATTTGCTGTCGACGGGATCCGTACCTGCTTTGAGTTTTTGGTGAACATTGATTAGCCTAGTGAGTCATAAAGGAACCAGCCCCGTTTTTTTCGGTCGGGTCTCTGCGAAGAGCTCGCCCTGGACCAACGGGATATGCATATCGTTTGCCGGTCTGACAGTCACGGCAACCATGGAATGGGATCAAGAGGCTGTAACTAATTTTTAAATTCCGGCAGGGACCAGTGAAGAGCAATGCGAGAACTGAAAATATTTAGTGGCAGGGCAAACGAGAATCTTTCGCAACGAATTTGCGAATTTCTTCACTTGGAGAAGTCTAGCCTTCACCTGGAGGAGTTTCCAGACGGCGAAATTCAATGCAAGATTCTGGAAGATGTGCGCGGCCGAGACGTTTATCTGATTCAACCCACCTGCCCGCCGGTCGATCACAATCTGATGGAATTGTTGATCATGATCGACAGCTGTAAACGAGCAAGTGCGAGCCGGGTCACAGCGGTGATCCCCTACTTTGGTTACGCACGGCAGGATCGCAAGGACGAAGGGCGCGTACCCATTACCGCGAAGCTCGTCGCCAATTTGATTACCCGGGCCGGAGCAGATCGAGTCCTGACAATGGATTTGCACGCGGCCCAGATACAGGGGTTTTTTGACGTTCCTGTTGACCACCTCTACGCGGCGCCGGTGCTCAACGAATACTTCCAGAAAATTGGATTGACGGAGGATGACATTGTAATTGTCAGTCCGGACGAAGGCAGTATCAAACGCGCCCTGGGGCATGTCAAACGCTTGGGTGGTCATCTGGCTATTGTTGACAAGCGACGGAGTAGCGCAGAAAAGACCAAGCAGCAAAATCTGATCGGGGGACCGATTGACGGTCGGGTTGCCATTTTATTCGACGACATGATCAGCACGGCCGGTTCCATTTGTGGAGCTGCCGAGTTGGTTCACCAAGCGGGGGCTCGCGATATTTTTGTTGCCGCCACGCACGGTGTATTGTGTGGTTCAGCCATTGACCGTCTGCAGGCAGCCCCGGTTTCACAAATCGTGCTCACCGATTCGATTCCGCTCACAGCGGAGCAGCAGATCGATAAAATCAAAGTGCTTTCTGTGTCATCGCTGTTGGGTGAAGCAATCAAACGCATTCATCACGATGAATCAATCAGCGAGATTTTTTCGTAGCTGCGCCAGGCTCGATGGGTGGCAGTTCGTACGGCGGCCGTCAAGATCAGAGTATTTGCCGTGCGACTAATCACCAATCCTGTTGTGGCTCCCCGGGGTGTCCGCGCCTGTTTGAAGACCTCATCGCTGTTCTTGGCCTGAACGAGTGGCTACCAACGTTTCAAAGACCCCCTCCTGGGCTGTCGCCTGATCCTGGTTAACGAGCCTCCGCTTCCAGACCACGCGACCGTTACGTTTTCCCTTGGCGTGGAGTTCGGCCACCTCGGTGATCGTGTGGACAGTGTCTCCGGGGAATACGGGCAGCAGAAATTTCCATTGCCGGATTTCGATAAAAGCGATGTTGCACATGCGTGGGCATTGGCTACTCAGCCCTGCCAGCAGAGAGAGACCCAACAGGCCGTGGGCGATTGTTTTTTTGTAGGGGCTCCGAGCTGCGTATTCATGGTCCACATGCAGGGGGTCATAGTCCCCCGTCAACCCCGCAAAGTTGACCACATCGGCTTCCGTTACCGTGCGCGCACTACTCTCCCAGACGTTACCCACTTCGAGATCTTCAAAAAAAAGCAGCTCTTTCATTTGCGGAAACTAGCAAGTAACAGAGCCAGGTTCAAGTCGGCGACGTCACACGGACGTCATGAGGTCACCGTCGTCACGTCTTGCAGGGACGTGGGGTCAGGAGTGTGGAACGCAGGCGTCGGCCCGCATTCGTCCTGCTGCCGAAGGAGCCGCGGGCCGTTGTCTTAGAAAGTGCGGGTTCAGGGGAAGACTGGTAAGATTTCAGGGTATTCTTCCAATCTTCTGAGGCCATGGCGCCGGCTTGTCGAAACACAATTTTTTTACCCTGGTTACCAATCATGACCGTGTAAGGAAATTGTTCTGCCCCGAAAACCCGAGCTGTTTTTTTCCCGTGTGGCGTGGTCACATCAACACGGCATAGTTCGAATCGGCGCAGCAACTCATTGTGGTCTTTGTCTGAAACTGAATCAATTTGCTGCAGTCGACAATTGGGGTCACTTGGATCCTGCATCACAAGCAACAATGGCCGTTGATGTGAACGAGCAGATTGCAACGCTTGACCATAATGTTCTTTCCACACGAGAGTTTCGGGGACCGCGGACAGGGTCGTCAGAGAGAGTACGCAAACGGCAAAGAAGGCATTCACAAGACTGCTTCCTTTCACAGGGAACGAAGTGGGACTGGTAACAGGGCAGAGGTGTCGAACGAACCGACAAAGATGCAGGGAGGGAAGTGGAGGGAAGGTGTGATTCAGGAAGGGGCTATTCGGAGGGGATAAAATACAGGAGATGGAGGCGGGTCACCAGGGGTCGAGGGAATAATGTAAGAGATTCTGAAAAAACTTCTGCTTGCAAAGTGGCGGCCAGTGACCTCTTCACTGCTCAGTGCCCCGCCGATTGTAACATGCGGTGGGCGGTGGCGATCGACGTAACTGACGAATTAGAAGGATTTAACGGAATTGGGGGTAGCTTGTTGGGAATGGACAGATCGACACTCAGCGTGCAACGGAGTTTCAATTTTCCACGACTTTTGTGTTCAGAAAACGGTAAACCCCCCGTTATTCTTTCCGGTCAAATCCCGGCAATTAGCATGCACCTGTGGTTCCATTGGGCTGGAAGTGTTTTGAGTTCGACGCGATGGTGGAGGTCCGTTTCCAATGACAAGCTAACACGAACGTGGCAAAACGTTTTTACACTTTTTGATGATGAATGTTCGAAATCATTTCGATGTGATTGTCGTCGGACTTGGTGCCATGGGTAGCGGGGTGGCTCACCATTTGTCAGGCAGCGGTCTCAAGGTCCTCGGTCTCGACAGCTTTCATCCTCCCCATGTCCACGGGTCCAGTCACGGACATTCACGGGTCATTCGTATGGCCTACGGAGATGACCAGCGGTATGTGCCATACGTCAAACGTGCTTATGCGGGTTGGGAGGAATTAGAACGTACCGTGGGGAAATCCCTTTTGACCAGGACCGGACTGATCCTGATGGGAAAACCGGATTCTCAGCTGATCACTTCGACTCGTGTCAGTGCGGGGCAGCACATGGTTCAGCTTGAACAGCTTGACCAGGCGGAAATAGAACGTCGTTGGCCACTACTGGGGACCGATGCCGACATGTGCGGGGTTTGGGACCCCAGTGGCGGTATTCTTCATGTGGAAGCCTGTATTGATGCACTGCTGACCCGGGCGGTTGATCTGGGGGGAGAGCTGAGATTTAACGAAAAGGTCCGGGCGTGGAAGGCGGATAGCGACAGTGTGGAAGTCCGGTCCGACAACGAAACGTACCGCGCCCAAAGATTGGTGATTTGTGCCGGACCTTGGTGTGGGACGCTGTTGGCCGAACTTGGCCTGCCCTTGTGGGTAGAACGCCAGGTACAAATCTGGTTGAAGCCCGTGACGCGTCAAGAGTTGTTTGCACCGGATCGTTGTCCCATATTTTCTTGGGAACATGGGGTGGAAAATGTTTTTTACGGATTTCCGGATCTGGGACGTGGAGTGAAAGTTGCTCATCACCATGGTGGCCCGCGGATCGAACCGGACGGCGTCAATCGTGCATTGGAATCAGAGGACATCGATAGCGTGCGGCGATTACTCGCGCGATTCCTGCCAGACGCCAACGGCGCGATTCTCGACCACGACGTGTGCATGTACACCAACACACCCGACAAGAACTTTTTGATCGACTTTCACCCGCAGCATTCCCAGGTGTTAATTGTTGGAGGGTGTTCAGGACACGGCTTTAAATTTGCTTCGATGGTCGGTGAACTTGTTTGGGAATTATTTCAGGAAGCGGATAACGATTCGGGGTTAGAGATGTTCCGGCTGAATCGGCTGTGATATGCTGGCTAGCCGGATGAGAGACGCTCCGGACGGGATCCTTTGCTTGCCTCGCCGTGGCGTAACTGGCATAATAAAGATTCTCCACGAACGGAACCCGGATTGTTTGTCATGCGCGTAGCTGGTTATTTACTTGTTTTATTAATGCTGGCAGTCGCTGGACGCGCAGATTCCACACGCGACTCGAAAGCACCGGTGAGCTCACACTGGTCCTATCAGTCTCCCGTCCGGCAACCAGTGCCCCAAGTGCGCAACGCGGTGTGGCCTGCCGGTGTGCTGGACAGTTTCATCCTCCGGCGACTCGAGCGGCACGACCTGCCACCGGCCGGACCCGCGGATCGGGGGACCTGGTTGCGGCGCGTCTACCTGGACGTGATTGGCCTGCCGCCCACTTCGTCTCAAGTCGATGCGTTCGTGAACGATCCGTCGCCCGTGGCGCGACAACGCATGATCGACCGCTTGTTGGCGGATCCGGGCTATGGTGAGCGATGGGCCCGGTTCTGGCTTGATCTGGCACGCTATTCCGACACGGTAGGGTACGAAGGGGACCCGGAAGTCTATTTTGCCTGGCGTTACCGTGACTACGTCATCGATGCGTTCAACGCGGACAAACCTTTCAATCGCTTTATCACACAGCAGCTTGCCGGTGACGAAATTTCGGATGCGTTTGGTGCCGTCCGGTTACCCAAGTCGGATCCGGAGGGGGTCGTGGCGACGACGTTTTTGCGTTTGGCGCCGTTTACCGAGCCTCGTGGCGATAAAACCCGGCACGAGATGCTCAGCGAGATGACTTCGACAGTGGGTTCGGTGTTTTTGGGCATGACGATCGGTTGTGCCCAATGTCATGACCACAAATACGACGAAATTTCGACGAAGGATTTCTACCGGATGAAGGCGTTTTTCGCCACGGTGGAGTTGCCGGCTCCGCTCCGGGAGGACACCTACCAGGTTGGCCAATCGTTACCGGCGCCGTTTTACCGTCACGGACAGGAACAAAGGGTCCGGGACTTGGAAAAGAAGATTCGTCAGGAAATCGAGGCTGCTGAAAAATCTAAAAATAAAGCACATGTGAAGACTTTAGGAAATGTGCTGTTGCGACTGCGGCCCATGGCCTACGCGCTCACGCATTCCTTGGGGCCACCTTTCGGTCCTGGTGTTCCCGCATCCCACGTAATGGTGCGAGGAGAGTATGACAATTATGGAGAACGGGTGTGGCCCGGCTTTCCGGTGGCGCTGACCGGGCATCAACGGCCCGCCAAAATTCGCCTGGATCCGTACGGGCGATGGCCCACTCGTGGGCGACGATTGGCATTGGCCAAGTGGATTGCGGATCCAGACAATCCTTTAGTCGCCCGTGTACTGGTGAATCGGCTGTGGCAGCATCATTTTGGTCGTGGAATTGTGGCGACTCCCAGTGATTTTGGAAACCTGGGGGCGGAACCCACACATCCCGAGCTACTCGATTGGCTTGCCCGCCGATTTGTTGAAAACCGGTGGAGTATCAAATCGCTGCAACGCTTGATGCTGGTTTCCACGACGTATCGACAGACGTCTGGTAGAACCCATGCCAAAGCACAGGAAACCGACACCGAGAACCACTTGTTGTGGAAGTTTCGCCGTCGTCGTTTGGAGGGGGAAGCGATTCGAGACAGTATCTTGCAGGCGAGCGGGCGACTGAACCGGGACTTGGGGGGTTTGCCAGTGTTTCCGCCATTGCCTGACGATCTTGCGGAGCGTCAGAAGGTCATGGGCCAGATACGCTGGGAGACTTCCACCGGGCCGGAAACCCGTAAACGCAGTATTTATATTTTCCAGAGGCGCTCGTTGAACATGCCTCTGCTGGATGCGTTTGATGCGCGGGTTGTCAGCGATTCTTGCGCTCTACGGCGAAATTCCGTGACTGCTTTACAGTCGCTCTCGATGTACAATGGACCGCTGGTCAATACCGAATTGCCTCACCTGGTAAAGCGTGTGCGTTCCGAGGCAGGTCCTGGGCGGACGGAACAAATCCAATGTGCATTCCGGCTTGCGTTAGGCCGGTTGCCAACCGCGAGCGAACAGGACCAGGCCGTGGACTTGCTGGCGGCCAGCCAGCCGAGGTCGGCTGGACTGGCTGGTCTTTGCCGGGTTCTGCTGAATACGAACGAATTCATCTATGTAGATTGAGTGAAAAGGTTGATCGATCTTGGGTGCTTGAGCAGTGAAGATCGGACGATTAGGTTGAACAGATGTCGATGATCCATGACTTTGGCTGCCGTTTCAGCTTGACGCGACGCGACTTGTTAGCGCGCGCATTCAATGGTCTGGGCCTGTTGGGACTGGGAGATCTTCTGGCCAGCGACGCCTCGGCGGCCGGACAGTCGCTCAATCCCCTGGCTGTCCGGCCACCCCATCATCAGCCGAAGGCGAAACGCTGCATCTTCGTTTTCATGGCCGGGGGCGCCAGCCAACTGGAGACGTTTGAATTCAAGCCGAAGTTGGCGAAATACGCCGGCCAATCGATGCCGAAAGTGCCCAACCTGAAGGGCGAACTGGCAGGCAAATCGAATTTTCCCTATGTGGTGTTTCCCACCCGGTTTGGTTTCGGGCAGCACGGTCAGTCGGGCCGTTACATTTGTGATCTTTTTCCGCACCTGGCAAAGTGTGTGGATGACCTGGCGTTCATCCATGGTATCGAGGTCGACAACAATAATCATGGCCCGGCGACCCTGCACATGAACACGGGGTCGATTTTTCCTGGAAGTCCGTCGGTTGGCTCGTGGGTCAATTACGGGCTGGGTAGTTCCAATCAGGACATGCCGGGTTACGTGGTCATTCAAGATCCACGTGGAGCGCCGATGAATGGTGCCGATGTCTGGAGCAATGGATTCCTGCCGGCTTCTTATCAGGGAACTTTGTTTCGATCTGAAGGTTCGCCAGTCATCAACCTCCGGCGGCCGGTGGGAATGTCCCAGGAACAGCAACGTCTCGAATTTGATCTGCTCAATCGGCTTAACACGCAGCATGCTGCCGCGCGTCAGGAAGCCAATGACCTGGAGGCGCGGATCAGCGCTTACGAATTGGCTTACCGTATGCAGATGGAAGCACCGGAAGTCGTCGATCTGTCACGGGAGACCGCCACGACCAGAGAAATGTACGGGTTGGACAACACAACGACGGCTGGATTCGGCCGGCAGTGCCTGTTGGCGCGCCGCATGGCGGAAAAGGGAGTCCGGTTTACCTTGTTGGTGCACGGTGTCGAAAACAGACAATACAGTTGGGATGACCATGTAGACATCGGCGGACAGATGCCCAGGCACGCTGCGGAAGTCGATCGTCCGATTGCCGGTTTATTAAATGATCTCAAGCAGCGGGGAATGTTGAACGAAACGTTGGTCGTATGGGCTTCTGAAATGGGACGCACGCCTTTCATGAACAACATTCCCCCGTCCAAGACACCGGGACGGGACCACAATCAGTATGCGCTGGTGATGTGGATGGCCGGCGGTGGCGTCAGGGCGGGGGCGACGGTTGGCGAAACCGACGAATTTGGTTTAAGGGCATTGGGTGAAAGTGTTCCCGTGCGTGATGTGCATGCAACGATTTTGCATTTGATGGGACTGGATGACAAGCGACTTCGGTACCTGCATGCGGGGCGCTGGCGGCAGTTGACCGATCTGGGTGGCGATGTGTTGCAAGACATCATTGTCTGAGCAGTGACACCGTCTGAAGGGCATTTGTTTGCCGGCTGCAGCCCCTGGTGGTCATCACAATCGCGCAGGTTCCCAGAGCCGTTCTTATCACTTGGAGCCACAGGCCGGACTGTCCTGTAACACGTCCTTGATCACTGCGACCTGAATTTTACAGGACGGTTTTCATTTCACTCGGGGTGGCGACAAAGTCCTCCAGGCCCGGCAGGCTTTTTCCTTCGTCGGTCGGTGTTACTTGATAATCACGCGACCGGAGGAATTCCAGGCATTGGTCTTTGACACCCTTCAGGTGGAAGTCGTGGGTCGCCAGCAAGATGCTCGGGCGGAACTGTTCGATGGTCTGCCGTGCCCCCAGTAAAACGTCGTGTTCGGCCCCTTCCACATCAATTTTTATGAGATCAGGAGGCCGTAGCTGGCCTTTTTCAATGACGAGGTGATCAATCGAAACCTTGGGAACGCTGATCACCTCTTGGGACATTTGGAAATGGGCCGATTGAGTGACGTAGGTGTTTCCGGTTGGATTCTCGATATTTGAAAAGTCGACTGTTCCCTCTTCAGCCGCGACCGCGTAGGGCAGGACCTCAACGTTTTCTACGTGGTTCAAAGTTAAATGCCGCTCAAGCAGGGCGCGATTTGTCGGGAACGGTTCAAAGGCGTAGACCTGAACACCTTGTTTCGTTGCCAGGGCCATGGAGTAGTAGCCCACGTGCGCGCCCAGATCAAAAACGACTGCCTTGCCGTCCAGTTGCGACAGCACACTGGTCAGGGAATCGAGTTCATACGTACCGAAGATAAAAGGATTACCGGGTGCCACGGCAAATCGATATCCCTGCAGGGGACCGGACTGGATGCGGGTGGTGCAGTTCCTTGTCCAGGGAATCGTCCGCAGGATTCTGAAATACGTCCGGTACAAGTTTCTTCCAAAACTCAACTTACCCTCTCCTGGGTGCGAAGACATCTTTCGAATTGCGGGGTAAAACCGGACTCGGCACAGTTGAAGTCTGGTGAGCAACCAGGAAATCAAAAGTCAATTCAACCAGCCGAATCGTTGGACCTTAAATGTAAACGTTTTAGGCTCCCATGTTTTACGGTAACCGTTTCGGCGACACAATGGCTTCCTGCAGGGACCACTTCCGGGCCCAAGGTCGTCACGGTTTCGCGGGCGAGTCCAAATGTTGGAGGACACCTTTAAACCAGCAGTCTGATTTGCAGCGGGGCGGTCGTTTTCTGGTTTAATAAAAGGTGTTTGCTAGCTGCCGGGTCGGACGATTTGAGGGAGTATTTCTGGCTACAAGAGAGTAGCATGGGGAGTATGAAAAAAACTCTTGCAACGGTGTTGTCGGCCCTGGTTTGTTACAGCCTGCTATTGGTTTGCGAGATCGATATCGACCGACCTGGCAAAGCAAACGGCAAGTACCGCATCCAACTGACTTCTGCTGATGTATCTCGTGCTCCGGGCGTGCTGCTCCGTCGTCCGGATCCGCAGTTGACTCCGCGCGAGGTTGTGGCCATCCAGTTGCATGCCCTGAAATCTCCGGGAAAGGAAAATCAGGGAATTACGACTTGTTTCGAATTTGCATCACCGTCGAATCGGCAATCGACGGGGCCCCTGCCGCGGTTTTTAAAGATGGTCAAATCTCCTCCCTATGGCACGCTCATTGAGCACCACTCGGCCCGGGTTCTCCGCGTTGAAGCCGATGGTGCCCAGGCGCTGGTGCTGGTGCAGATCATCGATCGTGAGATGCAACCGGGCGCCTTTTTGTTCGCTCTTTCCAAGCAGAACGAAGACCCCTACAAAGGCTGCTGGATGACGGACTCCGTGGTGCCCGTGCCTGTCCCGCCTTCCCGGCGCCCACCACCCGTAGAAGCCTAGTAGCGGTCAGGGGAAATTCACCGATGGAATCGCCGTCGGTAGCCCGCGTTGGTGTGGCTCAGGAGAGTTGCAATGGCCAGTCCGTCAGCAGTTCAACACCACTGCCGGTGACTCGATAATTCTGTTCCAGGCGTATGCCACCACGCAACTCGTCGTGGTAAAGACCTGGTTCGACCGTAAAGAACTCCCCTTCCTGGAAGGTGTTGTTCCAGTTGGAATTCAGACGTGGAGCTTCGTGTCCGGCGAGGCCCACACCGTGTCCCAGGTGATGTCCAAATCTCCAGGGATGAAATTCCGCCAGGTGTTGTTCGATTTGGTGAAACAGTTCTCGGCAACTGGCTGCCGGGCGCACGGTGGACTCGACGATTGGAAAAACCGCGGCCAGGGCATCCCAGGCCCGCTGCTGTTGTTCACTGGGTTCTGAATCGACACAGAAGGTCCGGCAGTTGTCCGACCGGTAACCCCTGAAGCCCACTCCCAGGTCGAGAATGTATAACTCACCCGGCTCGGCCCGCCTGTTTCGCGGAGGCCCGCCTGGTGAGTTGCATTGAAAGTCCTGGCCAAAGTAGGTCAGCCGTTCTCCCAGGGTTTCTGTCGCAACCGCCTGCAACTGGTTGTACATTTCCAATTCGGAAATGCCCGTCCGAATCGCGCTGCGCGCGTGCTCGTACATCGTACGATTGGCTTCATTGGCACGTGCCAGCATGCGCAGTTCATCGGGGTCTTTGCAACGTCTCAGGTCGAAGATCACGTCTCCGATGTCGATCCAATCGGCCTGCCAGGTTTGAGTGATTTGATGCCCGAGCAGTGAAAACTCTCCGCCGATTTGTGAGGGTGTGGTGCTCCATGATTGGTGCAAGGCTTCAAAACTGGAACGTTGCTGATCGTCGATCAGCGTTGCCAATCGCTGAGCCTCGTAAGGCAGTACGCAATCGGCTCCAAAAAGAATTTCGACCAGGTGTTGCGGGACCACAAGTTTCACTTCGCCATCGATGCTGATGCTTGCCACGGAGGCAAAAGGAGGGGGCACCCAGGCACCGGTCAGCCACTGAACCGATTCGGGGCGAGTCAGAAGTGCCAAGGAAAGATCGTGTTTTTCAAGCTCAGCAAGCAACCGTGTCTGTCGGCTTCGACAGCCGTCCAGGTCAACGGCAAACGGGTCATTCATGGTGGATAGCTCCTTGTTACTTTCGCGTGGACGGGATGGGCGTGAAGTGACAAACAGCGGGATGTTTTAGCCGTGACTCGCTGTTCGAGGGGAATTGATTTTTCCGGTAGTCGCAGTAAAGTGATCAGTTTCGGGGTGCGTCGATGGTGGAATTATACCCGAGCGTCTTCATTGTTCGAGGTCCCATGACGACGCAACTCAGCCACGTCAGAAAAAATTAGTTGTGGACTCATGCCCATGCGAGTTGGAATTTTAGGATTGCTTCAGGAGTCGAACACGTTCTTGCCCCAGCCAACTCGCTGGGAGCATTTTGCCGCCGAGGTAATTGCTCGTGGAGAAGAGGTGCGCGAAGCTTTCGCGGCGAGTCCCCATGAAATCGGTGGATTTTTCAGCGGGTTGGAGGAGGAAGGTATTGAAGCGGTGCCCCTGTTTGCCGCTCGTGCACTTCCATTTGGCAGAGTCGAAGCGGCCTCGTTTCGGCGTTTGGTGGACACGATGTTCGGTGAACTGGAGCGTTGTGGCAAGCTGGATGGCCTGCTTGTGGCCCCTCATGGTGCCACCGTAAGTGAAGAGGAACCGGATGCCGACGGTTTCTGGTTATCGCAGGTCCGTGAAATGGTGGGAGTCGACATGCCTGTCGTCGGGACGCTGGATCCGCACGTCAATCTCAGTCCGAAAATGGTGAGTGCCTGTGACGCTTTAATGGCTTATCGTACGAATCCCCATGTGGACCAGTTGCAACGAGGCATTGAAGCGGCGCAGCTTATCGCCCGGATGCTGAAAACGGGGCTGCGTCCTACGATGGCCGCTGAGTTTCCTCCCCAGGTGATCAGCATCGAATGTCAATGTACCCAGGAGCCGCCTTGTCAGGATCTCTTCGAAATGGCGGACCGGATGCTCGAACAGCCAGAAGTTCTTACCAACAGCGTCCTGTTAGGGTTTCCCTATGCTGATGTGCGGGAAATGGGATCGTCAGTGATTACCGTCACCGACGACGATCCCGGCCTGGCACGAGAGTTGTGTCAACGTTTGGCCGGCGAGATGTGGCGGCAACGAAAAAACCTGGTGGGTCAGCCCTTGGATGTGCAGGCTTCGATCGATTTGGCGCTCCAGTCCAAATCCCCGGTCTGTTTGCTGGACATGGGTGACAACGTGGGCGGGGGGTCACCTGCGGATGGAACTTGGATCGCGCACGCGTTATTCGAACGGGGTGTTAAAAACAGCATCGTGGTGCTGAATGATCCCGACTGCGTACAGCAAGCGATGGTGGCGGGCCCGGGCCGGAAACTTGCGCTGCAGATTGGTGGCAGGAGCGGTCCACTGAACGGAACTCCACTCGAGGCCAGTTTCAGCGTCAAGAGCATGCACGACGGAAAGTTTTTCGAGTCGCAGACCACCCATGGCGGGTACAGTTCCTTCGACCAGGGGCCTACCGTGGTGTTAACGACCGACGGTGGTTTGACAGTGGTGGTCACCTCCCGACGTATGGTACCTTACAGTTTGGGACAGCTGACCAGTTGTGACCTTGATCCCGGTTCATTTCGTGTACTGGTTGCCAAGGGGGTCAATGCTCCGATCGCGGCCTATCAATCGGTCTGTCCAACTTTTATTCGTGTCAACACGGATGGTTGCACCTCGGCTGATGTAACCAAATTTGAGTTTCACGGCCGCAGGCGACCCATGTATCCCTTTGAACCCGATACAAGTTGGAATGTTTAATAACGCCGAGAGGTCTTGTGAAGTTGACGGTTCTGCTTGCCGGGGATTGAATGTATCCTTTCGACCTTGTCGTTCTTACGGACGGGCCGGTGTTCGGATCGTCGTAGCGCATCTTGGGATCGACTCCGGACAGTTGCCAGAAATCAAGTCTTCCTTCAGCGACCTTGCGCCGAATAAACAAACTACCGCCGTCACATTTTCGGCTTGGGTCCATAGTGGACGAAGGAAGGAATTAACGGACCGGCCGTGATTCCTCCATCGA
>CAUZBP010000111.1:0-14142 GCA_963578105.1 Planctomycetota bacterium
TTCGTCTGGATGCTGAAATGCTCCGTGATCAAGCCTTGTCGGTCAGTGGACTGCTGGTGGAAAAGTTGGGAGGACCCGGCGTCAAGCCGCCGCAACCCGATGGACTGTGGGCTGCGGTAGGTTACACAGCATCAGATACTGTGCGGTTTGTCGCAGATCAAGTGCCTGAAAAGGTTCATCGACGCACTCTTTACACGTTCATCAAACGCACCGCGCCGCCCCCGCAGATGAGTATTGTGGATGCACCATCGCGAGAAGCTTGTGTGATGAGGCGCGAACGCACGAATACACCGCTTCTGTCGCTGATGTTGTTTAATGATCCACAGTATGTGGAAGCTGCGCAGGCTCTTGCTCGACGCACGATGCGCGAAGGCGGAGACAGTAGTCATTCTCGGGCTGATTTTATGTTTCGCACGTGTGCCTGTCGTCCACCCACAACGGTCGAAATGAAGGACTTGGTTCGAAGTTTTCACGAGGAGTTAGTAGCCTACGAGGCGAATTCCAAGGCTGCTAAAGAACTTGTGGACATTGGTCCGGCGCCTTTGGACGCAACGCTGGACATTACTCAACTTGCTGCGTGGACGATGGTTGCCAACATGTTGTTGTGCACAGATGAGGTAGTAACAAAAAATTAAAGAAGAGTTTTCCGGCGGCCGCCGTCTAGGTGCCGGATGCTTGGCAATGTCAAAATCCGGTATCTTGAAGATGCGTTGTAAACTGAGTAGAGATTCGTCCAAAACCGTCAACACGTTCACCGTATTGCGATAGAAACGTTTCCAACGACAGTCAAACACCCACAGTTTTTAAACCTCCTTGCTCGATATGTCTGACACGCACACATTACCTCACGTATTACAAGAACATATCTCGGCCGTTACCCGGCGTCATTTCTTTGGCCAGGCCAGCCTGGGTCTCGGCACGGCTGCAGTGACTTCGTTGTTTCCTCATTCAACATGCGGGGCGGCGGACGGCTTGCTTGGTTTGCCACATTTCGCACCCCGGGCAAAACGTGCGATTTACCTGTTCATGGCTGGAGCGCCGTGCCAGGTCGATATGTTCGACTATAAGCCGAAAATGAAAGAGATGTACGACCAGGACCTGCCCGATTCCGTCCGGCAGGGACAGCGACTCACGACCATGACATCGGGTCAGGAACGATTCCCGATTGCTCCTTCGATCTACAATTTCAGTCAGTATGGCCAGTCGGGTGCCTGGGTAAGCGAGTTAATGCCTCATACTGCAAAGATGGTGGATGATCTGGCAATTGTGCGCTCGCTGCATACCGAAGCGATCAATCATGACCCAGCCATCACCTATATTTGTACAGGGCATCAGTTGCCCGGGCGTGCCAGCCTGGGGTCCTGGCTGAACTACGGATTGGGTTCCTTGAACGAGGATCTGCCTGCGTTTGTTGTGATGACTCCCAGCTGGACCGGCCGTCAGGAAGCACAGGCGATCTATAACCGTCTGTGGGGTTCCGGTTTTCTGCAAAGCCGTCATCAGGGTGTAGCGTTGCGTACGGGTGCGGATCCGGTCTTATTTCTCTCGAACCCTCCGGGTGTCGATACCAACACGCGTCGTAGGATGCTTGACCGGTTGGCCCGTTTCAACCAGCGCACTTTCGACACGTACGGTGATCCCGAAACCCTGGCGCGGATAGAACAGGGAGAAATGGCATTCCGCATGCAGGCGTCGGTGCCGGGACTGACCGACATCTCAGGAGAGCCGCGGCACGTCCTCGACATGTACGGCCCGGACGTGCAGCGACCCGGCACGTTCGCTGCCAGTGCTTTGTTGGCCCGCCGCATGACTGAACGCGGTGTTCGTTTTGTCCAGATCTTCCACCGTGGCTGGGACCAACATGGTAGAGTGCCGAGGGACCTGCCCAACCAATGCCGTGATATCGATCAACCATGCTGGGCCCTGATCACTGATCTCAAAAACCGCGGTTTGCTGGACGATACCCTGGTGGTTTGGGGTGGTGAATTCGGGCGCACGATTTATTGTCAGGGGAAGTTGACAAAGGAGGATTATGGTCGCGATCATCACCCTCGCTGTTTCACAATTTGGATGGCTGGTGGTGGAGTCAAACCGGGTGTGATCTACGGTAAGACGGATGATTTCAGCTATAATATCGAAGAAAACCCTGTGCACATTCACGATCTCAACGCGACCATTCTCCACTGCCTGGGGATCGATCACCGGCGTTTGGTGTACAAGTTCCAAGGGCTGGATATGAGGATGACGGGAGTGGAAGACCACTCGCCGGTGAACGGCATCCTGCTGTAGTCGACCGAAACATGTCAGACGGGTATTCGCCTGAGGCTGTAATAGCACGGATGTGGACAGGTTGGGCTGCCGTGGCAGAGGGCTTTCTTCCTGAGGTGGTGCCCCCGCGAATTCCCCGCAACATCAAACGTCAAGGGATGAATACATGACTAAGATCGGATTTGTTGGTTTAGGAACCATGGGCGGCCCGATGGCAAGCAACCTGTTGAAAGCAGGGCATGAACTGTTCTTCTACGCCCGACGTGAACCGGTCGTGAAAAAGTTTGTTGACGCGGGTGCAACGAGATGTGGGAATTGCGCGAACGTGGCTCGTTCGGCCGATGTGATCGTCACAATCGTGACAGCCGATCGAGAAGTAGAACAGGTGATCCTCGGGGAAGATGGCATCATCCATGGTGGCGACCCGGGCAAACTGGTGATCGACATGAGCACCATTGGACCTGCAACGGTGCGTCAAGTAGCTGCCCGCCTGGAAACAGTTGGAATGAGTATGCTGGATGCACCCGTTTCAGGAGGTCCATCCGGCGCAAAGCAGGGATCGTTGGCCATCATGGTGGGTGGCAAGGAGGAGGACTTTTTGCGGGCACGACCCGTATTGGATGTTCTGGGCGGCAATATTTTTCATCTAGGACCGGTCGGCGCCGGCCAGACAGCCAAGTTGGTGAATCAAATGTTGTCGGGTGGAACCATGGCACTGATTGGTGAAGCCATGTCTCTGGCCAAAGCGGCGGGGCTCGACTTAACCCAAGTGTTCAACGTGGTTTCAGGTTCTAGTGGAAATTCGACCATGTTTTCCTCGCGGGCTCAATTTGTCATGGACGATCACTATCCACCCGGTTTTACAACCGAACTGATGCGAAAAGATGTTGCTCTCGCTCTTTCTCTGGCGCATGAACTTCATTCACCTGCACCGATGGCATCCGTGGCGCTGCAGCAATACACCTCCGCTGTCCGCCGTGGCGATGGAACTTTGGATTTCTCTGCAGTTGCTAAACTGTGGGAAGACAAGCCGGAGTGACACGGGGAGTGCCAGGCGAGTCCGTAGTGTGGGTGACCGGACCAAATGAGTGACCAAAGACAAACGGTCTTCACCCCGGTGCTCAACGACGTATCTCTATATCGATGGTCAAAACAGATAGACCATCCGGGGGACTTCACCTCCAGGGCTGACGCTTTTACGACTCGGCGCAGCTGGCCCCGCCTGAGATGTCTTCAGGCCACCAAAGGCAAATTGCTCTGGCTATCCGGATTGTTATACCAGGTCGAAGTTCGAGGCCAGCGAATTGAAATCGGTCAGGTCAATGTCGGTGTCGCCATCAAAGTTGCCGCGATTCCAACCGTTTCCAGCGTTTTGGCCCTGGCTATCAAACGTGGCTGCCATCACGTTGAAGTCGGTGAGGTTTACCGAGCCGTCCAGGTCAATGTCTCCGAACCTGGTGCCGATACGATTCTCCACTAACTCGGTGACGTCCTGGGGGTCCACGAGCGAATCTCCGTTGAGATCCATTTCATCCGTTCCGGTTGCTGTTCCGATCGCAGCGTACAGCAGATCGATATCAGTAGCGTTCAACTGATCGTCGTTGTCAAAATCTCCATCCGAGGTGGCGGTTTCAACTAGCATCAAGCGAAGTGTGTTGTAATTTGTCGGATCTGCCAGATCGTTTGGCGTCACGTTGTAAATGTCAACTAGCGAGTTGTTTTCGTCAAGAACGACCACATCGCGAAAGGCGATGTCCCACGAATCATACCAGAGATCTGAAACGCCGTTTGCGTCTTGGTCAACGTCTTGCAGCCAGGGGAGGTTTTCATCCGGGCTGATTTGGCTGCTTCCGCTTTCGAGCCCCTCTTCGTTGATCGCAAGGATGGGAAAATCCAACGCCGGATACTCGGACTCGAGTTCGTCGTGTAGTTGGTCCAGGAAGCCGAACTGACTTCTGCAGTAGCCTCACGTGGCGTGTCCAAAGTACCAGGCAGAGACGGTACCCTGGTGATCTCTTGGGGAGATAATTTGATTGAAAGAAGGGGATGTTGGGTTAATGTCAGACAACGCGAAGTCCGGTACAATTGCCCCAATCGTGATACCCTCGAAAACCGAACCGTTTCCGATTCCGCTATCTGCCAGAATTCGCGACTCTAAAACTTCGAGTCCAATCTTGCGGGAAGACGTTCGCATAGCCGTTGGTAGAAAAGAGTTGGGACAAAAAAGGGCTTTGGAGAGATCCGTGTCACAAGCAGTAGCGACGATACCGACACTTTAATTATAGCCGAAAATTCGAGAAGAGAAACTTCGAGAGACAAGAATGCGCAAATCCTACACAATTTGTTTTCCGCCGCCCGTTAGAAGTTGGTCGTTTTTTAACCTGTCGTCTGAAACGCGAATGGGTTCCAATGAGCCTCCCGCTGCCTGAAGTGGTAGTCTCTACGCTGTAAGAAATGGTGGATTGTAACTCCACGCTAAGGTTTCCGAATGGACATAAAACAAGTTGCCCGCTGGCGCAAACGAAAACCGACAACTAGCGAGTACGGCACATCTGACCGCTGGTTCGTGTTGTTTTTTTTAGCGCTTAACTATTTTGTACTCGTCTTGCACAGGAATGTGATTTACTTTGTCCAGCCTCCTCTTAAGTTGGAGCTCGACATCAGTGACGCACATATCGGTTTGTTGGACACGGCATTTGTCGTGCCCTATGCGCTGTCACAGTTGTACGTTGGACACATGGGCGACCGCTTTGACCGGCGGAAGATTCTGTTATTAAGCCTGACAGGCAGCGTTGTGGCGTTGGCTGGACTTGGTTTGTCCGGTAGCTTTACGATGTTGGTTAGTCTGCGGTTTCTATTGGGAATGTCTCAGGCAGCAAGTGTTCCGGCCATTGCGAGCGTCATGGGCGATTGCTTTACGTCCAGAGGTCGTTCGACGGCTGTTGCCGTGTACTTGGTATCTCAACAAGTCGCCAACATTGCCAGTGGAACCTTGAGCGGTGAAATCGCCGATATTCCCAGCTGGGATGTCGGGGTGAACATGTTTGGTTTGCAAATTGTCAGTGTCTCTGGCTGGCGAATGGCCATGTTTGTCTTCAGTCTTGTTGGAGCGGTGGTGGTGTTGGCTGTGTATCTGTTTTTACGGGAGCCGGCAAGAACAGATCGAGAAGTAGGAGAGGGACTTGGCTTGCAGGGGGGGACGTGGTGGAAAACGACAAAAGACGTTCTGAGTGTGCGCTCGTACTGGGTTGTGGGGATCGTGTTCGTTCTGATTGGAATGACGTCGGGTGCCAGAGAGACATGGTTGGCGAGGCATTTCTACGACACCCTTGGGATGGATTTGGGTGAGGCGGGTTTATTTTCGACGGTTTATTTTCAATCGGGAGCCATCGTTGGTCTGCTGTTTGGTGGACCGTGGGCGGATCGCCGGGCAAGCCGCCGACGGTCCGGTCGTATGGCCGTTCAGGCCATTGGACTGGTCTTGATGGGGCCTGCTTTCATCGTGTTGGGTACCTCGAGTTTCCAACCTGTTCTGGCGGTAGCGATGACTACCATCGGGGTTGGATACGGATTTTACGTGGCAAACTTGTGGACGGCGACCTTCGACATCGTTGATCCGGCAGCACGTGCGACTTCGATGGCCTTTCTGAACGTCATCAGCTTGCTGGGTGCACCGTTTGCCCCACTGGTCGGGTATGGGCTCGACAGGAATATGTTCAATTTGGGGCAGGTATTTACCGGCATGAGCTTGCTGGTAACATTGGCTTTTATTTTACTGATCTGGACGATGGTTCGTTTATTGCCCCGCGACTATCGAGGGCCCGCAAAGTGACGGTAAGGAAGTATTGGACGTACAGGCCGGCAACAATCCTTTTGAGAAGTCGGAACGTACTTCCGGGTTGAAGATTTCCAAAAGATCGTGTTTCTACTTATCTTTCAGGAATTCATTCGGAGCTTGAAAGATTCCGAGACTCAGGCAGCCGTCAGGGCTATGTGCCGAGTGAACGGATCCCGGCTGTCGCCAGACAAAGTTGCCCGCAGTGCAGACACCCTCTTCGTCAACCAGACTGCCTTCCAGCACAAATGTTTGTTCGACACCCTGGTGCCGATGCCTCGGTAAACGTGACCCTGGAGCCATTTGAAACAGGGCAGTGAATCCATTTCCATTCACTTCTTTCCAGAGCAATTTCATTGCCACTCCCGGAAAGTCGGTGGCTTCCCATTCCATATGTTTTGCATCGACGTACTCAGAATTCGGTGTGGGATCGGTCATGGGAAACATCCTCTTTTCAAATTAAGTGGTAGCCGTCCTGTGAAGTGTTGCGTTTTGCTCCTGCCACCTTGCCCGTGGAACGGCCGTTTCGGCAGGTGAACGGACGTGAGGTTCGCGGCAGGGTTGTTTCGACAGCAGCCGGGTGGCCGGTTTCCTTTCACGTTATACGAATCAAAACCGTGTGAACAGCGGAAGAGCGTACCCGTCCCGGCTTTCACCAGGGCCAAATGACGTGTGTGACCCCGGAGCTGATGACGCTTGAAACTCTTCGCTTGTGAGGATCGGGGGCGTGGTGTAGTTTGTGGGCGTCCTGAAAAAAGTGTCCCCAGAATTTCTGAGCTGGAAGGTGTCTTGGGACCACGGGTGCGGTGGTGTTCTCGAAACTGGAAAACACTGATGAACAAACGTCAACTTCTAAAGCTCGGCGTTCCAGTGGATTGCGTTGAAGAAGCGATTGCAGCAATCCAACGAGTGAATCAGGCTGGCCCGTTAGCTGCCAAACAGGTTAAGACGCGACTGCAGGCGGTCCTGCATCGGCCCGAGGAATTTGTCACTGATGAACAGTTCGGAGAGTTTGCCAAAACGATTATCAGTGATCGAAAAGTTGTCCGGTCTGTTCCGATCACTTACCGAACCTGGGGCGCCGAAGGGATTGACGAAGCGTCACACCAGCAAATGCGGCAGGCTTGCAGTGTGCCCGGGGCTTGGAGTGCGGCGCTGATGCCGGACGCACACGTCGGGTACGGCTTGCCGATTGGTGGAGTGCTGGCTTGTGAAAATGCGGTCATTCCCTACGCGGTAGGTGTCGACATTGGCTGCCGCATGAAGCTATCGGTTTTAGATATGAAACCGGACACGCTTGATTCCAAATTCAATCTTTTCAAAGGGTCACTCGAGGGTGGGACGCGGTTTGGCGTGGGTTCACAACACCAGCAACCTCAATCGCATTCAGTGATGGACCAGGATTGGGCCATGACGCGGATTACACGTGAGCGGAAGGATCGGGCCTGGCGGCAACTGGGCACATCCGGTTCGGGGAACCATTTTGCGGAATTTGGCGTGTTGACGCTGAAGGAACCGGATGAGGAACTGGGGTTACAGGCAGGCCAATTCGTGGCCCTGCTCAGTCACAGCGGAAGTCGCGGAGTGGGGGCAGCGGTTTGTTCGACCTACAGTGAGATTGCCCGGGCGAAGTTGCCTAAAAAGCATGAAAACCTGGGCCGCCTTGCTTGGCTCGACTTTGACAGTGAGGACGGCCAGGAGTATTGGGCTGCGATGAATTTGATGGGAGACTATGCATCGGCAAATCACGATGTGATTCATCGCCTGGTGACACAAATCCTGGGAGCCCAGATCATCGCCGGCGTCGAGAATCACCACAACTTCGCTTGGAAGGAAGTCCACGGTGAAAAGGAAGTGATTGTACACCGCAAAGGCGCCACTCCCGCTGCACAGGGTGAATTGGGTGTCATTCCCGGATCGATGGCGGATCCGGCGTTCGTGGTGCGGGGAAAAGGGCACCCCGACTCTCTGGGGTCGGCGTCACACGGAGCCGGCCGACAAATGTCGCGCAAGAAGGCGAGAAGCAGGTTCAACTGGAAATCCGTTCAGAAAGACTTGGCGAAAAAAGGGGTACGTGTGTTATCGGCTGGAGCCGACGAAGTTCCCGGTGTTTATAAAGACATTCGGCAGGTCATGAGCCAGCAATCCGACCTGGTTGAAATCGTGGCCCGGTTCGATCCCAAGATTGTGAAAATGTGTGGTGATGGTAGCAAACCCGAAGATTGAGGGGGTCACCGCACATGTCATAGCACACCCGTCACCGTTGCATCCTACCTTGATACTAGCCACCCAGAAAAACTCGTCATGGTCGTGAGGTTGGAATAGGGTGTCCTGCCGGAGACCGTCTTGTTTCAGGTGAAGTGATTGACAGCGTGGTGGACGCGGATTACCAGGGTTGCAGAATTTCCGGTTCAGCTTACTTGTGATACACTAACCACGAAATTTGTTTCCTCTTTGCAAATGAATATCCCCCGTCGCAGCGGCGAGTCGTGACGATCAGTGAAAACTAGTTTTCTCGCTTGGAACGTTGATGCCTGCCGAATCTCCATTGATCGAAGTACGAGAGTTGTCACGGCGGCATCCGAAAGACGACAAATGGTTATTGCACGGCATTTGCTTTTCGATTGAAGCGGGTGACCGTGTTGTCATTTCAGGGCCGTCAGGTTCTGGAAAAAGTCTTCTGTTACGCGCCGTCGCCCAACTTGATCCCATCGACCAAGGAGATGTTCTGTGGAAAGGAGCCCCTGTCCAACCGGCAAAGGTTCCGGCCTTTCGTCGAGAGGTGCTTTATTTGCACCAAAATCCGGTTTTACTGGAAGGGTCGGTGAAACACAATTTGGAACTCGTTGGTGAAATTCAGTTACACCGGGGATACCGCTTGGACGAGCAGCGAGTTGAGAACCTGTTTTGCCAATTCGGGTGTCAAAGTGGCTTTCTCATGCAGGATCAACAGGATCTTTCCGGCGGTGAAAAACAAATCGTAACACTCGTCCGGGCTTTGCAACTCGATCCGACAGTTTTACTTTTGGATGAACCGACAACGGCCCTGGATGGTGACCGAACACGGGTCTTTGAAGAGCAGGTTCGGAAATGGATTTCCAACTCAAGGGGAAAGCGTGCCGTAATTTGGGTCACCCATAATCGGGAACAGTCGCGACGTTTGGCTTCACGCACAATCCATTTAGAATCTGGAAGAATTACAGATGAAGGATACGAGGAGATCAGCAGCGAGTAGTTTCCGGTGTTATCCGACTGGGCATGAATTCGTGTAATCCATGGTCACGACATCCGATTTCACTGGTGTCACTGTCGAATCGGGAGAATCGCGACGGGCTGTTGGGGCGGTCCGCATTGGTTGTCCCACTATAATTTCAGTTTAAACACGACGTTCAGTACCGATGCCGCACCAGGAGGTGGAAACCGGATGGAAATAGAATATCTTGAACTCACTGCCGTTCAGGTGGCACTTGCAGCGTCATTGATTTTTGTCAACGGAGCGGTCTCCGTGCTGTTGCGCCTGGGAATGACGAAATTGTGGCTTGTCGCCAGTGTCCGGACGATCGGTCAACTTCTGCTGATTGGGGGCGTGTTAGAGTGGGTCTTCCAGGTGGATCGTTGGTACATTGTTCTGCTGTTGATGATCGTCATGACCCTGGTGGCAGGGCATGCAGCAGTCACTCGCTCTGAAAGGCGTTTCCCTGGAATCTGGTTGAATACCTTCCTCTGCGTGTGGGCCAGTTCCTGGGTGATGGCCGCCTTTGCCGTCTTTTTGATTCTGAGAAGGACGGCGACATGGTACGAGCCTCAGTATGTGATTCCCTTGTTGGGGATGTTATTGGGCAACTGTCTCAACGGAATTTCACTAGGACTTCATACGTTCACTTCTACGCTCGTCTCACAACGTGCCGAAGTGGAGGCGTTGTTGGCGTTGGGAGCCAGTCGCTGGGAAGCTGCTCGCCGCCCTGTTCAGCAGGCGGTGAAGACCGGTCTGACACCGATCATGAACGGGATGATGGTGGTGGGGATTGTTAGTTTGCCAGGCATGATGACTGGCCAATTGTTGTCAGGAATCCCACCGATGCAGGCGGTCAAATATCAGATTGTGATTATGTTTCTGATTGCAACCGCGACGGCCATGGGAACGGTAGGCGTTGTTTTTCTTGCTTTTCACAAGCTGTTTAACGCACGTCACCAGTTTCTTTATCAACACCTGCAGTAATCCGAGCGGATTCGGTTCGGTTTGCGACAGACCCAAGAAGTTTGTGGACCCAGGGTACGATCGGAAAGAGTGGCAGGATAATGGCTACGGTGACTGCAAACCATGTTGGAAGCAGGTGCACATCGCCTTCTAAACGTGGAATGACGACCAGATTAGCCCATCTGCAGATCTGATCCAGTGTTAATCCCAAAACGATGGATGTGACACAGATTCCCGCCAGATAGGCCGTGGTGGCGCGCCCGCCGATCTCGCGCCGAATAATTCCCACCGACCCCAGATTTGTCGCCGGGCCGGCCAGTAGAAAAACCAGCACCGTGCCCGGGCTGACTCCGGCTGCCAACATGGCCGCAGCAATCGGTGTTGATGCAGTGGCGCAAATGTAGCTCGGGATGCCAATTGCCAAAATGGCAAGCATGGCCCACAATCCACTTCCCCACTGAGCCATCGATTCCGGAGGGACAAAAGTCAAAATGGTCGCGGCTCCGAGGATTCCGACCAGTGTCCAACCCGCAATGTCGCGTAGCAGGTCGATGACTGCGTAGCGGATTCCTAAACCTAGTTTCTTGAAAAACTCCGGCGAACCGGTGTTGTGAGAGTTCACCGGCGGCGGACTCGTGACGGCACAACAACCACCGGATTCTGTTTTCGTGGCAGTGGTCACTTGACCGTCCGAAGCGAACTCGGCAAGAAAGCCCGTAATCACGGCACTGATAACTGCGGAACACAATCTGGCGACCGTCATGACCGGTCCCAATATGGCGTACGAGATCGCGAGAGAATCGGCACCGTTTTCCGGTGTGGCAACCAGGAAGGAAACCGTGGCTCCTCGTGAAGCTCCGCCACGTCGTAACTGAATAGCGGCTGGAATCACGCTGCAGGAACACAGGGGGAGAGGTGTACCGAGGAGGGCTGCCTTGATGATCGAGAAGATTCCTGGTTTACCTAACCAACTGGAAACCTTGTCGGCAGGAAGCCAGACTTTGATCAGGCCCGCACCTAACAGCCCAAGTAGCAGCCAGGGAGCCATCTCCATCCAGATGTGGAACGAATTGTGAACAAACTCAGACGCGATTTCCATAGTTCGTCATTGAAGGTGTTTGTTCTTCTGGAACGATGATTTGGTGAGTCGTGTCAACCAACAAGGACTTCACGACTTGCTGGTAGCGGTATCAGTGACCTTTCCCAATCGGTCCACCACTCGCCTACCACATTGTACGTGCGCCAACGGGACCGTGCTCAAACTTATTTTCACAAAATGACCGACTTTGAACTGTCACGAACTTGTTTTTAGAGGAAGTAGTCACTCGCGTTGCCATTGAATGTGGAAAGTGGTTCACAGTTTTTAAGGACGGCTGTCGTCTATTTTTCCCCAACCATTCGCCGCAGTTTTTGAAGATTGATCACATCCAGTTCTTTGCCTTTTTCTTCACCTTTCGGGGTTTCCAAATACATGGGAACGTTGCGAAAGCGACTATCAGACATCAAGTGACGAAAAGGGGTGACTCCCATTTTTCCTTTCCCAATGTGGTCATGCCGGTCCACCCGCGAACCTAACTCTCTTTTACTGTCGTTTAAATGAAAAGCTTTGATGCGTTTCACACCGATCAGGCGATTGAATTCGTGCATCGTCTGCTGATAATCTTTTTCTGACGCCAGCGGATATCCAGCGGCGAAAACGTGACAGGTGTCGAAACAGACCCCTAAACGGTTCGGATCACGAACTCCGTCCAATATTTCGGCCAGTTGCTCGAAACGCCAGCCAAGAGTCGTACCTTGTCCGGCTGTGGTTTCCAGTAAACATTGTGTGCTTTCGTCGCGGAACTGCTGGTGCACCTCGTTAAGTGCTCGCACGACTTGCCGGATTCCTGCCGCCTCGTCACTGCTTGTCCACGCTCCGGGATGCAAGACCACGTAGGGGATTCCCAGGATATGGGCACGCTCTAATTCCACGATGAAAGCGTCGACGGATTGTTTCCAGAGTTTTGGGTCGGGACTGGCCAGGTTGATCAAGTACGAACTGTGTGACAATGGGTGCTTGATTTCAAGTTCGGCCAGTCGTGCCTGGAATGTGGTGGCATCTTCGGTTGTGATTTTTTTGGCCCGCCACTGATTGTTGTTCTTCGTGAAAATTTGAACACAATCACATTGGCACCGGTGCGCAGCTTCCACCGCCTTGTAATAACCTCCGGCAATCGACATGTGGGCACCCAGACAGGCCAAAGTGTTTCCTTCCAATGAGTTTCCAGGACGGGGACAGTGGGGAGGGCATTAGAACGTTCTGCGCCATGCGGGTCGACCCCTTACCATTTTGCAGTTCGCTTTCCAAATGTAAATAAACCCGCTCTATTTTTAAAGCGATGACCGGACACGGAAACCTTTCGCTGAAAAAAACGACTGAACCACCGGTGGGGTTGTACTTCGGGTGCGAACCCTTGGCCTACCTGATGCATCCATTTTGTCTTCAGGATCAGTGTGCAAGTAAGGCACACGTGTATCAAACACTTTTTGGTTTGAATGATGCATGCACGACGTGTAGGTCGGGAGTCCCGCCTGACCGGTACCCTCTTCAGCTGTGGACCGGTTGACCACTTACAGAGGTTTCGCCGCCAAGTCAGGCGAGGATATCTTGCACCACGTTGCCGTGCACGTCCGTTAAGCGAAAATCACGGCCCTGGAAGCGGTAGGTAAGGCGAGTATGGTCAAGTCCCAGGAGGTGAAGCAGGGTGGCGTTCAAATCGTGGACGTGGACCGGGTCGCGGGAGACGTTGAAACCTAGTTCATCAGTTTCTCCGTGCACGTGCCCTTTTTTAATTCCACCGCCCGTCAACCAGATTGTAAAACAACGGTTGTGGTGATCTCGACCATCATCACCACCTTGTACCATGGGCGTGCGTCCGAACTCCCCGCCCCAGATGACGACCGTGTCTTCAAGGAGTCCTCGCTGCTTGAGATCTTGCACCAGTGCCGTCGTCGCCTGATCCGTTCGCTCGCAATTGGTGCGGACTCCCTGGGTAAGGTTGCCGTGTTGGTCCCAGGCTTCGTGAAAGAGTTGAACGAATCGTACACCGCGCTCCAAAAGTCGCCGTGCTAACAGGCAGTTTCTCGCATAGTTGGATTTCTTGACATCCTCGATTCCGTACAAGTCGAGCACGGATTGTTCTTCTTGAGCCAGATCCATCAATTCCGGGGCGCTGCTCTGTAGGCGATACGCTGATTCGTAGCTTTGGATGCGAGCGGCAATTTCCGGGTCGTTGATGTCAGCCAGGGACAGTTCGTTCAATCGGCGAAGGCTATCCAGCGATGCACGCTGTGCGTCGACGTCGAAACCTGCGGGATTGGATAAGTAGAGTATCGGATCACCGCTGCCACGAAACGGAACCCCGGCATAGGGTGTGGGAAGAAAACCAGAGCCATGGTTGCTGGTGCCACCGCTGGTACCCGTGGCACTCGATAATACCACATAGCCCGGCAAGTCATCGCTTTCGCTGCCCAGCCCGTAGAGTGTCCAGGCTCCGAAACTGGGCCGACCGAATTGTTGAGCACCGGTGTTCATCATAATCTGTGCCGGCGCGTGGTTGATGGCATCGGTGTGCATCGAGCGGACAAAGCACAAGTCGTCGACAATCTTGGAGAGATGTGGAAGAACTTCACTCAATTCCACACCGGATTGTCCCTGGGGGGCAAAGGAAAACTTTGGACCCAGTAGAGCGGAGTTGGGATTGATAAACGCCGAGCGATATCCCGCGAGCAACTCGGCCGGGGGGAGTTGTCCGTTATGCCGGGTCAATTCTGGTTTGTGTTCGAACAGCTCCAATTGACT
>CAUZBP010000112.1:0-14131 GCA_963578105.1 Planctomycetota bacterium
CCAAAGATGCGAAAAATGATCATGATGATGAGTGCGGCAACCAACATCCAGATGCCGGTTCCCAACATGACACTGATCGTCTTCATGGCCGACTCTGCTTCCTCTTGATACTGGGCCGAGAGTCGCTCCATGGTTTCAACGATTTGACCACTTTCTTCACCAACCTCAAGTGCGTCGAGAAATCGCTGGGGAAAAATACCGGTACTGCGAAATGCCCCATGCATCGACTCGCCAGCGACAATGGCCGCGACAATCGTATCCGTTTGCTGGACGTAGCGGTCGTTACCGGCAATGTGCAAAACAAGCGGAATCAGGCGGCGGAGATCCATCTCCACGTTGAGCGTTAGATGCATGGCCCACGTCAGGCGAGCCAGGCAAATCTTTTCGAGAGCCGGGCCAATGCCAGGAATTTGTAACGCCCAGCGCTGCAGCGGCCGGGTCCATAACATACCCCGACGGACCGCTGTTACGAGACCAGCTAAACATAAACCGACCGAAACCATGAAGTTGGTGTAAATGATCAAGCCCCGGGAACCAATCAGCCCAAACCCGAGAATGTCTATCGGCTGTCCCCGGTTCTGTCCCGTGATGATTCCCAGAATCCAAATCACGATGCCAATGACGCAGATGGTGATGCCCAGCTGGGCCATTGGCCACGAGATCAAACTCAGAAACGTCCGACGCATCTGAACCTGGTGCCGATAGTGGCGGGCTAACCGCTGAAACACCTCCGCCAACGTGCCTGTCTGCTCACCGACATGAACCATTTCCAGGAACATTGGAGGAAAGAGGTGGCCGGTATGTGCCAGCCCAACCGAGAGACTGTCACCCGTGGCGACCGCGGTCCGAACGCTAGCGAACTGGGCCCGCATCCTGAATGGAACACGCTCAGCCTCGCGGGTCCAAATCCGACGGATGTCGATACCGGCAGCGAGTTCAATACTGAGTCGGTGACTCAATTCGGCAAGTTGCTTTGACGACAGTCGCGGCGGGAGAAGCATACCGGGCGGTGCTCTCTAGTCGGTTGGGAAAAACCGCACATTGGCCAGTGGGAGACCCTCCTGTCTTACCCGCCAGTCACCACCGCGCCGTGCCGCGAGGTACCTCCCGCAGACCAACAAGGCCATGAAGCCAAACCGCAATTAATTCTCACTGAAATTGAAATGTGCAGTAAGGCGACGACCGATCGGGTCGCGCAGAAATCGCTTGCGACATTCGCAACAAAGATCAAAGCGGAGTTGCTGATACAAGTCTTCATTGATTTGCTCGTCACCATCGACTTCAATGCCTTCCAGGATATCCTGAATCTCTTGCAAGTGGTCGCGGTCTGCATCGCTTATATCATCCAATTCATCGATCGCGGTGTAGACTTCCATGCGAACCACGTATCGTAAATCATTCTCCGAGTCGAGTTGCCGCTTACAGTAATCGCAAGTGTAATGAATCATAGCTCTCCTTACTTGACGGATTCTACGGGCGTCTCCCTGAACGAAGACTTGCTACGTTCTCCTCAACCTCAAGAAAATGGTACGATCCAAGTACCCATTACGTAGCTACAACTCCAGCACACTTCATAGTAATGACAATAGCGCACGCTGGGCAACCCAGGGTAACCTATTTTCTGATCAATTTATTTCTGGGGGCTCCAGCATCTTCGACGCCTGACTGGACCTCGCCCACCGTGTCAGCCTCCCCAAGGCAGCCCTTCCGCACAAAAGTGGCACACGAATTGCAGATCACCCTTATTACGAGTGCCACTGCCAGCCAGCCAGCCAGCCAAAATAAAAAACGCGAAAGCGGGTCGAGTTAGCAAGCACATCGACACAACCACAAGTACCATTGGAAGTTTTGACCAGGGTATTTCGATAAAACGGGTGGGTGGTTGCGACCTGCCCCCTCAGTTATAATCAGCCACAGGTGGAGGGTACGTTTAATTTGTGGTCAGCAGGCGATGGCACGACTGCCATTTGGATAAACCTTTGCAAACAGGGTGTGGTCAACCCACGCCCTAGGAATTCTCCCCTCCCGCCTCCTATCCACGGCCTGTGTCGACGAACCCGCCCGGCGAACAGGCGTGTTCACCGTGACAGATGGCCCGTGCAGAGAAATGGAAGCAAGACGTCGGAAACAAACCTGCAAAGAAAGATTAGGGTTAGCGGCCCTGAAATTCCCACATCCAGAGAGGTTCCACCGGATGACCGCTACGTTTAGCCCGGCATTAAGTGCAAGTGTTCTCATTCTGAATCGTCACTATATGGCAATCCATGTCGCTGATGTGCGGCGGGCGTTTGGCTTGCTCGTCCGCGATTTGGCCGAGGTGATTCACATCGAAGATGGTCAATATGCAAACTACAACTTCCAATCATGGCGCGAAATCAGTGAGTTAAAAGCCGACTTCAAAGAGCCTCATGAAGACTGGATTCGTAGTGTTAGTTTTGAGATCCAAGTACCTCGTGTGTTGCGCCTCCTTCAATATGACCGCGTTCCCAGGCAACGCGTCCGCTTGAACCGTCGAAACATTTTTGCCCGCGATGCCAACCGGTGCCAGTATTGCGGAAAGCGTTTTCCAACGAGTGAATTGAGTCTCGACCACGTTATTCCGACTTGCCGCGGGGGAGAAACCCGCTGGGAAAATCTGGTTTGTTCATGCGTGAAGTGTAACGTGCGCAAAGGTGGGCGCACGCCAGGTGAAGCAGGACTGAAACTGGTCTGCAAACCAGTCCGCCCCAAGCGAAGCCCTCTCTTGACGATCAAGCTCGGCAATCCGAAATATGCCAGCTGGAAGAGTTTCATAGACTCCGCTTACTGGTCGGTGGATCTGAAGTGAACCACGCTTGTTGGTGGCCTGAACATGTCCTCTGCGGGCGCGTTGGAGACGGCTCATTTGGGGTGGCATACCCGCCCGGCACCACCTCCAGTGCGCGACGGCAGATACCAACCGACACAAGAGGAACACCGCAAGGTCGCAAACCAAACCCGCTAAAAAGAGAAAACCCGCTGTGAAAGACCATAACTGACAGGCAGGCTAGGAGTCAGTCAGCGGATCTTGTTTCTCCGTGATCACTTCACACTGTGACGCCATTTCGGCGTTCAATTCGGTAAAGTCGGCCCACTCTTCAGGAACATTGTCCTCGTGGAAAATCGCCTCGACCGGGCACTCGGGTACACAGGCTTCGCAGTCGATGCACTCATCTGGATGAATGTAAAGAATCTTTTCACCTTCGTAGAAACACTCGACCGGACAAACGACCACGCAGTCCGTATACTTGCAGCCAAAGCAGGGTTCACAAACCACGTGGGTCATAACTTCTCCTTTTGCACCATCTGTCGTTAAAACTTTTTTTGGGAGCAACCACGCCTTGCCAGGGCACCGAATGACCGTTCGTCACAACGGCCAGTAGTTTGCTCCACCAAATCGGGTCAAGTTGTTGCGGCAGAAGCACTTATAGAAGGGCTGAACTGCCACGTTTCGCTAGATGTTAGTACCGCTCGTAAAGAGTGTCAAGTCGCGGTGTTTTCCGGTTTTTACAAGGTATTTGCCCGAAGACTCAACCTTGCTCGTCTTGGTTTGCGTATCTAAAATCAGAGGAACACGACCAGATTGTGGTTTAGCTCCGCACCGTGGGTCAGAGAAGGCGATCTCCAGCTAAATTTGGACTTGAAACACCGCTTCCAGGAAGGATCGCGGTTGGGTGGGCCAGTGCGGGCGGCAAAACCCCGATACGACAGCATTCCCCTCTTTCACCTTGAAAACTCAATGCTGGCCGGTGGCCTCGTCAAAAAGGAATAAGTTTAAGTGGCTCTTTCAGACCTCGATCGCAACCTGCTCGACCGGTGCCTGGGAAGCAAACCAGGGGCTTGGGAAGACTTCGTCGATCGCTTTATGGGTCTGGTAATCCATGTGATCAATCACACGGCCCAGTGTCGTTCGATTCGGCTATCGGCAGCAGATCGTGAAGACCTTGCCGCTGAAGTCTTCCTGACAATCATCGACAATAAATTGGCTGTCCTCAGGCACTTTCGGCAGGAGAGTTCGTTAGCAACCTATTTGACAGTCATTGCCCGCCGAGTTGTCGTGCGGAAACTGGTCGATGGGCACTCAGTAACACCTTTGGCCGAATTGGTACGTGAAGCTGTCGAAAATGACGAATTTGAGCAGCGAATAAGTGATCGGGAACAGGTGGAACAATTAATGAATCGACTCGAGGGAGACGAGGCAAAAGTCGTACGGATGTATCACCTGGAAGGACTCAGCTATCAAGACATCAGCCGATCGGTTGGGATGCCTATCAATAGTGTGGGACCATTACTCAGCCGGGCACGAGCGAAGATGGGGAATCAGGCCGAAACCCCCGGCAATGCTTGAACTTGCGTTACACCGGTCGGGCGACTCCCGGCAGCCAGTTCGGACCGATTCTCAAGGTCGGTTGCCCTGCTGATTGGGCCCGGCCGGAGTCAGGAAACTGGCCGGCTGAATGTTCGATGCCGCCACTGCTTCCCGGTTCTGCCAACGCTGCCAAATTGGTGCGCGTTGCTGGGGCGCATTCACACTTTGCCTTCCGAACAAGCGTGCGAACGGTCGGCGCTGGGATAGCGACGCATGGACTGGGACCGCAAGCTGTCCATACGCTTTGCCAGCAGGCGAGTTGGCTGTCAGCGAAGAACGCCCAGGCGCAGATAAACGACCCATGGGTAAAGGCATGTTTAGCGAAGTAGTCCCCAAATCGAATTGCTGGTAGCCATCAAATGCAGGCATCGTCCAAAGCTGTGCTGAATTAGCCGGCAAGCGGTTGATTTGTAGCTGTCCGAGGTCGATCGTGAATGCCAGTTGCGAGGGGGGTAAACGAATAGCAACTCGCTCCGGTAGAGAAACCTGCTCGATAGGGTAGTAACGATGTGACGTAGCAACCGTGCTGGCGATAAGTGTAGTACCCGTTGGATCATAAATATGCTGTTCTTTCACCCAGGCCCGTTTGGCATCAATCACCAACACACGCTGCAACGTTCCGTTGGCCGACGGCAGATACGTGCGCAATTCGACCGTGCCATCGCCCCGCGGAATCGGCCCGCTGTAGACCTGCGACGAATCAAGCTCGACGAGTCCAAGTGCCGATTGAAGCCACCGCGGTTCGATGGGCATCACCCGACAGGCAGCGCTGCCTGCAAACTGGTCATGTCGACAGAAATAAACGCCGGGGGGATCGCTGCGTCGTATCCACAACCAGAAGCGGTCATCATTGATGCCCAAATCGACTTCCTGCCCTGTCAATCCTGTCCCGGCAGTCAGTCGAAACCGCTGTGGCTTTTCCAGGGCCAGGTTGCCCCGCAAGGGTGGCAAGAAGGTCGAGTGGGGTATCGTAATCAAGGCATTCGGTGCCATCAATGAATGAACTCGAGCCGTGTTTTGATTGATCGCCCCAACAACCTGTTGAAGTTGTGCGCCTTGAGCCAACACTTCAGGGGCGGCTGGAATTGTCGCACCAAACGGATCGGGCCAATTCCTTTGGCACGTTGCCCCAGAGGCACATACCAGCCCTACGGTGGTACAAAGGCGAAACAGGCTCTGCTGTCGGGAACGAAGCGAATTCAGCATCCCTTATCCTCAGCTTGTGTCGGCGTACAAGAGCCCGCCCAATTCCACCTGGATCCGCTCGACCCTTGTCTTATCCAGCTCGACTTCGGGCACCCGGTAGGTTTCCTCGCGACTGGGACAATAGAGCACCAGGTTCCTGCCGCCATCCTCGTCCGAACCACAGACCTGCTCATCGTGACGTAACAGGCGACGCCGGATTAAGAGCAACGCCAGAATATACCGCATGTCCGTTGCATCGGGTTGCTGCCCGAGTTGGTCGAACAACTCCAACAAAACTTCATTGGGAGCCAGTTTCGGCTTCGTGGAGTCCGACTCAGGAACACGCGATTTCCACCAGGCAAAGGCCTCATCGGGCGGGTCCCGCCATACCTCGACTGCGTAGTCGGTGCGCACCACCTGCGCCCCGTCGATTTGCAACACCGAATAGAACGTCTCCCCCGGGTCGAGTTTTCGCCCACTGGTCACACATCGACGCGTGCAGCGTTGCACTTCGAAGTCAAGTAGCATCAGCCGACCTGTAGGAGGCAAAGATCTGAGAACCGTTCCAAGCAGGAACAGAGCAAATGGAGGGCAGGGATGATAGAAGAATTGCCGCCGTGGGACAACACATTTGACACCGACGCCCTGTAAATCGCTGGCCACCGACTTACAGAGCCGTCGCCTGCAGCGGAGGTGAAATCTAAATCGTCGCCAGCATTGCTAGCCTGCACTGAAAAATCGACCGCTTGTACCAGCACGATCGATCAACCACCGCTTACCCCTGCCACACTTGGGACAATGGCCCTGATCGGCAGTTTCGCTGCGATTCGGATAGATCCGCGCATAGACTGGCAGCAGGTAAAAGGAACCCCTCAAAACGGCCGCCCACCGACTTCGGAACGGTGCCTTGGCAATCTGGTCAGGCTCGTCAAATCAAGTCGCTGGCTCGGACCCGGTTCCTCCATAAGTGGGATCTGCATACCCCTCCAGGCGGTCACTCACGAAGTTGCCTCCGAAACCGAACCTTGACGCATGCTAGCATGTCACCTAGATTTGGAGAGAGAAGGAGAGAGTTTCCCGCTTATCGGCAACCACGTCCAACCATGTTCAACAGCACCCTGAACCACCTGTTGTTACTATCGCCTACCCCGTGAGGGCCTTAGGGTTTGTGTAGACAGGCTGCTTGTTGTCACCATATAACCCTGAGGTCGACCGCCTCAGGGTTTTTTTGTCCCACAATTTGGCGCACGAGACTTTTTCAACCGACCATTCATTACCGACCCACTCAAGATGCATCGCCCCTGACTTCCTGGGGAACCTACTGTCATGTCGCCCTCAACCGATTCACGACAGATCGTCATTTTTGATACCACGCTGCGTGACGGCGAGCAATCTCCTGGCTGCAGCATGAATCTGGATGAAAAAATCGAAGTCGCCCAGGCGCTTGTTGACTTGGGGGTCGACGTGATTGAAGCGGGATTTCCAATCACATCGGTTGGCGATTTCGAAGCGGTTCGTGAAATCAGTCGAACTGTCCATGGCGCGACCATCTGTGGCCTTGCCCGCTGCCATCCCAAGGATATCGATCGGGCATGGGAGGCCCTCAAGACCAGCTCCGATACGCGGATTCACGTTTTCCTGGCAACCAGTGCCATTCACCGTGAATTCAAATTGCGGATGGATAAAGATGAAATCATCAAGCGGGCTGTCGAGGGAGTGAAACGAGCTAAAGGGTATTGCGATGATATTGAGTTTTCTCCTGAAGACGCCGCCCGCACCGAAAGTGACTTCCTCTGTCGCGTTGTCGAGGCAGCCATCAGCGCTGGAGCGACGACCGTCAATATTCCCGATACGGTCGGTTACGCCACGCCAGCTCATTTCGGAAAAGTGATTACGAATCTGGTCAACCGGGTTCCCAATATCGATCAGGTAGTCATCAGCGTGCATTGCCACAACGATCTGGGCCTGGCCGTCGCCAATAGCCTGACCGCTGTCGAAAATGGTGCCGGTCAGATTGAATGCACAATTAACGGCATCGGTGAGCGGGCTGGCAACTGCTCGCTCGAAGAGGTCGTCATGGCCTTGCGCGTCCGCGGTGACCATTACCAGGCCGACACCCAGATTCAATCGCCAAGACTTGTCCCCACCAGCCGACTCGTTTCGAATATCACCGGGCTCCACGTCCAACGCAACAAAGCAATTGTCGGACGTAACGCATTTGCTCACGAAGCCGGGATCCACCAGGATGGGATGCTTAAGGAACGCACGACCTATGAGATTATGCGCCCGGAGGATGTCGGGTTCACCAAAACCGACCTGGTACTTGGCAAGCACAGTGGGCGGGCTGCCCTGGCGAATCGGGCTACCGCACTCGGATACCATCTCAGCGGCGAATACTTGCAAGAGGTCTTCGAAGAGTTCAAGCTGCTCGCCGACAAAAAGAAGGAAGTCTACGATGCAGATATTGCTGCCCTGATCGAAAAACGCATGAACATCGTTGATGACCAGTGGCAATTGATCTCCTATGCCGTGAATACAACCGGCGGGCAAACCCCGTCGGTCTCGGTCACGCTGAAACGGAGTGAAGAAGAAAAGACCATAACCCTCACCAGTGGCGGCGGTCCGCTCGACGCGATTTTCCTGGCAATCGAAAAGATCACCGATACACCCGTGGTCGTCCGTGATTTCCGCGTCCATAGCGTAACACGAGGAAAAGACGCTCAAGGGGAATCCACCGTAGAAGTCGAATACCAGGGTCGTGTCTATCGTGGGCGGGGCGTGTCGACCGATACTGTCGAAGCCAGTGCGCTGGCGTTCCTCAATGCGATTAATCGGGTGGTTGCCGGTACACAAAGTTCAAAGCAAACCGCCTAGGATCGGCCCCGGTCGCTGGCACCACACCGCAACTTGATCGAGGAAAAAAGCCCGTCAAGAACAGCCGGACCAAGCGTCATGGACCAGACCAATCGGTACCCACTTGTGTAACGACCGCCGGCAGCAAACCATGACACGACGTCGCATCTTGCAATGCGATAATCCCCAATCCCAGCAAGTTGCGAATCAGCAAAGGGTATCATCCGCTCGGCCGAGTGGCGGAATTGGCAGACGCTCCGGACTTAAAATCCGGTGCCGGGTAACCGGCGTGGGGGTTCGAGTCCCCCCTCGGCCACTGGTTGGTTTTGCAAGACGTGGCAGGATGACGCATCCTCTGGAAAAACAGGGGCTTGCTGCCTACGGCCAGTGGGGTCTTGCGAGCCGATTCTACCCTCTGCGTGCGCCTGCTGCGTCGTATTTCTGCGTTGCTTTTTTGAAGTCCTCATCGGTCACCTGCCGTCGGTTCAAAACGGCTATCAGTCGGATTTGTTATCCAATAGTAAAAAATACAAATGCGAGAAGCACACAAAATCAAAATCGTTGAAACCATGCGTCGCTGAACTCGCTTTCTGTGTCTCCCCATGGAGTTGATTACGAGTTGAGCTTCCATCCCAAATTCACCCTGGTTGGAAAGCAGGTAATGGCATTACGATGAACTTCAGGTGAACCGCTAATACTGAATCAATAACATTGAAGTGAAGCATCAGCTTCGCTATGACCCACCCATTGATGGCCGATTACTCACTGTCGAATTCACATAATAAAAATGAAATCAAACCAAGAGTGGACAGCTCCTGCTGTTCCTGCCCCGACCAACGGCTGTGATCCATTGTCGTTCCTCGGCGCGGCGGCACGTCAGCATCCAGATGCCTTCTGTTTTAAGTCACGCGTCAACCGCTTCGTTTTTGTTAATCATCCGGCGCTGATTAAATCAGCAATTTTGAACAAAGACGTCGTACGCAATGAATTATTAAAAACGGTTACCGGCGAGACCATCTTAACAAGCGAGGGTAGTTTCTGGGCGAGGCAGCGCCAGGTTGCACTCCCAGTATTTACTGAAAAAAAAACCGCGGACTATTCGTCGATCTTTCACCGCCAGTGTTTAGCAGGGCTGGAACGCTGGGCACAAACATCCAATGTGTTGGATTTTGAGAGAGAGCTAGACCAACTGACCCTTGCTATTGTTAGCGAATCTTTGTTCAACCAAGTCGTCGACAAAAAATTCTGTAATGCGTTCAGCATGCTACTCAATCGCATCGCAAAAATACAGAACGCATCGGTATTCAATCACAGTCTTCCCATTCGACCAGGTGATAATAAAAAGATCAACGATGCACAGAATTACGTTAACCAGACAGCAGACAATATCGCGTTAGCTTCACAGGTTCACGATACAGGGAACCTCATCCAGCTTTTGCAGGAAAAGGGTATCAACGAAGACGAGGGATATTCCTCGGTGACCTATTTGCGAAACGAAATAATCACAATGCTCATTGCCGGGCATGAAACAACATCGGTCTCATTATCTTGGATGATAACAGAGATCGCCAGCCGTCCAGAAATTGAAGAAAACATTGTGCGAGAGGTCGACTCGGTACTTTGCGGTCAAGCTTGCCGTGCAGAACACTTGCCCCAATTGAGATACCTGAGTCGCGTGCTCGATGAAACCCTCCGACTCTACCCACCCATTTGGCTCGTCTCAAGAGTTGCAGCTTGTGATATCGATCTGCATGGAATCCAAATCCAGAAAGGGCAAAGCGTTCTCATCAGCCCGTATTTCCTACACCGCCGCTCTGACTACTGGGAACGCGTAGAGGAGTTTGATCCGTCACGTTTCACTGTCAAAAAAGAATCACTGCCAATGTACAGTTATATGCCTTTCTTTGCATCTCGACATATCTGCATAGGCAAGCATTTTGCTTACGCCGAAATACTTACAGTAATCGCAACAATCTATCAGGCTCATCGAATCGAGTTAATCGGCGATGAGTATCCTAAAATGCCAGTTGGGCAAGGCAGTCTCAGGATCCGTGGTGGGATGCGAGCAAAGCTTTCACATCGAGATGATTCATAACAAGCAAGAGTAGACATCGCATGCATGAATCTCCAACCCAGCCTAGACTTTCTAAACCAGCAAACATTGTGGATGCATTGCAACAACATGCTCTCACAAAACCGGATGAAGTCGCGTTTCGTTATTTGGATAGTGCTGGAAATGAGACGGAAGTAATCAACTATTCGGATCTTCTAGTCGACATATCTGCATAGGCAAGCATTTTGCTTACGCCGAAATACTCACAGTAATCGCAACAATCTATCAGGCTCATCGAATCGAGTTAATCGGCGATGAGTATCCTAAAATGCCAGTTGGGCAAGGCAGTCTCAGGATCCGTGGTGGGATGCGAGCAAAGCTTTCACATCGAGATGATTCATAACAAGCAAGAGTAGACATCGCATGCATGAATCTCCAACCCAGCCTAGACTTCCTAAACCAGCAAACATTGTGGATGCATTGCAACAGCATGCTCTCACAAAACCGGATGAAGTCGCGTTTCGTTATTTGGATAGTGCTGGAAATGAGACGAAAGTAATCAACTATTCGGATCTTCTAGCAACCTGTGAACGAGTGGGGGCATCACTCCAAAAACAGGGACTTGTCGACAAAAGCATCATTATCCTCCTGCCAAATCATCCTGCATTCGTATATGCCTACCTTGGTTGCGTTCGCGCGGGAGCTATTTCGATTCCCCTTGAACCAACACGCAAAGTCAACACCCAGGACCGACTTCAAGGGGTAATCCGTGATGCTCGACCAGCAGCAATCATCAGCAGCGAAGCAACACTAAAAACTGTCTTTTCTGACAGAAACCGCACGCCATGCGTATTTCAGGGTGTACCGATAATCGACATTGATTTTCTAACAGAGAAAACAGCAGCTGGCGAATATTTGACAACCTACCACCCATCACACATTTCCCACCTCCAATACACGTCTGGCTCAACCTCCAAGCCCAAGGGTGTGGTTGTGACTCATGAAAACGTGATCAGCAATTGTCATGACATCGCTGATATCGCCGGCACAGGTTTACAGCATGTGGTCGTTGGTTGGGTACCTTTCACTCACGACATGGGTTTGGTTGGACTCCTTTGCCTGCCTGTTTTAATGGGCTTCCCATTCGTTTTTATGCAGCCGAGCACATTTGTCATGCGTCCTTACCTTTGGCTGGAATCGATCACGAAATACCGCGGCACAATCTCCGCCGCACCCAACTTCGCTTTTTATTTATGTACGCAACGGATTTCTAAAGCACGGAGAGAAAAGCTGAATCTCAGTTCGGTGGTGGCCCTCTTCAACGGTGCTGAACGTGTCGACGCCGAAACAATTGATCTTTTTTGTCGCACTTTTGACGCATGTGGATTCTCTGCCAACTCACTGCTGCCCTGCTATGGAATGGCAGAATGCACCTTGATGGTCACATCACGTCGGTCGAATGCAAGACTCGTCGTTAAAAGGCTTGATAAAAATGGACAAATCCATGACCGGAGTACGGACAGTCGCGGTAACTCTGGATTGGTGAGTTGTGGCACGGCCACAAGAACAACAAAGGTCGCCATCATCAAATCAGACGAATCCGAGGCATTGCCACCGGGTAACATTGGAGAAATTTGTGTTCATGGCTCTTCTGTAACGCCAGGCTACCTCATTGATCGCGACAAAATGGAAACCAAACCGCATGACACCGAGGTGCGACTTCACGGCATCCCGTACTTCCGAACAGGCGATCTGGGATTCATCTACAACGATGAGCTATTTGTCACAGGCAGGAAAAAAGACATGATTATTCTTGCCGGACGAAATGTTTTCCCTGATGACATCGAGAAGATTGTGGAAGAATCCCACGACAGCATCCGAAGCGGGCGGTCAATCGCATTTTCAACTTATATCGACACCGAAGAACGGTTGGTCGTTGCAATTGAGATGAAGATCAAGGTCAACAAGATCCGTCAAGACGAGATAGAGAGCGCTGTTCGGATTGAAATTGCAAAGCAAGCACAAGTTTCATTACACGATCTTTACATCGTGCGTCCAGGTGAATTGCCGCGAACGCTAAGTGGAAAAAAACAACGAAAAAAATGCGCCGCGATGTTTCACGAAATTCGCAATCAAAGCTAACTGAGTCGAGGAACAAATGCATGCGAGTGAAATCCGTAATTGGATGGTATGCCGCCTTGCGAAAGAACTCGGAGTACCGGAGGTTGAAGTAAAAACGGATAGTCCGCTGATGAGTCTTGGTATGGATTCACTCAAGCTGCTGTCCATAGCCGGCGAACTGTCAGACTTCATTAATCGAGAAGTCTCGGCGGACGCAATCTGGGATCACGACTCAATCGAGAGTCTCTCTAGCCATCTGTCACAAACCGAGAGTCTCGACCAAGCACAGGAAATGCAGGGAAACGGCGTTCCCCCAGAGTCGATGCAACCATTGGTTGTAATCGTAGGTGGAATGAACTTTGGGAAGCAACTCGCCGCTTTCACCCCACCAAATGCTATCACTGCATGGAGGAAGCTGGATTTCCTGTACAACGATCCAGAAGTCCCATCGGTCGCCTTGATTGCTGAAAGTATAATCGAGAGTCTCGACAAACCCGATCAGCATCGAACTGTGGTCGTTGCGGGGTATTCGATCGGCGGATTGATCAGCATGGAAATTGCAAAGCGACTTTCAAATACTTGCAACGACGTTCGCCTGGCCATGGTGGAACCCCCTGTGGTGTGGAAAGCGGCCAAAGCTGATCCAAACCAAGGACAAACGATTGATAACACGCAACCATTACGAATCCGTCAAGAACATATCAACCGGGTGCTCCATCCACAAAAGACTTTGCAACGTGTTGGTGTGCGTTGTATTCGGGAATTAGTGTTGCGTCCTTATGCGAAATTTATTCTTGCTGTTGGTGGAGACTTACCAGATATCACTCGCAAATGGTGGTACTTTCGGCGGAAAGTTAAGTCACGGGTTTTTGAACATCAATTCGAAGCATATGCCGGGCACACGCTGTTGATTGCAAGGGAGAACTGGATCGCCAAATATGGCTTTGGCTGGTCTGGAATTCTCACTGGCGCTGCTTTGACCTTTTCCGTGTCTGACAGCAACAGTCATCAATCAATGGGAAGAAAAGAGGGTATGCAACATTGGGGTCCCACCTTCCAGCAATTTGTGGAAGAAAATGCTTCAACACTCACGAATCCAAATTCCAGCGGTCTGGAAATAATCAACAACACCTCAAGCCCCATAACAAGAGCAGCATAAGCGGTTCTGTCTGAAGCTTAAAACATAGAAAAGTTGTTGATGATGTTTTGACCACCCCCCCATCTTTGTACCAGTCTGAGTGAGAGAATGGGGGTTAGTTAATGTGACTGTGTTCTGGAGGCTGAGGCGTAGCCGAAGCTGGAAGAACACAGGGGAGCCGCATACGCGGCGGGGGTCTGATAGTTCAATGCACTGTGGATGCGGTAGTGGTTGTAATCCAGTCGCCAACGGTCGGTCACCCAGCACGCCTCCTCCAAGCTCAAGAACAACTCTCGATTCAAGAGTTCGTCGCGTAGCTTGCCGCCCGCCGACTCGACATAGCCATTCTCCCAAGGGCTGCCTTTGGCGATGAACAGCGTTCCAACCTCCGCTT
>CAUZBP010000113.1:0-14058 GCA_963578105.1 Planctomycetota bacterium
TGGCGGTACCCACGCCCGCGTCAACAATCACGGGATAATTGGGATCATCTTCTTTTAAATATTCCAGGCAGATTCGCAGGTTGTTTGCATTCAGGATCCCCTGGCCCGAGCCAATGGGACTTCCCGCAGGCATGACGGCCGTTGCACCGGCAAGTTTAAGTTGTTTGGCCAGGACCGGGTCGTCGCTGGTGTAGCACAAGACTTGAAATCCTTCCTCCACCAGCGCTCGCGTAGCTTCCAGGGTGCCAATCGGATCGGGCAGCAGTGTGCGTTGATCCGCCAACACTTCGAGCTTGACCCAATCGGCCCCGGGGTTTTCCAGTCCCAGCAGGATCTCGCGGCCCAGTCGAGCCACGCGGATGGCATCAGCGGCCGTAAAACAACCGGCCGTATTGGGAAGAAGTGTGTAGCGGTCCGTATCGATGAAATCGAGAATGTTGTTGCCCGCCTTGTCGTAGAGTCTCTCACGGCGTACGGCAACCGTGATGCAATCCGTACCGGAAAGTTCCAGTGATTCAGCCATCAGCTCGTAACTGGAGTATTTTCCTGTTCCGACGATCAGCCGGGAAGCGAGTACGTGTGTTCCTACTTCGAGCCGGTCGTCGGCCAGTACATCTGCTGTCGGCATGTTTATCCTCCACCTACCAGAGTAACGATTTCCAGTCGGTCGCCGTCTTGAAGCGTATGTTGTTTGTGTTCACTACGCGGCACTAACTGGTAGTTGACCTCGACGGCAACGTGTTGAGACACGAGCTGTAATTGTTCCAGTAACTGGGTGATGGTTGTCTTCTCGGGAACTTCACTGGTTTCATCATTGAAGATCAGTTTCATACCGCGCGCCCTTCTGTTACTCCCGGATGGGTGCCAAACGGGAGAGTCCTTTATTAATCGGAATCAGCGGACCCCCTTGGGGGGTTCCCCGAGAGACCATATTTGGATTCCACGGCACACCGTAGGCGGCGAAGTTACCCGTGTTAGCATCGACAACGTATACCACACTTGCTCCCACCCGATTGCCGCCACTTCTTCCACCCCGCGCGTAGTCAGCAAAACCAGTAAGCAACAAATAGTTCGGCTTTTTGGTCGCCTCGATTTGCATGTCTTCCACCACGTTGGTTCGGTAGATTCCTCCAAAGGTGTTTATATTGGGTCCGTACGTGTAGAGCACGGCACATTGGAGTTCGCCTGTTAAAAAGTCCAGAGTAAAGAGGCCCTCGACTTTGTCGTCAATTGGTCCAGTGGCGGCTGCGATTGTATCGCTGTGCGCAGCGCCGGTTGCTTGAACAGGGATTTCCGGTACGAGCATTAGGGGCGGTTGTGTCCACCTGGTGACTAAACAGCCACCAAGTATTCCGATGGCCAGCAGCGAGGCTGCAGAAAGAAGGGGCGTCAGAAGTTGGCGATGGCTGGTAGTCCATCGATCGAACATAACGTGGTTCCTCTTTGACCCGGCCAAAGTTCAGCAAAACTTTAAGCAGTATGCCACGATTGTAACTTTTCTGTTCCACCATCCTAGTGTCTGAAAGGCGGGGATTCTAGGCCGCAGGGGGATGTCTTCAGTATGCCTGCACGGTTCACGCTGCCACGTGGTCGGAAGTCAGAGGGTGTCATGCCAGATTGGAACGGTTACAAGCATGTTTCAGGTTCGGACCGAGAGGGGCCTCCGCCTGGCACGAGTTGAGGATCAACTGGAAACCTCCGGGTTTTAACGTTGTGGATCACCCCAATCTGTCGAAAATGAATATAGTCAACTCCTGCAAGGATGAATCACGAGTCTTCCGATTACCGTTTCTCTAAAGAAACTGGCGGGAACTTGACTGCTAGTCCTGTTTGCCTCGTCGCCGGATCTCTGCTAGCTGCTATAATTGCTTGGCGAGTGTCAGGTGGCCCTTAGTCAAAATTTCTTTTTTCTCACGTGCCGTATGACCAGCGAAGACTCCAACAAACCGCCGTCAACAGAGACTGACGAGGAACGGTCGGATCAACAAAATGGAGACTCCCAGTCCGAGGATGCTCGCCAGTCGGAACCCGCCCCGTCGGGTAGCTCTTCGTCTGCACAGGACCCGCGGGATGCGGCGTCCGAAGAACGTTTGGTGGAACAGACCAAACAGCAGATTCGCACTTTAGTGCGAGAGATCTCCCAGTTGGCGCAATCCGACATACCCCTGAATGATTTCTTTGAGGGATTTTTGGGCCGCGTTGTTTCCTCCCTGGCTGCCGATGGGGGTGCCATCTGGATGGTGGACGATGAGGAGCGGTTTGAACTCCAATATCAGATTGGTCTCCAAAAAACCGGTTTGGTTGAGCGAGATGATCACCAGACGCAACATGCCTTGCTTTTGAAAAAGGTGATCACCAGCGGGAAACCCCTGATGATGGCACCACATTCGGGATCAGTGGACGACGGGGAGGCAGGAAACCCTACCGATTATCTCTTGTTACTGGGGGCTGTCAAAATCGATCAGAACGTGAAGGGGGCTGTTGAGATCTTTCAGCGGCCCGGAGCGGGTCCCGCGACTCAACGTGGTTATTTGCGGTTTGTCGTTGAAATGTGCGAGATTGTTGGCGACTACCTGAAGAGTCGGGAACTGCGGAATTTTTCCGACCGCCAGACCCTCTGGCAGAAGTTGGAAAAATTTATCAGTGCCGTTCATGCCAGTTTGGATCCCAAGGACGCGACCTACACGATTGCCAACGAGGCTCGACGTTTGATTGAATGCGATCGAGTCAGTGTGGCCCGCCGTCATGGAAACAAGTATCGAGTAGTGGCAGTGAGCGGGTCAGACAATGTGGACCCTCGTGCTTCGACCATTCGTGATCTGGGGAATCTGGCAACGGTGGTGGCCAAGTCTCGTGAGCCTACCTGGTATACGGGAAGTTCCGAAGACATGCCGCCCCAGATCGAGGATGCGTTACAGACTTACATCGATCAGTCGCACTCCAAAATGATCGCTGCTTTGCCACTGAAGCAACCGGAAGACCCTACCCCACTCGCTCCGGGAAAACGCAGAAGTCCTCCGGAGGTCGTGGGAATGCTGCTCGTTGAAAATATCGAAGACAACCGCGTCAACCCATCCATGCGGCAGCGCGTGGATGTGGTTGTCGAACATAGCAGCAGTGCGTTAGCCAATGCGGAGGAGCACAACGGTTTGTTCTTGATGCCCGTGTGGCGCGCACTGGGCAAGGCAAGCTGGGTGATTAAGGGTCGCACGCTTCCCAAAACCATTTCGATTTTAATCGCCGTGGTGACGGTCCTTTCGTCGCTCGTCCTGATCCCGGCCGACTTCGATCTGAAAGCTCGTGGCGAGTTGCAACCGGAAATTCGCCGCGAGGTGTTTGCGACCGACAACGGTAAGGTCGAGGAAGTGAAGGTGGAACATCTGAGCGAGGTGAAAAAGGACCAGGTACTCGCCAGGTTGCAGAATATTCAGATTGATGCGGAACTCGAAGCGCTCATCGGGGAACGGGATGAAGTGAGAGCTGACAAAATGTCGATTGAACGTCGTCTCCTGCAGCCCCAGCGTCTGACCCAGGACGAAAGAAACCGTTTGAGCGGAGAACTCGACCGCATCGAGAAAAAACTGGCTAGCTTCGTTTTGCAAATCAAACTCTACAAGCAGAAGCAAGACGATCTCTTGGTAAAAAGCCCCATCGATGGGCTGATGATCAGCTGGAAGCCCGAAGAGCGACTGATGCGACGCTCTGTCAATATTGGTCAGGTTTTAATGACGGTCGTGGACCCGGATGGAAAATGGGAGTTGTTGTTGCGGATGCCGGAAAGCAGGATGGGGTACGTCCGTCGTGAATGGAATAATCTTGAGGCGGGAGACACTTTGAAAGCTTCCTATATCTTGGCGACGGATCCGGGAACGCACTATGAAGGCACAGTTGCCGAAATTCATGGTGCCGCCGATGTTGATCCGGAAGCGGGGAACACGGTGTTGATACGGGTTGCCATTCAAAAAAACGACCTTCCCCGAGAGGGATTATTGCCAGGTACCACAGTCACAGCAAAGTTGTCCTGTGGACGAAAGTGCATTGGTTTCGTGTGGTTGCACGACCTGATTTCTTGGGTACACACTAACATTCTCTTCTGGTTTTGAGCAAAGGAGACTCATTCATGGTCACGACAAAGACATTGATTGTGGCGCTCTTGGCTCTCATGGCAAATTCTGAACGGACGATCGAGCCGGAATACTCGAGCCATGCCCGTATTGAGCGCGCGCTGGTGTCGCTTGACAAAGATATTGAGGTCTCATCACTTGCCCCGGGAAAGCTGACCATGGTCGACGTGCGTGAAGGTGACCAGGTTCGCACTGGCGACCAAGTTGCCCAGGTCGATGACCGGGAGCCCCAATTGAAGAAGCGAGCTGCCGAGATCCAGTTGCTTGCCGCCCTCACTCAGGCTCGGGATGAAATTCCGGTCATTTACGCCCGGGCCAGCAGCGAGGTAGCTAAAGCGGAATATCTGGAACACAAAGAAGCTACGGAAAAGGTGCCAGGAACCGTCGCGGATGCAACGATTCGCCGTCTCAAATTGCAGGTGAAAGAGTCGAGGCTGCTGATCAAAAAAAATGAGATGGAAATGAAAGTGGCTCAGATGAATGCGGATGTACATCAAGCTGACGTCGATTCGGCGGACGAGGAGATTCGCCGTCGCCGACTCTTGTCAGATGTTGATGGACTGGTGGTCGAGGTCTTTCGTGATAAGGGTGAGTGGGTTCAGGCCGGAGATGTTGTGATGCGTGTTGTGCGGATGGACCGTTTGCGAGTGGAGGGATTCTTGAATTCAGCGAATTTTGATCCTTTCCAAATTGAAGGCAAGCCAGTCACCGTCCGTGTGAAACTGGCACAAGGCAGGCACGCGGAGTTTTCTGGCAAGATCGTGTTCGTGAGTCCGATCATCCAAGCGAAAGGCAATTTTCTGGTCCGATCCGAAGTCGAAAACAAGCAGGTTAACGGTTCGTGGGTGATGCGTCCCGGGATGGACGCCGAAATGGAAATTTCCCTTCGATAAGATGAAAATAAACAAGCCGAATTCTGAGACAGGAAGTTTGCCCATCCGTGGTGACCTCCATCTCGACAGTCGCTTAGGGACGGCCATTGAATCGATCACTGGCTTTTCTGATTCCAGCCGCGGTCTCGGTTGGAAGGACTTGCGTTGCGCCTCCCGTTTTCGTCCTTCGGCAGTTTGATGGCTACTCTTTCCGAAAGTATGGTTTCCAGTTCGAGTCGCAGGATGCGACTGCGCACGCGGGCCGATTTGAAGGCGGAAAAACAGCGTTATCAGGGGCGGGTCTACTGGGTGGTGAAGGATCCTGTAGGACTGAACTACTTTCGGTTTCAGGAAGAAGAGTACGCCATTCTGAAGATGCTGGATGGCCAGTCGAGTCTCGATCAGGTGAAGCGTCGCTTTGAACGCCAGTTTCCACCGCAGAAGATCACCGTCGAAGAACTGGACCGTCTGGTCGGAATGTTGCACCGCAGCAACCTGGTGATCTCCGACGTCATGGGTCAGGGTCCCGCTTTAAAGAACCGGGGTGAAGAACGAAAACGGAAAGAATTATTCGCGAAATGGACGAATGTTTTGGCGATCCGTTTCAAAGGCATCGATCCTGATCGAATTCTGACCTGGATGTATCCCTCCTGCCGCTGGTTGTTTTCGCCGGCGATTGTTTGGCTCTGTCTGTGTTTGATGCTGACTGCACTGACTCTCGTCGTCGTGCAATGGGATGTGTTTCGAGGGAAATTGCCCGGTTTCCACCAGTTCTTCGACAGCGAGAACTGGTTGTGGCTGGGGATTACTTTAAGTGTCACGAAAGTCATTCATGAGTTTGGACACGGACTGTCTTGCAAGCATTTTGGTGGAGAATGCCACGAGATGGGCGTGATGTTTCTGGTGCTGACCCCCTGTCTGTATTGCAATGTGTCCGATTCCTGGATGTTACCGAACAAATGGCATCGGGCAGCGATCGGACTAGCCGGCATGTACATCGAGGTGGTGATTGCTTCGATTTGTACTTTGATCTGGTGGTTCACCGAACCAGGCTTGTTGCATTATCTGTCTCTGAATGTCATGTTCATCAGTTCCGTCAGCACGATTCTTTTTAATGCCAATCCTCTCCTCCGATACGACGGGTACTATATTCTTTCTGACATCGCCGAGATCCCCAACTTGAGGCAGAAATCGAGCGCTATCCTCAGTCGTAAACTGGGGCACTGGTGCCTGGGAATTGAACCTCCGCCGGATCCTTTTCTGCCAGAACGCAACCAGGGTTTCTTTGCACTTTACACCGTTGCAGCATCTATCTATCGCTGGGTGATCGTCTTCTCGATTCTCTGGTTTCTCAATCAGGTTTTTAAGCCTTATGGTTTACAAATTGTCGGTCAACTCATTGCCATGGCCTCGGTTTACAGCCTGGCGATTATGCCGTTGTGGAAATTGTTTAAGTTCTTCCATACCCCGGGGAGGATTGAGAAAGTGAAGAAAGTACCGATGTATGCCACGCTGGCTCTTTTGGCGACCGTGTTAGGTGCCGTGCTATTGATTCCGTTTCCGTTCCACGTCGTGGGCACATTCGCTTTAGAGCCACATGCGGCCGAGTCAGTCTATGTCGAAATGCCCGGCAAACTAAAGAAAATTGCAGTCCAACACCTGCAGGTAGTCCAGTCGGGAGATCCGCTGATCGAGTTGGAGAATATTGAGCTGGAACTGACGACGGTACGTTTGCAAGGTCAGTTGGAGCAACAGAACTCGATGTTGGATAATTTGTATTATCGCGCCATCTCGGACAGCAACGTCCTGCTGGAGATTCCGGCCGCTGAGGAAACGTTGGCGACGATTCAGGGGCAATTGGAAAAACGAGAAGAAGAACGTGGAAAATTGAAACTGAACGCGCCAGCCGATGGGACCGTTCTGCCGGCGCCTGAAGTGAGATCGAATGCGGGAGCCATGGACCAACTTTCCACCTGGGAGGGATCGCCCCTGGAGGAAAAGAATCTGAATGCGTTTCTCACGGATGACGTCCTGGTCTGCCAGATTGGCGATCCCAGCGACCTGGAGGCGGTGATTGCAATCGATCAAGCTGATATATCGTTTATCTCCGTGGGACAGCGGGTGGAACTGTTTCTCGACCAACTTCCGGGCCGGTTCTTTGTCAGCCGGATCGATCAGATTGCCAAGGATGATCTGGAAGTCAGTCCACGTGGACTTTCGGGGAAAGCAGGAGGCGATTTGGCAACCCAAACAGATGCGACTGGTCGGGAAAAGCCGATGAGTACGACCTATCAGGCTAGTGCTCGTCTTGAGGATGAAGAAGGTGTGATACTGATCGGTACACGTGGCACTGCAAAGATCGCCGCCGGCAATCAGACCGCAGCGTCTCGTTTGTGGAGATATTTTTCCCGGACATTCAACTTCGAACTGTAGAAGGTTGGAAAACCTGACTTCCGACATTCCGGGTCTCGTTTTGGGAATACGGATTCAGGGTCTGGTCGATCTGCTTTTGCTTGTCGCTTGAGACGGCCGATGACCGACGAGCGACTCGGCTCCCGCTTGTTTTATTCAATCCGGGCGGGTCGTAAAACATTCGTTAAAACTGATACGTATGACCCGGCTTGCCGATTTCGAGTTGCTCAAGTCCCAGCGATTTGAGTTCCTCCACGATGGTCTCCTGGAATTTTGATTTCAAATGGATCGCAATCACGGGTACGTCGTGTCCGATCTTGTCCACTTCCCCTCTAAAGTCGTGTGGTGTGAGGTGCATGGATTTGTCAGCCAGTTGTTGCAATGAATTTGGAAAACTGGCTTCCAGGAATACGGCTTTTAAGTTCTCCACGTTACGAATCCGGTCCCAAATATTTTGTGTGGGTGCAGTATCCGAAACGAACGCGATCGCCGCCCGCTCGTCTTCGATGAGAAAAGCGAAACAGGGGATCACGTGATCCACAGAAACCGGTGTCAGGCGAACGCTTCCGAGTTGTACCGGTTGGCCGTCGACCAGTGTCGAAAAGTTCAGGAAGGGACTTCCAACGTCGGACATGTGCAACACATCAGGCCAGAGCTGACTGTTGAACACATGGCGCTGCAGGCAGGCCTGCAAATCTTTACTTGCGTGAACTGTCGGGCAGTCTGAATGAGTGTCATAGACCGTGTCCAGAAACAACGGCAACGAAGCAATGTGATCGATATGAGCGTGCGACAGGACCACATGTCGAATGCGCTTTTGGATATCGATCGACGGCAGTAGCCCAATCGCTCCTGCATCAATCGAGATGAAGTCATCGATGATAAATGACGAGAGAAATTGAAGCGTCGAGTGCTCCCCGACGGACGAAGCTAAGAATTGGACCTTCACGTGAAGTTCTCTTGGATAACGAAATGAGCCTGTTCCTGGCATGACGCGGGAACGCCACCGGGGTTTTGCCGCCGTCTTCAACCTTGCGGAGAAACCGAGTCCAGCGGTCGAGCGCCTGCTCAACGAAACAGCATATCAAAAACGGAAAAAAAGTCGAAGTTTGTTAGCGAACTATCCCGGAGATCCAGAGCGATCAACAGTTCGGTCAATTCGTAACATCACGAATAAAAAGTTGTTTGGATACAAGCTTCCCGGGACCTTTTCGGCCGAATGGGTGGGGGAACGCATTGCCGACGGCCTATTCTCCGGCTGCCTCCACCACTTCCCGCAGGCACGCCTCCAGGTACTTGATGCTTTCGCTAGCAATGTACTCGGGGCTCGGCTTGTAATCGAACACTTCAACGCAGACCCAGCCTTGATAATCGATTTCCTGGAGCGCCTGCAGGATGGGCACAAAATCGATTTTGCCCATTCCGGGTCCACGCAAATTGGCGTCATTGGCGTGAAAGTGGATCAGGTAAGGCGCAGCATCACGGATAATGTCGGGAATCGGGCGGGATTCACTGGACATGGCCTTGACGTCTAGGTGCAGGCGGACGTGTTCAGAATCGACCCGCCGCATCAAGTCGATCCCTTGGTCGGCCGTTAACAGGAAGTCTCCTTCCGCGGGGCTCAAGGGTTCTAAAGCGAGCATGACGTTGTGTTCTTCGAAGGCGGGCACGGCTCGGCGAATGACATCGGCAGCCAGATCCATGCCCTGCTCCAGGCTGACACCGGGTAGCAGGTTTCGTTGTTGCGGAGAACCGAGAACGAGAATCCGACCCCCGAGATCGGAACAGAGGCGCGCCAGTTCTGCCAGGTAGGTTCCTGTTCTGTCGCGGACCGGTTCCTCGGGCGAAGTCAGGTAGAGACCTTCGGTGAAGGCCAGCAGCCAGTGCAGGCCGACCGTCTGCAAACCGGCGTCCTCGATCTGTCCACGGATGGTAGCCCGTTCTTCCGCCGAGATCGCATCCGCCTGCTTGTTAATCGTAAAGGGGGCAAACTCAATCCCGCTGTAACCCAGATCGGCAGCCAGCGCAAAAGCTTTTTCAAAAGGCCAGTTCTCGAAAGTTTCGTTACAGATGGCATACTTCATGTTTTTCTGGTGTCCTTTTCCGTGTTGCTCGACTGCCAGCCGTTCAGCGATAAGTGCCTGAGGTGCATGTGGCATCCTGGCGATCACTCTGGACCGCGTCAACCGTTACCGGCTGTGTTCCCTTACGGCTTGGAAACGACCATTTTCCTATGATTGGGCTGGCTCGGGTAGTCCCCCCGGCTGCCCGCCCCGGGATTCACCGTCCGCAGGCAGTTGCGGGGGCCTGGAACCTGTTGCACGTTGGTCGCGCCGGTTGGGCGGTTACGCGGCCGGTTGCCGCTGCCAGCGGCCGGTTGCCAGCGCCAGCAGGCCCAGGCACAGCAGCAACGCCGTCGAAGGTTCGGGAACGATGATCTCAATGGCCTGCACGGCCCATTGGTCACTGGGGGAGTTGCTCAGTGCAAATTCCTGAAAAGTCCAGAATCGGCTGGAGTCAAGTGGGTCGTTCACCGTGGCACTGTAATCTCCCCAGCGGTTTCGAAGTTGACTGTCGAGTCGTTCATAGTCGGTCAGTCCCGGTTCGAGTTCGGCGATCGGTCCAAAAGTTGTAATATCGTTTTCCGTCTTACCGACTGCCGCGTAAGCGCCCACAAACGTGTTGGGACCTGCCGCGCTGAAGCCAATCACGACATCTTTGTCAGGATTCACAGCGATCGATGGAAAGCTGAGGCCCAGTTCCGGATCACTCAGCAGGCCACTCTGAACGACATCCTTGGTCGCCGCGTCCAGTTCGTACCATTCAATCGCGGCGCGGCCGTCGAATTCGACACCATGGGCTGCCCACACACTGCCATCCAACTTCACAGCATTACCGCTGAACCGCGTGTCCAACGCGTTCAAATTCGCCTTCGGTCCGGGTTGATCGACCAGGGGCGGACTGTCCCGCAGGGTGACGTACGAGATACTGTCTGTGATGTCCAGGGAGGGCGAAGTGGCCGGACCCGCGATATCCATCAGAGCCAGGAAGCCAAAAGTCGACTTCCCTTCAGACAGAACGGGCAACGGTAAGTTGCCATTGTCAAGGTCGACGATCGGTTGAGGAGCGTACGAAGTGCTGAGGTTTTCCAGCAAAGTGGCGTTGGCTACGCTGGGAACCGGAGCAATCAAGTCGGACTTGGGAAGTACCAGCAAGGTTTTGGAGGAACTGCCCGAGCCGATAGCAAACATATTGGCCCCAAGGGCCACGACGTCATGATTCAACCCCAGCGTAGGAAAGTCGGCCCAGCGGTTGTCGTTGGGATCTGAATCGATTTGGAATCCGCTCCAATTTCCGGTCGGGTCGTCCGTGTCAGAGACGGCGACCAGGAAGTTGTTGGCACCGCCGTGATTGTCGACGGAAACTCCGAACCACCGGCCACTGAAGTGGTCGTAAAGGATGCGAGGATCGAAGGCAAATTCACCGGCTGGAGTCACGCCCGCATCGTTCCAGAAGTCGTTCAACGACTTGCTAACCAGAGGGGTTCCCGTCTTATCAAAGGCGGCAAATCGACCGTTCAGCAGTATGGCGACATGCTGCGGCCCCACAGCCCCCATGCTGTCGGGAACGATGAATCCAGATTCTTCCAGCGTGGTCGCCCGAAAACTGGTGCCGATGCTGAATTGCTGTGCCTGAGAGTCGGACAGCCCAATTGAAATCAGGCTGACGATGAACAGGCTCGCCAGCAGAAGGCGATGGCGCGAGAGTGCTGGTCCCAACGGATTGGGTTGACGAGTCGGAGGGTGGGGTGACATTGCAAATTCAGTGGTTTATCTACGAGAGAGGGTACAAATCAACCATTTGCTATCTCACCAATCACCCGTCAGTTAGCTCTCGGGTCCACCCGTTGAGCTCGTGAAGAGCTCAACGGGAAGGACCGTGAGTGCTCACTGTATAAGATTTTCAATAGTTACTGAGTAGTTCGACGACGTCGTCTTAACGAGTTCGCCGAGCAACCAGGCCAACCAATCCCAAGCAGATCAGCAAGAGAGTGGAGGGTTCTGGAACGTAGGCCACGTCGATGGCGGTCGTTGAAGCGCCACCAAAGGTGCTGATTTCAGCTGCCACGCCACTGGAGCTACTGCTAGTAATATCCAGCACGGTGCTGCTACCAGCTGCGTAGTTGACGCTATCGTCAAGCGAAGCGGGTGAAAGCAGTTCAGCATAGTAACTGCTGTCAACAGTAAATACGGAAGCCTGAACGCTCGGGAAAGCACCCGTAATCACGTCCGGTGTGTAGAGGGCTACCGCGTCGCCGGAACCGGTAAGTCCACTATCAACAACTTGAAGACCGGTGAGAGCCGAGTCGGTTTCACCACCAGGATTGGAGATCGAACCGGACCAAACTGCGCTGGCAGCGCCGGCGGAACCCCAAAAAGTAACCTCACCACTGACAGTGTTAACTGTCAACATTGGAGATGCGAAAGCTGAAGAGCACATGCCCAAAACAGCTACCAACGCCAGAATGAATGCTTGTTTAGTTCTCATTAGTCGCTCCTAATAGTACCTATTTGTCTTTCTTAAACAGTGAAAATCCCAAGTTGCCGCAGTCAACTTCGACTGCTGCGACATTAAAACCAGTTGCCGTCTTGAAGGATTGTTTTAGAACCCGACATAAACGGTGACGGCATAAAAACAGCCCCGCTAGAAAATCGGAAAACCAATACCCGCTGATGGGCTGATGTCCGTTATTTTTTTTCTGGCATGGGCCTACATAAATGCTTTCAGTAGCGTTTCCTCTCGATTAGCATTCCTCTCGAATGTTTACTCGTTAAAACCGATCACCGTTGTGCAAATTGTCGTCAACACAACTCGGGGTGATTGGCAACCGATAGTTGGCACAGCTTGCCCACCGATGGAGCAAACGACCTTAATGTCCTATTCGTCAAAATCGCCTATCAATTGCCCAGTATAGCAGCCAAATGGTTTTTGAATAGGCTTTAATTCTCTAAATTTTTAGATCGGTTCGGGGAATTCTCCATGCACAGGAATTCCCGCATCAAACCGTGTTTTGAGGCGTTGAACGCGCATTTTGGCTCCCGAACGTCTCCCTCCTGCCGCGAGATGTTTCCATTTTCAAATAAAAAAAGCCTCCCGTAGAACAACGGAAGGCTTTTCGGTGGGGTTATCACTATTTAATTTTTTGCCCAGCGCTTTGCTCCTGATCATCAGGCGCCTCGCGCGAAACAAACGGTTGTTGTGTGATCACACTAAAACTGTTTTAGGCTTGTTTAATTTCGGGTCCTCCCCAGGGACCTGTCAGTTAGCTCTCGGGTCCACCCGTTGAGCTCGTGAAGAGCTCGTATAACGGGGAGGACCGTGAGTGCTCACTGTATAAGATTTTCAATAGTTACTGAGTAGTTCGACGACGTCGTCTTAACGAGTTCGCCGAGCAACCAGGCCAACCAATCCCAAGCAGATCAGCAAGAGAGTGGAGGGTTCTGGAACGTAGGCCACGTCGATGGCGGTCGTTGAAGCGCCACCAAAGGTGCTGATTTCAGCTGCCACGCCACTGGAGCTACTGCTAGTAATATCCAGCACGGTGCTGCTACCAGCTGCGTAGTTGACGCTATCGTCAAGCGAAGCGGGTGAAAGCAGTTCAGCATAGTAACTGCTGTCAACAGTAAATACGGAAGCCTGAACGCTCGGGAAAGCACCCGTAATCACGTCCGGTGTGTAGAGGGCTACCGCGTCGCCGGAACCGGTAAGTCCACTATCAACAACTTGAAGACCGGTGAGAGCCGAGTCGGTTTCACCACCAGGATTGGAGATCGAACCGGACCAAACTGCGCTGGCAGCGCCGGCGGAACCCCAAAAAGTAACCTCACCACTGACAGTATTAACTGTCAACATTGGAGATGCGAAAGCTGAAGAGCACATGCCCAAAACAGCTACCAGCCCCAGAATTAATGCATATTGCGTTTTCATTAGTCGCTCCTAAAAGTATCTATTTGTCTTTCTTAAACAGTGAAAATCCCAAGTTGCCGCAGTCAACTTCGACTGCGACATTAAAACCAGTTGCCGTCTTGAAGGATTGTTTTAGAACCCGACATAAACGGTGACGGCATAAAAACAGCCCCGCTAGAAAATCGGAAAACTAATACCCGCTGATGGGCTGATGTCCGTTATTTTTTTTCTGGCATGGGCTTACATCTATGCTTTCATTAGCAGTTCCTCTCGATTAGCGTTTCCTCTCGATTGTTTACTCGTTAAAACCGATCACCGTTGTGCAAATTGTCGTCAACACAACTCGGGTGATTTGTAAGCGACAGTCAGCACAGCTTGTCCATCGATGGAACAAACTGCCCTAACAGCCTATCTAGAAAAACAGTCATTAACTGCCCAGTATAGCAGACTGGTTTGCAAATAGGCTTAAATTCTTGAAAATTTTTTGGCTGGACTTGAATTCTTCGTTAAGACAGTTTCCTTCGCTAAAACCACGTTTTTTAGGGTAAAACGTGGTTTTTTTCTCCCCAAAGCCTCCCTCTTGCCGCCGGATGTTTCCATTTTCAAATAAAAAAAGCCTCCCGTAGAACTACGGAAGGCTTTTCGGTGGGGTTATCACTATTTAGACAGTGTCTGTTTTTTGC
>CAUZBP010000114.1:0-12848 GCA_963578105.1 Planctomycetota bacterium
CATTTTATTTCTTTGAATGTCATGGTGCGTCGAAATGGCTGACTTACTGAAATAAAAACACCTGGGCGGCGATTGTCTTTTCATCTTGTGGGACAACTTTTGGCGCCGGTGGCTCTGCGAACCTGGAACAACCACCTCTCAGTCAGGGGCCGCTGCAAGTTAGTTTCTCAAAAGTTCGCCTCAAACACATCTCTTCGAGACAACATCAACCCATCGAAGCGATCACCCGACAGTTCCGGCTTTTCCTGTTGACAGGTCCCTTGGGCGTGGAAAGCGACGTCAGGCCAGGATGTCATGGACCACGTGGCCATAGACGTCGGTCAAACGGAAATCGCGACCAGCATGGCGATAGGTGAGTTGCTCATGGTCCAGCCCCAAAATGTGCAGTATGGTCGCGTGCAAGTCGTACAGATGGACCCTGCCTTCCACCGGAAGAAAACCAAAATCGTCCGTTGCTCCGTACATCAGACCGGGCTTCACGCCACCACCGGCCATCCAGGCACAAAAGCTTTCCTGTTGGTGCTCGCGGCCGTGCTTTTCAATTGGAGAGGTGCCGGAAATATCCTGACTCCACGGAGACCGGCCAAATTCACCCGACCAGACCACCAATGTTTCGTCAAGTAGGCCGCGACGTTTCAGATCCTTGAGCAGACCCGCGATGGGCCTATCTGCAGCAGCACAACTATTTGGAATCGCGCTGCGAATATCACCGTGATGATCCCAGCCGCCCAAAGTAACCTGAACAAAACGCACGCCTGCCTCGCTGAATCGCCGAGCCAGTAGACAGGAGCGGCCCGTGAGGTCAGATTTCTTTTCACCAATACCGTACATCTCAGAGGTTTCCCGCGATTCATTCGACATGTCGAGAATTTCTGGTGTCTCATTTTGCATGCGGAAGGCCAGTTCGAAGGACTCGATAATACCTTCGATCTGAACGTCTGCTTCGACCCGCTTTAACAAGCGCTCATTCATCCGTTGCATAAAATCAATGCGCCGCCGCTGAGCAACCGGATCAGACTGGGGATCATTCAAGTACTTCACCTCCAAAGCTTTCTCCTTGGAAGGTGCCTTGAGAGGCATGCCTTGATGGGCCGCTGGCAGGAACGAGGAGCCGTACGTGCGCCGATCCGTAGGAGGTTGAATCGTAATGAAGCTGGGCAAGTTCGCATTTTCCGTACCCAGTCCATAACTGACCCAGGAACCGATCGAAGGCCGATTTTCAAGCAGAGAACCCGTATGGAACTGAAGCGTGGCCGGCGAATGGGCTTTGTTATCCGTATGCATGGCGCGCAGCAGGCACAGATCATCCGCAACACCAGCCAGATGCGGCATTAAATCGGAAATCATCATGCCCGAATCACCGCGTGGCCGGACAGGACGCACCGGCCCCATGGCGAGAAATTTGTCGACTCCCAGTCGAATCTGCTGGTCATCCACAGGAGCTTCCACGGTTTTTCCGTGATTCTTCGTGATGAGCGGCTTCGGATCGAACAGGTCCATCTGTGAAGGGCCACCGCCCATGAATAGAAAAATGACCCTTTTTGCCCGAGGGGTCAGCAGCGGCGCCCGGACGGCCAGCGGTTGGCTGGAAGCCCCAGCGGCAAGGCCTGTTACCATACTGTGCAAAGCCACGCCGCCAAAACCACAACCGGCTGCCTGTAACAGTTGACGACGATTCAGTCCAAAGCCTTTAACTTGATTCATGAGTGACTCAGCAAATGCAGGTGTTGGCAATTACAAACATCCCTGGTTGGTTTGGGAGTTAATCATTTCTGCGCGTGGCAAACCGGACAAGATCCGGCAGCATTGTTTCAATCAGTTCGTTCTCCACGTTTCATTAAACTTCTGTCTCACAATTTGACCCCTTCCCGTGAAGTCCTGTTAAGACCCCTTCAAGATCCCTAGTCCTAGAGTCTCATAAGAAAGTCACTGGAAGCCAGGAGTGCACGGCACAATTCAAACCATCCTTCTGAGCTGATATTATCCTTCTCGTCCCTGGAGGTGGCAAGGAACTGCCTCACATCCTCGACCTCTTCGGTGGTAATCGGCCGATTCAGCGTAGACAACCACAGTAATTCAAGTCGTTTCTTGTCAGTTTCGCTTTGTTTCACGACTCTGGTGGCCAGCGCCCTGGCGTGAGATTTTATTGCGGGACTGTTTAACAGGAACAAGGCCTGCGTCGGGACAGCGGTCACCGAACGCTGTCCGGCCAATTCGGCCGGATCCGTGAAATCAAAGACGTTGCGTAATTCGGCAGGCCCCGGCTGCGCTCCCATGCGGATCACAGGCAGATAAATGGTCCGCTGAAACTCCTGCCCGGGACGCCAGATGGTGAGCGAAAAATGAACAGGGTTTGGACTGGTTTCTTCAAAATTATGCACGTTCTCCGAATATTCCAAGGGCATCGCGGGTCCGCCGGTCGACGCAATCAACTGGCCACTGACGTCGAGAAACGCGTCGCGCAGTGACTCGGCTGACAAGCGTCTCCGCCGCATTTGCCACAGCAGACGATTATCCGGATCGACGCTGTAGGCGTAGCGGTCCAAGGTGCTGCCCATCCGATACGTGCGACTGAGTACCAGATTACGAATGAAACTTTTGGGAGACCAGCCTTGCCGCACAAAGCTTCCCGCTAGGTAATCGAGCAACTCGGGGTGGGATGGATTTTCTCCCCGGATACCAAAGTAGTCGATCGAGCGGACCAATCCTTCACCAAACAGTTTCTGCCAAAAACGGTTCACAGCGACTCTCGTCGTCAGGACATTTTCGGCACTGGCAATCCAGTCCGCCAATTGTCGTCGACCACTTTCGCCAGAGGGAATCTGTGGAACGGCGGTCGACATTACCCCCAAAAATCTACGTGGCACCGTGTCATCCAAAGCGCGTGGATTTCCACGAATGGTAATCCGCATGTCACTGGGGTGTTCCGCATCACGAACCGCATAGACTCTTGGAATCGACGGTGGCATGTATTTAGCATGAGCAACGGCATGCCCCAACCATCCAATTCGAACTTTGAGTTGCTCTTGCCACTCCACAAGTTTCGCCTGCAACGCAACCTTGGCCTCGCTTGTATCGCCGGCACCAGCCTCGATGAGTTCGTCCAGAACACTTTTGTAATTCATCGTAATCTTGCGATCATCCTGCAACTTGAGAATGGTCTTCGCGTGCGCAATGGACCGCTTGGCACGCACCATCTTTTGCGTTTCCGTTTCCGGAACTTCAATGGCAAGCACATCGCTCCACACCCCACGACTCAGCTTGTAGATCGATTCCGTGCTGTGGAAAAATCCTCCCAACGCGTAATAATCTCGCTGTGAGATCGGGTCAAACTTGTGGTCGTGACACCGCGCACAGCCGACGGTCAAACCGAGAAATGTCTGGGAGGTTTTTGCCACTTGCTGGTCGATCAAATCCACATGCAACTTGGCTTTATCGGCTTCCACGATGTCGATATGGTGGAGCACAAGAAATCCGGTGGCGGAGAGGTTTGTCACGCGTTCCTCAATCGTTTCGTAAGGTAACAGGTCCCCCGCAATCTGCTCGCGAATGAAGCGGTCAAATGGCTTGTCTTCATTCAGAGCATCAATGACGTAATCGCGATATCGCCAGGCATGTTCAGCAAACACCGAATTGGAAGTTCCAATCTCATCTGCGTAACCAACCAGGTCCAACCAGTGGCGAGCCCAGTGCTCGCCAAACTCGCGCGATTCCAACAAGCGTTCCACCACCGTTTCGAAGGCAGTTGGTGAATCATCTTCGACAAACTCCCGGATCTCCTGGACCGAAGGAGGCAATCCTGTCAGATCAAAACTGACCCGACGCAACCAGGTATAGCGATCGGCGTCTTCCACCGGTTTCAAACCTTCGCGCTCCAGGTGGGCGAGAATAAAAAAGTCGATATCCGACAGAGGCCAGGATTTATTTTGCACATCGGGAAGGTCAGGCGTCTTCACTGGTTGAAACGCCCAGTGATCTTTTCGAGCGACGACTGGACGGTTGGATTCCGGGAGCGACTCACCCTGCCTGGGATCCGGTGCACCCATCTGCACCCATTGGGCCAAGTCGGCAATCACCTGATCAGACAATTTTCCGCTGGGCGGCATCTCCAGGTCTTCGTAACGAACCGCTTTCAGCAGCAGACTCTCAGCAGGTTCCCCGGGAACAATCGCCGGCCCGCTGTCGCCCCCGCGCAACACCGTCTCACGCAGATCCAGACGGAGTCCACCTTTGGCCTCGTCTGCTTCCTGCGAATGGCACTCGTAACAGTGTTCAATCAACACCGGCCTGATCCGATTTTCAAAAAACTCCATCTGGCCGACCGGGACCGGAGAGTCTGCCTGCACCTGCTCTTGCGCTTGCAACAAGTCGACAACGAGAAACACGGTTCCAAATAACACCCAGTAGGAAATGTTCTTCGTTAATATCATTCTCGTGTGCCTTGAAGATCGGGGGAAGCTGCTTTTCTACTGCTGGAAAGAGCAGTACTTGGTGTGAGAAGATAACGTCTTTCCAGCCAGCAAACGTCGTAAATCGCGCAGCTCCAAGTGGACTTTATTATAGCGCCGCACTCCTCATCTGGCAACTGCGAGAATCAACCACTCTTAGCGGTCATGCCACACAAATAATGCTTTTACACAAGCACCTGGCCGCGTGCGCAGAAACTCGAATAATCGTCCAAGACCCTACTTCTCGTCACGCGTCAGCAGCGGAAAAGCGTCCGTGCGGAAAGGTGACGCCGGCAGGCCCGCGGCGTTCACTAAATTTGGCTGCGCCGAATCGTAGAAAGCAAATCTGGCAGCGACCGGGTTTCTAACGGCAGCACTGCGCACCAACACGGTATCACCGTCGATCGTCGCATCCGCTGGCAGAAAGTAACCGTTCGCTGCAGCCACCGTGAATTCTTTCAATGGCTTACCGTCAGCCGAACGCAACCCCTGCTCCGCGTAATCAAATTGCAAACGGACCGTATCGTCTTCGATCTCCATGGAACGGTAGACCGGGCCGGAGGGCACCACCTGCTGGCCATACGTGTCCGCCAGCGCCCAGAGAGCCAGCCGCCTGCCCACATCAACCTTGTTGGTGGGATGAATATCCTGCAGCAGCGTGATGTCCGTCGTGACCACCATGCCGGTGTTGCGCACCGTACGAAAGGTCTTCAACTGGCTGTCCCAGAGTTCGGCGCAGTTTTGGGGGTGCTGATTACCGTACCGAAACGGCGCCAGCTGGACAAACAGGAAGGGAAACTCCCTTTGTCCCCAACGAGTCCGCCAATCATCAATCATCGTCGGAAATAATTCCGCATACTGTGCGGCCCGACTTACGTTGGATTCACCCTGGTACCAGATCGCCCCGCGAATCCGGCAGGGAACCACTGGTGCCACAGTCGTGTTGAACAACACGGCGCCGCGGTGAGGAGTCGACGGGTCCTGATTTGCATCCGTACGCTTAAGAATTGCTGAAAACTCGTCATTAGCAGCCAGGGCCTCGCGACTTGTCCAGGCCTCACACACGGTTCCCCCCCAGGAAAGATTAACCAGTCCGACCGGTACATCAAGTTTGCGGTGAAGTTCCCTGCCAAAAAAATATCCGACCGCGGAAAAATCGGCGACCGTCTCTGGACTGCAGACCACCCACTCTCCGCCAGTCAAGTCGTCCTGCGGCTCGGTACTGGTGTGGTGTGGTGCCTTGATGGTCCGGATCATCGAATGGTCGGCCGACGCAATTTCTTGTTCGGCGTTGTCCGATCGTTTCACCGTCCATTCCATGTTCGACTGTCCTGAACAAATCCATACTTCACCCAACCACACATCCTCAACGAGCAGTTCGTTGTCCCCCTGAACCCGTATTTGATGCGGCCCGCCAGCGGGCAATTTTCCAAGCTGCACCTGCCATCGGCCGTCTGACCCGGTTCGAGTGTGCGCGCTGGAGTGGCTTAACGACACGGTGACATGCTCCTCGGGATCTGCCCAACCCCAGATTGAAATCGAGCGGTCACACTGGAGAACCATATGATCACTCAAAATCCGCGGCAGCCTGACATTGGCACCGGCCTCGCAAACGAAACATCCCATCAACAAGAGAAATAAAAGAACACAGCGCGCAAAGCATTGCATGGTAAAACTCCTGGTTGTTCGATTCAATCAAAACTCGCTTCAGTACCGGCCACGCCCCATCGTACTCCGTCCTTCCGTTCGACGTCCAGCAGCGGAAGGAAAAGGGCGTCGCAAGATCACCCGGGGCGTCACCAAATGAACCTACAACATTTGACACCGAACGAAGTCACAGTTCAAATGGCCGCGCGATGGTAGCAACCATTTCTCCCTGAGCAGTCAGTGGTATCGCACGGCGAGTAATCACAAACCCGGTAGTTTCGGCCCGCACGGGTACGGGCGGCCTGGAAATCATTTCCAAGTCATGGACTTGTCCAAGGACCTGGCCGATTTCCACATCGTCGCCAAGCTCACAAAACGGTTCAAAGATACCACTGACTGGTGACATAACGTAGTCACGCGTGTCATCCGAGGCAACCACTTGTGGCTCCACCGCAGGAGGAGCAGTCGCTGGTTCCGCCAGAATTCCCAGCCAATGAAGCACGTTGCGGAGTCCGGTCTCGGTGATCTGCAACATTTTGACACCAAACTGCGCCCGACCGCCTACCTCTGTTCCCAACGTGACTTTGCCTAACTTTTCGGCGTAGGAAGGCAGCAGTCCCTCCCCAGCCACATCACGATAGATAAACACCATCGGCGCTCCCCACGACTTGCCTGCTGCCAACATGCGCTTCATCTGATCGTCATCCTCGACACGGTGCATGTTGACACATGGCAGGAAGTGATTCGACACGCCACCTGAATGAACATCTACGACCAAATCCGCCTGGCCGATAATCTTCGTCGACACGTAATGCGCAATCATTCCCGTGAGCGAGTCATGACGACTGCCGGGAAAGGCGCGATTCATGTTAGCTCCATCTATCGGTGACAAACGGGTTCCTGCTGTTACCGCCGGACGATTCAACATGGGCACCATGATGACACGTCCGCGGATGGACTGAGGATCAAGTTCCCGCGCCAATTTCATCAATGCCACAGGACCTTCAAATTCGTCACCATGGTTACCGCCAAACAACACCGCGGTCGGTCCATCTCCATTACGCACATTCACGACGGGGATGAAGTACTGTGCCCAACCGGCCGAATTCGTCGAAACCGGAACTTGAATCCTCCCAAACTGTTTTCCATCCCGATCGTGATCGACGTCCGTACTGACCAGGCTCTCCTCAGTCATCTTTGTTCTCCGTGTTCGTCGTCGGGGACTTGAACCAGCAAACGCATCCGTCTCAACGACGGTCGCGTCATCCTACTGACGGCCCGGGCGCCAGGGAAAGGCCCCCTGTTACGGGCCGCTGGAAAGCAACCCTTCCGGGAAATCGAAGACTCGCTTAAAAAGGAGGGTGTCATGCGGGCGTAACTGGCACGGCACACTGAAAACCCTACTCCCGGGAACTCTCTATCTGCTTCCGGACCGGCTGGTCGTCCCCGGGCCGCACCCTTTTCTTTTGGCGGAACCTGTAACCTGCTATGCTTGGAGGCACCTTTACGAGAGGGGAAATGACGTGAACATTGGCAGCCTCCTGACATTGTCCGCTCAGAATCGGCCCGCCAACCTGGCGGTTGTTCAGGGCGCCTACCAACTTAACTACAAGCAGTTCAACGCGCGCGTCAATCGACTGTGCAACGGGTTACAGCGACGGATTTCCACATCGGATGGAAACGTGGCAATCCTGATGTACAACTGCCCTGCCATGCTAGAGGCCATGTTTGCCGCATTCAAAGCGGGTTTCGGCGTGGTTCCGATTAACTTTCGCCTGCACCCGAACGAGTTCTCATTCATCATCAACGATTCCGAGGCTGAAGTTCTGATTGTCTCGCCCGAGTTCAACGAACAGGTAACTCGTATTCGTGGCCAATTACCTCGTGTTCGCAACTTCATCACCACCGCCGGTAGTCAAGAGGAAGACTGGCTGAATTACGAATCGATCCTGGCTTCAGAACCGGAGCATTTTGAAGATGTTCCAACCGCACCCGACGATGTTGCCTGGCTGTTTTACACCTCGGGGACCACGGGAGTTCCCAAAGGTGCGATGCTCACACATCGGAATTTATTTGGTATGACAGAGCGATTCTACAGTGACCTGTGCCATAATTTCGGCCACCAGGAAGTCATGCTGCACGTCGCCCCGTTGTCGCACGGAAGCGGGTTGTATGCGTTGCCAAACGTCGGTCGTTCTGCATCCCACATTTTCCCGGAAACCGCATCCTTTGATCCGGAGTTGACGCTCCGGTTGATCGACACTCACCATGTCACCAATTTGTTTGCCGCCCCCGCTATGATCCGGCGACTGATCGAAAGTCCTGCGATCGATCACTGCAGCCTCAATAGCCTCAAAGCGTTCGTCTACGGAGGGGCGCCAATGATGGTCGAAGACCTGAAAAAATCCATCAGAAAATTCGGCAATTGTCTGGTTCAAATCTACGGGCTCGGTGAAACACCGATGACCATCACCTATCTTCCTCAGGAAGATCATCGGTTACAGGGCAGTTCATCACAATTGAAACGGCTCGCATCGGCTGGTGTGGCGCGTACCGATGTCGATGTGGCAATTGTCAATGAGGAGGACCGGTTTCTGGAGACCGGTGAATTGGGAGAAGTGGTCACGCGGTCCGATGTGATGATGAAAGGCTATTGGAAGAATCCGGAAGCAAGCGCACAGGCATTGCGAGACGGTTGGTTGCACACCGGAGACGTAGGCTATTTCGATGACGACGGATACCTGTTCTTGATGGACCGCTCGAAGGACATGATCATCAGCGGAGGTGAGAACATCTACCCCCGTGAAATCGAAGAAATAATCATTCAACACCCCGCGATACGGGAAGTGGCGGTGATTGGAATTCCCGACGAACAGTGGGGAGAATCCGTCAAGGCGATTGTGGTTCTTGTGCCAGGGCAACATGTCGACGAAGGCGAATTGATTGCATTTTGTCAAAATTATATCGCCAGTTACAAGAAACCGAAGTCGGTCGATTTTGTGACAGAATTACCAAAGAACAACTACGGAAAGATTGTGAAGCGTGAACTGCGTGAACCCTATTGGAAACGCGAACAACGAGAAATCTAAGTCGATGGGTCCGTCTGAACGATGGCTCAGCCACCCACGGAACAGGTAGAACCCGACTTCCCCGGTAGCCAAATCGAACCGGGAACCGTTGTTGGAGTTGCCCCTGATGTCAGTCCGGACAGGCGCGGCGCACGCTTTCACCTGGCGATAAAAGCAGCCCGACAGTTCCCCGTGCCCCGGCTAGATGTCGGGAAACATCTCGCAAAAAGAGTCTGGAACGCCACGTCTGGAACAGCGGCATCACTTTTCAGAGAACAATCAGGCAACCCGGGATTGCTTCAGTGTCACCTGATCGTAGCCGTTCCTCGCTACGAGACTGATCTGGTATCGTTGTGCGAAGCTTACAACTTCCGATTGATCCAGCAGAATCGTTTTGTCGGCCTCGATGGCTAGCACACGACCACCCGCCTGGGCCACGGTTTGCAGGGTCGAAACTCCAATCGTGGGAACGTCAAATCGCATGTCCTGCTGTGGTTTGGACACCTTCACCACAGTGAACCCGCCTGATGGACACAGTCGTCCCGCACGACGAATGCACTCGTCAGTTCCTTCAATCGCCTCGGCAGCAAGTACTGCCTGACCCTGCACCACAACAGTCTGCCCGATGTCAAGGCGACCAAGTTCTTTGGCCATCGTCCAGGCAAACTCAATATCTCGCTCCTGTCTCGCGCTGAGCCGGGGGCCGGCAACCAATCCCGACGTCGCCAGTAACTCCGGAACCAGGTCGGTCGCCGGTACAATCTCAACGTCATTGCGGGCTGCCAAATCAACCACCGCTGTCAATAACGTGTCGTCTTTACGGTCTTTCTTTAAAGAACAGAAATGGTGATAGAATGTCTTGATGGCAGTCAGGTCGGGGAAGTGTTTTACCCACTCAAAACGACCAATGAAACGCGTCTTGTGAATCTTTCCTGCAAGTGCCACCTGGCTTACGCCATGCCGGCGAAAGTACCGCACATGGCCACCCAACTTCGCCACACCCATTTCACAACTGTGATCGACAATCTGTCGCAGCGCGGGGTCAGCGTGGTCTTTGATCGCCACGCAATAAACCTGATAGCCAAGCTTCTTCAGTGAGGCAGCAAGGACCACCGGATAGCGACCCCAGCCAGCCACCAGTCCAATTTTTCCAGCACCTGCAGCAGCTTTTTGAAAATTGCTCATGGGTTGGGAACTCCACCTGTACGTTACTAGGCCGCATCCTGACGCGGGGCAGTTGGTTCTTGCGATTTCATCAACGCCACCGCTTTTTCCAACCGCTTCAAAGCCTTTCGCATCTCGGGCAACCGTATCAGCGCTGCAATCATTCCTATTTGTTTCCGAATCGGAGTTGCCGGAATTCCGGCATACACCCCCTGGTCCGGTATATCGGCCATCACCCCTGCCTTGGCACCCAGCATGCATTGATGTCCGATGTTCACGTGATCTTTCACCCCAACTTGCCCCGCAAACACCGAGTAATCTCCAGTCGTGACACTTCCCGCAATCCCCACCTGTGAACAGAAAATATTGTGCCGACCAATGCGACAATTATGTGCAATCATCACCTGGTTATCGATCTTGGTTCCGGCACCGATGACCGTTGCATCGTACGTCCCCCGGTCGATGGTTGTACAAGCTCCGATCTCGACATCTGCCTCAATCTCCACAAACCCCAATTGAACGGACAGCTGATGACGACCTTCCACCATCTCGTAACCAAATCCGTATGCACCCAGCACGGCTCCTGCGTGAATCACAACCCGAGGACCGACCACCGTATTTTCATACAGGACAACGTTAGGGAAAAGTGTCACATTCTCTGCCAACTTGCTGCCCGCCATGATGTGCACACCGGAATAAATTCGTGAACCGCGACCGATTTCCACATCGTCACCGATCGTGACACCCGGGTAGATGTCAACCTCTGAGCCTATCTGCGCCGTGGGACTGATATGCGCCGCAGGGCTGATACCCATGGCATCCGGCACACGTGGTTTTCGAAAATGGGATACGACTTTGGTAAACGCCACCTGGACGTTGTCCACTTGTATGCAAGGTTTGTCATCGGGCCGCAAATCAGTGCTCACAATGATGGCAGCGGCTGCCGATTCGTTGCATGCTTGCAGAAACTTCTCACCATCCGCCAAAGAAATGTCTGCTGGCCCGGCATTGGCAAGTGTCGCAGCATCAGAAATCTGCAGCGACCCATCCCCGTGAAGTTGGCCATCGACAAGCGTGGCAAGTTCCTGAAGTGTCATCTCCATCTTGCCGGATTCCTTTCCAGCCAGCAGATCTGCTAGGGAACACTTGCACCCACGACACATTGGCTTGGCAATGCTGGCAGTTGCGCCAACCGGAGCCTCTGGGAGCGACGGTATAGTAACTGGACACTCCGACAACGACAAGAGGAAGCTCGTAGAAAGACCCGGACACCGCTTGCAGAAAAATTCGTCCGTGGACGACCTTTTCCGGTCAACAGGCGCTGGCTAGCACACGAACCCGTACACTTCACTCGACTAATTCAAGCGTACCCCACAGGCTAGGGTCTTCCTGAAACCGAAACTCGCTGCCCAGGCTCAACGTTTGCCAGCCGAGTTCTCGGTCGACGACAGCATAAGTGAAGCCGAGACGCGGATGGTCGACCGGGTTAAATCCCGTCAACGCCTTCACAGGAATGTGACATTCCAGGAAATATCCATCGATGCGTTTTTCCCGGCGGACTTCCAAATCCCCCGGCCGAATTGGTTTGGCATTTTCCCGCGCGCGGTGAATCAAAAGCTGATCCGCAAAAGGCTCATCCAGCATTCTGCCACCCCCGGCAGGAAGAAACACAAAGCGATGACAAAAGCGGCTGGCCCGGTGGATGTTGTGCGTATCACGAGTATCGATCCACAGTTGCAATCCATCGCTGTCATCCAAACGCGATTCTCGGCACCAGGCGGGTTGTTTTTTTCCTTCGACACGCACAGTGAAGTAGAGTCCCTGAGCGTTCCAAGCTGCACGTAAGTCGGCAAATGGAGCGCGAGCTTCCAATTCTCCAAAACAAGGCAAGCGGTGGTTGGCATCCAGTTCCAGACCGGTCGCCGACCAGTTTCGTGCGGTTACGAGACAGGGGATGGAAAATCGAAACAGGAAATTGGGAGCGAGAAGCGGTTCAGACATAACAACACTTAGGAGAACTTTGCGGCCTTCTGTGCAGAGATGATCGAAAGATGTTCGCTTAAAAATTCGGGTAGATTTCCTTGTTGCAAATCCTCAACCGTCTGAAGACGCAGTTTCACCACATCCTTGTCTCTTCCCATCGTATCAAGTTCCCGAGAGACCCCAAGTTCCGCAATGCGTCCCAAAGTACAATTTCCTTTTGGTCCTGTCAGGTACAAGTCCACTCCGGATAACTTCTTAGTGAAAATACTTGCCCAGGGCTCCTTCTGACCTTGCACCATCAGGTGCACCACTTGTTGGTTATTCCAAAGAAATTGCCCTTCAGGAACTGTTTCCCGCAACATCTCACATAATTCTTCCAACAGGTCCAGGTCCCATTGAATTCGCTTGCCGGGAGGAAATCCTTTCCGCGACCAATGCCAACGCTGTCCGAGCTTTTTCCAAGGCATAATGTCATCCGGGTTGCTGGCTGCGCGCTCGGTCATTTTTTTAAATCCCGCCTGGGCTCGATCCAGGAAGT
>CAUZBP010000115.1:0-12593 GCA_963578105.1 Planctomycetota bacterium
GTCGAGTGCCCACAGGGCGGTGTCAACATGGTGTGCGCCCCAATCGGTAAGCTTGCCGCCGGAATATTCATACCACCAGCGAAAATACCTGTGGGTTCGACTGAACGGAAATCCCGAACCCCAACCCTCTTGATCCAGGATGGCTCCTTCCCGGTAGTCTGTCATCGGCGCCTGCCCCAGCCACTTATCCCAGTTAATGTACTTGGGCGTATTGACGACCGGTAACACATCGCACTCACGAGTGCCCCCCAGACCGCAGGTCACCTTTTTTACTTGCCCGACTCGACCATGGCGCACCAGAGCGACTGCCTTGGCGAACATCTGGTCGTACTCGGTCCTTTGCTGGGTTCCTACTTGCAAAACCCGCTGCGTGGCCTTCTGGACCTGCAACAACTGCTGCCCTTCGCGAATCGTTAATGTGAGAGGCTTTTCACAATAGACATCTTTGCCGGCTTGCATGGCCTCGATTGCAATCTTGGTGTGCCAGTGATCGGGCGTAGCGATGACGACCACATCAACGTCCTTGCGATCCAGAATACGACGATAATCGTCATGCGTATCAAAAACCAGCGGACGACCATTGCCATCGCAATGAGCTCTGATGATTTGCTTGGCGCAGCCCAACTGCAAGGCGTCCACGTCACAGATGGCGGCACACGGACCATACTCGACTGCCTGTCGAGCCAGAGCCGTATGAAATCGAATCCCACAACCTGCAAATGCAACGACCGGCTGTTCGCTCGGAGCGGCAAAGGCGCGGCGCTGGTCGAACGGATGGGACAGATGATAACCCACCCCGGCCAGGCCAGCGGCGGATGTCTTAAGAAAGTTGCGGCGAGACTTCAGCGTTTCCATGATTGCAACACCTCGAAGGTCGTGTACCTCAACAAAAAACAAAAGCCACAAATACCGGCAACGCTGTGTGCACCATCCGCCAGAACAATCCGGAAACCGTGCCGGTGACTTCTGGTCTGGCAGCTGAACGCTGGCCAGGATGTTTGAATTCTCTCACTTAAACACCACTAACTCACAAAATTTTAATTTCCCTGTCTCGTTTTCGCTAGAGTGAAACAAACGATTCTTTCCTCTCCGTCCGGCCCGGCAAAGCAGCTTCGGCAGGGAACCTGTTTTTCACAGCTGTTGGCGAGTTCTATCCGGTCAACGTTGCTGGGGATCTGAGATCAGACACAGCCGACCACTCTTGCCTTTTGTTCCGGTCACGGCAATTCGATGCTCATGTCGTGAAGCGTGACGTAACCCTCGGGAAGTTTATGACGCCACACCGGGTAATCACGACCGGGGCGCAGTTGATGCATGTCGCCTTGGATCGCACCCATGGGGACAACCTCGACGGGAAACAGCAGCAACATGATTCCCGAACTCACGTGCCCCAGCACCGACTCGAGCGGCTTCACACCATACATGTCCGTGCGATTATGTCGCGAACCCAGCGCCGTCCAGCCCGCCGGATCAGGGTCGAGAACCACCGACTGCTCGGTCTGCTGCTGGTGAACTTCCAGGGTATCGGTTGTCTGCACCCACCCGCTGCAGATGCCATCAACAACTCCTTGCAATAGCACGCAAAGCTGCGCCCCCTGGGATCGCAATTCACCGTTGAGCCGGGCGCTGATTCGGGCACCGGTGAAATCGATGGGACACTTGTTGTCAATGAACCCGTTCGGACCGCCCACCTCCCTGGTCCCTTCGGTCTGGGGTCCAAAGGTGTTCAAGCAGAACAGCATGTGAAAATAGCCTGCGCCCGGGGGGGCGTGATTGTAGTCGATCCACCACGGACTGCGTGAAGTCAACCGGCCCGGCGACCATTCGAGCATCTTCTGGTTCTGCCCCGGTCCGTCCTGGTAGCCAAACCATCCGCCGGGGCCCGCTTCAAAATTTTCGTGATAAACAGGCATGCAAGTTGTCCCTTTTAAAACTTTGCGCCGATTCAATACCTACCCGATTGCACTGGACTAAGGCCTGGCTCCAGGCAGTCACTCCGCATCCGGAATGACATACGGTCCGTCAGCCGTCTTTCGCCACAACTCCTGGAAACCGGCAGTCCGCGGGCCGAGAAAGTTCGAGACGACCGGGTTGGCATATCCCGGAAGCGGTCCGGGCGCGTTCCTCCCGGCCAACAGGCGATCGAGATAGCGGAGGTCGTCGGTCGAACCCGGCTGATCCGGATCGTGACGCGCGTAGATTGTCGGCCCGCCAGCGTAGCGAATATGGACCAGAAATGGTCGGTACACCGGCTTGGAAACCCTAGCGAGTTCCTCGAGTTTCGTCCGATTGAGCGACACGCCGAGCCCCGGGCCGCGCGGTACCTGCACACTGCCACCGACCACCGGCATGTGCTCGTTGGTAACATCCTCCTTCCAGAGATGGCACAGATTGACATGGTCGACCGTCGCCATCTTGAAGACCGCGACCTGGTGCGCCAGAAAGGCCTGGTTGATCGTGCCGCCGCCGTTCTGGAGCATGAAGGGGATGTTGGCCCCCTCGGCAATCATGCTCGTCTTGATCGCCGTCCCAATCGGAGCGTGACCCGCCATGTATCCGTCGCAGGTCCCGTCCAGCATACACGTGGGCGGTGCGTGATGGAGCAGGATCGGAATTTTGCACTTCTGACGCAGCAGGAGATAGCCTTCCCGGTCTGTCGGTTGGATCGGATCTTCCACCCGGCCCACGATCGGAAACTTCTCCAGTTCCCGGAGGACCGGATAAATGGCTTTTACATTCGAGTTTGCGTTGAAATCGTAGTGTGTCCTGAAACCGCGCGGCGCCACCTGCTGCATCGCCGCCGTCTGGTCAACAACGTTCTGAATCTGATCAATATGGTATTTGAGCCAGCGATATCCTCGCCGGGAAACACTTTCGACTTCTTTGGCCATCGCGTCGGGATGCTGGGATACCGTCCAGGCGGAAACCGGTATCCAGTCTCGAACCTTCGGCCCCAGGAGTTTCCACATCGGCAGCTCGAGAAACTTGCCCATCAGGTCGTACATCGGCATGTTCATCGGCAGATTGGCCGGGTCCCCCACCCAGTCAAACGGGCTGGTACCGATGTACTTCTGAAACAACTCGGAGTTCCAGCCTCCCCACGACTCGCCGATACCTTCCAGCTCGGAATTGGTCTTCAGAACATAGATCTCGCGCGATTGGACCGCCCGGCCATGATATCGAAACAGCGACTCGGCGTTGTAGTCGTGGTAGGGTGGAACGACCGGATAGTGCTCGATCCGGGTAATCTTGAGTTCACGGGCCGACCTTCCCAGCGCGGCAATGGCACGTAGCGGCAGCGCGCTCAGTGAAAGTCCGGCGGCGGAGCGAAAGGCCGTGTTGAGGAACTGGCGGCGACGCATCATTCGGGGTACCTCCGTCAGTGGTGTCCAGGTTCATGAGCATTCTGGTCGAGTTCCATCCGGAGAGTCAAGAGTCGGGGCGATACCTCGTCGCCTTGCTGACACCCCGGAACCGAAGTTCCCCAACCGGGTGGACGGATCGCTTCGTGATTCAGACTGGCGGTTTCATGTCCGCGATCAGCTCGTCCGTGATGTAGCGTCCCAGCACAAAATGTTTGCGGTCGATGTACCAGAAGATGCGTTTTCCTTCGCGTTCGGTGAAACTGGCGTACATCGCCAACCAGAACAGCCCGGTCACGCCGACACCAATTTTCTGCGTGTCGCACAGCAGTTTCGGTTCGCTGAACCACAACGGCTGGTGAGCAGCGGGTCGAAACTCACCGAGCGTCATCCACAGCGGTCGACGGGCATCCATATCCCAGGGACCCATCGCGCCGTCTGCGTAGCCATCATGATTGTGATAAAAAAGCAGATAGCGATCATCGGCCGTGCGGTAAATCGGATCGGGCGACTTGGGATGCAGCACCTCGGCACCGTTGTCGCGGTAGCGCAGCACCGCGGGCGGACGCCACGAATGGCCATGATCTTCGCTAACCGTATACCAGATGCGGCCGGTCACGGTCCGCATATTCATCCACAACCGTCCGTCAGGCAGAAGGGCAATGGCCGGTTCTTCAGCCAGACTGTATCCGCGCGACGCCTCCGGTTCGATCTGCGGCGAGACTCGGATCGTGCCTGGCTCGTCGGGGAGCCAAGTGATCTGGATGTCCCTGGGATCGGGACCCTCATCGATATTGTCGTAACGCATCAATTCGCAGCCAGTGTCCGAATGATGGCGGTTACCACCAACCGGTCGCGGGTAGACCATCCGGCTGCTCCAGCGAGACAAGGCGGAAATCACACGGCCCCTGGCATCACGGATCGGTTTCTGCCAGACGATACAGTTGCGCCCCACGGACGGATCGGGGTGATCGTATTTCGTGTGGCGCCATTCAATGTCCACACCACCGTTCTGCCAGCTGTAACCGTCATCATCCGAGACCTTGCAGCGGATGACACCCTGCCAACGACTGCCGTCTTCACCGATCCCCAAATTCTGGTTGTAGAAGATGTAGATGCGTCCGGATTGACTGAAGACCGGCCACGCCAGGGCAGGTACCATGCCCGGGGCAACCGGTTTTTCCAGAACCTCCGGCGGTGACCAGGTCCGGCCTTCATCGCTGCTGCGGGAACAGACCATGTGTACGTCGGAAGAGCTTTCATACGTACCGTTGGTCCAGATGGCCAATAGATCACCGTTGGCCGTGTATTCGACGTGCAAATGATCCGCATACTCATCCGTTCCACCTGGCCAGCGAGGCAGGTGGATCACGATGTCGGGGTTCGTGCGTTGCCAGTCGTTCGTGTAGCAGGTCCGTTCTGTCATGGATAGCAGTACCTATTTTGGTGAAACGCAAAATTTTTCCGCAACTGCTCCCGGTTCGGGTTGGGGACTTCACCATCGGTCGAACTCCAGGCGTCGGGATCAATTCTGAAAAATCTTTTCCAATTTTTCCGGGGACGGTGGTGCAAACAAATAGCTGGCCAGGTAGCCAATGATGATGTTGACGATGGTTGCCAAACCCGCGATCCACATCCAGTTAAACCAATCCAGCTGTTTTTCAAGGATCCCGGGAATGCCGTTGAACACAATCGCAAAAGTAATGCCCCCGATCGCTCCGATGAGAACGCCTGGTGTGTTTGTCCGTTTAGACAACATTCCCAGCAGGAACAAGGAAGGAATCGGCGCAATAAAGACGTTGACCAATTTGGTCATTTTTTCCTGGGCCGTCTGGTCTTCATGACGCAGTTGCCACAGTGCAAAGCCGATAACGACGATGCCGAAAACGGCGGTTAACGCCTTCGCAATCAAGACCAGCCGCCGTTCCGTGGCGCGAGGTGCCAGATATCGGCGGACAACGTCGTTGACCGCGACACTACTCATGGAATTCAGCGCCGAATCAAACGACGACATCAATGCCGCCAGTACGCCCGCCATGATCAAACTGCGAAATGCGTGAGGCAGATTCCGTACGACAAAATCAGGCAGCACCTGGTCGGGAACATTTTGGATCGTCGCCTTTAGCTCCGGGTGCTGGGAGTAGAAAGCAACAAAACCCCAGGATGCGGGCACCGAAATCAGCAAGAACAGCAACAGCCAGACAAACGAACTGAAAATTGATTTGACCATCGCTCGCCGGGAACCGCTGGCGTGCCAACGCTGAACCTCCCTTTGATCTGCACCGCAGCTGATCGCATACATGACCCTGCTGAACAGGAGTACCCAAAACGTGGCCTCGACGGTGGTGCTCCATTCGAACGAGATCAAACGAGTATGCGGATGCCCGGTTTCGCTGGAAATGGTCTCCGATGCGATGCGGTAGATTTCCAGCGGTTGCCAATGAAACATCTTCAACAGCACAACGAGAATCGCTCCATATCCCACCATGAAAACAAAAAATTGAGCAACATCCGTCCAGATGACAGCGCGCAGCCCGCCCAGCATTGTGTAGGCCGTTCCCAGGACCGCGATCACAACAATACACCCGATGGCACTAAAGCCGGTCACCTTTTCGAATCCCAAGCCTGCGGTCGACAGTGCCGTTCCAACCCAAGTCGTGGTCAGCATCAAAAACAGAAAAGCACCCAACAACCGCATCAAAGGATGAAACCGAAGTTCCAGGTACTCATAAATGGACAACACCCGCAAGCGACTCCAGAGCGGTATCCAAACGGCAGCGGTCAGGGGCACCAGCGCCAGCCCCAAGAGGCAACTCACCAGGGAATTGCGGCTATCCTTCAGGAAAATCCAACCCGGTCCGGCCAGGTAAGAGATCGGACTGAGACCGGTCGCCACGATGGATATACCCACCGCCCACCAGGGAACCGTGCCGCTGGCGTGAAAATACTCCTGGAGCGAATTCTGACGGCGCGAGAAATAGAGGCCGAGCACCAGCACCGACAGCAGGTACCCGACGATGACGGCGTAGTCGAGCGGATCAAACTTCAACATGATGCGACTTTTTGGTCAAGGCCGCCCGGGAGGCCTGCCCGCTGACATCGATACCGATCGATGACAAAAATTCGGGCGCTGCTCCTGGTATCAACTGCCGGCAAACATCCTTCCGAAAGGAGTAGACAGGATACTGCATTGCGATGACGCCAGAAAGCGGTCATCCACTCCGGGACTCCCGAAAGAGACATCGGGCTGTGATGTTTGCTGGGAGACGCCGCAAGAAGCTGAAATCCCGGGGTAGATTCCATGAAACATCTCGGTCGGCAGGATGACACGTTTGGCATTTAAGCCAGGATGTCATGAATCACTTTGCCGTCGACGTCGGTCGCACGGAAGTCGCGTCCACCGTAGTGGTAGGTCAGTTGCTCGTGGTCCAAGCCCAATTGGTGAAGAATCGTGGCATGAAGATCGTGAATCGTCATCTTGTTTTCCGCCGCGAAGAACCCGATTTCGTCGGTAGCACCGTACGTCATTCCACCCTTGATACCACCACCGGCCATCCAGATGCTGTAGCCGTAGGGGTTGTGGTCCCGACCGTCCTTGCTTTCGGCCACCGGAGTCCTGCCGAACTCCGAGGCCCACAGCACCAACGTTTCATCGAAGAGGCCGCGACGCTTCAGATCCCTAAGCAAACCAGCAATGGGAAGGTCCACTTCCAAAGCATTGCGTTGATGCCCCGCTTTGAGGCCCCCGTGCTGGTCCCATTTATAGCTATGGGACGCCTGAACGAAACGGACTCCCCGCTCGGAAAACCGTCGCGCCAGCAGGCACATGCGACCAAAGTTGTCGGTGGCTCCCTGATCGATGCCGTACAGGGACCGCGTCTCTTCTGTCTCCCGTGAAAAGTCCACCACTTCAGGCGCGGCAGCCTGCATGCGAAAAGCAAGTTCGAACGACTCGATACGGGCCTCCAATGGAGGATGGTAGCTGGCTCGCTCCAGGTGTTGGCGATTCTGTGACTGAAGCCAATCCAGTTCCATCCGCTGAATGTCCAACCTGGCACCTGACGGACGCAAGTTGGAAAACTGGGCCAACACGCTATCGTCCGAACGACCACGACCTGTCGTTTTTCCCAGTGCTGTACCCTGGTAGGCGGCCGGCAGAAATGCTGATCCATAAAAATAAGTCCCGGCGTCGGATGACGGAGGGCAGATGGTGACGAACCCTGGAAGATTCTGGTTCTCCGTCCCCAGACCGTATTGGACCCAGGCCCCGAAACTCGGCCACTTGAACACACCCGAACCGGTGTGAATCACCTGGCCCGCCGGAGCGTGTGTGACGAAATCGTGCGACAATGAACGGACAACACACAGATCATCGATACAACTGGCAACGTGGGGAAACAGCGTACTGACCTCGATCCCGCTCTCTCCATGCTTGTGAAATTTCCACGGTGACGCCATCAACTTGAGTTCCTTCTGTCGACCAACGTTTTGACCAAGCGGAAGTCCCGGCGGGCGCCACGAAGCGGGTAATGGCTCTCCGTCCCTGGCCGTCAGAATCGGTTTGGGGTCGAACGTATCGACCTGGGAAACCCCACCATGCATGAAAAGGAAAATCACTCGCTTGGCCTTGGAAACCAGTGGCGAGAGCTTGGGTGCCAGCGGATTCATGGTACCGCCAGCGCCCGTTTCGGCCCGCGCTGAATCGGCCAGTAATCCCAAGAGGGCAACGTGACCAAATCCACAGGCAACCTGACGCAACATGTCACGACGACTGGTCCAGAGGTTCGCGGCTTGAAAGCCGGCGGCAGAAGGCGTCTCGGAATAGCTGGTCATGTCTTGTATTCCTTCAGTCAAAAGTTGTTCCTGGCGGAACGCCACCGGATTGCCAGTTGAAAGCTTTCAGCGGTCGCACTGACTTGGAGCATCTCTATTCCTGTCACTCACATTTTACACCACTGGTCCGCTTCGCGTATCACTCGAGATACACAAACTCATTCAAGCAGAACATGGCTCGGCACCAGCTTTCCCAGGCGGCCACGCGGTGATCAGCCGTTTCAAAAACAACAACACCCGCTTGATCACGATTGGGACCGATGTGCCAATACGTAGCAGGATTGTCATCGATGAGGGGCATGGCACTCTGATTGCCAGTGGAAAGCAGGAGGGTCGCATGCTGCCAGGCAATCGCCCGACTTTCGTTTGACTCTTGATTCGCATCGACACGTGGCGACGCATGAACCTGGAATTCCGACAAAACAAAAAGGTCGGGGATCGAACGTTCTGGCGACTGTTCCGGATCCGGCAGCACTTCCAGTCGCACCGCCGCCAAGCGCTGCAGCCGTGTCTCTACAACAATTTGGTAAAAGTTATTGGTCGGGTTGTCCCCGGGAATGATGACGGTCCCATCCTCCGCAATCTCCAGCGAGGTGCCGTTTTCGATCGTCGCGCTGACTGGAGAAAAGACTTCCCACGCTTCCGGACTACCCTCGAGATCGGTAGCAACCTCAGGCGACGCGGTCGCCGAAATTCTCAAACGAACTCCACTGGGATTCTCCAGCACCGGCTTGAGTTCCTCATAAACCGCGCGACGGTGCGGTGCACGTCGGGCCGTGACCGTCAGGGTGGCCCCCTGCGAAAAATGCTGCTCGCCGGGGGGGGATGCTTCTTCCAAACTGTCCTGCACCCGACTCACGTACTCCATGGCGGAGGCGAGTTCCCCGTCCGTGGCCGGGCGACTCAAAAGCCTCTCATACGCGATCCGGACACGGTCCTCATCGCTGACACCATCCAGACTGATCAGGTACTTGGCCAGATGGAATGACTGCTCGCGGACAAACCAGCTGTTCATCATGAACAGCGCCTGCGGTGCAACGGTCGTTTCGCCGCGTTTGGCTGTCACAGTGCTGGCATCACCAAAATCAAACACGTGGAAGATTTCCGGAATCCTTTGCCGCACCATGGGGAGATAAATGCTACGGCGGCGACTGAAGTAGGGGTGAAAGGTTCGACCAATCAGCTGGGTCGCCAGAATCCCCCGCTTGATATCCACAAAGGTGTCCACGTAACGAGCGTAATCGCCGAGTAACGTCCCCCCGAAGGTCGGATCGAGCTGGCCGTTAGCGGCTAGAATCGCATCGCGAATTTCTTCGGCCTCAAGTCGTCGCGGGCTCATGCGCCATAGCAACAGATTTTCCGGATCGACCGGGGGTACCGAACGCGAAACGACTGTTGGCTTACGAGATCGACCCGGTTCCACATTTGGCAGTTGGCTACCTTGCTGGTAAGTGGCCGAATTCAACACCAGACGGTGCATGGCCTTGACAGACCAGCCGCTTTCGATGAACCGAGACGTCAGCCAATCCAACAGATCCGGATGCGTTGGCCGCTGGCCGGAAACACCAAAGTTATCACTGGTTGAGACAAGCCCCCTGCCAAAATGCCCTTGCCAGATGCGGTTGACCATGACCCGGGCGGTCAACGGATTGTCGGCCCGGGCAATCCAACGGGCCAGTTCCAGGCGACCGCTCTGTTGCGTTTCGATCGGATCGTGGTTCTCACCGGCAAGGATTTGCAAGAACCTTCGGGGCACCTCCTCACCCAAATTGCGGTGACTGCCCCGGATGTTTACCCTCAGGTTCTTCGGTTCACCATCCTGAACTGCTAAAACCATCACCGGACCGGATTCGCCGGGAACATGCTCCAAGGGTCGCTCCATCCATTTGGAGTCGACCTGCTTCCGGTCGAACATCGACTGCGTACTATAAAAAATCCCGGCCAGTGAATAGTAGTCATGGGTCGGAATCGGATCGAATTTGTGATCGTGACAGCGGGCGCAAGCTACAGTCAATCCCAGAAATGTACGGCTGGTCACGTCAATCTGCTCTTCAACCAACTGCATGACCATTCTCTCTTTATCGATCTCGGTGATCGATTTAGGACCCAGCATCAGAAATCCCGTAGCAATCACGCGCTCGGCGTTCCGGCCTTCGTCGCTGACGGATTCCATCAAATCACCGGCAAGTTGCTCGACGATGAAGTCGTCATAAGGCTTATCGTGGTTGAAAGCGTTCACCACGTAGTCACGATACCGGTAGGCATACAACGAGAACATGTGGCCGGGAATGTCTGCGGTATCACCGTAGCGGACAACATCCAGCCAACGTCGACCCCAACGTTCTCCATAGTGCCTGGAACCCAGCAACCGTTCGACCACCGTGGCGAACGCACCAGTGGATTCATCCGCCAGAAAGGCAGCCATCTCCTCGGGCGTGGGTGGTAAACCGATCAGGTCAAAAGTAACGCGTCTCAGGAGTGTCCGTTTATCGGCCGGCGCGGCCGGGGCGAGACCCTGGGATTTAAGTTTGGCAAGAATAAACTGATCCAGATCGGACTGCACCCAGTCCACTTCCTTGATGACAGGGGGTGCCGGGTCACGCACTGGTTGAAACGCCCAATACGACGTTTCTTCCTCAGTAAAGAGCGAACCGTTGGCGGGTGCCGCGGACGCACGAGTTGGCGTCGCTGCCGGCCAAGTCGCACCCGCATCGATCCATGCCACAAGATCGGCAATCTGGCTGTCACTCAGGGCCTCGTCCGGAGGCATCTTGATGTCGCCCGTACGGCGAACTACCTGCACGAGACGACTTTGATCCGACCGCCCCGGGATCACCACCGGTCCGAACTCGCTGCCACGCTGCACACCTGCACCGCTATCCAGCCGCAAACCAGCCTGCGGGTCATCCGCACCATGGCAAGTCCAACAATGCTCAGCCAACAGTGGCCGGACCTTCTTTTCGAAGTGCTCCAGGCTGGCGTCAACCTCGATCCCCCGGACGATCGACGGCAACACACTGGCGACGACAAGAGACACGATACAACATCGGATGGACACGCTTCGATCCTCAACCACTACAGATACCTAAGATACCAGTTTACATGATCTGCTACACGGTAAAATGGTGGAATCATCGATTCTTTCCTGTCCAAATCACGGTGTTCCCCGTAGCCCTGACAGGACCTGGTCCCCTGCCCCACCTCTGATTCCCTTCCAGCCAGCTTACAATTCCTCCGCGCGCCGGAAGTTAACGTTCAGATGTAAAATTCCCCCCACCGGAAGCCGCACACATTCGAGGGATTGCCGCTAGCCGTGCCACGGTTAAAATCGCCGTCAGTCAGAATGCGAGTTCGATTCCCAGCGGTCCCATTTTGGCCGCTGAGACAAGTGGCCTCATCCCACCAGGAGGCACTGGACCACGCCGGTGGGCTCATCGTGCACCGGAACCGCCGCGTTCCGTTAGCACCGATCATAATGAACGCGAGTCATGACCAGACGTGGCATCTTTACTTCAGACTTCCACATGTTCTCGGATCGCTCCGTCGTCGACTCGATTCTTCCAAATCTAGAACAAGCGGCGGGAAACGCGGATTTAATTGTTTTAGGCGGCGACATCGTTGACTTCAAATGGAGTCGGCTGCCAGATCAAAAACATACCGAACAGGCAGCCCTTGAGTGGTTCCAAAGTTTTTCCGATCGTCACCGTGGCAAACAAATTGTTTACCTGATCGGAAACCACGACTGGACCCCCAGTTACCTCACGCGTTTGAACCTTCTCGCAGAAACCAACCAGCACATCCAAGTTTTTGAGTACTGGTACCAGCAGGGCGATGCGCTGTTTCTCCACGGTGACGTCGTGCACAGCAGGCCCAGCCAAGAGGCCCTGGAACACCGGCGTTCCACTTGGTCAAGCCACGGGCAACGGGGACGACTACAAAACAGCTTGTACAACCTGGTATTCCTGCTGCGGTTGCCCCTTTTCATCAACTGGCTGATCAACCGGGAACACCGTATCTGCAAGCACCTGACTCGCTATTTACAGAACGAAAAATTACTTCCCGACCGTGGAATCCGGCGCATTTTCTTTGGACATACCCATACGGTCATCAAGGGTTATGAACTGGAGGGACTGGTGTTCTACAATAGTGGAGCCCCGTTAAAGCATCTGGGTAGTGAAATATTACAATTCGAAATCCAAGGTGATTTCTCTGATGGAAGATGAATCGAAACTGGTCGCCGATTGTTACGCCAAGGGCGAGCGAACCGGCATGCTCCGATTTCAACGACTCCGCGCGCGCGCTCATGCCTTTGCTGACACTGCTGAGCCGTCTGCAAATCACTGCAAATCACATCACGCTTCTTTCGTTTCTGAGCGGAATGAGCTTTTGCTTGGTTTG
>CAUZBP010000116.1:0-11827 GCA_963578105.1 Planctomycetota bacterium
TGGTTGAGTGTTCCCAACAGTCGTCCAATCGATCCGTTGTTTCAAGATAATTTTGGGGCAACCGAAGCCGGTTCGCTGCGGGGTGGTATGCAGGCCAGGCTGACACCATGACTTTTTCCCGGTTTCGCTGCAGCGGGACCGACGGTGAAAACCTGGTAAGAAACCGCCACTCTGTAAACGCCCCTGGCAGAATCGCTCTCCCAGTCGGGCGTGGTGCATGTCTTACTGGGGTAGCCACGCGGATACGATGTCTTCCACTTGTTCACCCTCGAGCGTTTCGTGGGCCAGCAGGTGATCCACGATCGCCGCTAAAGCGGCCCATTGATCATCTCGCCCCATGGTCTTGTGAAGTTGCACCGTGATCTTCTCCAGATATTTCAGTCTGGCCACCTCATCGCCGTAAAACGCGGCTGCGGCCTGCCACGCTTGAGACCAGTCCGCAGCCCATTCAGCGACGAAGCCCGGGTGGTAGGGTTCACCACTGTAGATCATTTCTGCCACGGCACCGGCCAGAGCGACCATGACCATCTTTTCGCAGAGCTCTCGCTCGCTACATGCCCCGGCTGGCCATTCGATCTGTGCATCACCAAAACGCGCCGGCCCGTCGTCCCAGGCGGGATCGATGGTGATCGACCGGATGCGGGCGCCCAACTGGACCGCCATGAAGGCGTGGCCCGCTTCGTGATAGGCTGAAATCTCAGACACGGTTTTTGCTACCCGTCTTCCAGGGCTGTCCGGAGAGAAACCGCCAACATCTTCTCCGATTTGTGAGGAACTTTTTGTTCAGTGTTGTGCAACAGCATCAAAGTACAGCGGTGAAACAACGTTGCGCAGCAACGGAAAGGGTGTCATCATTCAGCCCTGGCTGGTCGAGGTTTGGTTCGGATGACTTGGGTGGTTGTTTTGTTCGGTTTGTCCGGGCGGTAACTCAAGGAGAAAACAGTTTGTAGCTCGGTCCAGTCCTTCGCGGATGTTCGCCGGGCAGTGGATTTGATAGAATTTGCAGTTGCTTGGGGAATTTTAGGGGGAAAAACAGGTGCGTGTCGATATCCGCTAGTCCTCGCCGGCGGGTGGTACATGCGGTGAATTTGGGGTCAACAGGCGTCAAAACGGGTCCCGATTCCCGGCAGTAGCTTCCCGGCAGCATAAAAGTGGAGTGGCAAAAAACCTAAGAAAACAAACTGTTAAAACAGCTTGGAGGCTGTAGCTCAGCTGGTAGAGCAACGGACTTTTAATCCGTAGGTCCAGGGTTCGAGCCCCTGCAGCCTCATTAGACTTACGACGGGCCAACACAGTCAGAACACAGTGGTGCCGGTCAGGAACCTGCTACCTCATGCAGGACTGAGGGTACAAATAGATCCATTGAGGTTCTGCGAACCCCGGTTTCAATATTCATGGACCGCTGATTTGTCTAACTGCTGACGTAGTTTCGAGTTGGAAGCACAATATGACAACGAAAAATCTGCGGAGGCTTGACAGCCGTAAAAGCCACATTTACTCTACCGTCTTACTGGCAGTTAGCCGCTCGACGTATTTAACAGCTCGACATTGGCTCCGCAGGCAGCGCTAATCCGTTCAATCAACGACATCTGGATCCTTCTCCCCCCCCTATTGGGTGTGGGGACTCGGGAGCATCCGGTTGTCGTTTTTTTTTGGGGCCGTCGCAATTTCAACGGGACACAATCGAATGACGTCAAGTCTGAGAAAATCGCTTCGATCACGAAGATCAGGAGACACTTTGCAAATTCTGGTTTGGTTCTGCACGGTTTTGATTTTTACACATTCTGCAGCAGTGCAGCTCCAGGCGGATGCAGCCGACCCGGCAGTCCGGATTGATTACTGCCTGGATCTGCATGCCGGGGCTAACTTAATCAGCTTTTATGCTCTGCCGGAAGACGCGTCTATTTCTAATGTAATGGCATCGTTGCTTGGAAATGCGACTGGCGTTACCGGAGAAGGTGTCGCTGCAACTTATCTCGATGACGTTGGTTGGGCGGGAAGTTTAACAACCGTAAGTCCGCTTTCAGGGTACTGGCTGACCGTAAGTGATGCTGATTCTTTATGCCTTTCTGAGGCAATCCCTACCGATCCAGGTGCGCAATATCAACTGCATGCCGGCAATAACCTGGTGTCGTTTCCTTATCAGGGAGCTGTGGAAATCGGTGACGCACTTCCGGATGAAGTTGAAGATGTGATCACGGGAATTACAGGAGAAGGTGTCGCCGCCACCAGGTTAGACGGACAGGGTTGGGTGGGAAGCCTGACAGCCTTTGAAGGCGGTAAAGGCTACTGGATTCAAACTACCGATTCTGCCGTGCTCGTTTTTAACGTCCCTGAGCCAGCCGGGCTATTGCTGATGCTCCCCGTGCTTTTCGTCGTGACAGGACTGCGACGACGAGCCGAATAACAGCGAACCGAAGTAGCATCTGGTGAAATTTTCCGGTTCAGCTTGGGCAGCCTTTTGCTGCTGGTCAGTCTCGGAAGGTACAGCAGACTCTCGCCAGTGATCCGAAGGGTCGAGGTGCCTCGTCCGAACATGGTCACACCCAAGCGTCTTGCCAATAAACCGCCAAGACTCAATGATGTAGTTCGCCAGTTGAATGTGACCACTTGAGCCAGACGATGCGGCTTGCAGCCGGAACGGTACTGAATCCAGCGGGTGCACCATCGTCCAGACTTCATGGAGCGGGCCTTATGTCGAAAAAGAAGGTATTGATCACCGGGGCGAGCGGGCTGATCGGCAGCCTGACGATCGCGGCACTGGGAGACAAGTACGACTTCAGTGGACTCAGTCGTCGGCCAGTCGAGGGGATTCCTCACTTCGCGGTCGATATCATCCAGGCCGATGCCATCCGACCCGCTTTTCACGGTGTTGACACTGTCCTGCACCTGGCCGCAGCCAACGGTGTTGACCAGGTGAACGATTGGAGTGCCACCATGGCGGGGACAGTCCAGGGGACGTTGAATGTCTACGAAGCGGCGCGCGAAGCGGGTGTCAAACGGGTCGTCCACATGAGCAGCGGGTGTACACAACTCGCCTACGAATGGGACGACCAACTTCCTTTCGGGACACTTGCCAACGGACCGGATGATCAGGTTCCTGAGACCTGGACCATGGTCGATCCGGATTGGCCGGTCCGTCCCGACTCGCCGTATGCGATCGGAAAACTGTTCGGGGAGCACCTGGGACGCTACTACGCAGACAAGTATGGCATGTCGACCATTGTGATTCGACTGGGCGCTGTTCTGCCCGGGGACAGGCCACAGGTGCGGCGCCACTATCCGGGTTACCTGTCCCAGTCCGACTGCGTCCAGATGATCGACAAGTGCATCAGTGCACCGGACAGCATTGACTTTGATGTCTTCAATGCAATCTCTGAAAACAAATACCGCTGGCGCAGCACGGATCGTACCAAAGAAGTGCTGGGCTGGCAGCCGACCGGCTGCGCCGAGGATCATCCGCCGAGCGATTGAAGTGTGCTGTCACGATGACATCGGGCGACAGACGGCACACCGGGTGTCACCGGTGGCTCACCGCAGGTCGTTCACGATGTTCACGAAGGCATGCGCCGCTGTTTCCACCTGTTCACGACGGACGTCCAGGTGGGTGCAGACACGCAACCTCGTCGCTGCGGACTGGCTGACATTGATTGACTCTGCTTCCAGACGGGCATGGACTGTAGCGGCCGCTACACCGGTCCCGGCAATGTCAAGAAATACGAGGTTCGTTTCGATCGGTTCCGGATCGAGCTGTACACCGTCGCATTGGGAAGCAATTGACGCGAAGTGGCGCGCATTTTCGTGGTCTTCGGCCAGGCGATCGACGTGATGTCGAAGCGCGTAGGAACAGGCGGCAGCCATCATTCCAGCCTGGCGCATGGAACCACCGATCCGCTGTTTCCATTTCCAGGCTTCGTGAATGAAATCGGCCGACCCTGCGAGTACCGCGCCAATGGGGCAGCCGAGTCCTTTCGTAAAATCCAGCCACACGCTGTCAAAAGGTGCGGAGAATTCCTCGGCCGATGTTCCCGAGGTCACGACCGCATTCATGAGTCGCGCCCCGTCCATGTGCAGCCGGAGTCCTTTTTCCCTGGCGGTATCTGCAACTTGACGGATCAACTCCAGCGGCCACACCGTTCCGCCTCCGCCGTTGGAGGTTTGTTCGACGAGGACCAGCCGGGCCGTCGGGGTGTAGCGGGTCTGTGGTTGAATGGCAGCCCGCAGGGCGTCAGCACTGTACTGGCCGCGCGGACCGTCAATCGGACACACCTGGACACCGGCCAGTGCCGCCGGCCCGCCCGCCTCTGAAATGAGAATGTGGGCCGTGCGATGGGCGTAGATTTCGTCTCCAGGGCGACAGTGTACCAGCAGGGAAATCTGGTTGCACATGGTGCCCGAAGGGAGAAAAACAGCGGCTTCCTTGCCCAGTAGTTCCGCCGCCTCCTGGCACAGTTTGTTGACCGACGGGTCGTGACCATATTGTTCATCTCCCACATCGGCTGCGGCGATCACCTCACGCATCCGGGGGGTTGGTCGTGTTTGCGTATCGCTCTGCAGGTTGATTTGCCCCTCTTTCCAGCTACTCACTCGGTGCTCCTTTACAAATGCGATGACCTTCTGGGCTGCCGGATTGACGGTGGTGCCCAAACAACCCGCGCCATTTGGATCTAGCCCGGGGTTTCGTAGTCCAGGTTCCAGTGACCCAGTTTGCAGAGACGCGAGCCTGCGGGTTTGTGTTCCGGCATGCCGGCGGCGAACCACTCTTCCAGTTCCCGACGATGGCCCAGGCGACGTAGATCGGTTCCCGGCCGGGAGTTGCCAGCGCCGTGGGCCATCGTTGCGCTGCACAGGCAGCAGCAGCGGCACCGGTGGAGGTTCGGATGAAACGCCGTCGGGTGAGCGGGGTCTCTGGAGCGGTCGGTGATGTTTGTCGCATGGATGGCCTCGTCAGGTCACTAGTCCTAAAAAAGCTTAATTGGGCCGTGTGCTGGAAGCAAGAGTCTGTTTGTCAGATAGGTTGTGGCCGGTGCGCACGCCGATGCTGTTGTTGGGGGTTGCCCGGATGACAGCAGACAACAGGAAACCTGCGGTCGCCGGGAGAACGCCGATTCCAGATTGAAAACCGGTGGTAGACGGTTGGAGCCTTGCGGTGGGCCAGGTGGTCTGAATCCGTGGAGCCCGTCCTGTTTGGTCCTCTCGGCCGAAGTTTTACCAGTGCCGGAACGTCTCCGATTGGCAGCCCGTACCCAAGGCGTGCACCAGGTACAGTCGCAGTACCAACGGCCCCTGGCCTGGCCAGACCCTACTCATCTATTGATGAGCCGAACCCACGTCCCGTCCCACCTCGTGCAGGGGACGGTGTCCCTGTTCATCGTCATGGCTCAGAAGCACAAGCACCTTGAAGCCGGTTTAATCACTCGCGCCGGGCACGCCCGCCGCGTCGAACTCTTTCAACACTCTACCGACAAAGTTACTGAGTCCGGAGTAGTAATAAGCGGGCAGTAGTGACGACCAGTATCCCTCGTCGGCAGCATGTTGCTGACGGGTGGTGGTGATCCATTTCTGATAGTCCTCGGCACGTTGACGGTTCTCTGCTATGAGTGCGCCCGGTTTGACTGCATTTTGACGCGTGTAGACCAGGTCGCGAATCGCACATTTTCGCCGTGCCAGTTCGAATCCGTCACGTTGGAAGGCGATCCGGTCTCGAAATCGTTTCTGGTTTTCAGGCAGGTTGGCAACCAGCGCTTCCGCTTCCTTCAAGCAACCGTCAAGTTCTTCCCACATTGCCGGAATGCGTGTCATGCGATCCTGCGCCCTGGGGCCGGGGCGCAACGTCGCCGTGTAATATTCAGCGCCCAGCCAGTATTTGCGCATGGGCTCGGCCGCGGGTCCATGGAACTTATGAATAAATTCCTCCACGAGAACGTCCGCATCTTCGTTCACGTCGTACTGCAAGCGACTGCAAATGTAAAGGTTCAGCGCGCTGGTCGCCTGGATCGGTTGGCCCTCAATGACCATGCACGTGACGCCCAGGTCATGCACTAATGGAATGTCTTCGCGCAGCTTCATCACCTGGCCATAGGGGGCAAAGTGAACGTAGTCGGTGGGGTAATCGTAATAGCCCATCATTGGTAGCAATTTTCCCCAACCTTTGACGAGTCGCAGAAATTTTCGGTTGGACGGAGCGGTGGGGTCGTTCATGGGTCGGGTGTGGTCGTAGTCCCAGTCCATGTAGCAGATGGTGCCCGTGACACCGGGGCCCGGTTGGGCTGTTTGCGGCAGTTCGATCTGATACCCGTAAACGAGAAAGCCCAACTGTTTGTCCTGGTTTTCCGGGTCGAGTCGTTGATGGATCTCGTTGGCAAAATGGAGCATCCGGTCCGTGGAAAAGCGGCCGTCAGGGTTGTCGGCGTCGTAAGACGAGTCCACGGCGCGACAGGATTCACACAAACAAAACGGTGCCAGATCGTTCGGATCGATGGAGGCCAGGATCGCATCAGGGCTACCGAGCTGATCATTGATTTTCCGGGCGACCATGTCCAGGACTTGGGGGTTGGTGGTGCAGAAATTTGTGAAACTCCAGCCGCTTGCCTGGTCAAAAATTCGAATGGTTCCTGCGCGGTCACGAGCCCACCACTCGGGATGTTGCTCGTAAAGTTCGGGCGTGCCCTTTAACAACGAGGCAAACGCGTGGCCATACATAATGCGGCCGCGGCGGGCCACGTTCCGGTTGCGGACATTCCAGCTACCACCACCCCAGTTAGTGCGCGCTGCGGAGTAAAAGGCGGGACTGCGCCGTTGATCGATCTGTCCGATCACGGCGGCCTGGTTGTCAGGTTGGGGGATTTCTTCACCAAGCGTCCCGGGGACAAACCAGTGGCAGTCCAGATGATCCGTAAGCAGTCCATAGATCCCGTTGCGCAGTCCGTCCACGTGGCCGGATTCAATGATCACATCGCCGCCGGAAGTCGTGTGGAGATGGTAGGCGTCCGGGTGCGGCCACTGCGACTGGTCGTTGAAACGTAACCGGATGGCGCGTTGACCTTGTTCCGGGGACACGACGACGGGCAGTTCCGCCCCGCCGGAGATGATCCGGATGCACCGCACCAGGTCCGCCACGGCCCCCTGAAAGTTAGTATCCTCCCTTTCCTCAGCTTCGGGCACGTCCACCAGGATCGCGTAATCGGTGCGGCCCCGGGCGGCAAGGGTAACGGTCGGCCCGACACGCTGGTCGGCCGTGATCGTGGAACTCGGGTGACGCTGCCACCAGTCGATGCGCACACGCGGCGCATAAGTCGCAACAACCTGAGCCCGGTCCGTGATGACCAGTGTTTCCGACGGGTCGTCGACTTCGGGTTCCCTGTCGGGTTGCCAGCCCTTGGGGTCGGGACCGCGCACGGCAATGAACAAGTCTCGAGCTCTGGTCGAGTTGAAGAAGATGGCACCCTCGATCACTTCCTTCACCAGACCGTCGGGGGGATGGAATGTCAGCTGCCAGGTCTTCATCTGGCCGGCTGCCAGATCGAACTCGGTACTGCCACCCTTGAACCCCAGTTTCTGCTGGGGGCTGAGCTCCACCCGGGTGCGCAGGATACGTTGACCACGGTTGACCAACTGTACTGACATCTCGATTTGTGCCGGATTCGTCGGGTCCGGTTTGCTCGTCGTGTAGATGGCGAAATCACGGTACCGCTTGGGGAGTTGACTCGGTCGATCGGTGGCCCCCAGGCAGGGTAAGGTACCCAACCAAACGAGGCTCAGCAGGATCGTGTGGGTTCTCATAACGGTTTATCCTTTGTGTTTGTGTCGTCTTTGCACATGGGAGGATGTTGTTCTGCCGGCTGCAGCAACCGGTGGGAAGCCGTGCTGAACATCTCCCGGCACGATTGGCCATCACATTCAATTCTGAAAGGCCGAACCCCCCGGTGGGCATTGTTTGATGTCCGAGTCGCTATTGTATAGCAGGTTCGCCTGTCAAACACACTGACCAGCCCGTGCGAGTTTGTCCCGCGACACACCCGGGTGACCCTCAGGGGAGCGCTGGAACTGTGGATGCCGTTACCGCTCGGCATCTACCACCTGGTCTTGGAAGTAATAAGGCTCCGCCTTGGGAGCCAGTTTCCAAGTGCCGAAGACTTGAAATCACGGGCCGTCGCGATGACCGGACGGGAATGCCCGAGCCGTGTTACCTGGGGCAGACGGGGGCCCGTGTCTTGAGCTACCGGCGGACTTCAGGATTTGTCAGCCTGCAGGTACATCAGGTTCAAGCCATTCGCGGCCTTGTAAAGTGCGCCCCAGGCAGTATCGAAGCCCACATTTTCCAGGGTCGTTCCGACCAGGTCGTGGATTTCGGACAAGGTGCGCCGGTTGTCAATCTGTTCAGCAATGACGGCTGCATCTTTCGGAACTGGCAAGCGAAGTGTGACAGGACCGTTTTTCACCGCGAGAAATCCTTCCTGCCGAATTGCCATCGCCAGCCGGGATGCGTTGACTGTTGAAAGTGTAGGCACCATCCGGGGGCCTGGCACAGCCGTTGTGCACCCGGCCCGGGCGTCGGGCACCACGTAAAATGCGTGCTGCTTGAGGTTGCCCGAAAGTTGTTCGGCAAAGGCTGCACGTGCCATGGGGTTTAATCCGTTCAACCGTTCTAACAACTCGGGATCCTGCAGCAGGTGGGAGGGCTCGTATTGAACCGGCGGGACGAAGGAGACAATCGACAAACCCGCACTGTTCACCAGGGCACCAACTTCTTCTACGAGGTAGGCCCGGTCCTGCGAGTGTAATAACAGGTCGACGAGTCCGGCGTCGGAATTTCGATGATCCACGAGCATGGGGTTGCGTTTGAACCAATTGTTTGCCGGGAGCGATTCAACCAGTTTCTTCGCGATTTCCACTTGTTCGTGGAGAGACAGTCCACTACCCAGTGCGCGCAACATCTTCTGCAGAGGATACACGCCGTTTCGGCCGTACTTTCCATAGACCATCAAGCCCATTCCACCGTGTGGCGAGAGAGCACCGGCCAGAGTGGACAAGCCTTCTTCCGGAGCTTCCAAATGGTGCAACACACCACAACAATCGATGTAGTCAAAGGGCCCTAGAGTTGCTGCATCGAACAGCGAACCGCTGTGGAACCTGATGTTAGACAAGTTCCGAACTTCGGCGCGACGCTCTGCAATCCGGCGCGACGCTTCGGACAAGTCCAGGTAAACGACCGATCCCGAAGATCCCGCATCGGACAGCTGCTGAGCCAGCATGATCGCTCCGTCTCCCGTACCACCACCCGCAACCAGGGCACGGAACGGTTGGGAAAAATCTCGAGCACCGGAAAAAATATAGTGGTTCAGTTCCGGCAGGTTCGACGGTGAGCCGGTAATCAGGCGTTTGGTCTCATCCGTCGGGTCCCGCGCGGGATAAGGATAGGCTTCGTATTGTTTTCTGATTGCCGGTTGAGCCACTGGAACTCGGTCTCCAAAATCAAAATGGCGCGCGGTGTTTACAAAATGGTTGAGATTCAATGACGTAGATGGTTTCAGTAATACTCCACGATCCTGGCCCCCGTGGGAAGGACAGTTTCACACATTCCGGGCAGTTTGGAACCGCCTGCAACCGACAAAATGCGACGGATCTTGCAGGCGGCTCGCAGACGAAAATTCGCTAGATCCGTCTCATCCACCACCGTCAGTCACCCGGGTGTTTCTCTTGGCTGTACCCATCTAACACGCGCCAGTTCATTTGTGCTTGTTAAAGTTTTTTACACGGTGGCCGAGGGAGACTCAAATCCACAAAAATGTTCCAACTAGTTGCCAGACACCACCCGCAGGAAGACGCCCGGCGGGGGCTCCGTGAAGTCCCTCCAGCGGCGCGATGGGAGGACAGGTCCATCTCCCCCTGAATCTGGAAGATTTTTTCTGCGTGGCACCCAATAGGGGATGAAAAAGTGTACCCGCTCGCGGTGGATACCGGCCGGCTTGCAGACCGTTTTCCGGGGTGTCACCAACCCCCTTCATTCGTCGGATCGCGTCAGCTAGAGTAAGGGTCCCGGCAGTCTGTTTATCCGTTGGTTCCAGGCTTCGAAGTTCTGCAGTCCCCACTGCTTGACATCTTGTAATACAAGAACCGACAGTTGATTGACGAGTCGTGTTGGACGGTGGTTGTTCCGTTGATGGGCCTCCTGCAATGTTGGGTGTTTTGCCCACTTGGAATCGCAAGGCGGTTTTGATGTTCTCCTGCGAATGAGAGTCATCAGGTCAGGTGGCACGATGGGAGTAGTCCATTTTTTACCCGGGGAAGGGTGGAGTTCGTGGGCAGCGGCGTCTTTCGGTTTGCCGGATGTGAAACCTGCGCTGGTTTTTGCTGCAGCCGCTGTGCTAACGATGTATCGACTTCACGGATCTGACAAGGAGATCCGTTAGCCATGTCTGTAAAGATTCTCGCCACCGGAGACCTTCACATCGGGAGGCGCTCCAGCAAGATCCCGGAGAACTTCAGCAATCCCGAAGGACTCTCCTGTGCGTCGATGTGGGAAAGGCTGGTCGACTGTGCGATCGACGAGAAGGTGGACCTGGTCCTGCTCAGCGGCGACATCGTCGACCAGGACAACTGCTTCTTCGAGGCCGTCGCTCCGCTCGAAAGGGGGTTGAAAAAGCTTGATTCCTGTGGAATCCAGACCTATGCGACAGCCGGTAACCACGACGCCGCTGTCTTTCCACGATTGGCCCGGCTGGTCGAAACGGGGAGCTTTCACCTTCTCGGGAAAAATGGCAACTGGGAATCAGTCGATTGCCTTCAAGAGAAAAAACCGTTGGTTCAAATCCACGGCTGGTCCTTTCCTTCACGGCATCACAAAACAAGCCCCCTGATGCAATATGACCTGGAACCGCATCCGGATGTGCCGACCATCGGTCTCCTGCATGCCGATCTTGAGGTCCCCAACAGCAATTATGCGCCCGTTTCTCTTGATGAGCTTCAAAGCAAGGACCTCGCCATCTGGGTGCTGGGCCATCAGCACAAACCCCGTCATGAGCAGCGCGGAGGCCAACCCCAGGTGCTCTACCCGGGTTCCCCTCAGGCAATGGATCCCGGCGAAAGCGGCCCCCACGGTCCCTGGATAATTCGGCTGGAAGGAAAAGACCACGTGACTGCCAGGCCGCTGCCCCTGTCGAGCGTCCGGTACGACACCTGCAAGGTCAATGCCGAAGACTGTGCCGACAGCGATGAACTGCTCAGCGCAATGCTAAAAACGGCCCGTGACTTCGATGACACCCTGCAGACCCTTGCGGTGCCCCCGCGACTTGCTTTGCTGCGTTTTATCATTGAAGGTCGAACTCCTCTCTCGCAACAGCTGCACACCCTGGCTGAACTGGAAGAGGTCTGCTCCCGGCCTCTCTGCGGGCACGACACAGATGTTTACGTTGAGAAGCTCCTGGACATGACCCGGCCGATATTCGACCTGGACCAGCTCGCAGAAAAGAAGGACCCCGTCGGAATCATAGCAGGGCTGTTGCTTCACCTGGAGGCTGCAACCCCGGATCCGGAGACAGAAGCGCTGATCGGGGAATGTCTCAACAAGACTCAAGCTGTCCACCAGAGCCGGAGTTACTCTGACATTCGTCCTGATCCTCTGCTCGATTGCAAGGGCGCCGTCGAACTCCTGCGGGAGCAGGGCCTTCGCCTGATTACGAAGCTCAGGGAGCAGGAGGTCGCACCATGAAGAGCCCTGCGCTGAGCTTTACCGAGATCAACATTCGCGAGATGCCGGGCTTTGAGACCGGAGGCTTCGTGGTCAAGGAACTCGCTGCGGAGATGAACATCATTTACGGACCGAACG
>CAUZBP010000117.1:0-11733 GCA_963578105.1 Planctomycetota bacterium
CGAAATCACCTACCAAACACCGGTCCGTCTAATTGTCGCTCCGAGGCGAAACAACGAACGCTAGCCCTGACACTGCGCGGCCATTCTGATTGACGCCCGCTCGGCCAAACTAATTGCCGCTAGACACTCAGCCAGCAACAACCCGCTCGAGCCAACAAGCTACAAGCGAAACTGCAGGCCTGGTTAAAAGAGACCGATGCCCAGTTGCCGCGACCCTATGCCGAGATGCCCGAGAAAGACCTGCCCGGAAAGAAGCAGTAACCCAACAGACTCCGGGCCGTGAACTTACTTGGCCGGCTCAGGAGCTGGCTTTTCGTAGAGCTGATAGACCTCAATCAAGCCATCGTTACTGACGTAAGTCTCTGGTGTCGAGTGCCTGCCATTGCCACTGCGACCGTTCGTTTCAAAACGAGAAACAGCTAATTGCCAACCGTCGGGATGCAAAGCAACCTCGTAGCCACTGAGCATCTTGATTGCATGAATCGGAGTTGGCTTTTCTGTACTCCAAAATGACAGGGAGGCGCCAGAAGCCCCTTCCCCAATTCCAGCCAGCGTACCATCGGGAAGAAACTGCAAGCCATTAACTGGACCGTCAGCCTTGATCGTCGACTTGAGTTGCATTTTCTCTTTACCTGTTTCGACCTCCATCAAAACCACTAGCGGATCTCCTGGACAAAACGCGTTGCTCTTGGCATTAGTCATGCCACCACAGGCTAACAGGTCGCGTTTCGAGTCGTATGCCAGTGATCTCACGCCACCTACCTCGGCCAGGAAATTATCCAGTCGCGTGTGCAACACAGTCAGGTCCAACTCGCGAATCAACTTACCACTGGACACATCCCATTGCTTCACCTTGCCCATTTGGTCACCACAAAAGAGGCTCTTACTATCCGGATGAAACAGCAGGCTGAAGATATAACCTTCATGTCCTTTCAATTCCAGGGTCGATTGACCTGTGGCAGACCAGAGCTTCACAACGCGATCATTACCACCGGTGGCCACATGCTTGCCATCAGGACTAACCGCTACTTTCCTGACCCAACTCTGATGGGCATCCGCTTTACTCCAAAGTTGTTTTGGTTGAGCCTCCGTGTAATCCCAGCAGAACAGCCCTCCGTGATAATCGACCGAGTAAAGTCGTTGTTGATCCGAATGAAAGGCCAGGTCACCAACCCAACCGGCATGTCCCTTGATGGCCACCCGTTCGTCGGTTGCCAGTTCCCAGCGTTGCAACTGCGCATCAATGCCGGCGGCGACCAGGAATTTCCCGCAAGGACTGAACTGGATCGCCGTCACCTGGCGTTCCCATTGAAACTTCTTTTCAGGCCAGGCCTTGGTGACATCGAGCTGCCGTTCCATCAAGTGTTTCATGCTAACAACTCCTTGATAGGCCCATAGTCGTCATGGGCGATCGGGAGTGGCTGACCATTGTTGTGATATTCTGTCGTCGACGGATCGATATCCATCGCCTTGAAAACCGTATGAAAGATGTGCCCAATATCATATTCCTGGTCATCGACCCAGGCACCGTTGGGGGTGGTCTTGCCAAGCACGAGACCGCGATTCAAGCCACAACCGGCCATCGCCAGTGACCACGCTTCTGGCCAGTGGTCCCGACCTAACCGCTGGTTGATCTTGGGAGTACGGCCAAATTCAGACATCAGCAACACCAGCACGTTGTCAAGCAGACCACTTTGATGCCAGTCTTCAATAAGAGCAGCAAACGGCTTGTCGATCTGTGGTACAAGATCCAGGTGCATGTTGAAGTTGTCAGCGTGGGTATCCCAGTGATACGAGTGACACTGCACAAACAAGACGCCTTCTTCAATCAAGCGTTTCGATTGCAGGATGTGGCGGCCAAGCGGATGAGATCCATACCGTTCTAACTCTTTCGGCGTGAAGTCAGCAAATAGATCCTTGCGTCGAATCAGCTTTTCTGCCATTTGAAACGAGTAATCATAGGCCTCCACTTCGGCACTGCGCCGTCCTTTTTGAAACGACTTGTTGAGTCGCTTGCGAATCTCATTGCGAACCTGGTCACGCTGGTCGTCAATTCCTGGTGGTCGATTGATATGCACAGGTGGTTTACCGTCACCGAGCGCCAACGCCCCATACTTGGCACCGAGAAAGCCACCATGCTGCCAGATGAATCCGCCCGACCCTGGTTTCACCCAGATGTAGTTGGGTAACTCGTTATCAGACTTCCCCTTCAAATGAGACATCGCGGCACCCATGTACGGATACGTAACACCTCGGTTCTTAGGATCGCCGCGCAAAATTCTCGGTACACCACTCGAATGATTTTCATCCTTGGTGCACATGCTGCGAACGACCGCTATGTGCTGCATCTGCTGGGCCGTGTGCGGCATCAGTTCGCTGACATGAATCCCCGGCAAGGTGGTGGGAATCGAACGAAATGGACCGCCGAACTCAGTCCCCGGTTTGGGATCCCAGCTTTCTAACTGACTCATGCCACCGTCAAGCCAAATCAACAACACCTGCTTTTGTTTTGACTTAATTTCATTTGCAACCAATGGACTCAACAGGCTACCGGCCCCCAGGCCGGCAAATGTGCCCAACACCTGGCGGCGCGACAACTCATGTTGTGGACTATGACATTGAAATGGATGCATAACAAAAAGACTTTAACTAGTGGTTCAGTTTAAACTCCGCCGACGTAATCAGTGCCCAAGCATATTCACTGATAGCTGCTGTTCGCCGCATGCTATTCTTTTCCAAGTGCTGCAGGAAATCGTTCGTTTCCTGGTCACTGGGATTCCTGGCCAAGACAGTAGCAAACAACTCCCGGGCTACCTGCTGGAAATCCTTCATCTCCTCAAGTCGCCCAATGAAACGTCCCTTCCCCGGTTTGAGCCAGTCCAGAATCAATTTCTCGTTCATCAGGAAAAGGGCCTGGCCCATCGATGGCTGGAATTCAACTTCAGCTTCACCCGGCGGATTACCAAAGATGGATGTAAACAAAAGCATCGTGTCGATGAGATTGTCCGGCGCCGGAATGCGACCGTTGATATAATCCTTGACATTGAACCCCGAATCCTCCGGGCGCTCCTTCTTGATAATCTCGTCCAGGACGCCGGTTACCCGCATAATACTCCAGGCAGTTTGCTCAGGTGTCATCCCCTTGGCATTAGCAACCCGGTAAGACTCGGGCGTTATCTCCTGAATCACCACGCCAGCTGGCAAAAGGCTCGCTCGCTGGTAAACCCGGGTCCGCGCCAGCACACCCAGCAACCATTTCACGTCAAATTTGTGAGCCACGAATTCTTCGGCCAGCAGCTTCAATAGCTCCGGATGCGAAGCCGGGTTCTCGGCATGCATCATCTCCAACGGATGGACTAACCCCCGACCCATCATCAGGTACCAAAAACGGTTGACACTATTCTCTACGAAACGACGGTTACTGGCTGAAGTCAATTCCTTAGCCAGGATTTGCCGCGGTTGAAACTTGGGAATACCCGGTAATCCGTCGGCTGCCGGTTGCGACAATTCCTCGCCCTTTTCAAAGACCGGAACCGCGACCTCCTTGCCACCGGGCAAACGAGGACCAACCTGGTCTTTCTCGTCTGGTGAAAATACGCTCTGGAATTCGAGTTTTCCCGTGGCCACTCCTTCTACCAGGAACGTTTGGTTTTTAGCAGTGTGCTTGGCCGCCTTGCTCTGGTTGAGAAAAGCCAGCAGCCCGAAGTAATCCGCCTGCTTGAATTCATCGACGGTAGGATGATCATGGCACTTCGCACAGTGAATATTCATTCCTAGAAAGAGTCGCGCCACGTCCTGTGTCAGCTGGTCGTGGACAGTCCGACCAGTTGCCGTGAAAAACTTGAGTGTCCCCTGGGTCTGATCGTTACTGGCATCCGCCTGGATAATCTCGCGAACAATTTTGTCCCATGGCTTGTTGCTGGCAAACGAAGTTTCCAAAAATGAATTCCACTGGCCAATCGGTACTGTGGAACCAGTGCGCCGTTCCAGCAACATCACCGTGAACGCCTCCCGTAGCCGTCGCGAATAGGCGTCATTGTTAAGCAATTGATCGATCAACTTGGACCGTTTTTGCGGATTCTTGTCCGCCAAGAAGCTACGTACCTGGGCAGCTGTCGGTACGATTCCATTGAGATCCAGGTAGCTGCGACGTAAAAATTCCGCGTCACTGGCCGGACCTGCCACCTTTCCATTAACCTTGGCTTCAATCAACTGATCGATCCGACCCGAGAGCGGATCTTGTCCGTAAATCACGGTTGCGCAGATCAGCAGCATGGCAACGGTAAAGCGGCAACTGGCGGTCCTGATCATAGGTCTGGGTTCCAAGCGAAATCGGTTCAACCACTCAAGAATAGTAGAAACTTGGACAACCAACAAATACGTCACCCTCACTAACTGATAGCGATTTTAATACTCATCGGGCGACTTTAATAACGCTAGCAGGGGTCTTTTTTGTATTTCAGTAGTGCTCGATGGTTAGTTTTTTGAAGGCGCTAGCTGGGTGGCGTCAAGGGATTTCATCTAATTTTGGTTGAAATTTCGAGCCGTGACGCTCATTTGGCCCCTCCGTGTTGAGCCACGTTTGGCAGCCCACAGCAGCCCACAATCGAGCGTTGGAATTTCCGCGGTTTTGCCAGGAGCCAGGGTGCGCCCACAAAATGTGCGAGGCGTCATTTCTCTGGAAGGGTGGACCAGTCACCATGTGTCGCAGGATGCCTTTGGTGGGCAGACCACCAATACGTTATCGGCCGGGCACCAGGCACAGTATGAACGGCTGAGGCAGCGAGTGATGACGCTATGGAGCCAGGCGGAGATTGAGGAATTCGTTACCTACTGGAGGCAGTGGGACGGATTCGATTTCCTCAGCAAGACCGGGTTGCCCATTCTCGAGTTGTACGGCGATCGTGGCCAGGAAAGGCCCAGCTTGGACAAACTCCGCATTCCCGAAAGGGAAAATATTCAAGTACATTGGTTGCAAAACGCCTCGCATAACCTGCACCTTGAATGTCCCCGAGAAGTGGCTCGGATCTGCGACCGGTTCGTCGAGAAATTGGAAGGTGCTGGAACATGACGGGCCAGGCTCGGCCGGCGGAATGCAACTGTTTCTCTAGCAACCCAATCACGATACAATGGCGAGCTCGCGGAAGCGCAACCATGAGATACAGTCCAACTAGCAAGGGATTGCGGCCTATAAGGCGGCCAACAAGCTCTTCGTAAAAGAGCATTACGCAATCTGTCGCTTGCCTGATCGTCCCTACCCCCAATTTCCTTTCCTATACCTAATTCCTTCCAGAAGTTCAGAATCTGAGCCCAACAGATTGCTAGGGAAGCCATGTTATTTTCCTGCAGAATGAAAAATCCATGAATACTGATAAGATGAAAGTGCTCGTAACCGGGGCCAGCGGACTGATCGGCGGACTGATCGTCAAGCATCTCGGCAATAGATACGAAATGAGCGCGCTGAACCGTCGTCCTGTCGAAGGCATCCCGTGTACCCAAGCGGACATCGCAGACTTCGATGCCATCCTGCCGGCGTTTGAAGGCGTGGAAATGGTCGTCCACCTGGCGAATTATCTCGATGATTTCTCTACCTGGGAAAAGCACCTTCATGCGGGCATTATGGGCACTCGGAACGTCTATGAGGCCGCCCGCATGCATGGGATCAAACGGGTAGTGTACGGAAGCACGGGCGACACCCAGACCGGCTACGAGTATGACACAAATCTTCCCTACGGGGCCCTGGCGGCGGGGAAATACGGTGAGGCGGGCTCGTCCTGGAAGATGATTACGCACCTCGACCCGGTCAGGCCCAAGAGCGTCTATGGTGCCTGCAAAGTATTCGGCGAGACGCTGGGACGTTATTACTCTGACGTTTTCGGTATATCTATCCTGTGCATTCGACTGGGTGCGGTTCTAGCAGAAGACAGGCCTGTGAAACGCCGGCAGGTGTTCGGCTTTCTGAGCCATGCCGACTGTGTGCAGGTAGTCGACCGGTGCCTTGCCGCGCCCCTCTCCCTCCAGTATGACATTTTCCGGGCTTCCTCCAATAACAAATACCGATGGCATGATATTGACCACACCCGCGAGGTGCTGGGCTGGGAGCCGACTTCCAGCGCCGACGATTTCGAAGTGGAGGATGAAGGAGGGTGGAACCAGGTTTACCCGCCAGAGATGGTCCGCGCGAATCCTGCTGTGCAGAATTTGAACAATTAACGAAGAATTACCCAGGGGTCAGAAGGGATTGCTTCCCCGCGGTCTTCCAATGACGCCGTGGCTTTGGAGGGCGTGAGCCTCCGCGGCACGGAGACGCTCACAACCACGAACGTGTCACGGCGGCCTGCATCTCGTGGTCATCGCACCATGCCTCCGGAACAGTCGAGACAATGCATGAGACCATTGAACGTAATGAGCCTGCTCTTATTGACCGCAATGGTATTCGTAATCGAAGCCGCTCATTCGCACGACAAACTGCTGCCCAAGACGTTGAATAGCCCGTTGTCTCCGCAGGTATCACTGCGACACCTGAAGGTCGCGCCGGGACTGCAACTGGAATTGGTCGCGGCTGAGCCCCAGGTGATTGATCCGGTTGCCATTGCCTTTGCCGAAGATGGTCGGATGTGGATCGTGGAGATGACCGACTATCCAGACGGTCCGGGTGAGAACGAGGCACCCAGGTCGCGGGTCCGTGTTCTGGAAGACCGCGACGGTGACGGGATCTTTGAATCCGCGCACACGTTTGTCGATCAACTGCTGTTCGCGACCGGGCTGCAACTCTGGAAAGACGGCGTGTTCATTACGCTGGCCGGAAAGGTCATGTACTTCCGCGATACGACCGGCGACGGGACAGCCGACCTGCACGAGACCTGGTTCACGGGGTTCGCGCAGGGCAACGAACAGTTACGGGCCAATCACCCGACTCTGGCACTCGATAATCACATTTACATCGCGAATGGTTTGCAGAATGGCACAGTTGTCGGGCGTCCGGGAAAGGACGGGACGCCGGCCAGTCCGGTGTCAATCTCCGGCCGCGATTTCCGATTCGATCCAAACACGGGACACTATGACGCTGTCACAGGCAGCGGACAATTCGGATTGACGTTTGACAATTTCGGTAATCGCTTCGTTTGCACGAATCGCTATCCAGCGAAACATATCGTGCTCAAGCAGCGCTACATCGACCGGAATCCTCTGCTGGCGATTCGTTCGGCAACATATGACGTGTTTCCGACAGAGGACTCAGCTGCCATCTTTCCGCTGTCGCGAAACTGGACCGCTTACACGGAACACGCCGGGCAGATTACAGCCGCCTGCGGGGTTCTTTCTTATCGTGGGGATGCGCTGCCCGAAGAATACTCTGAAAATGTCTTTGTATGCGATCCGACAGGCAACCTCATCCATCGCCGCGTTCTGATACCCCACGGAGCATCATTCCAGTCCCGCCGTGGACGGGAGGCTGTCGAATTTCTGGCCAGTCCGGATGATTGGTTTCGCCCGGTCAATCTGACAATCGGGCCGGACGGGGCTTTATACGTTGTCGACATGTATCGAGCGGTTGTTGAACATCCGGACTGGCTGCCGAAGCAGTTGAGTGACAGGCTCCCCTGGGACGCCGGCACCGATCGCGGTCGGATTTATCGGATCGTCGCGGCAGATGCAGCACGTACGGGGAAGCACGGTGCAGAATTGCATCCTGTCCCGAACAACTTGAAAACCTGTCCGCCGAATGAGTTGGTGTCATTGCTTGAGCATCCCAATGCGTGGTGGCGCGAAACTGCGGCACGCCTGCTTTATGAACGTCAAGATAAACGCGTTCGCGGCAATCTGCAGAACATGGTCCGCAATGGGACGAGTGCCGCGGCGCGCGTGCATGCTCTGTGGTTACTGGATGGACTCGCCCAACTCGCCGAAGAAGAGGTTCGTGCGGCGGTCACAGATCGAAGCCCGCGCGTTCGTGAGCAGGCGACCGTTTTGTCAGAGCGCTGGTTGAAGACGTCGCCAACGTTGCTTCGAAAAGTCACAGAATTGGCCGATGATCCTGATGCTCGTGTCCGTTTCCAGGTGGCTCTGTCCCTTGGAGAGGCAGAACGCGATGCGGAGATCAACACGGCGCTGCAGCGGATCGCGCTGGATGCCGGCACTGATTCCTGGACCCGCGCCGCCGTGTTGAGTTCGGCGGGAGAATCCAGCTCAGAGATGCTGCTGGAAGTTCTCGCCGGTGTGAACGCTCATGAAGACACCGGCGCGACCAGCCGTCTGCTTAAAGACCTGTCGCATCTGGTAGGTGCCCGTCGCCAAAACGCCGACATCCGGAGAACGATTAAGGCAATTCTGACTCTCAGGAGTGATTCGCTGCCGCGTCCGATTCAATTTGCCGTTCTGACCGAACTGGGACGTGGGGTCCACTGGAGAGCCGGTTCGTTTGTGGACATTCTGGATGAAATGTCTCAGAAAGTCGGTTCAACGGGAGAGCATCTTGCCGAACTGCTGACCGGTATCACGGAAGCAGCGAACGACAGAACACAACCGGTGACCTTTCGGCGTGACTGCCTGGAGCTTTTGCGGTACGTCGGCTTTCAGCGTGCGGGAGATACGTTGATTGAGATCGTCCAATCAAATGAACCTCAGGAATTGCAACAGCTCGCAATCGACGTCCTTGGATCCTATGACGATCCCGAGATCGGCGGCATGCTGCTGGTCGATTTTCAGTCGCAAACACCGGCGATGCGCAGTGTGGTTCTCGATGCCATGCTGTCCGACCCGGGTCGAACGCGATTGTTACTCAGCGAAATCACCAGCGACAACATTGCCCTTTCCGAATTGAGCCCCTCTACCGTTCAACAACTCATGCAGCATCAGGACATCGGAATTCGCGCCGACGCGAAACGACTGCTCGCAGATGCGATTCCCGCCAGTCGTCAGGAAATCATCGCTGAATACCAGGTCGCCCTGTCCCGCAAAGGCGACCTGGTTCGCGGACAGGCAGTCTTTCAAAAAAGCTGCTCTGAGTGTCATCGCATCGGTGAGATCGGGTTCAACGTCGGACCTTACATTGGCGACTTCACGATCAAGTCCAGTGTTCGGGACAATCCGGGTGTCATTCTGGAATCTATCCTGAATCCCAACCGTGCCATTGACGCCAGCTACCTGAGTTACACGATTGCCACAAACTCTGGCAAAGTCCACGCGGGTCTCATCGCTCAGGAAACCGGTTCCAGCGTCACACTCAAGCAGGCGAAAGAAAAGTTGTTGACGATCCTCCGTAACGAGATCGAAGAAATCCGCTCCAACCGCACATCTTTAATGCCCGACGGATTCGAAAAGAATATCTCCGTGGAGCAAATGGCTGACCTGATTGAGTTTCTGCGAGACTGGCGGTTCCTGGATGATCAGGTTCCATTCAAACGTGGATCCAGTGGTCGTGGCACGACGCAGTTTAGAAGAACTGATTGACTCCTGCGAAGCCAGCCGCCAATGTCAGCCCTCTTGATGCGGGTCTCGTCCACGGCGTCCCGCCTGCGATGAGTCAAACTTCTGGATGAAGAAAGGAGACGCAGCTCATTGTTGCGGATCCTCCGAAGGTCGAATGCCGGGTTGTCTGTTATCGGCTGACACCGTTCCCGTATGGTCACACTCCGTCATTAATTGGGTTTGTAGCGTGTGGCAAGTACAGATGTCAGCCGACATCGTCGTGTCCGGGCAACAAACATGACGTCGCGCCTGCTGTTAATCCCGTTCACAAAAGTTCGAGGAGAATTGGTTACCTCCGAGCCACTGTGGAGGACTCGAAATTTTTTAAAGTATTGCCGGTTCAAGACTTCCGCAATCAGGTCGCGCGCGAGTCGTTACGAAGAGAGTTCCTTCCGGGCAGCTTTGCTACTGCGAACATCAGCGAACTCATCAGTAGTCCCGCCAAACACACTGCGTTTCTGGCGTGTTTGTCCGTTTGCTCCATTTCGCGTGTCTTGTGTGCCACCAACTGACAGATCAATCGTACTGAGACGTTCCAGCACTCAGCTGGTTGAGCAACTGTCAACATTTCAGGCGTTCTCCTTCAGAACTTTTGATCGTGTCGAAAGCCGCCCCTCTACAAAAGCAACTGACTGCTCGACCTTTGCGACCAGCTGTTCCGTAGTGAGAGTCGCTGGTTCGCCGGTCTGTTGCCTCAGGGTACCTGGTCGCATCTGGAGCGAAGTCTCGGCGTGTCGCCCGAACGATACATATGCAACAACACCCAAGACTGCAAGACAGGCAACGGCCGTTACGGTCACGACATGCTTCTGAGTCAGTTATGAATGGTTGCGAAAGACCGAATGTGAGTCTTCGATTTTTCGTGGCAGATTGACTGTTTCAGCGGAGACAGGTTCAGAACCTTGCTTCTCGGGGGGAAATAACGTATCGAACTTCCCAGCGTGAACCCATGACGACTTGTCCTCCCGGCGGATGGGCATTTGAGGTTTAACGCGACCTTCATTTACAAGCCTTTGAAGGACCTGAGGCGTAAACGGACCTCGTTCACCGCCCTTCGTCTTGATGAACCATCTCTTTGCCACTTAGGGGACTCCTAAGCCAATGTCGACAGGCTGCTCTGAAGATTTCCAGACATTGATTCAGAAACGCAGGCAAACTGTTGCGGACACACGATTGGAGCAAGGGCTTCCCAGTCAATCGGAGGGGCTTCACACAGTTTCATCTGCTGATGTCTAGTTCTCTTGTGACCGACGATGCCACCCGAGTCTTCCGTTTCGTGACCGGCAGGGCGGAACCATTGTCACAGTGAATCACATCGGAACCAGCAGAAAACAAAACAATTGACGAGTGAAATTGAAATCAAGACAGTATTACGGCTCCGTCTACACTTGCCGGATCGGCAACGCACACGACGACATATGGCAATGAACACTGCCGGCGATCGTTACTGCCTTCCGAATGACCTGATTTGATCTGGAATGATATCACTGAGGACATCCTCCCATTGAGACGCAGGAACGTTCCAAGCCTCTTTCCGGAGTGGTTCATGCAGTGGAATTATCCATGGTTGTGTCCCCCAGACACGATCAACGGCGGCATAATTGATCGTTGGATCCATGAGAAGTTGAGGTTTGCGCCCGTTAAGCGAGGCCAACGCCAAGACGCGAATCTCGACCTCTCCCTCTCCATGATCAAGATAGTGGTCTCGCACGAAATGGACAAAGTCCAGAATCATATCAGGGTCCTTTGCCATGCGGCTTAACTGCCGTTCGCCAAGGAAGTCACTCAGCTTCAACAAACCGAGTCGATTGGATCGTTTGTGATGTATAAAGAATCGGATCCCCGTGTCTTTTTCACGCAACAACATGTGCCAGGAAAAATGGTGTGCCTCCTCGGTCCAGCTGACAACCCCCGGATACAGAAAGTGGCGAAATGGAAACAGCAGCTGCCAAGTGAGGTATAGTCCGACCCCCGCGACGGTAATGCGTTGTTTCCGACTCCAAAAACCGGGATGTTCAGGATGCTTGTCACGGAGTCCAGGCTGCCGAGATAACGGTTTTCTGAGCGAATCGGCAGGAAAAAACAGCAGAGTGGCACCGATCATAAACCATGAAAAGATCCCAATGTTCCAGAACATTGAATTCGTCACATGGAACCCCACGGCGAAAAGGTACGCGACAAATCGCGTACGGCGCCACAGCAAAGCCGGGACGACCAGCAGATCAAAGATCAATCCACTCCACGCAAACAGAATGACCGTTAGGT
>CAUZBP010000118.1:0-11712 GCA_963578105.1 Planctomycetota bacterium
CAGGGCCAGTAACATGGCGGATGGTTCGGGCACATTCGGCCCGTAAGACACCGGGGAAAAATTGCTGGCCAGCACAGCGTAATCCATCAGATCGATGGTATCGTTGCCGTCAGAATTACCATTTCCCCAGGAATGCGAGTTCGCGGTACCCGCAGGGTCAAAATTATTTGCCAGGTTCAGGAAGTCCTGGAGGTCCACGGTGCGGTCCAGGTTTGTGTCACCCTTTTTGTAGGCGGAGTCGTAACCGTTATCAATTGCCGCCTCGGCCAGCCAGAGGTCCAGGTCATCATTGTCTACCACCGAATCGCTGTTCAGATCGAGTTCGACAGATTGCCACCCCGCGGCCACGCCCACGACCAAATCACCCAAATCGAAAAAGATGTCGATATCCGGGACGTCGATTTTGTTGTCGAAATTCAGATCACGCGGTGGTCCGACGACGTCTAACGCGTCCAGGTCGTCACCCGTATTCATGCCACCGGTGGTCCCGGAACGGATGGTTGCCAGACCAAGTGCTTCGGCGGTGATGAAAATCGACGGTAGACCGGCTGGACTCGTCGGGGGCAGCAGGATATCGCCCGGTTCGATGGCCAGTCCGTAAATTCCGTCCGGAGTGCCGATAATGGCGGAATCTCGTCGAACCGAAAAGAGCAGCCGGTCGTTGCCGGGATCGAAAAACAAGTTGCCATTACCGTTTGTTGCTCCGTCGTCCATCAGGGCCAGGGCATCGAGGTCGTCCGTGTCATAACCGGCCTTATCAAGGCCCAGGACGGCGCCGGCCGCATAGAGTGTCGGGCCCACGGCGACTCCACCGGCCACTGGCATTTTCATCAACACGTCCGCGCCGGAAAAACTAAGGCCGGTCAACACGTCCGTGTTTCCCATCGCGGTGCCCGTATTGGGGCCGCCGGCCAGGCCAACTTCGAGGGTGTCAGAAAAATAAGAATCCAGTGAAAAAAACACCGGTCCTAACAGGTTTCCCTTCCGCGTATTCATATCGACCGCGTCCAGATTGTCTCCATCATCAACGGGGTCGCCCCAGCTCAATGGATTCGGTTCCACCAGCCCCACGCCAGGGGCGCCGAATGGCGCCAGGCCGTCGCCGTCCAGTACCGCTCGGCTGCCAAAACCGGGCGAGCCCATGATCGTGGTCACAGCGGGTCCGTTAAACTTGAACACGTCAGCAGAAGCCTCTTTGTTGCCGAATCCGCCCTCGGTGAACACGTCGGGGGGAGTAGACGCAGCCCCGGTTCCGAAAAACACGTCGCCCACGGCAAATTCATCCACCGAAAAGAATAACTTTTTCCGCCCACCGTCGCGACCGTACGACAGGGCATCGACTTCGACCGCATCCTTAATACCGGGCACAAGATTCAGGTCGCCATAGGGAGCTCCTGATCCGGGTACTGATCCGATTAACACGCCCGGTGCCGGTAAAGGGCCGGGGGAAGTTGGATTGGGAACTGGCGGCGGCCATGGGATGCCTGTCGTCAGGATTGCCCCTTCGTCAATCGGGATGGACGCAAATGAGTCTTTCGTTCCATTGAGCGGACCGACGCCGCCCCCTGTGGGGCCTTGATAGTCAATGGAAAAGGTGGGTCCCCGTTGGGCCCAGGCGCTGATCTGGCTGAACAAGAGAATGCAGACCAGCAACAGGGAACGTAAACAGGTCTTCCGGAGGCGGGATTGCATGGTGATGGAGTTCCTTATGGGGCAAAAATTTTAGCGGTCTGTTGGCCTTGCGGCGTAACCGCCGGGTTTTCAACGGACAACAGGCCGCTGAAAACAGCACTTTCTATCCGGAAAAATGGCAGAATTGCATGACGCCTCCCAGGTCTTCCCGGATTCTTTACAATTCCTGGAAACATCGGAAAGCAGTTGGTAGGTGAAACAGCTTGCCTATCGAGGGTGCCACTGTGTTGTCTAGTACGGAACTACATATTTGACCAGCGCACCGAGGGGCGTCAACCCTTAACTTTTGAAATTTTATGTCTTTTGGCAGGTGGTCGACCTGCGTCCGGCTGGCAGTTGGTTCCCTCGATTTGTGGGCCAATTCAGAAGACACCCTTTAAGTGTTGGAATTACAGGGAATTAGAGTTTTTGCCGGTGAGCAGCCCGACGCGTCCTCTGCGCGACCCCCTGGATCGGGACCTTAAGAGCAAGCCGCACCCAACTTCCGGACGCCGCCAGTTCGCCGAGGCATTGGCGGCCGGGAAGTTGCATTGGGTTTTTCAGTTGTGGACTTCACCCATCTCCCACCGACTGCGAATGGGAAAGCTTCGCGTTGGCCTTGAAGTGATGTTGAAACCCTCACAGGCGTCTTCCGTTCAACTGGAGTTGTCTGACCAGCGGCGGAAACAGCTGACGAACTGCTGAGACAAGAAAAACTGGCCTGGGGTGACGCTTTGTCTCCCCAGGCCAGTCGGTTTTTGTTGCCGGGCCAAGGCCCGGAGATTGTGACAGGAAGCGGGCGACCCGTGGCGGGCCCCCGATTCCTGTTTGACTACCCTTGTTGGTTGACGAATCTTAACCGGATGCATCGCCGGCGTAGGCGTGCATTCCGTGTTCCGAGACGTCCAGGCCAGCCTGCTCCTCTTCGGCCGAGACACGCAGGATGCCTGCCGATTTCAAGACCAGGAACACAACGAGCATGGTCACGAACGCCCAGGCAGAAATGGCCAGGGAACCCACGATTTGTACGCCCAGTGGATGACCGCCAAAAATACCGGTGGCGAGACCACCCCAAATGCCGCACAGACCATGAACGGGCCAGGCACCGACCGGGTCGTCAATCTTCAACTTATCCAGAAGCAGCACGCCGGCTACGACCAGAATACCGGCCACGGCACCAATGGTTAAAGCCTCGCAGTTCGATACGCAATCACAGTTGGCGGTAATCCCGACCAAACCCCCCAGGGCACCATTGAGGGCCATGGTCAGATCCGGTTTCTTGAATAGGACCCAGGACACGATCATCGCCAGTACGGCACCGGCGGCAGCGGCCAGGGTCGTGTTGACGGCAATCAGTACCGTGGCATCGGTGTTTGCCTGACCTGTAAAGGCAAGTTGGCTGCCCGGATTGAACCCGTACCAGCCGACCCACAGGATCAACACGCCGAGCGTTGCAAGTGCCAGGTTGTGACCAGGCAAGGGGACCGATTTTCCATTGATAAAGCGGCCAATTCGCGGGCCCAGCACGATCGCGCCGGCAAGACCGGCGAAACCACCGACGGCATGCACGACCAGCGACCCGGCAAAATCCTGAAAACCCATTTCCTGAAGCCAGCCACCACCCCACTTCCACATCCCACTGATGGGATAAACCAAACCCGTCAGGATGGCACTGTAAACCAGGTAGGAGACGAACTTCATACGACCTGCCACGGCACCAGAAACAATGGTGGCAGCGGTCGCGGCAAACACGACTTGGAAGAGAAAATCGACCTGGGGATTGAGAGTTCCTATTTCGGCGACCTCGGGTGCTTCCTCACTGATGCAGAAGCCGGCGAAGCCGAAGTAACCGCCCGCAAAATCATCGCCGGGGTACATCAGGCCAAAGCCGATAACAAAGAACACGATCACGCCCACCGACAGGTCCATCACGTTTTTAAACAGGATGTTCGCGACGTTCTTGGCCGCATTCAGGCCGGCCTCCAGCATCGCGAAACCCGCCTGCATGAAGAGCACGAGTACGGCCGTGATGAACAGGATCAAGTTGTCCACGGCGTAACCGATTTCGTGGTCAGCAGCGGAATACTCTGGGCCTTCGTCTGCAAATGCCGGAATGGCTAGGCCCGCTCCAAGAAGAAGGCACGCCAGCAAGGGCAGTGCTAGTTTTCGGATGTTACTCATGGATTGTTACCTGTTCGCTAGAGGAGCTTGTTTCCAACGGCCGAAAAGCCGACGCTGGCAGGACTTGTTCGACGAGCGAACGTACCCCAGTCAATTATCATCATAGCAATTAACGTGCCATCTCGATGCTCGGTTGAATGAACTGGGTCTATATGGTTTGTGACAAGTACTTTAAAAAAAAGGAGGTAGCCCCGTCAGTTTTCATTTTGCCATGAAAGATGGCAGTGCTTGCACAGGATGGGTGCAGGTTGGGTCGACAGAAATTAAGACAGGTGGCTGGCTGGAAAAGACGTACCGTGCGAACCACAGCCAGTGTAATCTCATTCGACCAGTTGAACGAAGAAGAGGATGGACCAACGACACCCATCGATCAAAAGAGAAACATCGGGCCTGCCAACGCTCCGGGACACCGTTTGTGATCGACCGTGGTCGCCCGGTGTTATTTCGCAATGATCCACGAAAGAAACGGCTCAACGCCGAAGTTGTTGGATGAACACAGAGAGTAGGTTGCCCAGTTCTTCCGACTGCTGGTAGCTATTGTCAATCTGAAGTTGCTGGTCCTGTATTACGCGTTGCGCAGTACCATGAAGGTCCGTACCGGAATTTGTTATACGGATAAGCACCTTCCGCCGGTCATTGGAATCGGGCTCCCGAAAAACCAGTTTGTCGGTGACCATCCGGTCTACCATTTTGGTCAGAGTCGGGTTGTTGACCACCAATATTTGGGCCAATTCACCCATTGACATACCATTTCCGTCAATTAACAGAGCCAATATTTTTGCCTTGTCGACCGACAGTCCGGTTGGTTTGAGACGTTGACTAAGTTGTTGGCCCAACAGCCGACTGGCTTGATTTAATAAGTCAATGGTAATGGCGGGACTTTGATGCGTCATGCGAAAATTTGACTTGGGTTGGAAATGAAATGTACCCGGTACATGTGTACTTCGGTGGCCACCGGTTGATGTCAGGTGTCAGGCGGCGACTCCTCTGTAACGTTCCCTCAGGTTGCGTATTGTGAGGCCAAGTCACAGGCTACGCAACCAATTCTATAAGGAAAATGTTGAATTGGTACATGAATAACCGGCAGTGGTTAATGCAATCTTTATGCCATCTCTACGTAGAAGTTGGCTGACGAGCACGTAACGGTCTCGTGCATATCAAGTTAAAACTAGCAGCACATTTTCGGTCCATTGCAGCCTGCTAAAGAGGGAGGCACAAGTTGTTTGTGAAAGGCGCAGTGATCGGGCTTTGAGTCAAGAGAATAGTTGTCTTTTTGTGGTTAAGACAGCCGTGATCCGCGGGCGTGGGGATTGGAGAAAGATCTTGACGGGGGTTGGTTCTAACGACCTTGCCAGAGAGCCCCGGTTGAACCTTCCGGTTTTTCGACAACGAAATGGAATTCGGTGGTGTTCACGGTGTCGACCAGCAGTGGTGTCGTGCTGACGTCAGAAAACGCCGGTGCGACCAGTTCCGTGGGGTGATTCTGTTCGTCGTAGGTGTGGACCAGCACTTTGTGCTTGCCACGAACGATGCCGTCCCCGTATTTGTGACTGGTTACGGTGTGGAATGTGCCGTCATCGACGTTTGCTTCGGCCCAACCGGACCGAGGGTAGAAGCGTCCTTCCACAGGTTCCATCTGGGGTACAAAAGTCAGGGTGACCCGGTGGGCTCGAATTGGTGACCCATCTTCATAGCTCACCTTGCCCGAGACCTTTACGTAGGAAAAAGGGTCACTGGATCCGCACCCCACCGTGATCAGCAACATGCCAAAGAGAATGCAAACGGTTCGTGTCAACGAATAGTCGGGAGATCGTGATGTTCCGTTCGCCGGGGGCAGCCAAACGCCTTTCCGAGCGAGCGTCGTAGCCCGCCAACTAAGATGGAGTCCGGTCTCGACAGGAGTTGCTTTCAGGTAAGTGATTTTCGTCATCCAATCCCCCGCTGTGCAGTTAGGAGTGGTTTCGAGACCTTTTTTCGACGACTTCGGCGAGTCAATTTGAAACTCACTGCTAGTAACCAAGTCGCGTTGTGTCGGTATGAAAGCCGTCAGACGATGAGATCAGGCGGCTCCACACCGCATTCGGGCCCCCGCTGCAATCGATGAAATCACTAATGAAGTGTACGCTGCCATCAGCGAAGACCACGAAAGCTCCATCCTGATGCAGGCTCCGGACCGTCGCCTGCGCATTGAGTGATCCGCAGTGGCAGGTCATGCACTCTCTGCGCAGCGTGTCCATTCCGGGGCTGACCTGTTGCAGGTGGCAACACCCGTAGATGTCGTCGGCATGGTCATTGCAGGCGTTGGGACCATTTGAATCCGCGTGGAACCCGTAGGCGAATAAGCAACTTGCGCCAGCTGTACCCATCGCCCAAACGCCACGTCGATCGTGAATGCTCACTCCCACCCGAACCTCTCCAGCTAAAATGGTAGAGCTTGTGCCGTCTCGGATGGATTTGATTGCCAGTGAAACGTTGGGTCCCATCACACCGCGCAGTCGATTGTTTTTCCAGCCCGGCGACTCAGCGCCCCACGTCGCATCCCAGCGATCGTTTTCGAGCAGGTAACCGGATCCAGCGCTGGCGGCGTAATTGCCTCGCGCCCAGTGGTCGCCCTCGCCGAACATCCGCCCGTCAAATTTTTCGGTTCCATAGATTTCAGTTGGACACAACATCACCGGTAGCGATATCCCCCGGGCAGCCCGATTGTCCGGGTGGGAAATGGGCAAGCTTAGATTGAATTGTTCGTACAAGGCTTCGTTTTCCAGGAAGGGCAGCAGCAGAATTACCCAATTGGGTCCGAAGTTTGGATTCTTACGGATGTTTTCCTTTTCCTCCGCCGGGTACTGCAGTCCAGGGGGGAAGAACCTGTTGGCGTCATGGTAATGATGTAGACCGATTCCTAATTGTTTCAGGTTGTTTGAACACTGGATACGCCGCGCCGTTTCCCGCGCTGACTGTACTGCGGGCAATAACAACGCTATCAGGATGGCAATGATGGAGATGACAACGAGCAGTTCCACCAGGGTGAATCCACGACGGAAGTGTTGTTTGCAGGCGGTTGGCGCTGATTCAAGGGATGCCAGGCAGGCCGCCTGCGGCGAGGAAGAAAAAAACCATTGAATCGGTTGCCCTCTCGTGACGTGTCGTATTGCGTTACGACGCCCCAGCCGTCCCGTGACGCGGTGATGAAAGCCGGGTACCAAAACAGGAAACTCCTGCAGCGGATTTGCACGAATTGGAGCTGACTTGGCTGCTGTCTCTGGCCATTCGGATGACGAAAAAATCCCTGGAAAATGGCTGTTTCCGGGGCTCAGGCGAGTGGAGACGAAGGGGCTCGAACCCTCAACCCCCGGCTTGCAAAGCCGGTGCTCTCCCAATTGAGCTACGTCCCCATCTGTGGGTACTCAGGTGCACAGGCGTATGCCCGGCACGTTGTTATTCTATCATTTCCTTCCAATGGGCGTACATGGATTCGAACCATGGACCTCGTCGTTATCAGCGACGCGCTCTAACCAACTGAGCTATACGCCCACAGCTAGCGTATTTTAGGTTTCCGGGCCTGACTGTCAAACCAGGTCCCTCGCAGCCGATACTACTAAGGTTCGGTAATAAGACCCTATTTGTTCGATAAATCGAGCTGTCATTTCTCGTGACGTTTTTCTATTATCGTGCGATTCTCTGTCTTCTCAAGGGAGAACAAAGGGGTCGGCGGCCCAGGTCCCGATACCGTGAAGCCGGTCCATTTCACGGTCGAAGAATTCTGTTATTTCTTGAAACTGTCTCGAACGGAATGACAAATATGACAAATTTTGCAGAGAAAAAGTCTCCATGGTTTCTCATTTTCATGGTACTGCCAGCGCTGATTGGTGCGGGGCAGGTTCAAGCGGGTCCGACGGTCCAGCAGGCCCTTGAATTGCAGCCAGTTCAGCCCGGAGTTGATTTTGATGAACCCCTGCCCGCAGAGGCCAAGTCGTGCAAGTTGGAAACGGCTGAAAACACGAGCGGATGGGTCCTCTATGATCCCAACGGTCGGCCTTTACGCAGGTTCCTGGATTCGGATGGCAATAAAAAATTGGATCGTTGGTGTTACTACCGGGATGGTATCGAGGTCTATCGAGACATCGACTCCGACAAAAATGGTCGTGCGGACCAATATCGTTGGCTAGGTACTGCCGGCACGAAGTGGGGACTTGATCGTGATGAGGACGGCGTCATTGAAGCCTGGAAACGCATTTCGCCGGAAGAAGTGAGCGCCGAAGTTGTCGAAGCCTTTCGTCATCAGGACCTGAAGAGGTTCGAAGCGCTGTTGATTCGCACCAGCGAGATACAAGCCCTTGGCCTTGGAGTCGAGAATGAGAAACGCTTGACGGAGCTCACCCAAAAAGCGGTTAGGGAATTCAGGAAGTTGAAGTCCGGCGATTTGTGGGTGAAATCGAACTCCCAATGGGTCAGTTTCAGTGCCACGCGTCCTGGTGTGGTTCCGGCGGGAAATCAAGGTTCAACCAAAGATCTGGTGGTCTACGAAAACGCTGTGACCATGTTCCAGACGGCTGGAAAACACCAGCAGCTTCTGCTGGGGACACTCATTCAACTGGGTGATACCTGGCGTATTGTGGACTTGCCAGTGGCGCTCAAAGACAACGAAACAACAGCTCCGGGGTTCTTTTTCAGCAACCCGCTGGTCCAACAGAGTGAACTTCAGAATCTCGCGGAAGGGAATCCTCAGGTAGATCGCAAACTAATGGATGAACTTGAAGAAATCGATGAAAAGTTGGCGGTCAGCACGATTGCTCAAACGGTTGAGCTCAACGTTCGTCGGGCAGAAATTTTGGAAAACATTATCGAGCACACGGAAGACCAGTTGCAGAAGGAGAACTGGATCCGCCAGCAGGCGGACACAATCAGTGCTGCTGCCCAAGCCGGAGATTTTGCCGAGGGAGTGGATCGACTGCAGGCTTTGGTCGAGAACCTTGAAGAGGGTGCCGGAAACCTGCACCTAGTGTCCTATGTTAAATTCCGACAACTGACGACCGAATACACGCTCAATCTGCAAAAACCGGATGCGGATTTTCCGAAGGTGCAAGAGAGGTGGCTCCAGGACCTGGATGCATTCATCGGGGAATATCCGAACAGCGAAGATGCGACTGAAGCCATGCTGCAATTAGCTATCGCTGAAGAGTTTGCGGGCGAGGAAGAAAAAGCGAAAGACTGGTATCAAAAGATTGTTAACAACTCACCGGACTCCACGATTGCTGCCAAAGCAAGGGGTGCAAAAAGACGGTTGGATTCGGTGGGTAAATCGATTTATCTCAACGGTAAAACACTGGAAGGAGATTCTTTGAGACTCTCCAATTACCGAGGCAAAGTGATTGCACTCCACTACTGGGCAACCTGGTGCGAACCTTGTCTGAAAGATATGAAGGAGTTGAAACGTCTGCAGGCGAAATTCGGTGGCGAGGGGTTTACACCGTTGGGTGTCAACTTGGACGGAGATAAGAAGGCGGCGACGAATTTTCTCAAGCAGAATCGGCATCCCTGGCCGCATGTTTACGAACCAGGTGGGTTAGATAGCCGATTGGCCAACGAGTTTGGGGTACTCACCTTGCCAACCATGTTGCTGGTGGACCAAACTGGTAAAGTGCTGAATCGCAGTCTGCATGTGAGCGAACTCGAAGATGAGTTGGAGAAGCTTCTGCGTTAGTCGGCTCAAAAACAGTGTCAGCCAAACCGTCTCTTGGAACTGCCGGCAGCAGTTTCGGAGCTTCTGCGGCCAGTTTTACGGGTAGGTCCTGTCAACAAAAAAACCGTTCGACTTAGGCTGGGGTCGAGCGGTTCCCGTTTGGAGGCAGCTTCCTGCCGCGAATTGCCCGGCGTGTAAAACTACAGGGCATTCATTGAACTGTTGGTCAGAATAGTCTGCCAAAGTTCCTCTCAATTTTACCCGGGTGAAATTCTGGTTCAACCGTTGGGCCGGGTTTGTCCGACCCTTGGTTGTTCCAACGACTCGGGATTACCAGCTCCAGTGCTTGTTACGTCTCTGGCGTATTCCACCTGGGGTGCTTGATTTAGTTTTCGGTGCTGATTTCGTGTGACGGCGACGATTTGGCTTCACTGTTCGAACTCGATAGGTATCGTGTTGCTCGTTTTCATTTTGTTTGTCGTCCAAACTTTGGCTGTTAGTAAACATTGGCTTGTTGCTTCCTTCTATTTGGGGTTCAGTGATTGAACACTTCGATTGACTACCAACCAATTGCAAGGAGCGGGCCAAAAGGTTGATATTTTTCCGTTCTGTACGAACATGCCCCGAAGTCGCTAGTTTGTTGGTGGTTATCTTTTCAGAAACAACGCAGCCGTTGGTCAGAGTCCGGCCTGAGCAGCCGATCATTTTCACTGAAAGAGTGAGGGGGAGACGGGGGCCACCTAAGGCAGTTTGAAGTCGAGACTTGGAGTCTTGGTTTTGATTGAATTAAGTGGCTGACGGTATGATTATCCAGGAACCGCTGTTCGTAACGCCTGCTAGAACAAGTAGTTAAACACGATTCACCAAAACGGGGATGCGTTTCACCAAGCTGGTGAAAATTGCGATTCCTGAAACATGGTTGACACCACGCCTACATACCGACGTTGCATCCGGCTTTCCTGGAAGCGTGCGCTGCTGGTGTGTCCAGTTCGTCTGTGTGCCTGTTCACATTGCGGGGTTGTTGCCCGCGTGGCACACGTCAACTGCCTTCAACACGCCAGGCTTCGGCCGCAGTCGAAAACGGGACGTCTTGTCAGAAGTTGTGATATAAATTCATCTTAGGGCTTGCACCTTGCATGCGTTAACGACTCTCGGAACCCGAACCAAAGGCTGTTTCCGCTCAGCCGGAAGGCCAATCCAGAGCGGAAGTTGCGTTCTAAAACCCGCACCGTCAGCGATCTGGATTGGCGCAGTAGCTCCAATAACGAGCGCACACTGGATGTAACGCATTCTGCGATTTCACCCGAAGTCAATTTTCACGACATTTTTGCAGCTACATTGCCTTGCGTTCCTTTCCTGCCCATGTCTTTTCCGACCAGTAGTCTCCCTGTTGCGCAGACGGAGTCTCCAATGGGATTGGGAGGTGAACTGTCTGCACCGTATCGTTTTCCTGGCACCGCGTCTGGCTCGATCTGGAGACAGTGCAGTGAAGGCAACCTAAGTGATGTTATGAAATACTTTAGAAGCCCTTTTTTCTGTCTTTGTAAGGTGAAATGATTCGATTGACGTTTCCCGTGGACCGAGTGACTCAGTGCAGAGGGACACGGCGACATGCGTGCGTCCCGGCTGCTTTTGGACAGATCCAATGATGTTGTTCATGCTAAATCCGTGCCGTGCGAGTGCAAAAAATGGAATGATTTTGGTTCCCAGTGGACTGCACATGGTTTGGCCAAGCGAATTTACGACGATTCTCCACTGTTACAGCCTGGAAACGAAGACTTTTGTCAGGTTGAGAAAAGTTTGGGCTGTCGCGCTGCGGCACGGCGGTCGTGGGGGAAAGAACAGTGCTTTCGCACGTGGTTCTGGTTCGCCTCAGTTCCCGGGTTTTCCTCGAATACGAGGTTGGAGACACCCCAGTCTCCAACTCTTCGCTAGCCGTGACGGCGATGGCGGTGACGCTAGTAGTCAAAGAACCTTCTTTTCTTGGCTGCGCGTCGTGAAGGTTTTCAAAATCAAAAAAAACTTACTATTCGCTACGACCGTTAACCGACAACAGTAATCAGGTCATTGATGTATTTCACTGACCGCGGGGGATTCTGTGGGACCGTTTGCTGAAACATCGCGGACGGAAATGTCGCTTGTCTCCCCGCTGTTGGTTTGTGTGCCCACGTTTCTGTCGT
>CAUZBP010000119.1:0-11695 GCA_963578105.1 Planctomycetota bacterium
CCAATATCAGCCTACAGTAAAGGTTCACGGGGTCTTTCCGTCTAACCGCGGGTACGTGGCATCTTCACCACGACTACAATTTCACCGGGTCGGTGGTTGAGACAGTGCTTCTCTCGTTACGCCTTTCATGCAGGTCGGAACTTACCCGACAAGGAACTTCGCTACCTTAGGACCGTCATAGTTACGGCCGCCGTTTACCGGGGCTTCAGTCGCGAGCTTCGCTCCGAAGAGCTAACCCGCTTCCTTAACCTACCGGCACCGGGCAGGCGTCAGTCTCTATACATCCACTTACGTGTTAGCAGAGACCTGTGTTTTTGATAAACAGTCGGAGAAGCCGATTTACTGTGGCCACAGGCAGCGTTAACCGCCCATGGCACCCCTTATCGCGAACTTACGGGGCCATTTTGCAGAGTTCCTTAACCACCGTTCTCCCGAGCGCCTGAGTCTACTCGACTCACCTACCTGTGTCAGTTTTAGTACGGTTAACAAAGTGTCAAACCCCTAGAAGCTTTTCTTGGACGTCCCTTAGATCACTTCCCGAACATAAATGCAGTCGGTCCTCTCCTTTGGCTTATGTGGGCGGATTTTCCTATCCCACACCTCTAGAGAGTCCACGGACATTTCTAATCGTGCCGCTGACCCTACAAACGTCGTCCCTCCATCAGGTCCACTTTGAAAGCGCAGGAATGTTGACCTGCTATCCATCGTCTACGCCTTTCGGCCTCGACTAAGGTACCGGCTAACCCTGGGCGGAATTGCCTTCCCCAGGAAACCTTAGGCTTTCGGCGAGCAGGATTCTCACCTGCTTTATCGTTACTCATTCCGGCATAATCACCTCTAGACCCCGACACCGCTCCTTTCGGTACGGCTTGTATCTGATCTAGAGCGCTCTCCTACCGCTTCGCCTCTCCCGAAGGATCGACGAAACCCACTGCTTCGGTGTCATGCTTACTCCCGTTCATTATCGGCGCAAACTTTCTCGACCAGTAAGCTGTTACGCACTTTTTAAATGGTGGCTGCTTCTAAGCCAACATCCTGGTTGTCGCGGAAAATTCACTTCCTTAGTGACTGAGCATGACTTCGGGACCTTAGCAGATGGTCTGGGTTGTTTCCCTTTTGACCGCGCAGCTTATCCCGCGCGGACTGACTCCCGAGATAGTCGTACCGGTATTCGGAGTTTGGTTCGGCTGAGCAGGATGCGACTCCCCCCATGCCAATTCAGTGTCTCTACCCCCGGTACGTAGTGGCTCGAGGCTATCCCTAAAGATATTTCGGAGAGAACGAGCTATCTCCTGGTTTGATTAGACTTTCACTCCTCCCCACAGATCATCCCCTCAGTTTTCAACCTAAGTGGGTTCGGTCCTCCACGCGGTATAACCCGCGCTTCAACCTGTCCATGGGTAGATCACCAGGTTTCGCGTCTACCACTGCCGACAAATTCGCCCTATTCAGACTCGGTTTCCCTTAGGCTTCGGCCCGTAAGGCCTTAACCACGCCGACAACGGTAACTCGCCGGATCATTATGCAAAAGGCACGCCGTCACACGGCCCGAAGGCACACGTGCTCCGACCGCTTGTAAGCGTATGGTTTCAGGTTCAGTGTCCTCCCCTAAAAGGGGTTCTTCCCATCTTTCAGTCACCATACTGAGTTCACTATCGGTCGTCAGGGAGTATTTAGCCTTACGGGATGGACCCCGCAGATTCAGTCGGGGTTTCACGTGACCCGACCTACTCAGGTACCCTTCGGGAGATAATCCACTTTCGCATACGGGGCTGTCACCCTCTATGGCCCGCCGTTCCAGCAAGTGCGGTTCTACTAGCAGATTATTTTCTAACTCCCATGTGAAAGGCCCTACAACCCCGCAGAGGAAAACCCCCGCGGTTTGGGCTATTCCGTGTTCGCTCGCCGCTACTGACGGAATCGATTTTTCTTTCTTTTCCAACGGTTACTGAGATGTTTCAGTTCACCGCGTTGGCCACATGTACCTATGTATTCAGTACATGCCAGTTCAGGAACCCCGGGATCACCGTTCGTTTGTCAACTCCCCCAGGCTTTTCGCAGACTTCCACGCCCTTCACAGCCTCCTGACGCCAAGACATCCCCCATACGCCCTTTGTAGCTTGACCACATGATTCAAAGCTCTCGCCAAACCGCTTAAAAAAACAGCTTCGCTCCAACTCATCATGCGGATTACCAACAGTCCACACTCGTAATTTACGAAGTGAACGTGTAACGATTGATCCTATTAACGCGTCTTGGAGAACAATAACTGCTTGCTAGGGTTGCCCCTAACTACACAGCTTCATTCTAATTTTAAGATGCCATCTACAATACACAACAAATTGTCAAAGAACGACAGGAAGAGCTACTTCCTGCTGCCAGGATCGACAGGCCCCGCCCCGAACAGGTTCGGCGCTAGGCCAGTGGATCCTTGAACTTTTTCACCGAGGTGGAAACGACTCATTCTTCACCGGGGTGGAAACGACTCATTCTAAGGATGATGGCAATTGCTGTCAAACCCGGATCGGGAGATCTGGTTGAAAAATTTTTGCGAGCCCGGGCAGGCCAGGCGCACCAACCACCGAAACTGCCCATCGATCCGGTTCGGGAAAATCTCCGCCCGTCTACCTGACGGGTCACCGACGACCACTGCCTGATCCAAGCCACCTCTATGCCCCGTGTGTATAACGTTACCTGCTCAGCTTGTGCAGGAACTTCCGGGCCGGCTGAAAATTGCCGTCCAGGCGCAGGCACTGCTCAAGCAATTGACGCGCCTCCTGAGAGCGGCCTTGCTTGTGCAACACCAGGGCCAGGCGGAAAATGGAATCGAGATCTTGAGGCCGCAGACGTACGGCAAGGCGAAAGTGCCGTTCGGCCCGCTCCAGGCGCCCCAAAAGTGTCAATGCGTTGCCCAAATTGAAGTGAGTTTCGGGATCCTGGGGATTGCGTTGCAAAGCTTGTTCAAAATGGCCGAGTGACTCCTGCCAACGTCCTATCGACCCCAGCGCCACGCCCAACCCCTGATGAGCCCGCGCAGCCAGAATCTCTTGCGAGCGGGCCGCATTCGTCGGGATCGCAAGGGCCTGGCGGTAGGCAGTGATGGCATCCTCTGTTTCCTGCTGCGCAAATAGCAATTCCGCCAGTTGCACGTGGCCCTCCACCATCTGCGGGTCAGCCGAAACAGCCCGACGAAAAGCCTGCTGAGCACGAGACACCTTGCCTGTCTGCCGCAGGACAAGCCCCAAATTATAGAGGGCTGCGCTGTAATTCGGATCAAGCTTCAAACACTGCTCAAATTTAGCAATCGCTTTTTCGTGCTGCTGCTGATTGTTCAAGATCACTGCCTGATTGTAAAAGAACCTGGCCGTAGTTTCTTCGGCCAACACGCGATCGTGTCGAGCAGCGCAAACCCGCCTGAAAAGCAACTCCATCTGGTCCCCGGCCAACAGGGGAGCGAACCCCTGATCGCAAAGTGCCTTCCAAATCGCATAGGCGATTTGCTGATGGCCTTCGACCGTCGGGTGGACGTAGTCTTCGATGAGGTTGTAACCAATCAGTCCCTGTGGCGAGAGGTCCGCGAACAGCTTTTCAATATCGACAAAAATCACCTCCTCCGAGGCGGCCACCTCGCGGGTCGCGCGATTGACATCATCGGTCGCCCGAACGGCCATATCATCCAGTTGACAGGCACGACGATAACCTGCGTCCGCAGCTTTCCACTGCTGCAAACCCTCCTGGGCACGGGCTATCCAATAGACAGTTGGGGGATCTTCGGGCAGTCGTCGAGCAGCCGACTGAAAGTGTGCCAGGGCTTCTTCCGCCACCGTTCGACGGTTCAGATGAGACGTGTTCTGCGGGTCCAGAAGAGGTTCCAGCTTATCCAGGGCCTGGCGGCCTCGGCGGATGGAATCCTGCCACAACTCCAATTCCTCACCCGCCAGAGCCGGACTGTCCCAGCGCGAAGGGGACCAGTCCCTCAAGTTCGCCGGCACCGTACAAAGCACCACTTTGATTTGCTTGTCAGCGCAGGTGCGGATAATCTTCCGCAGATTTTCTGCAAAAAAATCCACCAGCTCCGTTCGCTCTGCCAGTGGAATGCGCTGACCCGGGTCACGTCGCACTGGCGTTGGCAAACCCGCGCCGGGCGATAACGTCCAGCTATTTCCGGACCCATCTGTCTGAGTGAAAGGCTGCAGAGCCGTGTAAGCCAGGCTGTAAATCCGAGAGCGATAGAGGAGCGGATTGAGTGCCGCCTGCCGCCGAACCGATTGCTGAAGTGAGCGAAACACACCCTTTTCAACGAACTCGTTGTGGCCGCTATAAATGATCAGAACATCAGGCTGGTAGTGAAGGATTTCGTCGGCAACAAACCTCAGCCGGTGAGACGCATACGACATCCCCGCCACATTAACGGCTTCGACCCGCCGCGCCGGGAGGCTCGATTCGAGCAACTCGCCGAGAACCGCGTGAAAGGAAGCCGCGGCTCCACGAGGAAAGCCCATTGCACTGGAACCGCCTATGCAAAAGAGCCGCAGACCCTCCGGAGGCTTGTCAATCAGGAACTGTTGACTGCTGAAGGTCCCCAGGTTTCGCGGCACCTGACAGGGATCCGATGTGAACGCACCTTGCTCCTGGTCTTTGACAAAGACCGACGCCAGGCCGGAAAAACCACGGGAGGGATCGGCTGTTTCCAAGACGGTTTTGACTCCCAGCAGCGAGAAGACGAGTTCGAGCAGAGCAACGACCAGGACGCAAACGATGATTCCATACAGTCCCTTCTTCCAAACCGGCAAACGTCGATGCTGCCCTTGCTGCGACCCTCCGCCCGTCCCTTGCCGTCCCTTTGCCAAATCTTCAGACATTATCTGGTCACGGCTCCTTCGGTACTCCAGTTGGCTGTGATCAAAAGGATCCCCTTCCGGGAAACACCTCTGGGTGGCTAAGCGAAAATCATCGGCAGACCGCTGGCGGCCTGCCAAAAAGGTCTTGTCTCTAGAATAACAGATCCGCAGCCCTGACTCGAAGGGTTGGCGATGGTCCTCCGGCGGCGGGAACAGGTCGGGAAGCCCGCGTCGCTGCCGACTTCCAGGCAAAGCTGCGGGTAGCGACAGGTGCAATCCACGGGTCGCTCTACCTGCCCCTGGCGCAAAACAGGATCAACTCTCACCCGAAAGCCCCTCCAGACCGGGAGGATGGATAGCGTGCACCGGCAAAATCCGCGGGTAGGTTGCAGATCATGCGGGGAGAGCGAATTAGAATTCCTATGGTTGATTCCGGCGGTTACAATGCAGCACAACAATCGTTTGCTGACCGCCATGCGATTTACCGGAACGCCGGTTTAGCAGGCCTTTCCAGCGAGTCCTCGCTGGCGAAACTGGGAAAGCAGGCGGTTTGCGGAGGATACTTGGTGCGAGAGTTGGTGATGGTGGCCCCACAGAGCAGGTGGAGCAGCCGGTTCACCAAATCTCGATTCTCGACAAATTTTGGGTGTGGAGTCCGGATTACTCACCATGCACGAAGCGACCAAAGTGATCAGTTACGATCTCCTGGTGACCGAGGATGGTCGAATTGTACGAGAGTCACCAGCCGATCAACCAGTTTCTTTTGTGGCAGGAGTCAGTCAATCCCCGCCTCCAAAAATCCAACAAGCACTTCGCGACGCGCAACCGGGCGAGGTGCGCACGGTCGAATTCCCCACACAAAATGCGGGCGCCGGGACAAGGGTTTTTCGTGCAACAATTCGTGCAGTCCGGCCGGCAACTCCAGCCGAGTGCATCCAAAAAAGGGGGCGTTTTTTCCCCCTCGACCTGTTCGACATGGGTCCACTCCCCGGTGATGCGGGCCAGACCATCAAACAGCTCGAACCATACAGTCTGATTCCGCCCTATCCCTGGGGGCAGTGGACCTACGCCCAGCGGCTGTTGAAAATCTGTACGGACGTCCCGGGTGATGCGATCGAACTTGGTGTGGCCAGCGGGGGCACCTCGTTGTTGCTCGGGCACCTGCTCAAGTCCCACGGCAAGCAGGTTTTCAGCCTGGATAGCTATGAAGGTCTGCCTCCGCCCACCAGTCGAGACAACCGCTATTTCCTCGCGGGCGACTACGAAGGTGACGGACCACTACTCGAGCGATTTTGCGGCGTGATTGAGCAAGAAGGACTCACCAACGTCGTGATTCCGGTCAAAGGTTTTTTTGAGGACACGGTCCCCAAATTAGAGCAACCTGAACACCTATGCTTTGCGCATCTGGATTCGGATCTCTATGATTCCGTCTACTGCTCCCTGGAGGGAGTCTACGATCGCATTTCTCCGGGGGGTATTCTTATCATCGACGATTTTTTCCACCACGCCCAGGGACCTGCCCGCGCGTGCTCGGTCTTTTTCAACAAAGCCCAGATTCAACCGTTGTACCACGTTGTCTTTCCGTACGCGGTAGGCATCATCAAGGGTGAGGAACCGCCCGACAACCGGCGACGCAGCCTGGACGGTAACATCTACACCTTCGATTGGCTGGCTGACGACCCGGTGTTTCGAGAATCACTCGAGTTGTCGCTGGACCGAACCGTACCCGATTCCCGCAGTCGGAAACAGGCCCGACTCCTCATCGACGTGCTGGATGACAATTCGCCCAGCAGTGCAAACATCTACCGCTACTGGGCAGCACTCGAGGACTTCTGGGACGGCATCTCTGCAACACGCTCGCGCGATTGGAAAATAAAAATCTAGCACAACGAGCAGGCACCCCGTCCGAGTGCCTCGAAGCACAACGGACAAAGACGACTGCCCACCCTGCACCAAGCTGTCAGTGCCACTTCAACCAGGCAAGACCCCGAATCGCGGGGATTCTTTCCGTGCTGCGGCATGCAAACCAGCTCCTCGATGTTCGTGAACATCGCCTTCCTCCAGTAAAAACTCGCCTGAACAGCCCTCACACGCCGTATGTTCCGCAAAATCAATTTTTTTTTACTTGGAAAGATGGGGGATCTTTAACTTTTCCCGGCCCGCTTGAATTGGTAGTCATACGATTTTGTAGGATCGAACGCGGGACAGATGCTGCACGCTTTCCTTCCTTAGTTTTTGAAACGCAGCACAACCACAACTACGGGGTTACATTATGAGTATTAACGTTTTGGTCGTCGACAGTTCCAACGAAACTCGTTCCACGCTGGTAGAATTTCTCGGGACTGCTGGAATCTCCAGTGTCACAGAGGCCAGCGACTTTGACGCGGCTATCAATCAGTCCAGCCAGGGATCCTACGACGCCGTACTGATCAACTGGAATGCATCCACCCAGGGCGACCGCAGCTTGGTCCAGGAACTTCGTGAGAATGGTACGAATTCCCCCATCTTCTTGGTCAGTGACGAATCCGAAAGTGAACTCGCTCAGCAGACCCACGGCAGCCAGGTGACCGAATACATCACCACGCCGCTTGACGCTCAATGGTTGCAGGAGACACTCAGTTCAAACTTGAGCAGCACCACCAGCTAAGCTCTCTTGGTAAAACCGAAAACCACTTTCTGCCGCAACGGTGAAAAGTGGTTTTTTCTTTGGCCGGAACTTGGCGTGACTTCACCCTCGTCCTCTCTGCTGGATTTTCGTAGCAACGCTACGAACCACCGTTCTGTCAGGAACGTCCCCTAACGAGCAACCAGGCCCCACTTCCGTCTGACACTCAAAACCAGGCCGGGTCTCCCCTGACGGTGGACCATCCCAGGCAATCTGTCCGGCTGATTGGCCCGCGAAGGGAATCAACAGCCCCAGTCTCGGCCGTCTCCCCTCCTCCGGAAAGTTGCCGTTGGGAGAACCTGGCGTCCGGTGGATAATGTCGGCCTGTACTAAATGACAGATCACTGGCCGTATCCTACAATGAAACCGGACGGCGCATTTTCACTCGCTTGCGAATCACGGCGCCGCACTTTATCCTGCTGCAAACTCCGGATTTGCACTTTGACGACCTACGAGGCCGCAGATGGAAAAACGTAACTCGCGAATTGGACTCGTCCTGTTTGGAATCTACCTGGTTCTCTACGGCGGCTTCGTGTTATTGAACGCGTTTTCGCCGGAAACCATGGAGAAGACGCCCATGGCCGGAGTCAATCTGGCGATCCTTTACGGCTTCGGACTAATCATCGCGGCGCTGGTGTTGGCCCTGCTGTACGGATGGCTTTGCAAATCAGACGACTCTGAAGTGACCGAGAGAGGAGTCGACGAGTGATCTACGAAGCGACCTTTGAAGCCACTGCCGTCTTCGCGGTGTTTGTGGCCATCACCCTGGCTTTAAGTTTTTATCTGGGTTCCCGTGCCAAGTCATCAAAAGGCTACTTCACGGCGCACGGAGAAATACCCTGGTTTGTCAACGGGATTGCGTTCGCGGGTGATTATTTGTCGGCCGCTTCGTTCCTCGGTATTTGCGGCATGATCGCGTTCTACGGGTACGATGGTTTCCTGTATTCGATCGGCTACCTGGCTGGCTGGGTCGTGGCCCTGTTTGTGATCGCCGAACCCCTGAAACGCCTGGGGAAGTTCACGTTTGCCGACGCGCTCGATGCCAAATTCAACTCGCGCGGCATCAAACTGGCGGCAGGAATCAGCACCTTGGCGGTCAGCATCTTTTACTTGATTCCGCAAATGGTCGGGGCCGGTGTTTTAATTCAACCGCTGTTGGGATTAGAGCATTGGCATGGAGTGGTCATTGTCGGCACGGTCGTCATCATCATCGTCGTCAGCGCCGGAATGGTGTCGACCACCTGGGTTCAGTTCCTCAAAGGTTCACTGCTGGTCATCTTCAGCGCAGTGCTGACGCTGATGATTCTCGCCCGTGGTTTTGAAACTTCACCGGGCGGTGGCGACCGTCACGTGTTTGCATCGGTCGGGCCGGTTGGCGGGCGATTGATTCCGACCGAGAACGTGAAGCAGTACGAGAACTCAGGTGATTGGCCCGAGATGCCGGTCGTCCGTCTGGAAGATCCGGCAACCAACTCAAAATCCGTCTGGCACGTCGAACTGGCTGACATTCAGCAGTTACCCGCGTTTTACGAATCCACGGTACTGCCCCTGGAGGGAAACTGGCGAAACAAGCCGTTCGTTCGAATTCAAAACAATGCGACGGGCGCGATTACCGTGTGGAGCATTGCGGGTAGGCAGGGCGATGCGTTGATGATCCATGAAGCTCAATATCGCACCATTACAAGCGAAGGGAAAGAACTGGTCAACGGTGTACTTAAGGGTGACGAGAAAGGCGAACCGGAATTGTACCCGGTCGGTACTGTCACTCGCTTGCCTGACGGCAAAGACAAAACAGGGCCCCTCGGGCCGTTGGAGTTTTTCAGGACACTACAAAACAGCGAAGTCATGTTGTGGGGCAGTACAACAATCAGTGACTCGGCTGGCGAGTCGACGGTTTACTTTCAAAAGCCGACACCGGGCAGCCACGTCTTGCGCCCCGGCGAACATCCCCGCTTTGCAGGCATCCGAAAAAAAGAACCTGTCGAAAAACTGAATTTCCTCTCGCTGATGCTGGCCCTGTTTTGCGGCACGGCATCTCTGCCGCACATTCTCATTCGATATTACACGGTCAAAGACGCGCAAAGTGCCCGCAAGAGTACGATCGTCGGCATCGGAAGTATTGGATTCTTTTACATCCTTACTCTTTACCTTGGCCTGGGCGCCATGACCAGCGGCTCGATGGATGTGACCAACAGCAATATGGCGGCGCCTCTGCTGGCCAAGAGCATGAACGAATGGTTGTTTGCAATCATTTCTGCCATTGCTTTTACCACGGTGCTCGGGACCGTTAGCGGGTTGATTCTCGCATCGGCCGGCGCGGTAACGCATGATCTAATACAGAGTGTTCTGAAAATCGAACTGAACGATCAGCAACAGGTACGTGTCGCAAAAATCGCATCGGTCGTCGTCGGCGCGGTGGCCATTCTCCTGGGCATCCTGTTCCAAGACTTGAATGTGAGCTACCTCGTCGGCTGGGCCTTCAGCGTGGCAGCATCTGCCAACTTACCGGCGTTGGTGACAATCCTGTTCTGGAAGGGTGTCACTCGACAGGGTGTCGTCGCGGGCATCACCGTCGGCATGACCAGTTCGTTAGCCTGGATTTTACTCAGCGCCGATACATTCACAAAGGTTTATGGACTGTCGGCCGATTCAGCAATCGTCCCCTTCAGCCAACCAGGCATTGTCACCATCCCGCTGGGTTTTGTCACGCTGATCGTTGTTTCACTGCTCACGCGTAAACCATGACCCACTGACGGTTCAAGCACTTCCGGATGCCGCGTTCTGCATGAATCACAATCCTCGTCGAATTTGTTCTTCTTTGTATTGTGAGAATCCGCCCTTCTTGTACGTTGGCATAGCGGCCGGATGGTCCAGCGTACATGTGTGCAGCCACAATCGTCTGGGCTGATAGCTCCAGGCTTTGTCAATGGTCCATTGCAGGAACCACTTTCCCAGACCCTGGCCGATGAATTCGGGCAGGAGACCGAACTGGACCAGTTCAATCTGGCCACCCCCCCGCCGGACCAACTCGCTAAAACCCGCCGGCACCCCATTTACATGCAGCACATGTAATTCATTCAAGGGGGCGCAAATGATGGCAGCCAGTTCTGCGTCAGAAATTTTTCTGCGACTCAGCCAGTGGTAATCCTTTCCCACAACGTTGTAAAGATTTCGATAGTAGGAAACATCGGGAGTTGGAACTTCGATGACCGTCAGCCCGTCTCTCGGAGCCGGCACGGACTGGTCCGAAGGCGAATACATCTCCAGATAGTAGACGGTAACGTCAACAACCTGCTTGTCTTGGTCCACACCGCACAATTCCAGCATTTTCGCCAGCGGTTCTGGATCAGCCAACCGATGATCGTTTCCGATCTCGATCAGTACTTCCGCTGGCAGCCCACTGTTAGCGACCAGTTCCAGGCTGTGTTCGAACGGCACCACGTCGTCGCTCCGGGAATGAAGAATCGTTGTGTTCGGTTTCGCGGACCTGGCATTCCCCCAGTTTTTCCAGGCCGGACAGAGCAGGACGAGCGGCGTGTTGCCAGATTCGATGTTCATCGCCACAGCGCCACCACGACTTGAACCAACAACCACGTCGGGCTGATGCTGGTTGTACTCCACCTGGGCAATCTTCACCGCTTCCTCGAAATCCTCGTCGGGCAAGGAGGGATTGAGCACCGTGTGGCCGTGTTCTTGTAGAAAAATGGGTTTTCGACCGCCGGGAACGCTCGTCCAGCCGTGCAGAAAGAGAACCACCATGAACCTTTTCTCCTGGAACCTTCCCTCAACTCACTCTCATCTGAACCAGTCGCCCTCTACGCTCGCACGCGTGAGACGCGGCAACATGACAATTGTTCACATTGGAACGTCGGCAGATCACTCCCATGTCTGGCCGACACCTTTCCCGGAGTCAGCGCCTGTCCAGCCCCGACATTGGTCCGCCAAGTGTCGCCTTGTCGATCGATTGCGGGAAACAAGTACTGTATTTCACCCGAACTTTTTCGTCAAGAATCGTAGCAGCAACGAGGCTGACTCCTGGAAAAAATTTTCATCAAACCGGGTTGAAAAAACACTCGTTCTCCGAAACGGAACACCGCCGAACCCAAAGCCACAAGGGACACCTGCGAATCGGACACTGGAAAGAAACTGACCTCGACTGCCCGATGTGTGGCTGCCATATTACTGAAAT
>CAUZBP010000120.1:0-11435 GCA_963578105.1 Planctomycetota bacterium
CTCCGTATCCAGCTCCGAAGTGAGAGAAACCAACTCCGTGATGGAGAGGAGGCAACGACTTTCCAGGGACTCCAAGGAAAGTATTCTGGTTTGCCGATGCCTTGAAGGACGCCCGGTTCGTGTCGAACCGGGCTTTCTACCCGAAGTTCGCTGCGACATATCCCTATTCCTTTTTATTGGTTGAGAAAACCAGGGAACGTGATGTGAAGTAGAACCGAGTCGAACAAGGTAATTTGGAGATTGCTCAAAAAACAGGCCAAATGGGATCCGTGGTTGATTTTCGTTATCCTTTAGTTTATTCGGGTGGTCGTGATCAAATCAAAATGATCGCATCTAGTTTTAACATGTCGGAAGCAAAAGTTAGAAATCTATTTCGGAAAAATGGTGGATGTTGCCTGACAATGACGGCTGGAACTTCCGGGTTCCATTGAACTTTCTGGTCTCCCCTGGCGATCTGCGAAGATCGGCTGGAGAAAAAAACTCTTGTCACCAGGATCTTCGGAGGCATGCCAGGGGTTGCCCATCACACCAATTTCACAAGTTTTCTCAACGATGGCTAGGCTGCTTGTGCGGAAAAAGTGTCTTGAGACGGGTTTGATTGACTGAGCACCACCGACGGTACTCCTGACCGGCTGGATATGGAAAAATCGTGCTGGTTGTAAACGAGCAAAGGGCCGTACTTTGTGGCACGTACGATTCAGGATACATGCCGGACTTCCAGGGAACTTGGCCTGGTGACAACCCTGTGTCGAACGACACGCAGTTTGTCTGTCCAGTTGTTTTACGCTGCTCGGATCTTTTTCTTGCACGCGATTAAAAAAAAATCGGAAGAGGGGTTCGACGTGGTGCATTATTGCTACAACAGCAGCGTCAGGGATGAGCCGTGCTTTCCGGAAGGTCCGGAAAACCTGGACTGTACGGGGCCGGGATGTGCCGGTTTCAACGTCGAACTGGGTCGGGACTTCAGCCGGAAAATATTTGCCCGGCAGAAGAAGACGCGGTCATGTTCCGTCACCGGTGTCCGTCGCTGATTCTGCCTCCGTTGTGACGGGCTCTTCGTCCGGGCGTACGGCTTGGGACTCCCCCTCTAATGTTTCCTTCTCCTGGGCAAGGGACTCCTCGGCGGACTTCATCCATTGGAAGAAGCCGGGGTGGTTTTCCGTGTTGATGTTTTGTGCGGTGCGCAGGACCACGTCTTTTGATTTTTCCAGCCAGCGGGATTTTTCCGGCAAACTGGGTGTTACCCGAATCATGTTGATGGAATGACTCCACAATTTGCGCCACATTTCGTAATTGCCGGGGTCTTCCTGTAGTAGTTGTTCCACGATTGCGGCCGCCCTCAACAGTTCCTGCCTGGAGGTTTGATGTTCGTTGAGTGTGAACGCGATGTGGCTGAGCATTTCATGACAGTGGGACTGTTGCCAGGATGAGGCCTTGGTGGTCTTGAGCAGTCGTTGGAGTGTTTCTCGCGATGACTGTCGCCACTGCCTGCCAATTTGGTGGTTGCCAAGGTGGTCCTGAAGCGCGGCCAGTTCCGAATTCATCTGCAGTGTTTCCTGGTCGTTCGGCCAGGCCTCAAGATATTCGTTGCCGAGTTGCCAGGCTGTTTTGTAATGTGACTCGGCGCGCTGTAATTGCTCCGACTCGGTCGCCGCCTGGCCGAGCAGGATGTGGGCGTTCTTAATGTGAGTGCAGGGATAGGTGGACTCCCAGTCTTCCCCGGTGGCGAGGCAGTTCGTCAGGTGGAGGCAGCCGATATGGCTGTTCCCGCCGGCGACTTCGAATTGGCCCAGGTAAAATAATCTGGCCAACAGGTCATGTCGCAAATCAGAGTCCTCGGGATGCTCTGCCAGGAGTGCCTCTAAGATCGCGATGCATTTGCTGTAGAACTCGACCGCTTTTTGGTGGTCGGAGTCTTCGGCCACCTCCCCCATTTCACGGTAACCGTCCGCCAGAATTTGCTGCGATTCTTCATCCGCGGAATCCTTGTTAACGAGCCGCTGTCCGATGGCAATGGACTTTCTGAGGTGTTCTTCTGCCTGCGCGTTTTCTCCTGATTCTGTCAGGCACGCGCCCAAATTAACCAGTACTTCCGCCTTGAGCCGTTCGGTGGCGATGTTGTCGGGGGTGATGAGCAGAAGCTGCTCGGTGGCCCGGAGCGCCAGGCGCAGTTGGGAAATAGATTCGGAAAGATTTTCCAGGCCGTATAACGCCATCGCCAGGCGATTGCGTGCGACGGCCGAACTAAAATCAGCCATCTCCGAATTGTCCGCGGAACTGGCCACCTTGCGGAGACCGACCAGGGCTGTGTTGAGAATGGAAAGCTGTGTCTGGTGCACGTCCATTCCACCGTCTTCGAGGTCATCATGAACTTCGAAGACGAGTTGTCTCAGTGTCTCCAGGGCCAGATTTCGCTGCTCGGCGGCAGCCTGTGCGTCTTCTTGCGCTTTCAGTCGGGCCTGACGAGCCTCCTGCTGGGTCGAAGCGAGTTGCACTGCAAAAAAGGTCGAGCCGATGGCAATGCCCAGCAGTAGCATGACGACGGCTGCAGCAAAACTTGCAACGCGCGGATTGCGGCGCACGGTTCGCCACATTTTTTCAGTCGGACCTGCTGCCCGGGCTTCGATCGATTCGCCGTCGAGAAACCGCTGCAAATCTTCCGCCAGTTCCACGGCGCTGGCATAGCGTCGGCCGACTTCTTTTGCCATGGTTTTCGCCACGATCGTCTCCATGTCGATGGCAACGTCGTCATTGAGTTCTCGAACTGGTCTGGGGTCTTCGTGGAGCACTTGGGTGAGGGTCATGCGGACGACGCCGCGGAACGGCAATTCGCCGGTCAGCATCTCGTACATGGTCACGCCAAGACTGTAAAGGTCGCTGCGACCATCCACCTCATGAGGATTGATGACCTGCTCGGGGCTCATGTAAGCGGGCGTTCCGGCAATCATGCCTTCCATCGTCACGCGGGTCTGATTTTCGTCAAAGCGGGCCAGCCCGAAATCGGTGACCTTGGCCCTGCCTGTTGCCGCTTCCAGCAAAATGTTCGAAGGCTTGACATCCCGGTGGACCAGTCCGACCTGGTGAGCCGCATCCAGGGCCAGGGCCACCTCGCGGGCAATCCGAGCGGTCTGCAATGGCGACAGAAAACGCACGCGTTGAAGACGTTCGTGCAGAGATTCGCCTTCAATCAGTTCGTAGACAATGTGAGGGGTATCAGCGGTTTGCAAGGAGACGTCGTAGATTTGTACGATATGGTCGTGTTTCAGGCGGGCGGCCGCCCTCGCCTCCCGCTCGAGTCTCACTCGTCCCTGCTGTGACTCCGCCGGGCGTTCGCGCAGAATTTTCAGGGCCACCGCCCTTTCCAGACGCTCGTCTGTCGCACGAAACAACCTGCCGCCGGCACCACTGCCGATTCGTTCGATCAGTCGGTAACGCCCGATTCGACCACCGCGCGGTGGCGCGGAATTCGGCTCGCCCCAACTCTCGAGTTCCGTTGGCGGATTTTCCGGTGAGATACCTTCAATTTCAGCGGGTGGTTGTTCGCAAAGGTGACTCACCAGATTGTCCAGTGCAACACGTTCGCTGGTGGAAAAGGTGGCCACTGCCTGGCCGGCCGGCGGTGTTTCCTGTCCCAATGTCAGGCGGTCGAGTTCTTTCTGGCAAGTGTTGCAGTGTTCAAAATGCTCGTTCAGCAACTGCACCTGGGATTCACCGAGACTTCCTTCCAGCAGTTTTCTCAGGACGCTACCAGGAGGGCATTCACTTGTGTCGTTCATCGAAGTTCTTGTGTCAGGATGGTTGGCGTGCCGCTGTCCCGTGTTTAAAAATCCTCTAACCGGGTAATGGTTTCACGCAACATTTTCAACACACGACTTTTCGCTACATAGACTTCCGAGATTGGGATTTGCAGGTCGCGGGCGACCTGGGCGGCCGGACGTTCTTCGACGGTAGTCAGCTGATAGGCTTTCCAAGTGTGCGATTGGACCCGCAAAGCAACTTGCGTCTCTGCTTCCTGCAGGAGCTGCTGGCGGTGAGCCCCTTCGATGACCTCCTCCAGGGCCCTGACAGCCTCCGGGTCTTCGAGTGATTGCATTAACTGGACCAGTCGCTCGTCACCACCGGGTCGTCCGTCACGTTGCCAGGTGCGGCCCAAATCACGGACCGCATTGGTGGTGATTGTTTTCAACCACCCTCGGAAGGTTCCCCGGGCCGGATCGTAGACGAAAGATTGCATTGCGCCGACCAGTTTCACAAGGACCTCCTGGGTGATGTCGGAGGCATCTGATTCCTGGAGATGAAATCGTCGACACCACAAAAAAATCTTTGGGGCGTAACATTCTACGAATTCCTGCCACGCTTGCTGATCGCTCACGTCACGAACCCGTGTCAACAAGGTGTAGCTAGTTTGTGTATCTGAAACCGGGTTCGTCGACATCAGGGCCTGTCCAATGTGAGTTGCGGGTCAACACCAATTTCAAAGGGAAATTTCGGGAGGCAACTACAACGATAACTTACTAGATTTTCCCCGATTACGCCCGCTACTTTTGACCGGTGCAGAAAAACAACGGTCAAATGGCTGAAAAATAGAAGGGCTGAACGTTCTGTGGTGATTGTAGACGGATAGAGGGCTTTTTTAATGAAAACGGTTTCATCGCGTCTCCGCTGGAGCTGTCACGAAGAAACACTCGGCGTGTTCCTTAAACCGGTACGGCGTCCCGGAATAAATGGTCAGTAGGCGTTGCATGATGATATTTCAGTTGAGAGAACGCGTGAAGCACTTGCGTCCGTTTAGACGATCGATCAATGCCGCTGAAATGTATCGGCAATCGGCACAAATTCAACATCCTGATCCAGTGGGAAAACCGGCCGTTGGCAAATCGTGTGTCCCAGGCTGGCCAGATTGGCGCTGGTGGCACCCGGGGCGTCAACATTGATTAACTTCGTACACCAGTCGGCAAACATGTGCGGCTCGCAATGCGGGGATTTGACCACCACCGCAGCAAAATCACGAGGGTTTTGGCCGTTGGCATAAAACCAGGATCGATCGAAGAGACTCACCGGTCGTGTTCCCACGACGAGCGTCACAGGTTCTGCCTCCAAAACAGCCGTATCACCTGAATCCCAATGCCAGCCAAAGGACTCACTGCAGAATTTTCCATCGGAAAGTGAACGTATTTTGGTGGAAAGCTCGAGAGGCTGATACCGTTTTGTATCGAGTGATCCGCCTACTTTTGTCTCAATGGTGGCTCCCACACCGGCGGCGAATGCTTGACGTACGGCCGCCGGATCCACCAGGGGTGCCAACAGGCGGCCGCTGTAGTTTTGTTCGACCCATTGACGAACAATCGCATTGCTGTCCCCCGAGGCGCCGGAACTGGTCGCATCGGCGGCGTCCATCAGTACGACTGTGCCTGACTTCACTTCGTCGGCTAATCGGGTGGCTTCTGCAAGGCTGGTCAAAGGAACGCGCATGGTGGGATGTTGTTCCCAGAATCGATTTGCCATTTGGATCGCGTGTTGCTTGGCCGCTGCCGGGTCGCCATCCATGACAACGACGGCGTTACTACGCAGTTGGGGGACATCCGTAAATGGATTTCCCCACATGACGCCGGCAGCAAGCCCAGTGTCGTGAGATTCGATCTCTTGTGCCATACGGATGCAGTGACCCACTGCACCCGTTTCGGTGATCATTTCGTCACCGCGGGCCAAAACGGGTATTTTTACGCGAGCGGTCACGGGTCGGGTTTGGCCGGCAACGATTCGGGTAAGTAATCTGGCGGCTCGGGCTCCCGTTTCAAAGAAATCGATGTGCGGGTAAGTGTGGTAGATGACAACGGCATCACTGTGTGTCAGCATTCGATCGGTCAGGATACCATGTAAATCGAGTGATACGACAAAGGGTATATCCTCGCCCAGGATTTGCCGAGCTTGTTCCAGCAGATAGCCTTCCGGATCATTTTCATTCTCGGCTTGCATTGCCCCATGGAGTGAAAAATAGGCCCCATCGATGTTTTCCTGCTGTTGCAAGTTTCCCAGGAAATCATGACACAATTGGCCAAAGCTTTCAGCCGTCAGTATGCCGCCAGACGTGTTGGCGCTCATGCCGACGGTCGGGACCAGCTCAAGATTGCTGTTGGGTTCGAAAATGCTGAGCGCTCCGCCGATCTCTTCCCCGACCTTACGATGGTAGTCCAGCATTGCCTGACCACGCACGACGCGAAAGTCGCTGTAATGGCTGGCAATCGGGTTGAATGTGGAAACTTCCTGCTTGCACTCAGCAAGAATCAATCGGGGCATTGTGAAATCCGGAAAAACACGGCCTATGAACTGGCAAAGGAACGCCACCTTCTATCATGCGACATGGACATTCACAACAACGGCGTTGGGAAGCCAAATAGAAAAACCGGGTTTTGCCTAACGCCGGCGATGGAGCAGGCAGGCCTGGATGGTGTTGGGGGTTCCCGTTTCTTTAATCAACGCTATGGCAGTGTTGTTATCGACTACCTCAACGACTGTGTACCAGCCCCAGTCACTGCGCGGCTCGTCGGTAACCCAAAGTTTGTTGGCGTACCAACTGCGCCCGGCATCACTACTAAAGGCCAAACGTGGCGCACGGTGGTAACCGCATAGCAGGATGCTGCCGGGCAGTTCCACTACTGCGCCATGGGATCCGGTCAGGGTTTCAATGGGGCTTGTCCAGGTTTTGCCACCATCGGTGCTGTTGACACGGCAAAGACCGGTCCGTTCACCACGTGGCTCACCGGGGACGATGTTGTTGACTCGGTCCTCGGTTCGCATCAGGGCAACCAGCGAACCATCGGCAAGGGCGGCGAGGGTGGGCTCGCTAAAAATCATCTGGTTTTCAGGATTTCCCTGACCCAGAACCACAAACTCCCAGTTGTCACCATGGTCCGTGCTGCGCGCCACGCCGGCGCTAAGCCAGCCTGACTGAAGGTAGCCGGCCACCGGGATTAACAGCGTTCCATCGGTCAATTCCAATGGACGGCCACCGGTCCAGACCCAACTTCGCTGGAGTGGACCGGTATCCACGCGTTTCCCCCGGGTCCACGTTTTTCCCTGGTCTTCGCTGTAGGCCAGTCGCAGCGGTTTTTCAGAAACGGCCATCAGCCGACCATCTCGACAGACTCCCAGTGTACTGTGGTCCAGGTTTTCGTTACGCAACAGATTTCTGTTGTTGGGTTTTATTTCTCCCGGAAGAATGTCGGCGCATGGCTGGCTGGACGAATTCGTGCCGTGAGTAAACCGGGTGGCGCGGGAGTTGTTATAGGAGTTGCGGTCAACGCGCGGCTTCCTTTGACAGGTTTAATTCAGTCAAGTTATAATTACCGCCTGCCAAAACTCATCCATCTTTCGAATAGGCAATTAACGGACGATGTCATGCCTGTGACCCGTCGCACCCTGGTTTGGGCTTGTGCCTTGGTTCTGATGGCCAATGGTGCGTGGGGTGCTGCGGATCCTGTCATTCAGCCGGCGGCGGACGCTCCGCAGCCGATGTCCCCGGAACAGAGCGCTGAAAAAATGCAGCTGCCGGCAGGCTTCCGGATTGAACTGGTCGCCAGCGAGCCCCTTGTCGCCGAACCCACTTGCGTAGCTTTTGACGAGTACGGACGGTTCTTCGTGTGCGAGCTTCATGGGTACAACCTGGAAGGCCACCTGGATGTCGTAGAACTGAACAAGACGGGAAAGCTGGACACGAGGGTCCGGAGGATTCGTTGGGAGCGGGTTGAAAACCAACGGATTGCGGAAGAAACAAGGAAAAATCAATACGGCACGGTGAAGCTTCTGAGGGATCTGGACGGTGACGGCCGCATGGACCAGGCACACGTCTGGGCGGACCGGATCCCGACGTGTTACGGAATTGTTCCTGCACGTGACGGAGTGATTGTGGTGTGCGCGCCGGACATTCTTTTTCTGGCGGACCGTGACGGTGACGGGAAGGCGGAAATTCGGGAAACGCTGTTTACCGGGTTTCGTGTCGAGTTGTTGGAACGCAGTATCAATAATCCGCGCTGGGGACTGGACAATTGGATCTATGTTGGTGCTGGAGGTGGAGGTGGCACGATCCGGGGTCCCCGACTTGCCGCCCCGGTTGAAGTTGGCGACACCGATTTTCGTATGAAAGCCGATGGCACCGCTATTGAACCGGTGCATGGAAAAGTCCGCACGTTCGGCATGACGATGAACCACATCGGCGACCGGTTTCCGTCCACGTCCCGTCCCCTCAACTACGCCCTCCCGTTGCCATACCACTACATGAAACGCAACCCCCACGTGGTGACCCCCGAGGCGAGTCGGATCGCAGCCAGCTTCTCCCGGGCTTATGGTATCAGCCGCCCCCATCCCTGGCGGGTGAAACGAGGTCAGGATCCGGACTGGGTCAACTTCTATGGCAAGGGTGAAACCGCGAGCGGCTACTTTACGGGTGGCTCTGGAGGTGAGATCTACATGGCGGATCGGTTCCCGCCGGATTATCGAGGCAATTTTTTTTCGTGCGAATCTTCGCAGAACCTTATCAACCGTGCGATTCTCGAGCGGGACGGGGCTGGCTACCGGGCTCACCGTGCGGCCGGCGAAACCGAGTCCGAATTTCTGGCATCGACCGACCAGTGGTTTCGGCCGGTCAATTTACGAACCGGGCCGGATGGGGCACTGTACATTGTCGATATGTATCGTGAAATCATTGAGGACTACTCAGCGATTCCGCGGTTCCTGCAACAGCAGTACGGCGTGATCAAAGGAAGCGATTACGGCAGGATTTGGCGTCTGGTGGCAGGAACGGACACAAGGTCCGAAAACGTTCCACTGAATGAAATGACAACGGGCCAACTGGTTCAGGCCACGGGCCATGCGAATGCCTGGTGGCGACAGACGGCGCAGCGCGTGCTGATTGAACGTGGCGACCGAACGGCCGTTCCCGCCCTGCTGGCACAGGTGCGACGCGGCAGGACGACGCCCGCGCGCCTGCACGCCCTTTATACCCTGGATGGTTTGGGAGAACTGGCACCTGCGGAGGTGACGGCCGCCTTGAGTGATTCCAGTTACGCGGTCCGGATGCATGCCTTGCGGTTGGCCGACCGTTGGTTGGGAACCCGTGAAGATGTGTTGGCGAAGGTGCTGGCGATGTCCGGCGACACGGATCCGAAAGTCCGTTTACAACTGGCCATGTCGCTGGGGGAAACATCCGATCCACGCGCTTTCAAGGCCCTCTTGGAGCTGGCACACACCCGGGGTGATGAACGTTGGATGCGCGCTGCCATTCTCAGTTCGGTGCGCCAATCGGCTGGAAGGCTGCTGGTGGCCATATTGAACGAAGAGTCCCTGACTGCCGGTGACCGGTCGGTTCTGTCCTGGCTGGCAACGACAATGATGGCTCGCGAAGAAGCTGGCCACGTGTCCCTGGTCCTGGACTCTTTCTCCCACCATGACGACGACGTACAGGTCGCCTGTTTGCAAGGTTTACTGATTGGTCTGTCTCCCGGTGAAGCGTCCGGTCCCCTCTTGACGGCCAACTGGGACAGCCTCACGAGGCTTTTGAAGAGCCAATCGGGCGAGGTGCGGACCCTTGCCCTGCAACTCGCTGCGCGCCTCGGTCTGCAGACGGTAGAAATGGAACGTGCTTTTCAAAAAGCGGCACAGCAGGCCCTTGAGGAAGACGCTCCGAACGACCGGCGCCGGAAAGCAATCCAGCTTTTGGCCGATGCACCCTACGCAATTCTTTCGGTAACCGCGTTAGAACTGTTGGACGTGCGGCAACCGGTTGCGTTACAGAAAGCGGCCATTGAGGCACTCGGCACATCAGCTGGCCCGCGTGTCGGGGTGGTGCTCATGGAAGGCTGGACCGGGTTCACACCCCAGGTACGGCAGGCCGTACTCAAAGTGGTTTTCAGTCGCGAAGACCGGTTGCCAGCCCTGTTGGATGCGATGGAAGCGAAACGAATTCGCCAGGATGACGTCAATGACTTGCAGTGGCAGCAATTGCTGCAATCCCGCCACGCGCGGATTGCGACCAGGGCCAGGAGTTTATTTGACCAGACGGGGGCTGATGCGCAAATGCAAGACAGAATCGACCGTTACCAGCAGGCGCTGGTTGGTGATCGCAACGTCGACAACGGCAGACAGGTATTCGCAAAAAACTGCCTGGCCTGCCACAAAATTAAGGAAGAGGGACAACAGGTGGGACCTCCCTTGGGGAGTGTTGTGAACAAGCCGGATGAAGCAATTTTGCTGGACATACTTTATCCCAGCGGCCACATTGAGTCCGAATATACCAGTTACGTTGTGGTGACCCAGCGCGGCCGAATCTTTACGGGCATCCTCACTTCGGACTCAGCCACCAGTATTGTGCTGTTGCGCGACAAGGGCTTGACGGACACCGTGTTGAGGACCGATATCGAATCGATGACGGCGTCCGGCATGTCACTGATGCCGTCGGATGTACACAAAGTAGTCAGTCCGCAGGACGTCGCCGACCTGATTGCCTACCTGCGTGAGGTTTTTGGACCTGTGAACTCCGTTGAAGAGTGACGCCGGGCCAAGTGGTGACGGCCGCCTCCCTTTTGTGCAGTGTTTGTCAGGGCGTGTCCAGAAGAAGTCCTCTACCTAAGCTAGGATCTCCGTGACCACCCTGCCCGCCTGACCGGAAAGGAGCGAATCCTCCTGCCCGTTACGTTGGTAGGACAACTGCCCGGGGTCGAGACCCAGAAGGTGCAGGAGGGTGGCATGGTAATCATAGTGATTGACGGGATTCTCGACCGCGAGGTGACCGAATTCGTCAGTGTTTCCGTAGGTGCAGCCCCCGCGGAAACCTCCTCCGGCCAACCACATGCTGAAGCCGTAGGTGTTGTGGTCGCGACCGATCTGATCGCGGCCGGCATCGTTTTGAATCACCGGCAAACGGCCCATTTCACCGCCCCAGTGCACGATCGTGCTATCGAGCATCCCGCGTTGTTTCAGGTCGATCATCAGGCCGGCGATCGGTTGGTCGGTTTTGAGACAGGCTGCCGGTAGAGCGCCGACGATTTTTTTGTGGTGGTCCCAATACTGATTCTGGGTGAATAGTTGGATGAATCGTACACCCCGTTCAATCAGGCGGCGGGCGATTAAACAGCGCGTGCCGTACTCCTGCGTTTCCTTCCGATCGATGCCATACAGGCGATGCGTGGCTAAGGTTTCGTGCCGGATGTCGAGCGCCTCCAGGGCTGCCGTCTGCATGCGTGCAGCAAGCTCGTAATTGGCGATCCGGGCCTGCAGTTCTCCGCGGTCGGAGTGCTCGGTAACGTGTTCGCGGTTGAGCCGCTGCAGGAAATCGAGATAGTTGCGTTGCGTACGGCCGCGCAGTTGGCTGGGGGCTTCGAGGTTCAGGATTCGTGGCTCCCGGGGGCGAATGACATTCCCCTGGTACAGCGAGGGTAGCC
>CAUZBP010000121.1:0-11407 GCA_963578105.1 Planctomycetota bacterium
CAACGGGTGTTCAGGGTCAGTATCTGCTTCTGCTGGTACTTTGTGTAGTACCTGTGCCCGTCGATATAGTGGTCGTGACCACGCAACATCCGTTCGACCGGCTGCTTTAACACCTCCGTGGCTTTCTTGCAAAAAACTTCGAAATCCTTCCTGCCGAATGAATGGCCTTTGCTGTCGCGGTTCGGCCTCCTCTTGGGCGCCCGCTCATGTGCCCGGCTCCAAGCGAAATCCTGCCGGCACAGGGGCTTGTCGAAATCGTCAAAAGTTTTGATCGTGTCGTGAAGGTCGGTGTGCGGCACACCGGCGTGCGCGATGAGCAGGCCATCGGGCAGGAAAATCGCCCGCGGTATCCGCTTGAAGAATTTGATCGTCGCATGGCCGAGTCTTTGTCTCAAGTCACTCGGTAAACCGGACGGGTCTTCCTTGGCATTCAGCCAGTCGGTGAACTCAGCCGGGTCGACGGTGGCATAGAATCTCCCAAGATCAGCACCATACTCCAGGCACTCATCGTGGTTGCCCGCGATGACACAAATCCGTTTGCGTTTTTCTTCGTCCAATATCAGCGAATAAAATTTCAGTAGAACCAGGTAGTCGTAAGGACCCCGATCTGTGAAATCGCCGAGGAAGATAAACCACGGTACCTTCCCCGCTTCGCTGCTTGTAGCTTCAGCGTATTTGATGGCCACGATCATGCCCAACAGGTCGCCGTGGATATCACCGAAAAACCAGATGTCATTCCGCTCGGGATCGGGAACGTGGTCGCCGTCGACCTGAATCACCTGCTGATTTCCCTTGCGGCAATCATCAAACGCCAGACCCAGAGGACCTTCCTCCTTAAGCAGACTTTCGAGTTCGTCAACAATTTCTTCTGGTTTGTTGAAATAGTCGTTTGGGGAACTCATGGTGTTCCTATCCGCACTTTAAGTGGTAGCCTGACGATTTCCTTGGCTTCGTTGCCCACCGCCAGTTGGTCACCATCGGTGACCGGCTGAGATCCGGTGACCGCCTTGCCGTTGAGCAAGGTCTCATGCTTGGCACGTGCGTGATGGGACACTGACCAACCGGCATCCGTCTTTTCAAGCGTGAACTGAGGCTCGGACCAGAATTTGGCATCTTCACCAAACCGTGTGACAATGCTCTTGCTCACAACTGTTTTCACATGGATAGCCACTGATTCACCAGCGGCCTCTAGGGTGAGGGGTGACACTTTGACTGGTTCAGACGCGGACTCAGTCGCGTCGGCGGTTGGCGTCACTTGATCCAGACCCTCAGTCTCCGCTTCACTTTCGGTGTTCTTGGTTTCCGTTTCGCTCACAGGCGGGGGTGTGTAGATCGGGCGTTTCACCTTATCTTCCATCTGGTCGAGCTTCGCCTTGTGGCCCGGGTGCGTCTGCAGATAATCCAAGCGACGTTTGTTATAGTCTTTGAAGAGGGATATCTTGTCGTCTTGCGGAGCCTTAGCCCTATACCATTTGTAAAATAGGTGTTCGAGATTCACCAATTCCGGTTCACTCCCGGTTTCCACTCCGTCGATCGCGGGCTCGATTGGGGGCAGGTCAATTCGCTTGAGTAGGTCATCCGCTTGTTCGCGGTTCAGCGGAGGGGTGCCCTCGTCGGTCCAGACTACTTTTTTGAGATCCTTGTCGAGTTGCTCCTTGTCGTGGACCGGATTCTTCTCCAAAAAGGCCTTGTGGGCATCCTTGTAGTTCTCGATTAGCGATTCCAACTGCTTTTCTTCTTCCACATCGATTTTGTCGTCAGACTTAATCGCTTTTTGATAAAAGGCTACCAATTCATGTAATTTGTCGTCGGGAGTTCCGACCTTCGGCTCACTACCAAATAAACTGGTAAGCGGGGTCAATATCCAGGGAATCGCCCCAGGCCCATGGTTGGCTCGCTCCTTCTCTTCTTTCTTGGCTCGCTCCTTCTCTTCTTTCTTGGCTCGCTCCTTCTCTTCTTTCTTGGCTCGCTCCTTCTCTTCTTTCTTGGCTCGCTCCTTCTCTTCTTTGTCGGCCCGCTCCTTCTCTTCTTTGTCGGCCCGCTCCTTCTCCTCTTTGTCGGCCCGCTCCTTCTCCTCTTTGTCGGCCCGCTCCTTCTCCTCTTTGTCGGCTCGCTCCTTCTCGGCAGTCCACCCAGGCTCCCTTTCTTCTATTGCCTTTAAAGCCTCGTCGACCGACGCCTTCCAGATATCCCGTAGGTTATCGTGGGGAACTTCTTTCGGTTCGGGATACGGTTCGGGTTCAGGTTCAGGTTCAGGTTTAGGTTTAGGTTCAGGTTTAGGTTCAGGTTTAGGTTTAGGTTCAGGTTCGGGCTCAGATTCCTGCTTGGTCGGGGCATTCTGTTGCTGTGGGTCGCCTCCTGATGCCACCGGTTTGCCTTCCGATTCTTCCTTCGTCAGCGGGTCACCGATCGCTTTATCGTTACTGTCCGCGGTGACGGAAGAGCCGCGCGCGCCAGAGTCGGTCGGTGCGCCACCACCATCTGGATTCACTTCAGCAGAGGCTTTCTGGTTCTCGTCCGAACTTGTCATCATCGAACCTCTCGTCGACTATACATGCCTACTAACCTCGCGAATACTTACGTCCGGTCTGTCGCATCGACGCCCTCGACGTTTCCCCATTCTGTCTGCCCGAACAGGCCCCTTTTGACCTTTTTTTCAGCAGTCGGCTTTTGTTGGTTGGCAGTCGAAACTGACACGGATTTCCCGATGCCCGAGAGTAGTTTTCGAAAGTCGACATCCGCCAAACCAGCAGACCGGCCGTCGACCGCCTCGTACTCGCTTTTGTCTACTTCGGCCAGTTCTTCGTAGGCAGGAGAATCTGGTGCGACAATAAAAAGCAGGACCTTCAGGTCCTGGGTTTTCTGCAGGAGTTCCTCGAGAAACTGCCTTTCTTCCTCGGGTGCACTGCTGGTCTCAAAAGGCTCGTCGGTCATGAAAATGACAACCCGGTGGCATTCACCCGCCTTCCGCCAGGGGAAGTCGAGGCACGAGTCCAGGGCAACGAACGGCCCTTCATCCCCGATCACTTCGACCTTCTCCAAGCCCCGTTTGAATTCGTTAATATCCGTGGTAAAGAAGCGGCCTCGCTGACCCTGCTGACCTTTCTGACCAGTATACAAAGCGGTTAGGACATCCCCCTCTTCGCTAGATTCACCATTGTGGTAAAGGGAATAATGGCCGTGCCCGATGACACCTCCTTCTCCCAGCACAGTCTGATGTGCCAAAAAATCGAACCGTACGTCCCAGTTTCTTTGCCTGTCGGATTTCAGGCCCTCCAGAAAACTCGAAATGTGTGTCTTGACTCCATCGATGCAGGGTTTCATCGAGTCGGATGCATCCAGGCAAAACACCACGTCAGCTACACCTTTTGTACTCATAACAATCCCGTTTCATGTTTGTTAAAACCGCAATTACACAAAAACGACGCAATCAATATTCGCGAACGTCTGGATCGACGTCGACTACTTTGTTGATACTCGTGACGCTGGGCATGTTTTGTTTTGAGTTGTCCAGGAGGGAGAGTACGCACCAGTTGCCTTGCTGTTGAGCCTGCAGCGGGACTTCAATCACTTGGCCGTGGTTCGTGGTGAACTGAATTCTGCCGTCATAGTTGGCGAAGCGATCGTTGCTCTTTTTCCCTCCGAAAAACAATTTAAGCAGTTTAAAGATGTTCGTTGCAAAAAGGATACGGTCAATATTGTTGAGGCTTTGTACGGTCAGGTTTTCTTCATTTGCACCTGCCGTGTTACCTACTCCGGAATCCTGGTCCAGCCGAATTCCATGACCTGCATCGAGGTTCGAATAAGAGACATGGTGTTCATTTCCATCTTTGGTTAGATAGAAAGCGTGAAGATCCAGATCGACCGCTTTTGTCCACTTCAATTTCACCGCAATGTTGGTAATCGGGCCACTAGACGTGTTCAGCGTCGTGGACTCACCTGTACTGAGCACCACATGCCTGGTGGCGTCATCGGCCGAACGTTCGGTGGACCACCGATCCTGACCGAAAAGAGCCCGCTGCCAGTCTTTTTCCCTCGTGGACTGGAGTGTCGCGACACTAATGCTCTTGCCCATGTCCGACAGAAGTTGCTTGAAGTCGAAACCGGACAAGCCATCACCCCCGTCCACCTCCTCCCATTCGCATTTGTCTGCCTCGGACAATACCTCATAACCCCCGGACTCGGGGGTGACCAGGAAAAGCTGAATGCGACGTGTCTGGATCTTTTCAATCAGGGCGTTAATTTTCTCAAGAGACTTGCCTTCGTCAATCCCCTCTTCGGCCGGTTCATCCGTAAACAACGCCACAGCCCGCCGGTTTTTTGCCGGCGGCCCGAAAGGAAAGTCGAGCGCTATGTCCAAAGCCAACAGCATGTCCTCATTGCCTTGGGGCTTGACGGTCGACAATGCCTTAATAAAACGCTTCGGATCTTCGGTAAAGAAATCATCGGGATGGGCATTTTGGCTTCCGCGCTGATACAGCTTGGCCAGCATTTCATGGCCTTCTCCACCGATGAACTGATGATCATATACCGGACCGCTGGCACTTGACCCGGCGGCGTGAGTTAGAAGTCCAAGCCGGGGCCGAAACCGTGCTTGCCGCATCGTCGTCATGAGCGTTTCCAGATTTCTGCGCAGTTTGTCAAAGCACGGTCCCATGCTTGCGCTTGCATCTACGACAAAGACAATGTCTGCGAGTTGGATGGACATGGCAGGGCTTTCTGACGGCGTAATCCCTGGTGGCAATGCCGTCTTCGGTTGAGGTCATCGTTCCGTTGGCAGACGGAGATCATACCTATTTGTAGCAGCAACAAAATGGTCTTCCCGTTTTCTATTGCTGCAAAATGTGTCGTATGAAGCCATAGGCGAAGGTGATGGGAATATTAGATCAGGCCCGGAATGGTAAGTCCATGCAGTCAGCAATAATTTCAAACGGTATTGTTACTTCATCGAAATCGTGTCGGAGTTTTCCATGGAAACAAGGCCACTAAGTGCAGACTGAAGTGTGTCGGCGTGAACCCGCCGGCCTTCAAGGATGTTTCCCGACAAACCTGGTCGCATAACTGGTCTTTTGCCAGTGAAGAAATACTCGAAGCGAGACTGTCTGACGATCTGCGCAAAATCGCACGAGAAAAACATAGTCGGTATTACCAAGGCCTATCGTTTCTCCGCGGTAAAAACCTCATAGAGGAGCGTCATTTTAAACAACGGGAATTCGCAAGTTACCAACAGAAGTGGCGGTTCTGCTGAATGTCCGGAATTGTGAGACGTGCCATTAGAAAGAGTGGTGTTACTCAAGAAAACCTCTGGCTATACCGCCAAGAAGTGAGCCGACGGCCGACGCCATATCGTTCTCTTCCTCACTATTATCACTGTTAGAGTTTTCGAGCCAAGTCCCTGCCTCTTCGGCGAGAAGTCCAATCGCCACGAGTAATTGGCCGCGAATGATGGGCAGGGGAATATCCTGGGATATTGGGATGGAAATCCGCAAAGTTGGCACCCCATCCTCGTCCATACCAAAGGAAGGAAATCCCGCAGTGGCATAGTTGGCCTGGAGCAATATCGTAGGGTCCGTTATCTCCACTCCATCAAATGTTGTACCAACAACAAGTCGCCGCGGTGAATGTTTGCTTGAAGAGGAATCATTCCAGGATGTTATCTCAAAGCAGATGATATCGATCCCATCAATCGTGAAAAGATAAAACGGATTTCCATCCTGTGCGTGAATTAATTGGGCTTCGATGTTGGATTTGGAAAATTCCCAGGGATCATTTGGAGAAAAAATCCTGTGAATTAAGATGGTATCGTCAACGGATCGGAGGTGAGTTTGTTCTCGCTGCAACTGTGTTGACGACTGTTGAGACGGCAGACGGGGCGGATCTTTTTGTAATGGCGGTGGGCCTCTCTTGGTGGGTTCCCGAAACGCGACCAAAAGGCCTTCGATTTCGGAGGCCGGAATCCAGTCATCCAGACCTTCGTGCCAGACCAGGGAATCTCTAGTTACAACGGCCTGCTGCGCTAATTCCACTAACTTTGAAAAGGAGACGGGGCCCTTGGATTCCCCATCGCGACTGTAATGCCATTGGTGTTGATCTGGAGGATTGGACTCGAACTTGTCGATCCCATTTTCCTGGGTGGACAAATCGGTCGTGTTTGTACCGGGTAGGTCGACAGGACGAGACGGAGTTGAGCTTGTCGCTGCACTATTTCGCTCGTCGTTAAATAGTCCTTTAACTTTTTTTGCTAAAACCCATTTTTTCAGGCCATCCTTCCAGACGAGGTTAGTGGCTTGGAGTTTACCAGACTTCGCCAAAGCGTTTAATTCTTTGCTGGAAACTGGTCCGAACTTTTGTTGATCTTGTAGGTAATACCACTGACTTGCCATCTCAAACGTACTCCCGGTCAACTGGTGAAAACGAGATCGACGTTTCCCCAAAGGAACTGCTGTTTGGATGAATAGGTAACCATCGGTAATGCGCTTGCGGTGAGATGTTCAGTACGTGCCGCCAAACAATAGCGGATATCGCCTGCAGGCAACGGAAATAGCTGCTAATAGAAATTTTAACCTGCCGGCCTTGGCGTTGCAAAGACCCATTGTTGTGGACTTAAAACTAATGGCAATCCTTGGTGCCGTATGCAATTATGGGCAGGATTTGTTAGGGCTTCCGGCGAGAGTCGTTCGTTCGGCAGATGGATCAGGACGATGTTGCTGCCGTTGCGCCACAAACGTTTGACTGGGCAATTTGTTTTAATCACATAGAATGTCATTCACGAACGTGAACGGATGCCCCTCGCGATCTTCCGTCACCCCATGACAGTGCGGTGATCTATGACGTTTGTTGTTGGATTAGGGCAATGCCGGCATCCTTCATTTCTTTCAAAAGAATGATTCCAATGACGAGTACTCCGATACCGGTCAGGAAATTCACGTAGGGAATTAGCGAACAGCAAATTAGAATGCAATAAATAAGGCTTAGGTTCTCGTCGACCTTGCCGTTCGGAATGGAATACCGTTCTGTCTGGGTGTTAAGTGCCTGCGCAAGGCCATGAAAAGCGATGAAGTTCCAGTAGAAATTGAAGAAAGGAATGAAAAGGAATCCAACGGCTTTTCCCGGTGTCGTTTGCGCCTCATCTGCGGGAATCATTGACCACAGCTTGTGCAGGATGAAACACTGGAAAACAACCGATACAACGAGACCTCCGAGACCAATGCAGATGACCAACAGGGGGAGTCCTGCAGCGATGCCGATCCAATAGATTTGGAACCATTGATTGAGCTTGGCGACATCATCGGCGGTGCTCTCAACAGGCTTCACTGCCGGCGGTCGAGGCAGTGGAGGTGGGGTATTTGTCGAAAGGAACTGTTTGAAATCGGTCAGACTGATTGGTATCCAGTCCGCCATGCCCTCCGTCCACACGCGCGTGTGCCCACCTACATCCCTCGATTTGATGAGGCGGTGCATGTCAGCAACGGATACCGGGCCAACTTGTTGCACGCCTCCGGCGTAATACCATTTCCTGTTCTTTTTTCGGTGATGAGAGTCTCCGCCAGCCGCCGTAGGTTATGTGAACGAGGTGTTGTCCGTCGCGTGGGCAGTCGAGTCTTGCAGTTTGGGATGCGGCGTCTCTTGCTATGAAGATTTTAATTTGGCGCGACATGTCCGGCAATCTGAAGTGAGACTTATGGAGCCTCCTTCCTGGGTGTACACGGTTTTGACTCATTAATAGAAGTAAACTTGACAGGTTGCGCTCGTGTTTACCGTAAAACTGTATGTCCTATGCGCACACATCGCTTCCGGCAGATTGCGGATGTCGAAATGCTGGTGATCGCCTATCGCGTGCCACATCACTTTCAGAGTAAAGCGGAATGCGTGGTAGTTAAATTTTAGGCCAGTGTCTCAGAAGGTTATTGGCCACGGTGATGAGAAATTTAAAATCCACAATTCCGAGTAGTTCCAATGGGAGTCTTCGTCATGACCCCATCGGAACTGAGAACGACAGGTGCACCTTTAGATCCAGGCCTTTTCAGAATTCCAGTTCCTCGTGTGCGGTGCCTCGATACACCTTGTGATAGCGAGTTGCCCCGACATGTGTTCGTTGGTTCCGGCAGATGGCCTCACGATTCCCGTTTGTGCGTGCCATCGGCCTCTGACGGCACCAGTTGGTCGACTCGTCTGGCGATCTGGTCGAGCCGCTTATGCGTTTCCTGCTGTAGCTGGTCGATTTCCTCTGTCTGTTCCCCTAGCAACAGGGTAGTCAGCGTGGCAGTGAAGACCCCGACGAGCACCATCCCCGTAATGACGAGAGTGGCGGTCAACAGCATTCCAGTGGTACTGTTCGGGTTGTGTATATCACCGAAGCCACCCGTCACGACGGTTGTAAAACTCCACCACAACGAAAGACCCAATGACCTGACCGGTTCGGCACCGTCCGGACCCTGACCTTCCATTTGCCAGATCAGTAGGGCTCCGAACAACATCACGGCGACTCCCCATCGCAATGATCGTTTCATCAGCTTAACATCGACGACATCCTGCAGCTTGTCGAGACCTCGCCAGAGAAGGAAGAAAATTCGAAACAACCGCAATAGCCTTAGTAGGCGAAGTGCGCGGGCGACACGGGCCAGCCGAAATACCCGCCCGAAACGGGCGAGCTGGGCCTCGCCGGGAATTGGAATCGAAGTGACGAAGTCGACCCAGTGGTGTCGCCAGACATACCGCTTTGACTCGGCGCACTTCAATCGCAGAAAGAATTCAAATAAGAACACCATACAGCAGGCGGTGTCGATCAGGAAAATCTTGTTTGCGGACGCCCAGTCCGGGCGATCCGGGGGGTCTGAGAGGTCATAGAACAGCAGGGCCAGGACGAAGACGATCAAGACGATTGAGAACCCCTCCATGAGCTTTAATCGGCGATGGCTTCCGAGCACACGCGCCATTCCGTCTCGCATTATCCAGCGTTGGATCTCGTTTTCGAGCTTGCGTTCCTCCTCTTCCAGTTCCTGCGTATTGCTCCTGAGACGACCGAGTTGTTTCTTGAGGGAGTCGAAGGTGTTCAGATCGCCACGTTCCAGCTGCGAGGCGACTTGGTGTTCGAGATGAACAGCCTTCTCTGCCAACGCGGTGTACTCCAATCGGACACCGTATTGCATCTTTTGCAGCTCGGCCAGCGACAGTGACTCACGTTGGATGCTTCCGAGCCGATGGAGCGATTCCCGCAGATCGTGGCGGCCGTTGTTTTTGTTTTGCTTGCCATCTTCTTCACGATCCGGTTGGGTTGTGGCTTGGCTCATAAGACTGCTCTTTGTTGGGGAGTTCGTCACAAACCGCTTTATGAGACATCTGAATTTAACTTTCAGTTAATAATAACTGCGTAACACCGAGGTGAGCTAGTCCATTTGTAAATAAAACAAGAGCCTGGAAACAATTATATCGCACAAGATAAGAGGATTGGCGTCACTAATTTGTTATATGTTTTCTTAAATGCATAATGGTGTTCTTCTGTTTCTCTGTCCTTTCACGTCACTCTGTGAATCTCTGGATTGTTGAACTGAATGCACAGTTGAGCATCGGGCCAACCTGTCATCCTGTGTTGCTATAACAGCCATTTGGCTACTTATAATCTAGTAGCCTGGCCAACAAGCAGGCACACGGTAGGTGGGTCTGGAACGGCTGTGGTGCCGTCATCGCTCATCGCGATACCAAACAGGTCGTGCATGGATTTCAGTTTACCAGATGTTAGAGCGTTGCCTGCAAACGATCACGGTTTGTCTGGCGACCGCAGTATCGCAGCAATTCCAATAAGAACACCCCCGAGGCCCAGGCCCAGAGTATTTAGAATCCACGTGGCGCTATTGACCGTCACCATCGGACCTTCCCATTCAACGGTTTCAAGATAGAACTCTGTAAGGCACCAATTGAGTACCCCGGAAAACGTTCCGCCAGCAAATAAGATAATTCCAAGTATTGCAAGAACATGCTTCATCGTTGAGCCCGTCCAATGGTTTGGATTGTCCGACATCGCCCTCATCGAAGGCATTCAAAGTCGAACGCAATTTGATTGACGATTGGTTCCTGGTGTGAATCAATAGCGGCGGTGTGCCGAAGGCGCTCCGGGCGATTCCGTGTTGGGTAGGCCAGCAGAGAAACGATTCCCCTTAGTGCATCTAACTTGTGATTATCTCAATGCACGGGTCCGGATCTCTGGAATTGTACCCAACCGATGGGGCGGTGCAAGTCTCTGTATCACCTGCGTTTAGGTTGCGGTTGGCCACAATTCAGAGAATCCATCAACCAGCACCTTTAGACCCTGTCAGGGCCTTGCGGGCGTAGGTGCCCAGATGCACGGCCTTGCACCGGCCAGCAGCAGAATCCCGGTTAGCAAATATTCGCGCGGTACAGATCGTGCCCGTCGGCTCGGACTCAGTGACGCAAACTCGATAGCAGGTCGCCGATTACAGATTTGGGATCTTCCGACCAACAGTTTTCGTAAGCGTAAGTCCCGCTCGCTTCGCCAACCCCGTAAGCCTTAAACAAAACGTCCTTATGATCTTCAAAATGCTCTCGCAAAGCTTTAACTACCAGGTAGTGATTTTCGCTATACGCATCTTGTGGGTCCATCTCGTTCTCCGACGCATACGATTGGATTTCCTCCACTAGAATCGAAAACGAGTGATTCTCAATCACTTTGTCATCAAAAGAAATGGCTTCGATGAGTAAATTCTCGATATCACCCAAATGGTCATAAAGCTCGCCACCACCTACGTCACTCTCGGTGATACCAAAGTTTGCCAAAAAATGCCCGCACTTAAACGAACTGCCATCACAGATCAAACATTGGGATTTTGCATCCGTCATAACAATTGTTCCTTATGGTTGACTCGGTTTGTTAGGAATCGAAGACAAAACTCTCTGACCGACCAAACCAACTATTTGAGAAGGGTTCTAATCGATCAGTCCGGCCCGCTTTTGAGCTGCCTGTAGCCATCTGGCAAGTCGCCAGGTCGCTGAGCGAGATCCAACCCTTCTGGTCTGAAGCGATAGCTCACGTGCCTTTTAATGCTGCTACCGGATTCAACCAAGCCACAGATGCTCAGTTGTGTCATGGCCACTTGCAATCCACTAAGAAGTGCTTTCGTTTCAGGTTGTCCATAGTTGACACCGGTTAGCAACGTCTCGTTTAGCCAATCACTGCAATTCGGTTCTCGGTCAAGAACCCGGAAAACGTTTATCATAAGTTTCAGGTAAGCGTTGCTGGAACTAACAGGGCGAACACTACACAAGAGCGTTCCTTCATCGTGCCCTTTGGGAAGTAGTCTGACACCGATGTTGTTGTAGCGACTATCGTTAGTGTCAATAAAACCTTCGCTTCGAAGAAGCTTGAGAGCTTTGGAGAATCTCTGACGACTTG
>CAUZBP010000122.1:0-11266 GCA_963578105.1 Planctomycetota bacterium
GTATCATCGTGGGTATCGTTGTCGGCGCATCTATTTACAAAGTACCTTCCCTGGTGTTCAGCAATGTGCAGCATGCGTGGCAGGGACTGGGCACCTGGATCCTGGGCGGATTGCTATCCCTGGCGGGTGCCCTCTGTTTCGCGGAACTTGCTGCAACGTATCCTCGCTCGGGAGGTGGCTACGTTTACCTGTCGCAAGCCTTTGGTCGCTGGCTGGGATTCTTATTTGGATGGAGTCAACTGGTTGCCATTCTGACCGGCAGCATCGCAGCTGTCGCTTATGTCTTTGGGGATTACAGCGCGGAACTGTTCCGACTGGACCCGGGCTGGTCACCGTTTTTTGCTGTCGGAGCTGTTGCCAGTTTGTCAGCAATCAATGTTGCCGGAGTCTACCAGGGCAAGCTGACCCAAAATATTCTGACAGTAGCAAAGGTTTTTGGATTGTCTTTCATCCTCCTAACCGCCTTCCTGTTCCCGCTGGATGGCAGCCAGACAGCCGGGCAAGCCAAAAATGTTGAATCTGCAAATTTTGGATTTGCGATGATTCTGGTTTTATATGCCTTTGGGGGATGGAATGATGCAGCTTTTGTGACTGCCGAAGTGCGAGACCCGCAGCGCAATCTTCCCCGAGCTCTGGTCAGCGGCATCCTGTTGGTGACCGTGCTTTACGTTTTGGTCAACCTTGGCTACCTCCGGATTCTGGGTATCGAAGCCTTGCGGAGTTCGCCCACCCCCGCCTCGGATGCACTGGAACTAGCCTGGGGACCAATCGGTGCAAAACTGGTCTGTCTGCTGGCCATGATCTCGACACTGGGTGCCGTCAACGGCATGGTGCTCGCAGGGGCCAGGATCTACGCCACCTGTGGCCAGGACCACCCCCTCATGGGACTGCTGGCGCGACGTGGACAGCGATTTCGCACGCCGGTCCTTTCCCTGGGGATTCAAGGGCTGATCAGCATCCTGATGATCCTGGTCGTGGGCACGGAAACGGGCCGTGCAGCCATCGATCGTCTATTGACTCAAATTCTGCTGCAGCCGTTACCCTGGGAAAAATTTCACGGTGGATTCGAATTACTGTTGTCCACGACTGCGCCTTGCTTCTGGCTGTTCTTTCTCCTGACAGGCATCTCGCTGTTCTGGTTAAGATTCAAGGAACCGGATCGCAAACGCCCGTTTCGAGTACCACTCTACCCCATCGTACCTGCCTGCTTCTGTGGCACTTCGGCCTACATGTTGTGGGCCAGTTGTGAGCATGCAGAGAGACTGGTCGTATTGTGCCTGGTACCCGTTCTCGCCGGAATTCCTCTGTGGCTTCTCAGCGAACTCTTACGAAAAACCGGCAGGACTTAAGGCCGGTCGCCGTTTGATTTCCCCTGTAAATGCAGGGAGACTGGCAGGTGGCCATACAGCGTTTCGTCATCGCGAAGCACGTAGAATTTCAACGGCTGCAGCTCTTTCAGATCTTTTCGATTGATGATGTAGGAAACGTTTTCCAGCGAAATAGTTTCCCAGATGTGCATGCCTACCAGAACGTCTCCCCGCCGAATACCCTGCCGGGCTGCATGGCTTGACGGACGGACCGACACCACTTTCAGGCCGCCTCGGTAACGAGGATTGGTCTGACGCACTTTCGATGCGGACACCTTAATGAGTCTCATGCCGAGAAGTTGCCACGCCCGTTCGTTGGTTCCCGGTTCGCGTTTGGATGAACGTCGCGACAGGGCAAGTTGCAGAGTCAACGGCTTCTTGTTGCGAATTACCTTGACTTTGATATTCTCTTTCGGATTGCGGCCGAGGAGAGACCGCTCCAGGTCCAGTGCACGTTCAATGGGCATTCCCGCGACTTCTGCTATCACGTCGCCCGACACGATACCTGCTTTTTGAGCGGGACTATTTTTGGCAACTGAGTCTACCTCGAATTTCTTAACCGTGATCCCGCCTTGAGTTTTAGCGGTTAGCCCATGCCAATGATTTTCCAGGTTGGCTATTGACATCAAACCGCTGGTCACCCCCATAACCTGGTCAACCGGTAAGGCGAATCCTATCCCCTGTGCACCGACCCGCACGGCCACGTTGATGCCAATCATTTCACCGTCTACGTTGAGAAGTGGGCCGCCTGAGTTACCAGGATTAATACTGGCATCCGTCTGGATCAAGTCGTCATAGATTTGCGAATCACTGACTTGTACCGATCGGTGCAAAGCACTGATAATCCCCTGGGTGACGGTATGCTCATATCCATAGGCATTTCCCACAGCAATCACGGTCTCGCCCGGAAGCAAGTCGCTCGAGGTGCCTATATTGATCGTTGGCAGGTCTGCGTCAGAACCAATTTTTATCACGGCCAGATCTGTCTCCAGATCGTGGGCGACTAGACGGGCGGTCGTGGTGCGCCCGCTGGCCAGAGTTACTCGAATCTGCTTAACCCCCTCGACCACGTGATGATTGGTAACGATGTATCCCCGCTCGTCAATGATGACCCCGGTCCCCATCCCGTTAACGCGACGAGGTTCTCCACCGGTTCCTCGTTCACGAGGCTGTCGCACGGTTTTTTGACCGTGTATGTTGACCACCGAAGGGCGGGCTGCCTTCACTGCTCGAACGGTCGCCGACTCATGTCGGACCGAACCCTCGCACACATCGCTCCAGAGAATTGCCGCGAAGCAACAGCAGAACAACAATCTAAGCACACTGAGTGAACGCACTATGTGCCGGGGGCATAGGTCAAGCATCGTTGGATCGTCTGAGCCGGTATGTTGGAGGAAGAGTGCGACGAACGCCTACGGGCATGTTGAGTGGTTCGCTTGTGACGTGCTAAAGCGTTAGTCCCAAACATAGATCGGTCGTGCCGTAATTGCCCGTTGAACAGCGCGCTGCCGGCCCGCACAGCCTCTCTATTTTGACAATATTCCGCCCGAACACCGCAGAAGAAATAGACGCCAAAGTCGCAGGAAACGCCTGCTGTGCTGGCTAGGGCCTCTGTTCTTCACTTGCCGGTAACAAACACCCGGAAATGGCCCAGTCTTGGGAAAGAAAGCGAGAACTAGCTAAGAACTCGTTTAAAACTTCTGTTGAGATTGCGACACATGCGGACTCCAGGCCCTGAGAGCTTCCCGTGCTGAAAACACGGCAATCGAGGCCGGGCGGTTGCTGATCGACGTCGTCCCGGGTGTTGACCGCAATGTGAAGTTTTCGCCTGCTGTCCCGCTCCGATGAAACCGGAACTTGACTGTAGAGTCGCCAAACACGTCGATCTCTTCTCCCAGCCAAGTAGTGCTATCACCGCCGCCGGCAGTACCACCCGACGGCTTGCCGGCCTGTTTGCAATTCGGTTGAACGGCAAGGAAAGAAATCTGTTCACACCCGGCCGGATCGGTCGACAACACGGAGTGATCCTCTTTCTTCGTTGACGGCTGATGACCGCCGGCTGTCGCCAATTGCAGAGAAGGCTGCTCAAGGACAGCATGTGCAGGAACCGGCGCGAGTGTCCTACCGGTTACCACGGACCGCCGTTCATGGCTTCGTCCTGCGACCACCTCTCCAGCGGGCCGCCCTTTTCTACGAAAAGATTGCCCCTCACGGTGACAGGGACTCGCGTCCGTCGTAAAAGAGCGAGGAACCCACGACACCAAAGGATGCCGGGGGAGACGACCTTGGTGGCAGCATCCCGAGATGCCTGACAGCCACAACACGCTCCAAATAACAATCCACCGTTCCGGAATTCGCGTCCTGCATGCAATCCATGACATCAGAAATTTTGCGTCCTTTGCTCCCCCACAATTTGCGCCCGGGCAACACTCCCATCCGTAACGAAACAGTGCTAGCGGTAAGCTGGTTGAAAGCGCTAGCGACTCAACAGAGATAGGTCATACGCGAAACCGCATTTCTCGCGGATCTTTTTGCTGTCTTTCATCTTCCTGTCCGTCTTCAGATGGCTCCATCGACAGGATCAAACTGTTTCTTTCCTACAATTGATATTTTTTGCCTACTTCCTGGAAACCACCTGCGGTGAATCTGCAACCCGTTCACGTTGGAACACAAGTTGTAACAGTTGCAACAGCAAAAAAATGACCACCAACACCAGCAGGAAGTGGGGCCAAAGTTGCCAGAGGGCATTGTTGCGCAGAGGAAGCTTCAAACCTTCAACCACACCAACAATCAACAACAGAATTACGCCGAAGCACAACAGCCCACACCCCCCCATGGCCATCAAGCCCTTAAATGTGGCTTCTTCGGAATGCTCTTCTTCGTGAAGTTCGATGGTACGGCGTCGACGCAAAGAATCCCGAATTGTTTCAGAGATTTCAATGTCCTTACAGGACGCATTCCAACCAACCTCGAAGGTATTTTTCTCAACCGCTGAAACGAATTCGCAAAGCCCGTGTTGATACGAATCATAGGCCGGAAATGTGAAAGATTCGCCGGTACTTCCCTGCTCCAGACGAAGCAACCAATCTGCCTCGTTCGCCGGCATGGACAACTCGACCGTTTTTGAAGGTCCGATCACAGCCAGCTTCGCTTCAGAGTTTTCCAGTTCCGGTTTAAGAGTCCAATGTGCCAGAACACCATTTTGAAACCGTAGTTGTACATTCAGAGTGCTGTACACGAGATCATCCTCGCCTGCCCCCATGGCGGCGATCTGCTGAACTTGCCCGAGTACCTTACGCATCAGATGTACGTCACGCATGAACCAGCATAACACTTCGTCCCTTTTCCGTGATGCCAGAGGTCTTTCAAAGGCAAGTTGTTCCACAGGTGAATTTTCATCACCAGGTTGTTCTCGTAAGAGTTCGCTCATTTTTTTGATCGCCGGATGCTGAGCGCCGGGCACAAAGGGCCATACCACGCAACGCGTGTCCTCCCGGATCATTTCCAATTCGTAACCAATGATTGCTTCACAAGCAGGTTGAACGACGAGTAAAGGAACGTCCAACTGAACAAGCTTGCGCAACTGGTCGGCTCGTAAATCCCGCTCTTGAACTGGCACCTGGGATACGACAACAGCATCGAAGGAAAAAGAACCGAGCATTGATTCCCAGGATTGCGTGGGAGGCAGGTGAACCGCATCCAAGAGGGCGTCGTCAAGTTTTGCGTGGGAGTTGTAAACCGCGATCAGGTCGTGATCAGCACTGGACTGAACAGTCGCCGCCAGTCGTAACGACTCGGCATCGATTCCTAACAGTGCAAACTTCATCCCCTGATCACTCCAACGAAACCGGTTCCTGCATTTGACTCGTCCGCAACGTGTTTCACTCAAGTTCGCCCTGAACACGCCAGCACGGTGAACCGAGTCGGCTGACCACTCGCACCGTGCCCGTGTTGTCCGGTGAGGTTTTTCCCCGGGGAGGTAGGATACCCGGAATGTGGCGACAGGTCCAATCAGTTGAGCGAATCACCTGGCAAGCACCCGGACGGATCCCCGGGGTCTACCAACCAGTGCGAACCGCCCACCAAACCACCGGGGCGAAACTTCCCTCAGCACCGAATCATGGAAACTCGAAGCCAGTGCCTCCCGACCACCCATCAGGGGCCTGTCCTGCTGGCCGCTTTCTCCCGGTCAGGACGAAGACTCATCGTGCCCGCTTGTTCCGGTTCATTTCAGGCAGCGCCCCAAGGTGCAGAAAAAAATTGACCTGCGTACCAGCAGAGGTGATGTGAGGTGCTTCCAGTCTCCAGCGGGGAACCTGACTGGCGATCCCGGGTGTTCGTGCAGTGGTCCGTAAGTCCAGTGTAGATCGCAAAAGCACGAAAACCAGGGTTGCGGAAGCGACCGTTAGCAACACTCTGAGCACAATCTGGATTCCTTCCCCGGGGACTGGGTTGGCAGCGGGCCTGTCGATGTTTCTCACGGTTGTATTGGCATCGGACAACCAGCGACGGGTCAACAGTCGGGGGAGAGATAGACGGATTGTAATAGCGTTCAAGTCCGTAAAATCCCGCGGAACGTCAAAGATTCCTACCCCGGGGTTTTGACATTGACCACGATGTGCCAAAACCGTCGCCAATCCGTTGACGCTAACGTGCCTTCGGACGAGCCGCTCTCAAACAATCACCCGGGATCTATTTCCTAAACTCCCGGTTGTTCCCTGGAACGTCGGAGCAGCCACATGGCTGCCCCGACGTCCAGTCTTAAACTTTGCCGTGAAGCTACTGCTGGAGCGGTTGACCCAGATACCGCTGTCCCAACAAGCTAAAGCTTCTACCCAGGAGGGAGGGCCGTGTTCTGTTCCCGCAAACCGAACACGAACGACAAAGCTCACTTTGTTTTGTTTGACATTTTTTCTGCCGGTACTGACGAAACACCTGTTTTTTCCTCTCCTGATCGTTCCTCTGCATCCGGATTCTGCTGTTTGCTGTTTAAAATGACATGGCAAGTGGTTGTTCGGCGAGTTTTTCCAGCAGTCGTTGAAGCTGGCCTTGTTCCGAGTCCAGTATGAGCAACGCGTCTCCCACCTCGAGAAAGGTGTCCAACATTGTCAATGCTTCGCCGGGGTCGCGACAGGTCACAGATCGTCTCAGCGACATTCCCGCGCCCTGGGCTCCCATCACGACTTCTCGTGAGGACTGGCCGCAGGCAATCAAATGATCTACCTCACAACCCGATACAATTTCTTCCCCTGCATGTCGATGCCAACTATCTCTTCCGGAAAACTGAAACGGTAGTTCTCCACACACGACGATTCGACGGCCAGGTATCTCGATGTCTCGTAACAAGTCGATCGAGTTCCGGACGGATTGCAGCGTCATTTCTTGAGTCACATACAACAGACGGACTCCCCGTCCCCGGTGAGTCGTGTAGCGCAACGGGGCGCACGGCGGTTGATCAAAGGAGGCTGCGATGCTTTGTTGCGAGTGACCCAGCATGCGGGCCACCGTATAGGCCACCAGTACCGGCTCCAGATTATTTTTTTGTGAATCCGCCATTCTGAAACGAGTGCCCTCCATCTCCACGAGCAAACCATTGTCGCCAGATTGGGGATTCTTGAGTGAGTAGGCAAACCTTGCCCCATTCGGTTCACTCACCCGGCAGCATGGCAAACAGTACTCCGATGGATCGCGTGAGTCCGGGCTGCAGGTGACGATGACAGTCGGTCGGGGGTTAACGTCTTGTACGAGAGAGGCTTCGAATTGCACTTCTCCCGGGCATAATCCTGCGAAATGGTTGCCTCCCGCAATGACAACCAGGTGGGGTGAACAGTCGGCCAGCAATGCGCGCACTTCCTGAACGCTCGCCATGGGAAATTCCAGAACTGCGTAATCGTCCCGGGGCGAAAGTTCAAGTAATTGCCTGCAGCCCACCTCTGGTGATACCGACTCCAACTCCCAAACTTTGCCCGTCGAGCATTGACACAAGACGCTGTCAATCGCGCGACGGTAGTTGCTCCCGCCCCAAGAACCGACCACAGCAACGAGCTTTCCCCGAAAACGTTGCCGCGCCCAGCGACCGAACGTCCGAATCGCCGCGTTCGCATCGTCGACTTGGATCGAAAACCTACCAGCCCACGGTTCGACCCGGCGACCCGAGACGACAACTCCCGACGCTCCACGCGAGTACGCCATTTCCGCAAAATCGGCACCATGAAATCCTGCTTCATTGATGCCCCAATAGACCTCGCCCGCCCGTATTTTCCGACCATTGGTCGCAACGCGACTGATCGGCTCGTACTCACCACCCAGAGGCGGAAGCTTTCCCAGCCGAAGCCTCCCTCCAACGATGATTGCAAGTTCTTTGACACTCAGAGCGTTCATAACACCACGAATCGCTTTCACACAATGGTGCAGCGATCGGTACGTACGATCATCAAGACGAGCGAAGCCGTACTGGCAAGCCAACGACACTGAGCTCGTGCGGTCGAACGACCGTTTGACTGAATCGTCAGTTAAAATATGGAAAAGTAGGTTGAAACAAACCGATCAGCCACGGGCGATCGCCATGGTCCACGGATTGTTCAGATGCGATTTTGCTGATTCGTATAACCAGTGACGAGCGATCTGGCGATCGTCACTGGTCGTGTGCTTTCCCGCGAGTTGCTGACAGGGAAAGTTGTCCCCGACGATCAACACCGTGTCACCCGCGCGAGCCTGCTCCAACGCCCAAACCACCGCCTGGGCCCGGTCAGGTTTGACGAGAGCCCGTGAAGGCCGATCATAGCCATCAAGGATATCGTGAATGACGGCCAAGGGACCTTCCGCGCCGGGACTACCTGCTGTCAACACACCGACGTCCGCAAAACGTTCGATCGCTCGCCCTAACAGGGGTCGGTGATCAACATTTTTGTCACCACCAGTCCCAAGCACACAGATGAGTCTCCCTGAAGTCACTTCGCGCAACGCCCGCAAACCAGCTACCAGCGAATCCGGCTTGAGTGAACTGTCCACGAAAACAGAAAACGACTGGCCACACTCGATACGTTCCAGACGACCCGGCACACACTCAATTGCCTCCAGCCCGCGTACAATCCCTGCCAGCTCGATCCCGTAGACCAAACCAATCGCTGCCGCAGCAAGGCAATTATAAACGTGGTGATCACCAATCATGCGCGTACGTACAGGAGCCGTCTCGTTCCCGGCTGTCAACAGAAAAGTTTGCTCACCGGGGTAGCGCTCAACGACCTGGGCCGTCACTTCAGCGGGTCCCTTCATTCCAATCGTCAGAACAGGATTCTCCACCTGGGACAGCAAGAACTTGCTGGCCGGATCATCCACGTTGAACACCGCGAATCCGTGGGGGCGTAATTGACGTAACAAGTTACCCTTGGCTCGACGGTAGTTGAGAACCGAGTTGTGAAAGTCGATACGGTTTCGCCGCACATTCGTGATACATGCCGCGTCGAATTCGATGCCAGCTGTTTTGCGCGTCGCCAGGCCGATGCTGGATAATTCCATCACTGCGTGAGAACAATCATTGGCGCGCATGCGTGCCAACCAACTTGCCATTTCGGGAACGACGGGTATTGAACTTTTCGCGGGAAGAGTGTCAAGTCCGTCAGAATAGCCGAGACTGCCCATCATCCCGACACGATGTCCGGCCATTTCGAGAATACTAGTCAGCAGAACACTGGTCGTCGTCTTTCCGCTGGTACCAGTAATACCGATGGTATGCATCTGCTGGCTGGGATTTCCAGTCAAAGCCTGACAGACTTTTCCAAAAGCCTCGCGAGTATCTTCGACCGTGCAGGCAGGGATGTTGAAAGGTACCGGCCGTTCTATCAGCACAGCCACCGCACCCCGGTCAATCGCTTGTTGTACGTAGTCGTGACCGTCTTCTTCCTGACCCAACAAGGCAACAAACAAGTCACCTTCCTTGCACCGTCGCGAGTCACAGCAACACGAGGTGATGCGAATATCAGCAGCCCCGAAAATCTGGCCTGAGGGGAGTACTTCGCGTAGACTAATTCCACCAACACAATCGATAGTTTTTTGCATCGTCTAAGGCCTCCTTGCCCTAGCACGTCGCGAATCGACACTTGTCCATCAGACGAGAGCCACGTTCCATCGTGCTCTCGTATAACGATGATCTTCCAAGTTGTCGTCAAACGAGGTCATTGATGAGGCGAATTGTGTCCAGGTTGCTGCGTAGAGTCAACCCAGATTTTACACCCCGTCCGCCTCGGGACTTGAACACGGCGAAGCAAGACGAATGGAGTCAAACCCCACTCACCAGCGCCGCTAGCAGACGTTCGCTCTGGACAGTATCAAAGTGTTTACGATAGACAGGGAGGTGAACTCAATGAGTCTGCAGAAAAATGAGCTTGCGCATGCGCGCAGGAATCCTGCGCCGTCCCTGCTGGTAAAGTGTTGGAAAGAGTGTCTGAGTGATTGTTGAGTGTTGGTACTCGTCAACTGACAGGTTGGGGAGGAAATTTAAAAAAACGGCGATGGCAATCCATGTTGCGCACAACCTTTCGGTTTGCCGCTGACCCGCAACATCCTGCAACCGTCCGGCACAGCACCTTCTCTTTGATTGCTTAAAAATTATGGCCCGCGAGCAAGACTTCACCACCGAAAGCTTGGCTGTCTACCTGCACTTGTTGCCCAATCAGATCACCAAGCTGGCCAACAGGGGCCGGATTCCCGGACGTAAAGTGGCGGGTCAGTGGCGATTTTCACGAGCTGAAATTCATCACTGGATGGAACAGCGGATGGGCCTCCTGGATCAAGACGAACTGCTGCAAATGGAAAGCGTGTTACAACGTGCCGATTCAGGTCTGGGTCAAACAGACACCTTGATTGCCGAGTTACTGCAGCCGGCCTGCATTGCCATACCCCTGGAAGCACGCACTCGGAGTAGTGTCATTGAATCGATGACGGAATTGGCCGCCGCGACCGGATTACTTTGGGACTCCGAGCGAATGATGGAGGCAATCCGAAATCGAGAAAACATGCAGCCAACGGCGTTGGATAACGGAGTGGCGCTGCTGCACCCCCGGCGTCCGATGCCTTCGGTTCTGGGCGGTGGGTTACTAGCGATGGGATGCACTCCGACAGGGATCCCATTTGGGAATAGCCGCGGCTTGCTGACCGACATCTTTTTCCTTATCTGTTCCACGGACGATCAAAGTCATCTGCGCACCCTGGCTCGCCTGAGCCGGATTCTGGCCGATACGGATCTTTTGGAAAATATTCGCCAAGCGACAGACTCCCCAACGGTTTATAACCTGCTAACCAATCGTGAGAGGGAATTATTGGACTGATGTCTGATATCCGGGTGTTATTTGTCGGCGATTCGCTACATGAAGAATTCCAGCTTGCTTTGCAATGGCTGGGAAAACATGCAAATCTGGAAGTGGTCTTCGACCTGCAGTCGGCTCGAAAACACCTCGAGACAAATGGCGGATTAGAGGACTTACTCGTGCTGGGCGCTACGCGGCCCGGCCAGTTTTCTGTCGAAGACATCGATGCTTTGCGCAATGCCTCACCCCTTTTGAGAATCGTTGCTATTCTTGGCAGCTGGTGCGAAGGAGAGTTACGCAGCGGGCAACCCTGGCCGGGAGTGTTCCGGACTTACTGGCACCAATGGCCGGCTCGCCTGGCTTTGGAATTCAAGGCATTCCTGCAGGGCAGCTGCCCCCAGTGGGGAGACGCCGTCACGACGACTCCGACGGAACAGTTGCTACAACGCGAAAATTTTCATTGCAACAATACTTTGCGCCTTGTGGTGATTCGGGCTGAAGACTGGGAGACTGTCGGAGCACTCCAGGATGCGTGTCAGCAGGCAGGCTACGCCACGGCCTGCTGGGTTGATGGCGAGCCACCCCGTGTGACCG
>CAUZBP010000123.1:0-11219 GCA_963578105.1 Planctomycetota bacterium
GGCTTCCCTCCGCTGCAAAGGTTGCTTCGGCTACGCTTCAGCAACCTTCTCCGCTACGGCAAGCCAGCGGATCCCTAGACCTAGATTTTCTCATAGGCCCTGGATCATAGATCGGGGGAAGCCCAATCTGGGAGGTAAAGGAACGGTGATTCCTGCCAAATCGATTGACATTCGGACAGTTAAATGCTGGTATCAGGCAGGTATCGGCACGAAAATAAATCGAGAGGAACGTGCCAAATATCTTACTCCGGAATTATTGTTAAAGAACGACGATTTAATACAGGTTGATTACGCTGCTAAAGTTAATAGCCCCATAGACTATCAAACCATCAAAGATGCCGGGGAACTTCAGCCGTTTGACATACCTGCAAATTCACTAAAGCAAATCTGGGTCACGGTCCACGTTCCAGAAGGCATATCTCCGGGAGACTATGAAGGGACGATTGATGTTCTTCCTTCTAACGGTGTATCTGCACAACTCAAGCTGGTAGTTAAGGTGTTGCCTTTCAAGTTGGAAAATCCCCAACTGGCATATTCCATTTACTACCATGGCCAACTGACGGACTACATGACTGTTGGCCCGTTCTACAAATCTGCCGCCCAGATGCTGGCCGATTTCAGGTATATGAAGGCACATGGAATAGACAATCCATCTCTGCCAAGTTCATCGGTGAACTTTAGTCCGGCGCTAGTCAAACAGGTGTTAGAACTTCGCAGGAAAGCGGGAATGGACAACAAGACCATACTCTATGGAGGAGATCCTGCTTTACCGTGCGTGGGTGCTTCCGACGGGCCCGAGCAATTGGAACAGCTAAAGAAGTTAGTCAGAGAAAGAATAAAGGTGTTTAAGGACAATGGTGTTTCAGAGGTCTATTTTTACGGTATAGATGAGGCTACGGGCGAAATGCTGAAAGCCGAGAGGTCCTCGTGGCAAGCGGTTCATGAGGAAGGCGGCAAGATGTGGGGTGCTTGTTTCGAAGGGTTTTTTGAAGTGGTGGGGGATCTACTTGATTCCGTTGTTTATTTCCGTGCACCAGACCCGGAGATGGCGCAAAAGGTGTATACATATCCCGGTCACAAGATTTACGGTTACGCCATAGAGTCGTTTCATGCCGGACATCTGGGAACGGAACTGCCATACAGCGTGCGCTCTAATTACGGGCTTAACTTCTGGAAAGCTGGATACGATGGGGTCTGCGAATATTCCTATCAACACCCTGTTCCCTGGGCAAGAGGATTTGATAGCAAGGGCACCACACTGTGGGATGACTTTGATACGTTTGAGGATCTTGGCAAGGTCCCTGATGTTCAAAGCCTCCGAGATTTCGTGATGGCTTATCCAACGATAGATGGCGTAGTTCCCACTGTTCAGGGGGAAGGCTTCAGGGAAGCTGTTGACGATGTGAGGTACGTAACGACGTTAGAAAAAACCCTGCAAGAGGTAAAGACAATCTCATCTTTGAATACGCCTGCCCGGGAAACAGAACGGTGGTTAAAGAATCTGGATATCAAGGGAGAGTCTCTGCAGGATATCCGCCGGGAAATTGTTGAGAGAATAATAAAACTTAAGACCCTCGCCCGAGCCGTGGGCAACTCAGGTGGCGGTAACAGCAAACGTTGATATGGTGGTTGGTTCTGCGTTCAAAGAAACGCTGGCAAGACATGTCAGGGTTTCTGGCCTGAGGTATTTCTATGGGCAAAGCGCCCCGGCAGAGATAGAGGTTTATGACGCCAGATACCAGGGTTCGTCCAAATAGGAAACGAGTGTGCTCGTGTCGGTGGGGCACGGCTGGCGAATCATTGCAACACCGGATCAGGGAGATTAAAATCTCTCTTAGATCAGCCCTTGTGATCTTCGTGATCGGCAGGAGGGCTGCGAAGTTGCTGATGTCGATGACCTGTAAATCCATGTTACGTGCGCGGCTGGACGAAACGTTGATCAAATTCCTTACCAAACTCGCCTACGCGGCGCTGTTGGCCTTCATGGTCGTCGCGGGACTCGACTCTTTGGGAGTGAACACAACTGCATTTGCCGAGGTCGGCGATGCCGTGGCCACCCAACAGCCTTCCCCGCTGAAACCGCAGCTCCTTCTGCCCGGTGAGACGTTTCACGTAGCGAACCATCCTGCCTTCGTAATGTTGCCGGAAGCGGCAAATCGCAGGAAGCCACAGCCGTGGATCTGGTACTTCATCACTCGGCCTGATTACCCAGACCACCACGAGAAGTGGATGCACGAGCAGTTTGTCACTGCGGGCATCGCGGTGGCGGGCGTGGACGTGGGCGAATCTTTCGGTAGCCCACAGGGGCGAAAGGTCTTCGACGCCTTTTACAAGGAGATGACGGCCAAGCGCGGGTTCGCCAGGAAGCCCTTCATATTCGCGCGCAGTCGCGGAGGGCTTCAGGCAAGTGGTTGGGCCATCGAGAATGCTGAAAAGGTCGCGGGTATCGGCGGCTTCTACCCCGTATTCGACCTGCGTTCCTACCCCGGCTTGGAAAAAGCCGCACCTGTCTACGGGATGACGGTGAAGGAACTGGAAGCCGCCTTACCCGAGGTGAATCCCGTGGCCCGATTGCACGTTCTTGCCAGGACGAAGGTACCCGCCTTTTTCATCCAGGGCGACTTGGACGAAGTGGTGCCGCTGGAAAAAAACACCGCCGCCTTCGTGGCTGTCTACGAGGCCAACGGGGCCAAGGACAAGGTAGGGTTCATCGTGGCCAAGGGACAGGGACACAACTACTGGCCCGGCTTCTTCCGCTGTAGGGAACTGATCGACTTTGCGATCATCCGGGCTGGCGAAGGCGCGCACGGTTCCAAGTAACCCGTCTCTTACTCATTGTGCGGTACTGCCTCATTGAGCGGTACTGCGGTCCCTTCGACATTCGTTCTGTTGGAAGTGGTTGGTTGAGTCCGCACTGGACGGTCAACAATCCGTCTCCTCGCCGCGACGTTCTTCGAGAAGTGGCGGTTATCGCCGGCTTGGCCTTACAGAAAACGCACGCCTTCCGGGAACTCTCCCCACTGGAAATGCGGGACCTGGTGAAACGCTTCGCGCAGCCGGGAATCCCAGGCATGCATCAGTTCGATCAGATACGGGTTGTCGGCGTTCAGGTGGAGGTAGCCAGAAAAGCAAAGGCTGTTAACCGCGTAGCGAAGTAATTCTATCGGTGGTCCGACTGTCGCATTGCTCTTGATGGTCGATTCCATCGAAACGAGCGCACAGCGTGCGGCCTCGTCGAGATCCATGTCCAGCTGGATAATCCTGTCGAGGATCGTCTTGCCGTACTTTGTCTCGCCGATCTGCAGGAAGGGCGTCTGCTCCGAGGAGCTAATGAAGTTGCCCTGGGGATAGATGAGGAAAAGCTGGGGAGGAGTGCTTCCGATCTGACCTCCGAGAATGAACGAGGCTTCGGCAGTGAAGCCGGCGCGGCTGATCTCGGTGTTGTGTCTCTGTTCCTCTGCGTACGTAACCCGACCCAAATATTCGGCGACGTCGGCCATCGTCGGCGCAGTGATGACGTTGATCTCCGTCTGGTCGGCAACATCGCGATTGAGCTGGGCAATTACCGCCTGGGTGGTCGCGAGGTTACCCGCGGCGAGGAGGGCGATCTGACGCTCTCCCTCGCGCCCAAAGGTGTACATCTTCCCGTAGGTGGCCACCTGGTCGGGCCCGGCATTCGTCCGGGAATCTGAGGCGAAGACGATGCCAGATTTGATCGAGATGGCAACGCAGTAGGTCATGTCGGGGATCCCGTCGAGCGGGAGTCAGGGGAATCGTTTCCGGGCAGCGGATCGCGTTAACCGTCTCCCAACCAAACCTCCGGCACCGAGCCACGGTAGCATGTGCCTGCCAGCCAGCAGGGGCATCGGACCGGGACCAACTCCCGGAGGCGATTGCCAGGAATTCTAGTCTCCCCAGCTGGGCGTCGCAACGCTCCTCCAGGAACCGTAGCACCCAGCGAGGGCGATTTCTCGTCGAACTTTAAGCCGCGCGGCCTGACGGGAGCGTCTCGGCCTGATTTGCCCCGGGAAAATGCTTCATGAAGCTGAAATTGGCCCTGACTGCGCATTTCTGGGTCGGAAAGTTGCCTGCCAGGTTTCGGTGGTTTCTGTGTCTGGTTTCTGTGTCTGGTTTCTTTTGCCCCACCGAACCTGTTTCGAATTAAGACTTCTCAGCTTTTTCGGCGTCCTTCGATTCTGATTCCCTCTTTGCTTCCTGCTCCTTTCTTTCCTGCTCTTCTTGGGCGTATTCTTCCAGCACCTTCTTGGCCTCGGGAATTCGCATGGTTTGTAGCATCAAGCGGGCCATCTGCTGGACATCCGAGTCCTGATCGCCCAGAAATTCCCCCAGGGCAAGTGCCGAGGCAGGTGTGTTCTGCCGTCTCAATGCCGCGGTTGCAGTGCGGATTAGAGACGGATTTTTCCTGGCAACTTCTACAATCGCCTTGGTAGCCTCGCTGGCCTCAAAGTTTCCCAAGGAACGAATCGCGGCACGGAGTACCCCGTGGTGCCCGTGATTGGTTAATTTGATCAGCAGCGGCATGGCCGTCTCTGGATCGTACCTACTCAACGAGACGATGGCGAGTCGGAGAACCTCGAGATCGGCGACTTGGAGAACCTCGCGATCATCGACCTCCACCAATTCCTCAAGCACCGCCAGGGCCTGCGGATCTTGCTTTCGAACCAAACCAGCCGCGGCATTCACGCGCACCAGGGGAGATTCATCCTCCAGCGCCTTGTGAAGGGCATCGATCGCCTGCTGATCGTCATACAACAGCATCAGATGCATACCACTCACTCGAACTCTTGCGTCGTCGTGCCCGGCCAGGTCGTTGACTCCTGTTCTCGCCTTCTCCCGGACATACCGCACAATGCCCTCGCAGTACCTGCGCATGGATGGATCGAGTTCAGGGTCGCTCAGTTTTTTCAGGACCAGTTCGAGAACCTCGGGACTCCGCATTTGTGCAATAATTCGCGACAAAGCGTACTGCGGTCGCTGCGGTAATTCCTCTAGCTTTCCAAACAGTATCGGCGCAGCCGGTGGCCCAAGATCGCGCAACTGGTCGAGGATGCGGCGCTCTTTCGAAAAATCACTCTTGGACAACAGAGGTAAGAGCTTTTCGATCCGGTCGGCAATGTTCTTGTTGAGTGCCTCGATGGCACGTTCTGAACCGCTCTCGCTCAGGGCAGTACGACTCGCCCTCCAAACCGCTCCATCCTCGTCTTGTAACGCCAGAATGTAGAAGTCGGTGGGATCAAAATCGCCCAACTCCGGAAGGGCCATTACAGCCGCGCGTCGGATTTTGACGTCGTCGTCGTTGAGAAAATGCTCGAAACGCTTCTGGGCACCTGGCTCCTTGATACGATGCATGGCCACCGCTATCCAAACTTTGGCCGGGTGCTGCGGGTCTTCGGCCAATTCCTTGAGCAGTTTGGCACTTTCCTGCGCACCAAGACTTTCCTGCGCACCAAGACTGGCAAGTGCCAAAGCGGCGGCTTTGCCGACCCCTGGGTCTTGGTCCTTGGTAATTCTTGCCAGGGCTGGCGCGGAAATCGGATTCTGGAACGCCCCCAAGGTCTCGATGGCTGCGAGCCGGACCGCGACTTCCTGGTCTTCGAGGGCCTTGATCACCACGGTCGCTAATTCCTTGTCGCCTGCCTGCCCCAGTCCGGTTTGCTTCAGTCCGGTGAGGGAACCAACGCGCACCTCGGCTATTTCGTCCTGTACAGCCTCTTGCAGTAGAGCCAGCAATGGTTTGGCAGGCTCACCCAAGAGTGCCAGCCCCGTGGCAGCACGCCACCGAACCGACGGCGCCTCATCTGCCAGCAATTCAGCCAAGGTCTTTTTTGCATCCGGGGCCTGATACTTGCCCATCCGGAAAGCGGCAAGTCCGCGGACTTGCGGGTCGTCACTTTGCACATTTTTAACCAACGTCACGATTGCCCGTTCGAGCAATTCGTCAAGCGTCCCATCCAGTTTTTCGCCACGGATATCTTTGTGACGGATAATACCCTGGTCATCGATCACGAAGATGGTCGGCCAACCCCGCACACCCCACGCGCGTGCGATCGGCCCACCCGTTGAACCGCCATCCCAAAACGATCGCCACGAGATACTTTCTCTTTCTTTTGCCTCCCTCAGTCGCTCCTCGGAATCACTGTTAATGCCAACCAAGACAAATGGTTCGTCTGCCAACCGTTTCACGAGCGACCGCTCGTGTGGGTACATTGCCCGGCAAGGCGGTCACCAGTCGCCCCAGAAATCGAGCAGTACAACCTGGCCACGGTAGTCGCTTAATTTGAACGGCATGCCGTTCAAATCTGTCCCCTCGATATCTGGGGCGACTTTCCCAATAGCGAGATCCTCCGGGTCGTGTGGCGTCTGCTGGGCCAAAAGCATCTTGCTGCTGACGGGTAATCCCTCAACCAAGAGAGCTATCAAAATTACCTTCGCGACAATCACAAAACCCCGCATGACTAAAAGCCCTTTTCTTCTGATACAACGACGTGAAAGAATCTCGGAAACCGGTTGGTGCACAAAAGTTTCACTGAACTCAAAAAACGTGAGACTAAATTTTAAGCTCCCCGTCCGGGCGTCGCAACGACTTGTCAGCCGACAGCAGGGGTCCAGAAGTCGTTTTTGGCCATCTTTACTGCAACCGGATCAGGCGAACGGCCCCGGCCGTGACTTCACACTGCACCTGATTGTCGCTGACGGTCAACGGATCGTTCGGCAAAAGCAGGTCGTCGGCCCTGGTCAGGGGTAATCGGGAACGAATGACAACCTGGCGGTTTTCGCGGAAATCGGTGGGGGTGATTCCCTGTTGCAGCTTGGACTGCCCCGCGGGATTGAGCAGCGTCACGGTCCAACCCGTCCGGGTCCGGTTGACCATCCACTGAACGTCTCCGTCGACTTCGATCGGCATCAGTCCGCGTGACAAATGGGCCATCAGCCTGGCAACGGCCGGATGGGCCTGTCGCGTGATCGACAAACCATGTGGGACTGAAAGGAAGATCAAACGCCCTTTGCCGCGATCGATGGCGGTGCAGAAGACATCTCCGTCGAGTGTGCTGGCGATTGTTTTTCCAGCTGCAGGAGAAATCGGTCGATAGCGAAAACGAGGCGAGAGGTGTTGCAGATGTTTGGGATCGAATTTGTCCGTTCCCAGCTTGCGCGGTGGTTCGTCCGTACGCAGATGCCAGTGGTATTCGTCCGCCTCACGCCAGCCGTCTGTTTGCGGCAGGCTGAGCGCGTCGACGCCTGGACCCGTTAGATGTGTGTCGGCAACGAGCAGTGTGCCTCCGTCCTCGACATACTGCAACAGTCGCCGGCCTTCGGCTTCAGTGAGTTCGATTTCACCCGCGGTGATGACAACGGGATAGGTGTCGATGGTGCGCCACTTTGAAACATCGGGGTAAGCGAAAATCACATCGAAGATGTCGCCGAACACACCCGCCAGAACACCTCGTTGGTTCCCGTGATCGGCTTCTGACTTTCCGGTCCAATCGGGTAGTAGGCAGACCAGAACCATTCTTCGAGCATGCGTTCGTGATCGCCGGGGAGGAACCGGTCTTGGTGGTGATGCCAGTTCCTGAACGAGTTCGACCAGAAGGGGGCGGGCTCCCAGCCGTGTGCAAAATCGACCAGAAACGCGACCGGGATAAACGGACTTCCCCGGTCCGGATGGGCGGCGGTCACTTGCAGAAACCGGTCAACGAGTTTTCCTTTGGGAGACAGTTGCACCTTTTGGATTCCTGCGACTGCCGTCCCTCCTGGCCTCCAGAACTCGTCGAATCCCTGTTCGTGATAGAACATCGAAGACCCAGCCATGTACTGGTACCAGATATCGAACTTGTACCATGTCATCCCGGCCCCCGAGAAAACCGAGTAGTAATTATCGAGAATGTTCTGTGGGGGATGGAGGCTGCTGGTGTTGGAGAAGATGGTTGCGGAATCTCCAAAGTTACAACTGCGATAAGTCCCCGTCAGCCCGCCATGCTGTCTTGCTGCCCCGCGCATGAAGGCCCAGCGCATGTTCAACACGGATGACATCGCCGTCGCTGACTCGTAACCCACGACACGAGCACCCCAATCGAAGCAGAGCGGGGCGAACACGATGTTCCCCACCGAGAGACAGGCGATCACGTCCTGGTAGGGATTTGAGTCGATGTCGCGCCCATAAACTTTGCGGTATTTTTCGGCGTTCTGTTCGAGGGTCAGCGGCGTAAACATCTCGACCAGTTCCCGCCTCGTGCGGGCCGCCTCGGTTTGGGCCCGCATTTCGTCTGCGGGCGGGTAGAAATATCCAAGGCTCTCACCGGAAATCGAACCGACGTATCGGTCGCGGTACTTCTGGAACAGGGCGACTCCCTGCTCACCAATCGGGTTTCCCGGGTGATAGTTCATCATCATCGCCCAGGCACGATTCGGGTTCTTGTCGAGCCACGCAGCGAATCGCTTGCCCACATCCTTGACCTCACCGGTTTGCGGGTCGGTTTCAAACACCCCCGCCCCGACTCCGTAAAATGTGGGCACAATCCGCGGGTCGGAAAAGATGGGCACGCTGTCGCTTCCTCCGTAGCGGGCTGCAAATTCCTCCTGGGTTTCCTTGTCGCCAACCGAGTGCGGAAATCGGACGCGGCCCGGTTTGTCGCTTAACCAGGTATCAAGAGAAGACTTGTAATTGACATTCCAGAGGTCGAGGAAGTCGCCATCACGAAATGTCCTGATTCGCCAACTCTCCGGTAATTCAAACTCCGGTTGGCGGCGCGCGAGTGGTTCCAGTTCCGCAGGGACACCGTCGCGATACGTTTCCAGAATTGACCACGATTCGCGGACCGGTTGTTCCTTGACCCACGGGCGGTAGTACTCGTCGGTGGTCAACACGATCACGTCGATCTGACGCGGTTCGGGTTGCTTCATCGTCGACAACAGACTAATGGTCGCGGTCCCCTTCTGCAGAGGAACGGACTGCCGGGCCCAAACGAAACTCCAGCCCCAATAGAGTTTCATCACGTTGTCTTCTTCGAGGCGTGCCCGTTCGCCGTACTGCCCCGTCCACGCTGGGCGTTCAGCCTGTTGGATCTTCACCTGGAACCGTTCCGTCTTTTCGCGCCAGTCGCCGTAGCGAACCCAGACACTGTACTGGCCGTCGACGGGGATCTCGACTTTGCGGGTCACGACCGCCCGGTCGTCGCTGGCGCCCGTCGCGATCGACAGAAAGCCGCTTTCTCCTCCCTGGCTCCATTCCGCGGCCCAGCCCGGCCCCGACAAACCCCAGCGCCCGTCGGTTTCGCGCTTGTCAACTCCCATCGGCCAGCAGTAACCGCTCCCATCGGCCAGCAGTAACCGCGAATTCCCTGGAAATGCTCGGCCTCGAGCCAAAGGGTTTCCGCGGCCCGAACCGGCGAATGTCAGCAGGATGAGAAACAAAACACCGGCAGCGTACGAGGTACGTGATAAGTGCACAAACAGGATTCCTGGCTATTCTTCCACGTTTAGACTCTTGATCGATTCACGAAACCGCTTGACGGCCTGCTGGTCCACGAGTGAGGTGGCCAGTTGGGGCATCTGGCTGCGCCCGAGGATCGAGATTTGGTGAAGCAACACCAACCCGAACGTCGTAGTGACCGACCCGTTCAGGATAACCGATTGGAGATCCGAACAGCAACGAGGAATCGTAACCGCGCGTTGATCGCCGGTCGAGATCCAAAGAATACCCATCCGCAGTCCACGAACGTACGCTGAGCAACTCGCCCCAAACGCCCCCGAACGATCGCCAATCGACGCGACCGAGAACAAGCGTCGACTGGCGCGCTTCACAATCAGAAAGCAAACTTTATTTCATATGGCGGCGTTTCCGCAAGACCGCGGGCCCAAAGGCCACGACCGCCAGCCCTAACAGGATTACAGTGGAGGGTTCGGGGACACCCACCACGTTATTGGTCACCGGTCCGGTGATCGACCCGCCATCCATAGTCAGGGTGTTGTTGATCACCAGGGCGCCGGCACCCGAATAATTGAGATCAAACCCGTTGAGATCCAGGCCGTTGTTGAAACTGAATGAGGCGCCCGCAGCAACCGTCACATCCAAGTTACTGCCCAGACTCACCTCAATCTGCGACTCATGACTTCCCTGCAGTATTTCCAGGGTGGCGCTGCCGGTATCGGCTACCAGGTTGAGTGTCCCCTGCCCAGCCAGCACGAACTCGCTGGCATTCTCGATGCGGAGTGTTTTCATGGTCATGTCCGTATCGGCAAAGATGGTCTGCGGACCGGTGGTGACGCCCCCCAACACGGCGGTCATAACGTTGGATGTGGGCGGGACGGGAGGACTCCAGCTGCTCCCACTGGCACCATTTCCGGAGAAATCCCCACCCCACTGGACCTCGGTAATAGCAGGCTGGGCGAAGCTGGTGGTGTACACCAGATCGTCGTAGTACCACTCCGACACCCGAAAGTGGGTCTCCAGATGCTCGTTGGCCAGCATTCCAAAGCTATCCAGATCGTTGATTGCATCTTTGGTGCCGGGAGCAAAGTCCCGCGTCACCATGGCCCCTCCATTGACATTGCCCATCACCGCCCCATCGCCCCCATTGGCGCTCGGGTCGTAAGTGAAGCTGAATGTAAAGGGATTCCCCTCCCCAGGCCGACTGATCGTGGTCGCACCCCCGTCGCTCCACAGCATCACACGGTCGTCGTCAGTCCGCAGCCCGACAAAGTGCAGGAAATTGGAGCTTCCGTCCGCATTAGTCCACGTTAAATTGCTGTCTTTGTCAAACCACCCGAAAAGGGTAAAGCCTCCGTTGTTGCTTTGGATGATACCTTTTCCGGCCACAGTGAGAACATCCGTAGAGGGGTCGAGTGTGCCAATGTCATCGGCGAAGTATGAAGGCGAAGTGAAATCCCTCGTCGGCACCCAACCGCCGATCTCACCTGGGCTTTGTCCCGCGGCAAAATTCGTGGCGGGGTTGCCTAGCCAGTAGTATTCATAAACATAACTGGGAGAAATGTTATTCATTTCCTGCCAACCGGGATCGCTATCAAAGGTCTCCACCTTCAAATCGGCCTGCGCCGAGCCGGCAGCGCCGATCGAAATCACTCCAACTGCCAGCGCCATCAAGAATACGCGTCCCCGCAGGCCACATCGCATGACTTTCCCTCCTGTGCGGAGCCAGGTCCACAGGCCGATCAAGCCGGTGCACAAGAGCACCAGGTTG
>CAUZBP010000124.1:0-11025 GCA_963578105.1 Planctomycetota bacterium
TAAAAGAGGCGGTCCGCGACCCCGCAGAGTTATGTGATCTTCTCAACTTACCTCAACATGCGGATTCAGCTCGCCGCGCTGCGGAAAATTTTCCGGTTTTCGTTCCACGAGGTTTTCTCAAGAAAATTCAACCCGGAGATTCACAAGACCCGTTGCTACGACAGGTCTTGCCGCTGGAAGCCGAGTTACAATCACCACCGGGTTTTTCCGGTGACCCTGTGGGTGATCAACCATCGGCACTCCTTCCAGGGCTTCTACAGAAGTACGAGGGGCGGGTATTGATGGTAACAACTGGAGCTTGTGCCGTCCATTGCCGCTACTGCTTTCGCCGAGATTATCCTTATGATGATTCTCCTCCTGCGCCTGTAGTCTGGCAGCGCGCATTGGATCGGATTGCCGAGGATACTTCGATCCAAGAGGTTTTACTCAGTGGCGGGGACCCGCTTACCGTGCGCGATGAACTGCTCGCGGACCTCGTGAAACAACTGAGTCGGATTTCACATCTGCGCCGTTTACGAATCCACAGCCGTTTACCGATCGTCATCCCGGAACGAGTTACCGACAGTTTGCTCGACTGGCTGTCTGCATCACGGCTGACCCCCATCTTCGTGGTGCATGCAAATCATCCCCGGGAACTCGATGCGGAGGTGCTGGGGGCCCTGGAACGTCTCGTGGAGGCAGGCATACCAGTCCTCAATCAAGCGGTACTACTTCGTGGTGTCAATGACCGAGTGAGCACACTGGTGGACCTTTGCGAAAAGCTGATCGACGCACGTGTTTTTCCCTACTATTTACATCAGTTGGATCGCGTTTCAGGAGCAGCTCATTTTGAGGTGCCCGTGGAACGTGGGCTGGAACTGTTAGGGGAAATCCGGAAGCGATTGCCTGGTTATGCTGTGCCCAGATACGTGCAAGAACAACCGGGTCAGCTCAGCAAGCTGCCCTTGGGTTAATCCGAAAACACTCCTGTGCCCGTTCACCATTTCGGTGTGCCCCTGATAATCTAACGGGGCCGGACGGAAATGACCTGTACAGGAGAGGACCTTGTTTAAAAAATGAATCCGTGGATCAAAGATTTCCTTGCTCTTTGTTCGATGCTGATGTCAATCGATCCGAAAATCGCGGACGATGTGCCAAAACCAGTTTTTTCGATGGTGTGACCTGAAAGAGATGAGTTGAAATATGGCCTCTTGATCGATGGGGTTCATGGGAACAAAGCCGGAGTTTGACTGCCAGATGTACTGGTCCGTAACCCAGTCGGCAATGCCTCCTTCCGCAGACCACCGGATTTCATCTCTGAACCACACGGGCAGGAGAAAATAATATTCCTTTTCTTATCCGGTGTGGTCCATCTGTCCGCTTGAATCCGCATGGTCTCGCACGGCAAAGTCGTGCATAATACGTTGACGAGAAGTCTGCTGATCACTTTGAAGTGCGTGGTGTACCCCCTGGCGACGATGGAGTTTGGGACGATGAAATTCAGACTGCTTTGGCTGCTAGCAATCTCGATAGCTCTGCTTACTGCTCCCCTCTTGCTGGCTCAGGAGTCGGCCACAAGTCTGGAAGACAACAATCCAGGTTTAGCGGACTTGGATCAGGCAACCGACTTACGCATTGCGGCAGATTCGATGAAGGACTTGGAAAAAATCATCCGCCTCTGCGAATCGGCGCTTAAAATAGGTCTGGACTCGGAACACACCGACTATACGGTAAATCTGCTGACCGCTACTTTGTATGAGCACGCCTTTCGACTGTCTCAACCGATTCTTCGACCCGGTGCACTTCAGCAACGCAGGCGGGATCCTCGTATCGAAACACTTCGTCAGACAGCACTCGATGACCTGCAACGGCTGCTCGAAAGCGACGATTCGATGGGATCCGCCCTCCTGCTCCTGGGTCAACTCGAGTCGCCACCGCTGGGCGACCGCCAGAAAGCTTTTCAAGCCTTTAGCAAAGCGATTCAATTGCTTGAGGAAGACGTAGAGCAGTTAAGCCAGGCGTATCAACTGCGTAGTCGGCTTGCAGAGACTCCCGAAGGCAGGTTTGCAGATCTGGAAAACGCACTCGCGGCCAACCTTAACAATGCTGAGGCTTGGGAAGAACGTGCTCTGTTCCACCTGTCGGAGAACCAATGGAAAGAAGCGATCGACGACTTCAACATGGTGCTGGAAAAGAATCCGGAAAGCGCCAAGGCTCTGCTGGGAATCGGTGAAGCCCTATTGAACCAGGGTGAGTACGGTAAAGCGATTAAGCACTTGGACCGGGCCATCGAAGCTGCTCCCAGATCCCAAACCCTTTACTTGCTGCGGGCCAATGCCCATGCCGAGGCAAAAAACTTTCAAGCGGCGATCGGGGATGTCAATAAATCAATCGAAATCGATCCCACAGGTGCGGCATCGTATTTGGTTCGATCTCAATTGCGGCAACAAATTGGGCAGTTCGATTTGGCGCTGGCCGATGTCAATCGTGCGCTGGAACTAGCTCCTCGCTCGAACCGCTCCAGGCTGCTGCGCATCAGCATTTACATTTCCCAGGGAAAAATGGGCGAAGCGATTGCGGATTTGCAGGAATTGACGCGACGGCACCCCGAGAATCTTGAACTGCAGATCCAATTGGCTGACCTCTACCGACTGGATCAACGGCCTGATGCAACGTTGGCTTTGTACGACAAAATTTTGGCGGCCGATCCAGAGAACATGCACGCGCATCGTGGCAGAGCAGACGCATTGCTAAATGTCGGCAAACAAGCGCAAGCAATCAAGTCCTATGAAGCAGCGCTTAAACTGGCGCCAGAGGATAGTGGAATTTTGAATAACCTCGCCTGGGTGCTGGCAACTTCGCCTGACGAACAACTGCGGAACGGCGAGCGTTCTCTGGAACTGGCCATCAGGGCTTGCGAAGTGACCGAATATCAAGCGGCTCATATCCTTTCGACTCTCGCTGCCGCCCATGCCGAACTGGGACACTTCGATGCGGCCATCGAAAAGTCCACTCTGGCGGTCGAAAAGGGGTCTGCAGAAATGAAGGAGCAACTGCAGAAAGAGCTCGATTCCTATCATCAAAATCAACCCTGGAGAGAGGTTCAAGAGTTCGAAAAGAAGCAAGCGGCTGATATTTCAAACGAAGACGGGCTGCTCTCTGAGTAACAACCTTTTCTGTTTGCTGATTTCGGTGTCGAAACTGCATGGGTGGTTCTCCATCCATTGGACCACCTTATGCAACTTGTAGGTATCCGTTCGGGCAACTTGGTTCCCACTCTTTCGTTCGCGGTAGAGAACGTCAGAAGTGAGCGGAACTGAAACGCGATCGGCACTGCATGGGACGGAGTTTCTCCTGCATTTCATGAATCGTGAAGCCGCACTAAGACTCGTCTACAAATACACCGAGAATGAAAGTTTGCGCAAACATATGCTGGCCGTCGAAGCAGCCATGCGTCTTTACGCTAAGAACTACGGCGAAGATCCCGAAAAATGGGGCATTGTCGGCTTGCTCCATGATTTCGACTATGAACGTTGGCCTGATCCTCCCGATCATCCGTTAAAGGGTGCACAGATTCTTGCTCAGGAAGGTTATCCGGCTGACGTGATCTACGCAATCAAATCCCATGCCGATTACCTGCCGGATTGCCCGCGCGTGACACCGTTGGACAAGGCCCTCTACGCTTGTGACGAATTAGCCGGCTTCATTACCGCTTGTGCCAAAGTGCGGCCAGACAAAATTCGTGGTATGACGTTCAAAAGCGTCCGCAAGAAAATGAAACAAAAATCCTTCGCTGCCGCCGTCAATCGTGAGGACATGTTGAATGGTGCCGCGGATTTAGGTGTCGAATTCAACGAGCACGTACAAAAGGTGATCGATGCCATGTCGCAAATCGCCGATGAACTGGATCTGAATCCGGATTCCGATAATCCACTTACTGACCAGCCCTTAGACAACGCCTGAAAAAGCGGGTTGAATCTCTCTCGTTCGAACTGTATCCTGTCGAGACAGGCTACTGCTGGCAATTTGTCGGTTTCTGTGTACTTCGAACTGCATCACACGACTTGAAAAGGACCGTCATGGAAATCCAGGCTCCTGAACAACTGGTGGCGAAGAAATGCAAGCCTTGCGAAGGGGGAGTCGATCCCTGCCCGCTTCCCGAAGCGGAACAACAATTGAAGAGTTTGACCGGTTGGTATCTGACTCATGACGGGCAGAGAATTCGCAAAGACTGGACGGTAATCCACTTCATGGAAGCCCTTGGCTTCTTCACCAGGATCGCTGAAGTCGCAGAGGAAGATGGTCACCATCCCGATCTTCATGTCGAAGGCTATCGCAACGTATCCGTTGAATTGTGGACCCACGCCATTGGCGGACTTAGTGAAAACGACTTTATTCTGGCCGCCAAAATTGATCAAATCCCAGTCGAGTTAAAAACATAACGTCGGGAAATACCTTCTTAAATCTGGCTTGGATCTGACCCGATGTCCACTTCCCTTCCCCCTTTCTTTCGAGTTCGTCAGCATTTTGAACGGCCTCAGGTAGAAAATGTCCCCGCCACGGTGGACGAACAGTTGCAACTGTTGCAGCTATCCGAAAAGGTGCGTCCGGGTGAAACGGTAGCCATCACGGCAGGTAGTCGTGGAATCGCCAACATCCACACCATCACCCGAGCGGCGGTCACAACGCTTCGCCAGCAGGGTGCGAAACCATTCATTATTCCCGCCATGGGCAGCCATGGGGGAGGTACTGCCGAAGGACAACGTGAGGTACTCACATCTTATGGTATTACCGAGGAATACTGCGGGTGTGAAATTCGTGCGAGCATGGACACCGTTGTCCTGTGCCGGGCCAAAGAAGGCTTCGACGTGCACTTCGATCGCATCGCCTCGGAAGCCGATCATGTGCTCGTCTGCAATCGCATAAAACCACACTCACGTTATGCGGGTGACGTTGAAAGTGGTCTCATGAAAATGTTGCTGATAGGCCTGGGAAAACACCACGGTGCTAAAATCTACCATCAAGCCATGGCAGATCATAGCTTCGGGACAATTATCCGGAATATTTCGGGGGAAGTTCTAGCGAAGTGCAACATTCTGGGTGGACTGGCAATCATTGAAAACGCTTTCGATGAGACTGCCTTTTTAGCGGGTGTCCCGCCAAACGATTTCGAACAGCGTGAAAAGGAGTTGTTGCTGATGGCCCGGAAACTGCTTCCGCGGCTTCCTTTCCAGGATGTTGACGTTTTGATCATCGACCAGATCGGCAAAGACATCAGCGGGACCGGCCTTGATACCAACGTGGTGGGTCGTAAAGACGAAGATGACGGTGTTGATCATCCTCGGGTGCGGCGCATGATCGTGCGGAGCATCAGCGAAGCTTCGCATGGCAACGCGTGCGGGATTGGTTTGGTGGACTTCGCCACTCGTCGTGCGATCGACGCCGTAGACTGGAAAGCCACGTGGATTAATTGTTTGACTGGCAATCACGTGGAGGTGGCCAAACAACCCATTTATCTCGATACCGATCGTGAGACATTGGAAGCGGCCCTGACACAAATCGGATTCACGCCGCCGGCCGATGCCAAAATCGTGTGGATCAAGAATACAAAAAAGTTGACTGTCGTCGAATGCTCTGCAGTATTTTTTGATCAGGCTCAAGCTCGTGATGATCTTGAGATTCTCTCTGATCTCCGACCCTTACCGTTCGACTCGCCGGGAAATTTGCCCCTGGACGGTGTCCTCGGGAGTTGGACATCGGAAACTTCTGCCTAACCGCGTCCTGTTCTGAACGTTTACAGAAAAAAGATGGCCCATCAGTCGCCGACTGGCCGCTACCCAAGAAAACAACAGAATCGCACGATCCCATCACGGTTGCCAACGATTCCCCGCCCTCAATCCTCACGGGTTGACGCCCAATCTGGTGCCAATTTCCAAGTTCCGGATTTGGAAACCGTTTGTATCGATTGACCGTCCCATTGCGGGACGACCTGTAAATCCCGCAGGTAGTCCGTGCCACCATGCTCAATATAGGGATCGGGTGTATGCTTGCTGGCCAGAAACGCCAACTGTGGCTGCCCTTGCAGGTCGTAGCCACCCAGGGCAAGTGTATCACGCGGAGCCATGTCACTGGAAAGCGGGACCAGCAACACATCCTTGCCCCTTGCAAGCCATTTCATCTCCTGCGGATAGCGGGTGGTCAACGGATTAAAATCGTACTGTTGCAGAAAATTAGCCAGGGATCGACTTGTCGTGCGGCACAACAAAAAGTCGTCGGCAATCTTGCCCGCATCCTGCAGGGCGACCACACCTTGTCGCTGAGAATGCCCTAAACCAGAAACTGGAAATCCGGCAACATCAAAGGCGCTTCTCTGACATCCAAGTTCAGAAGTCGGACGGAGACCCAACTCTGCTGTCAGAGTCTCCAGTTGTCTCAATCGCCTGACCGCTACTTGTCGACTCAATGCCTCGTAGGAAAGTAGCACTGTCCGGTCAACTTCACCTGCTGATTTGAATCCACCCCAGGGACGATCCAGGTAAACAGCCATGCCTAGTTCACGTAATTCGCGAGGGTCGACAAGGTCCTGAAGGCTATCGGCAAACACTTCTCGAATGGGGCCTGTGAGCAGTCTGTCAGTCGGATCGCTGTCAAACAACACTTTGCGGCGCGCACTTGGATCGACCAGTTGTTGTTCTGGAACCGTGGGTTGGGACTCTGGTAAGACCCGCTGAAATTCACCGTCTGAAGTCGGGTGATCGGGTATCGACAATCCCTCCCATTGCCACCGCATCAACCAGGCCTGCCGGAGGGCCCTGCGGCGTAATCGCGTATTACAACCTGGCTTGGTTTCTTCCGACGGACTACCCTGGAACATTTCAGGATGTTTTTCTATCAGTCTGCCATAGGCCTTCAACAGCGAATCCAAAAGGAGTGCATCCGGGTAGTTGGCACCCCGATTGTGAAACGTCACCAAATCATAGGCGGTCACATGCCGCACCAGATGTCGCAACAGGTAGCTCATGATGTCCGCCATCCTGTCCGGTCCGAGTAGCCTGGGAGCTCCCCAGCCCTCCAGAAGTTGGACCAGATTGTCCACGAACTGGGTATAGGGAGATAGCGACAGGTGGTTGAACATCAACTTGACGACTTGAGCCAGTTCATTTGCTGAGACGCCGACTTGACAACAGTGCTGGAAAAAATCCGCGCCAAATGAAGACACTTCCTGGGGCTGCAGGCGGCGCAACGCAAATTCCAACAACGTCGCCACACCCGACCGGTCCCACCGATGGTCCACTTGTCGCATTAGGTCGTGGATTTGACCTGCTGGCGGGTTCTCGCTACCTGTTCGACAAAGATGTGGAAAGTACGCTAATTGGCCAAACGTAAATCCGGGGAGCGGAGATTCCAGCGACGTCACCGGAAGCCGACTCGTACCCAACACGGCGGCGCTAACACATTGATTGATCTGATCGGTGAGTGTCTCCCCAACCCTGGCGGGCATTCCCTGTATGGAAGCAACCAATTCGGATTGCCATTTTTTGACCGCTCGGCTCTCGATCACATTGTTCCCGGCATCAAACGCTTCCCAACCATGTACCAAGATGTTCCGCACGACGTAAAGGCAGTGATCATCTGGGTTGCAATAGATGGCAATCCGGGGTGTCAGAGAGGGCTCCTCGACTGAGTCCAGATAGAGTTCCCAGCAATCAAACTGTTTGGTGTCACGCGTCTGAGTTACATCGAGTAGATGGCCCTGGAAAATCTCCCAGGCAACCGTGCGTTGAACTTGTCTCTCGAAACGTAGTTTGAGTGTCGGGTCCACAAAGAAGCCAGCCGGATCTAACGCACGCTCGATTGCTTGAACGATGTCGGAGGAAAGCATTTGTGGTCTTTTCGTGTTGGGTGGCACCTGGGTTGTCATTGGTCCGTGTCTTGAGAAGGTCGCTGGTTAGCTGATTTGTCCACTTAATGGGCCATCGTCATGCACGGCTTCATCAACGCCGATCTTTATCTGCGCCCCGCAGCGGAGTGGCAAACCAATCTTCAACAAACCAACACCGCTGGTTGAGGGCACCGAGTGGTACGCCTTCTGGCATAGGCATCCCGGTAAGGGCAACATGGAAGGGAACTTTCTTGGCTGCGATACGGACCTGCAGTAGATATTCAATCATGTAATCGATACGTGCCCCGCCGCCGATCTCAATACCATACAGCCTTGGTTCCAGTCTCGGACGGTTCGGTACCCACTCCCCTTTGGGAACCAATTGTACGTCGCGTCGTATCCAACGCAGCAACTCAGGATCCTGCAGCCGTTCCAGCACACGGGCTTGCACATCAGCCAACGCTTCGGGGTCCGGCGTCAACGGATGACGTGGCCGTCCGAGCGTGCCCAAGGCAAGTTGACCAATGGCCTCTTCGATGTAGGTGATGTCCTGAAAGTGGCCAAACAGGGGACCGTACCAGCCGGTGCGATCGTAATAGTCGGCCGGCGTGAAAGGTCTTCCATCACTCTCATAGTACGCCGGCCAGCCTTTTTCGGGGTGCCGACTGCGCTGGTAGAACTCGAAGGCCGGACGAATTTCTTCCAGGTATCTTGGGTCGTCAAACAGCAGAGATGACCAGATCATTAAGCGACCCACATCAAATGTGAAGACTTGCGTCATGATCTTGGGATATTCATGACTGCGGGCTTGCACGGGCTGGTTGTCGGCGTCGTAAAATCCGGCCCAACCGCGAGCACCGCTGCCAACAATTTCCGCCCGGAGCACCCAATCGGAACAACGCCGCAAGGGCCTCAGATACTTTTGATCACCGGTCACGTGGTACATCAGAATCAGGCTCCAAAAGGGCCGCCGGATGCCGCCATCGTCAAATTCACCACCTTGTTGCACGCTACGGTTGTCCGCGATGTTGCCTCTCTTTGTCTTGACGTTGTAGTTGCCCGACCAGCTTCCGTTGGGATTTTGGGCATCGATGAACAGATCGGTGATGCGTCCTGCCGCATGGAGATATTCCTCTCGACCCGTAAGGCGATAAAGGTAAATCAGAAAAGACATCACTCCGTCCTGGAATCCGTCCTGAATGCGAGCGTTCTCCGGTTTAGCCCATTCAGCCAAGCCCACCTTGGCAAGCCCTGTTTCCGTACCCCGCAAATCCTGGGGCAAAGAACCGTCGGAAAAGAGTTTGATCGCCGTGGGAAAATGTCCTTCCGGCAATTGTGCCATCAGAGCCACCCGGCCTACACGTTCGGCTTGCTCCAGGAACCAGAGGTCACCATAGGCTTCGTACATCCAGGCGTTGAGCCATCCGGCCGAAGCCGCACCTCCGTACTTTCCGCCCACCTGCGTGTTAAGAGGAAGCTGGTTGGGCCATGCCTGGTGCAAAAAGACACGAACCATGTCTTCTGCGTTCTGATACAACTTCCAGTCTATCTTTAAGGTGGCAAGCTCCCGCTGTCGCTGCGGCAGTCGATCACTCAGTGTCTCGTCACTGATGTGGATTTCGTCCACAATGCCTTCCAGGGGATAGACGTCCCTGTCGCCGTCTTCATCCCGCCAGAGGCGTGGCCAGTTGTTTGCCCAATCACCGAAGTTGCGCGCTTCCACACGCTCGGCTTCACGGGGCGAATTTCCAATCACCAACGCTGTATAACTCACCGCCTTAAGAGGTATGTCCACCTCGGTCGTCACACCGGTACCGTTAATGGCCAGCCACATACGACCCGGTGTTGATTTTGCATCCCAAGATACAGCCAGGTGATACCACGTCGTGGGATCAAATCCATCGACGGGCAAAGCGACCGTCGTCCTCTGACACTGAAACGATATCGTGTTCTCTGCGGTCTTGATCAGTGAAACAGTCAGACCGCCCCTCGGAGTGGGTGACCGCGCACCATAGAGATGAAAAACATGATGTTCTGTTCCGTCGTTCCAAATATTCTTACCAGGCTGGCTGCGCAGGAACAGTTCGATCGTTGCCTGATGAACCGGGCAGTTTCTCCCCATGCGATAAAGCATCTGCGTCCGTTTCTTCCGCACGACGAACAGCGGGGCGCCAATCCCAAAACGTCCCTCCGCCATCGAGCGGTAGTTGCTGGGACGGGCGAGTGCAAAGCCGCTGCCAGAATAGTAGTCAGGATCTCCTGCGCCTTTGCGAAAATCAAACGTATTCAGCCAACGGGTCCATGGGGTCCGAGTTGCCGGGCGTGGTTTCCAACCGTGGATCTCAAACGGCTTTGTCGCTTTGGCGTTTCCGCATAACGGGTACGTTACGGTCATGACTATCCCAAGCAACGCCCCCAACAACATTGTCTTGTTCATCATTTTTGTTCCAGTTGATAGGCGTGTGATGCCAGGGCTTGCCCGTTTTCGAAATTGTTAGTTTCGTTTCCCACAGCCCGTGACAGACTCGACTCGTGGTGTAGTGGACCACTCATGGCAAGCGTGTAGTTCTACTCCCGGGGGGAGGTGTATTGAAAGTGTGTTAAAACGCGGAGACTTTGGGGGATCAATAAAGCGGTCTACCACATTGTTTCCACTGGAAACAAATCGATTCTTCGGATAGGTAACGGCGCTGCTTCTCGAGTGGATGCAGAACTTGCTTCATCATTCTCTCACCCGCATCGAGCCATGGCAGATGCTGATTTCCCAAGGCCGTTGAGATCGGTCCTGGACCACCTGGTGCGGGTCAACCCCCACATCATGGTACATGGTACGCTGGATGTGCAAGAGATCGACTGGGTCCGGTGTGGGAAAGGGGAGATGTTTGTTGGACAAACCCAGATCTTAGCCGCCGCGTACCCCACCGCTAACGACCGGGACGGCACCTCGGCCGTCGATGGACGAACCCTCGTTCCTGGTTCGCACCGCTTATGAAACAAAAAAAGGGGTGGGGTCCGAAGACCCCACCCCGATTCATAGACAAGTTACAAGCTTAGTCGTTTACGACCAGAGTCGTTTGCGACAGAAGGCAATCCCGCTTCCGAATACCAAACCGAGCATGCACAGAACCATCGAGGACGGCTCAGGAACGCCAGCTGCTCCGGCG
>CAUZBP010000125.1:0-10792 GCA_963578105.1 Planctomycetota bacterium
CGCCACGTTCGACGAAATCACAACTGACTTCGGAGCCGTTGTCCGGCGGGTGAACGAAAAATTTGACACCGACTTCGACGAATTCGAACACAGCGAAGAAAACGTCGCTGAATGTTTTCGGCAACTCAATGAATTCAATAAAACAGAATCAAAGGACCCGGCTGTCCGTGTCGCATGGATCAACCGTCCCACTGCGGCCAAGGAAGCATTGAAACTAGAGGCGGCTCGTAAAATCGACGCACCGGAAGTCGCCCAGCTGTTGAACGAGGCACTGCAGATTTTCGAGGAATTTCGCTCGTGGTCCGGCGCGCCCGGCGACGAGATTTTCTCCAGGCAATCCGAATGACCAACGGATCGTACACACCCGATGGAGCCAGACTGCTCGCATCGAACATCGTGTACTCCACGGTGTCCATTGTTACTGGTAGCATCGCGCTGTTTGTCGGCAACTGGGCCGTCATCCACTGGTATGGTTCTGACTTTCATGGGAATCTGGTCTGGCTCATCTCGGCCATCCAGATTGCGCTCATGGCCAGCGATTTTGGCCTGGCAAACAAAGCCGGTGTCAGAACCATCGCACGCCTGCGTGGGCAAGGGAGCGATCAATTAGATCAGGCCGTGTCGTCCGTGATCTACGTGCCGATTTTCGTGGCGGCAGTCTTGGCCGGTTGCATGTTCATGTTCGGGGAAATCCTGGCTGACGCGCGCCCGGGCGTGGATGCGAGCCTGGTCCGGTGGGCCGCCAGCTGGATCATTCTGTCGGCGGGGATCCGCGCCTGTCGTGCGGTGGCCATCGGATGCGAACGTTCGTTCAACATCCTGCTGATGATACCCTTGGCCGAGACCCTGAAGACCACCTGGATTTTCGTGTGCGCAGCGGCCAATCTTCCCGGCGAGGCTGTCTTTTACGGCTGGACCGGAGCCTGGGTGGTGGCCCTGGCAGTATCACTCGTCCGACTGCGAACCCTGCTACGGGAGTTTGGAATGGTGGTCAGCTTCACCGCCATCCGGACAGCGGACACGGTGCGGGTTGTGCTGGAAGCATTGCCATTCCACGTTCAGTTCGTCGGTCTGGTCGGACTTCCGTTTATCCTGCAATTGATCCTGGGCAGCTGGTATGCGGCGGAAGAATCGACGACCCGTCTGGCGATCAGCAGCTTTCAGGTGTGTTTTTCGTTGGCCCTGATTCCACGACTGCTCGGAATGCCGATTTCGACCTCGCTGTTGCCGCGCATCGCGCACCTTTCGGCAATTCCGGAAGATGGCCACGCCCAAATTGGTGTCATTCTACAGCAACTCACACGTCTCTTAGGTGTTGCCGGTACCTTGGTGTTCGCCCTGCTTTGTACCTGGGGGCCGGCACTCTTAGCACTCCTGTATCCGGCAGAGTATGCAGGAGCCACGGTGACGTTGCTGATCCTGGTGGCAGCCATCGGAATCGACAACTACAGCTTGCAACTCGACCAGGTTTTAATGGCGACACAGTACGCAAAGATTGTCGCGTTTCTGGAAGTGCTACGTTATGGCACACTGATCCTGGTCGCGTGGTTTCTCGTACCAGAATCCGGCACAACGGGGGCGGCTGTCTCCGTACTCGTTGGCGCCGGGATCAACGTCGCAGGAAAAATTGCAGTCACCTGCAGGACGTTCTCACCCCTGGGCCTCGGCCCGTTTGCGCAAACATTGTTTATCGGTGGCCTGATTACGGCCACGTTACTGAGTGGACACGCCACGATGTGCATGCCGGTGTGGCTTATCGGCGCATTGGTCCTGCGATTGCTCCGTCCCCGTGAAATTTGGAGCTGGGTACTACAGGCAAAAAGAATCGTGTTGACCGGCGCCTGAAACGGGATGAAATGGACCGGTACGACACCTGCTAAGAGTGCAGTACAGGACCGGCGAGTCGCGTTTCACGACATTGGTTCATCTTTTGACTCGAGACGATCATCTTGAGAATGCTCGCCGGATTCGTAAACTCGCTGGGCCTCAAGGATGGCGAGTCTCCGCACCGTGAGCGTTACTTCACGCCTGAGCCGCAGCAACCGAATGTACACCATCCAGAATCCCACCAGCATCGCCACGATGCCGCAGTAGGATACCAGATCGGCACCGCGTCCAATGCCGAGAAGATGGGCCACCGACGACATCTTGTTCGGCCAAAGGCAGGCGGCCCCCGCCGCAATCCACAAACCGCACCAGAAGACGCACGGTCCACGCCGCATCCAGCGTCGGAGGTGGGCCACAACGGTAGCCCCCGATAATACCGTCAAGCCGATGATCGCAACCACTTGAAAGTTATTCACTTTGACGTCCTGCTGAGCAAGTAGTCAAACACAATTCGAAATGCGTTCCAGGGGGACTGACCCTTCGTCAGGGAACGTTTCGTGTAGCGAATGCTAACTGGAACTTCCTGATAAATCAAACCGGCGTGTGAGATGATATCAATCAATTCACTCGCATGTGCCATTCCATCAAGCGTGATACATATTTGCCGGGCCGCTTGCTGTGAAAATGCGCGGAGTCCGTTGTGCGCATCGGTCAACTTCACGCCACTCGATATCCGTGTGAAGACAACACCAAGCCGCAACGTCATCTTTCTGACCCAAGGCATCCCGATCGACTCGCCCAGAAATCGAGAGCCGAGGCATACGTCACATTCTCCACGATAAATCGGCTGCAACAACCGAGGAACGTCTTCCACCTGGTGCTGTCCATCCGCATCAAACGTAACAATGAACCGCGCACCTTGCGAAAGGCTGAATTCGATGCCCGTCTGTAAAGCCGCACCCTGGCCTCGATTCACCACGTGTCGCAACACAAAGGTCGCTTCGCGCCGAGCGGTATCATAAGTCTCGTCCGTCGAACCATCGTCAACCACGACAACGTTGGCACGTGTCAACCGCAACTCACGGATGACTCTTTCAAGACAATCATTTTCGTTATAGGCCGGAACCACGATAAACGTCTGCTGCATCAGTTCGCTGGACAGGACTGTTTCGTTCATAGCCTCAGACCTCGAACCCCCCGACCATCTCATGGCAAGATGGATCCAGCGATATAGTAAGACCAAGTTTCGAACATGTTTTCATGTGAACTTCAGTCCCTCCATTCGCCCGTCCGCAGAAAGGTGGCGTGCGAAAACACTTCGATCCAGCTAACATTTTGGATTCAATTCCGTCTGGTTCAATCACCATTTTCAGGCTGGCACTCCTTGATTCACTAGGGAAACCTTTTGCTGCGCCACGACCGTCCGGAAATAACACATCGACTGCGTGGGATGCCCATAGAAGTGCTTTCTGTCTGGCTAGTGAGTTGACGGTCTGCAATTTTGGTACGGGTGATCGATGGCGATTGGGACCAGAGGTGATCGCAACTTCTTTTTTCGGCCACTTGAACGAAGAAACCACGACAAAGTGTACCCCGCGTCTTGTTGATCGCAAATTTTTTTGTTGTCGCCCTGAACTCACCGCTCTCCGGATCCTGCAGGCAGCAAAAAAAACGGATAGATCTTCTCAGCTCATGTCCAGATGTTTGCCAGTGTGCGGATTATTCAGCGCGCCATTGACTACCACAAGTCGTCCTGCTCGTAGCCAAAATCGATTAAAAACTTGCCGATTTTATTCTTGTAAATCTCTTTCAAACGCGGAGTAAAATGATTTCGCCAATCTCCGGCCACTCCTTTGCGAAAGAAACTTTTCTGGCTTTCCTCCCCCTGGTGGCGCCCACGACTCAATCTGTCAAAACGATGCTCCTCTACAATTCTGTCCATCGTGTCGTGAGAGCTGTCCAATTCAAAATGCCCGGCGATGCGAGCCAGCACCACCGGAGTATCAGCCACCAGGTCTTCATACCGTACCACGAGGCCACGTTCAGGGTCACGATTTGTGTGCCATGAACGGATCCACTCGGCGAAGGGCAACAAAAGGCGGTCAGAAAATGCGGTCAATCCATCTGACAGAGAGAGCTTGGAATACGTCCGATAGTCAGGGTGCCAACGTGTCTGCCGCACGTAATAATAGTGGCTCAGTGCCACGTCACGCAGATCGCGATACAAGATGACATAATTGAGTCCGGCAGCGTGCAACAGCGAAGCGTTATGAACCGATCCATGCACGTGCATCTTGGTAATGACCAGCATCTCATCAAAACGTGAAAACATATCTGCTGGTAAATCATAATCGTGACTGGCACCAGTCGCCATTTCATAGGCACTCACGTCAGGAATCAGTAGATTATGAAATCCCGAGTAGCTTGCGGCCATCTTCTCCAGCCACGTTGTACCGCTCTTGGGAAGTCCCGCGATGAACAACAGCTTTTGCGGATAGCGGTCGCCAAATCTTCGATATCCCCGCCGACAAGCGTAGGCCTGCAACAGGTAACGCGGATAAACCCCCACGCGTTTGGCGACGCGGGCAACGGGTGCAGGCAGGAAATTCGTGACGTGTTCAAGCTTCTGTTTCGAGATCATCGCTTTACAGTCCGGAAAAACAGACGTCCACCGCTCTCACGGAGCCGTCTTCGCGTTTCAATAAGTACGAGACCAAATGGCCGCCGATGAAGCCGTCAGATCCGTCCACCATCAGAAGCTGATTATTAGTCATTCGTTTTCTCTTCGATCTCGGCGGGTGTCCTGGAAGTCAGACCGCTAACGGTATGACAAAGTAGCCAGTCCATTCGTTTGTCTACTTCCGTAGCCAGTGCATCAATTGATAAGTACCCACGATCTTGGCTCGATTGAACCGGTGACACAAAACAGCCAACGGGAACTGCTGTGCCCCGTACTCAATCGCAACGTCCAGACACTCCCGCGTCCCCGTGATGAAGTCACCACCCGTCTTGCTGTTGGTATACCAGCGGAAACTGGCCAAATACTGGTCGACAAATCTTCCCGGCCAGCGCGCCCCTAGCCGCAACCAATATTCGTAATCCATAGCATGCTGCAGTTCCACCCGCGGCAGGCCGATCTCTTCACCCACCTCACGACGCCAGAAAACACCCATCTGCGAGATCCAGTTCTCGCTGAGCAACTTGGAGTAGCGAAAGGGATTCATTCGAAAATTCTTATACCACGTAATCCACCGCCGGAATTCACGGTCGTCTTCGTCGATGATGCGGACCTTTCCATAGAGCCATCGTGTCTCTGGTTCATCACGGAAAATATTACACACGGTTTGCAGGCAACCGGGTTCATAGACATCGTCGCTGTTCAGCCAACCAATCATCTCACCAGTCGCAATGCGCAGCCCCTTGTTCAATGCGTCGGTTTGCCCTTGATCGGGTTCACTCACCCAGTGCACAGCGTCCCCGTAACTTTGCAAAACCTCGACCGTCTCGTCGGTCGAACCACCGTCCATGACAATCGCCTCCACTTCAAAATCCCCGGACTGACTGAGAATGGAATCCAGTGTCCGCTGTAGAAAACAGCCCTGGTTGTACGACGGTGTGACGATCGAAATCTTCATTGCTTTCGCTGTCCCTGATTTGGCTCGCTAAGGCCGCTTGGCCCGTCTGACGTTGTCCAACCCGGCCTGTCTGTCACGAATCCATATCTCGTGATCTTTTTCCGCAGCGTCCTGAAGGTGGAAATCCATAGCGGCCAGGACGTCACGAAGTTTGCCTGCTGTGGCAGACTGGCTCTGCAGGCAGACTCCCCGCACATTAAAATGATCAACGCCCCGGCGGAAGATGGATTCCATGTTTTCTGCCACAATTCCCCCGGCACAACGGGTCATGAAGTACCTCAAGTCAATTCCCTTCTCCCCTAATTCGGAACGATATCGCTGGAGATAAAAATCCCGCACCATGAGCGGATGAACCGCCTGGTGGAAGGTGCTGAACCAGCAACTGATCCCCTCGGGAGCAACCACGATGGATCCTGCCGGCAAGGTATCGGTCAACCGCTTAGCCCATTGGTACTCGGGACCGGGAACCTTTAACCCGGGCCAACCGATGCGTAGAGGTAACCCTCGCCGCCCGACGTTCTGCTGACTCAAAGTGTGATAGCGGGGGACGAAAATGACAAAGAGTACGAAACACAGTAAACAGCCGATACGACAGGACCACACCCGGCGCGGAACAAAAGTAACCGCTTGCAGCGGCATCGTCAGAACCAGGACGGTCAGAATCGGCAGCGGTACAGCCCACAATACGCGCCAATAGGTCCGCGTTCCAATCAGGTTTTGGCTGACCCACTCACCCAGATAAGGATTCAAGAGGACGAGCCAAACAACCGCGGGCACAATCAATGCGAATCTCTGTACCACGCCCCGCCGACAGCAGGCCCAGGCAATGGCCACCACAATGAGTGACACGAGAAGCAACCGATGATTGCCCAGTACGATGTTCCATGCCTGTAAGAGCCGGTCGTCTGGCTCCTTTGGTTCAAGGGTGGCTTGGATCCTGGCTGTCATGGCACCTTTGAACAACAGGCCCACCGCCAGGACGTAGCCGGATGATAGAACTCCCAACACAAGCGTTCGCAGAGATCTGGTGCTGGGTTTTAACGCACAAACCACTGCCAACGTCGCCGACAGCGGAGCCGCCCAGACGGCAGTTGCACTGCATCCCATCGCCGCAACCTGGGATGCCAGTAGCAAAATCCAACCGGAGAGCGAGGGGCAAATAGCAAACCGGATTCCGTAAGCGTAGATCAGGGGTAAAAAAACGTACAGAAAAATTCCCTTTCCAAACCACAACTTAACGAAGGACCAGTTTCCAAATGAAAGATGTGTTTCTCCTGACGCCAACAGGACCACCATCACCCCCGTCACCGACCAGGTCCAGAAACGAGGAGTCAGCAGCCGAAAAAGCTTCGCGTGGGCAAGTGCCATCAAGATTGCCCCTACCGATGCCGAAATCCAGTGAAAGCAATACATCGCTGGAATTCCAGTCAAGTACGAAATCGCACCATTCATCAGTTCGTAACTATGGCAACGATAGATGGGTAGCAAGAGCGGCAACCCCTTGACGCCATGCATCGTGTCTCCAGTGAGTAGCGGACCGTGCGGATGGTCCGCGGATGCCACCGCTAAATTGACATAAAACACATCGTCAAAAGCGGGTCGATGCGTAATCAGTGTCACGAACATGCCGGCAGTCGCCAGCACCCAAAGTGTTATCTCGGCCTTACGTCCTGCCAGAGGTTCCTCCAACACGGGCGGACGGGAAAAAAGAAAAATGCTTGCAGCGACCGAGAGCCACACCGCAATGAACCACCATGTCCCAATAACATCGCCAAAGAGAACCACCATCGACGTGCCCACCACTCCGGTCAGAATCCAAATCCATCGTGCGGTTGGCCCGGTCAACAGGTTCAAACGCTGATCCCGAACGTCGGATAGACCAGGACCCGGAGTTGGCTGAGAGACCGTTGGGCATGAATGTTCGCCGTCGGTGGTCACAACTTCGTGGCGCAGCTGGCGCCACACGATCAGTACGATCGCGGTACAGGAAAACCCATACAGCATGATTAAATCGACGAGCGAACCTTCCATGGCGACGGTCCCATTACAGAGAACCGTCCACAACGCAAAGGCCAACGTGGCGACGTCACAAAGACGAGCACTCCAGGGGAGATTGGTGGATCGTTCGAGCAAATCGCAAACCCCATCAACTCGTGGAAAGCGAGGTGACCATTACCAACAAGCAGAGTGCTCCGAAAGCCGCTACCCCTGGCTCCATGCACTCAGTAATTATTGAACCGTAAGACGCAGAAGTGCGCGGAAAGTGAGAACGCGTCGCCGTTATCCTATACTGCTAATATACTTACGCATCGACGAAATCTCAAGATGAAGGTCACCTGTTGTTCATTGAATCGCGGAGTGGCCGCCAACTGTCAGGCCGCTATTTTCCTTGTATGGGTTGCAATTCACCCAACCCTTCCCAGAAGGTCATGCATCCGGACCGCTTGTGGGCCGTCGTGGTGGGTTGATCTTTACGAGAGTACCTTCATAGGGCCTGTGGCAATTCTGTTTGCTACACGCCATGTAGGTTAACTTGAGAGAGACAGGCCCCGTGGACTCCGTGCTGCTGGCCAAACGCAGTGGCAAGTAAAGTGTCACCGGTCCATCCGGATACACTGGGAACGTGAGATTCAGGACATCGTCAGAAATTTCTACAATTTTCTTATCCGCCAGCAGGGGACCGATTCGAGTGAACGCTTTCGGGTTGGCAACGTCGATCCGTGTCGGCCTGCCCAGGCCCTCGATTCCCTGAGTTGGAAGTGTGCAGCTATACAAGTGAAAGTCCGGATCATCGGGAGTAAAAACACCACGCACGATCAACAGCCCGTTTTCTGCCCAGGCCGAACTTAGTTCAATCCGTACCCGCCCCTGACTTTCGTGGTGAACCGCCACCTCCGACGAATACTGAAGCCCCCTCAACATTTCAGCATTCAATGAAGACGAGGGCTCCGCCTGGTCACCCGTACCCTGGTTCGCACCGGGTGCACAACCGCTGATCAACCACAAGAAACCGGCCATCAAAAACAATTCATGGAAACGCGACATCATAAACCCTTGTCTTCATTGGTGATGCGAAGGACATCTGACTGAAAGCTAAGCGATCCAAAATCGCCGCAATTCTAGCAATTTTTTGGACAGAAACAACCCACGAACCGTCTGTTCTGAAAGCGGACGCGTATCCCCTTGTGACACTTCGGTCAATGTACCCCGCGGGTCATACTCAACGCGCGGCCGGGCTTTGTTTAGGATGACAACTGCTGTTTCCTCACAACCTTTTGAATTCAACTCTTCGCGGAGGCAAATATGAACCGTCGTCAATGGCTACAGACTTCGACCGCAAGCGTGGCAGGGCTCGCCATTGCGGGGTTCGGCTCACGTCCAATCACACCTGCACAAGCGGCCCAACAAAAGAACATTGCACCACTCAAGATCACCAATGTCGAGACGATCTTGACGGCACCGGCGGGGATCCGCCTGGTGGTCGTCAAAGTTTCAACGAACGAGCCGGGGCTATACGGACTGGGATGTGCAACCTTTACACAACGTGCCCGCGTCGTGCAAACCGCGGTGGATCAGTATTTAAAACCCTTTCTCATTGGTAAAGATCCAACAAAGATTGAAGACATCTGGCAATCTTCGTTCGTGAGTTCCTATTGGCGTAACGGCCCTGTATTAAACAATGCTTTGAGCGGAGTCGACATCGCCTTGTGGGACCTGCTGGGCAAACGAGCCAATTTGCCGCTGTATGAGTTACTCGGCGGACGGTGCCGTGACGGAGTCGATACGTATCGACACGCCAGTGCTGACACTTTCGAGCAGTTAGAAGAACAGGTGCAACAGTACGTGGAAGACGGCTATCGGCACGTACGTGTCCAAGTCGGCGTGCCCAAATTATCGACGTACGGAGCGGGATCGAAGGCAGAGCCTTCACGTCTACCTGAAAATCAGCGCACCAATATTTGGGAACCCAAACCGTATGTACAACGGGTGCCTCGTTTGTTTGAACACCTTCGCAAACAACTGGGTGATGACGTTGAACTGCTACACGACGTTCACGAACGAGTTCCCCCCATTCTGGCAATGCAACTGGTGAAGGACCTGGAGCCGTATCGTCTGTTCTTCCTGGAAGACCCGTTTAGTCCTGAAGATATCGGCTACTTTGAACACCTGCGCAGGCAGTCAAGTACTCCGATCGCGATGGGGGAACTCTTCAACAGCCCGCACGAATGGACAGGACTGGTCTCCCGGCGGCTGATCGACTTTATCCGCGTGCATATTTCGCAGGTGGGTGGTCTGACCAAGGCCCGCAAAATGGCGGCCATGTGTGAGTTCTTTGGTGTTCGGACTGCGTGGCACGGCCCGGGAGATGTTTCCCCAGTCGGCCATGCGGCCAACGTCCACCTGGACCTCGTCACTCCGAACTTCGGAATCCAAGAAGCCCGCGCATTCTCTCAGCAGGAGCAAGATGTCTTCCCCGGTTGTCCTCAACTACGTAACGGGTACTATTGGGCCAATGACCAACCCGGACTGGGAATTGACATCGACCAGCAACTGGCAGCACGGTTCCCGATCAAGGATGATCCACCATTTGACCTGCAATGGGGAAATCTCCGACGGCGGGATGGAACTTCCGTCAAACCCTGAAAGAGAACCTCTTGAGCCGGTACCTTTCGTCTGTCGAAACTGCCGCTTCTTGCAAGGTTCATCGGATCCCCGTTCCATTTGGCTTGCCGGCCGATGCCGACTGGCTGCGTGCCTGGCAAACCTGAGTCAAACCCGGGAAGTTCATCCAATTCGAGCAAAGCGAGACGAACATGCATGACACGCCAGCGGACATTACGTTAAATCGTGCCGAACGACTTCTGGAAGTCTGTTGGCGCGACGAAACGCCCCGTCGCTACACGGTCAGACAACTGAGATGTGCCTGTGCCTGTGCCAATTGCGTCGACGAAAGAACGGGAGCCCGCATCCTCGATTTCGAAAGCATTGCTGACGACGTCGGAATTACCCATATGGAGCTTGTCGGAAACTACGCACTTAAATTTGTGTTTTCCGATGGCCACGACACGGGCATTTACTCATGGGATCGGCTTTACGACTTACCAACCGTCCCGTGAAGTCTGCCTACGGAGCACTCGCCACTGAGGTCGGAACACATGCTCCTGCGACGTGTTCAATACGACACTAGCCGAGGCGGGACTCAAACCCGCACGAGGGATACCCTCACGGGATTTTAAATCCCGACGCAACCTTCGGAATCTCCGAAGAAAGGGCGCATATTCAGAACGGCGCAGTGCCAGGCGCAGCAACTGATACGCAGAACGCTCACA
>CAUZBP010000126.1:0-10771 GCA_963578105.1 Planctomycetota bacterium
GGTTTCTTCACGAGCAGCCGCCAAGAACTTCAATCCGGTTTCCTTCAGGCCCTGGAAGCTGTACGGACTGGTACGGGGCTTGAAAGCTCCGCCTCGTAGTCCCGTAGCTCCGGCAGCTTTGATAGCTCTTGCGGTTTGGATGATTTGTTCCTCGTCTTCTACCGAACAGGGGCCGCCGATGATTCCTAAATTTCCCCCGCCAACACGCAAGCTTCCTGCTATAACTTCGGTCGGTTCCGGTTTAACCTCGAGGCTCGCGACCTTGTAGGGAGCCAGGATGGGTACGACATCGTCAACGCCACTGCCGATGACCAGGGACTCCTTGATGTGTTCGCGTTTCTCGCCAATCGCGGCGATGACGGTACGTTCGGTGCCGACAATGACATGCGACTTGAGTCCCAATTCCTCAATGCGCCCGACCATGTGGTCAACTTGTTCCTGGGTGGCACCTTTTTTCATGACAACGATCATCGACTCAACTCTCCTTCTGATTTCGTATTTCAGTGTCAAGCGTTAGTGTGTGAGCAGCACAGGATTCAACAAAAAAAACCCCCAAGACCAGGCGTGGGTCTTGGGGGCGTTGAATTCTTTGTCGCTTAATTCATAAAAGATGCAACAATGCCGACCCCGCGACCCTAGCGGGTAAACCAAAACCAAAAGTAAAAGCAGGTCGTACAAGTTAGTCGCATAGTTTCATTATCATGGCATTGACAATGAATGCAAGTGCCTGAAGAGAGTCGTTGTTAGCTTTTTCTTGCTGGGACACGTCGGTTCCGGTCCCGTGAGCGAGAGGGTTTGATGCCAGCAGGCCGGCCGAATTACCACGGGCGGTGGGATTTCAGGCGGATGCGTCGTAAATGTTCACCATTTTGCCCGTTTCCTAGAGTCCGTTCCTGACCAGGGCGGGCAAGGTTGCGATTGAACCGACCGAACAGTTAATTTCCTCTGTCATGGCGAATAATTTCAATCGTGCTGCCATGAAGTGCTGCCATGAAGTGCTGCCATAAAATGGTGCACGCTTTAATACCGGGCCGCGTTTTGTTCGACCAGTTCTTGCAGCATGTTTACCGAAAGCTCCTGCAGGGAATGGACCGACAAGTCAGCTGCGGAGAGTTCGTCGCGGCTGTGACCCGTACTGACCAAGCCGACCGTGGCCATCCGGGCCGCCCGAGCGGCGACAATACCGGCGGAAGCGTCCTCAATGACCAGACAATGAATGGGTGATACACCCATCCGCTTTGCGGCGATGAGAAACACTTGTGGATCCGGTTTGCCGCGAGTGACGTCACTCCCTGTCACCTGCGCCGCAAAAAGTTTCTCGCGTTTCAATTGTCGGACCACCAGCGTGACATTTTCTGGAGGCCCGGAAGAGCCCACCGCGAGTTGGAAACCCGCAGCTGCCAAACGGTCGATCAGTTCGCAACTTCCAGCCATTTCCGGGAAATCTTTTTTCAAGATTTCTCGATACAGTGTCTCCTTTCGGTCGTCCAGTGCGGTGACCTGGTCGTCACTGAATTTACGGTGATGCCACAACTCGACGATTGTTTCCCGTGTCGTCCGTCCGAAGTAGTGGAAAAAATCGGCACGTGTCATTTGGAGTTGGTGTTCGTCTCCAAGTTTCTGGTAGCTCTGGAAATGAGCCTCATACGAGTCAACCAACACTCCATCAACGTCAAAGATTACACCCGGGACCGTTTTCACGTTCAAATTACTTTCTCGGTGACAGCCTCTTGACGTAACACAAGGGACTCAGGTTGAATGGCATTATGAATATACTTTTTTTTGACATTGATGGAACCTTGATACTTTGTGGGGGTGCAGGCAAGGAAGCGATGATTCAAGCGGCGCTGCATCAAGCAGGACGTAGAAAAGAAAACGACATTGAGATCATGGTGGCGGGCAGGAGTGATCGAGGGATCGCGACGGAACTTTTTGAAATAAATGGCTTGGCCGACACGGAAGATAATTGGGGACAATTTGTTGAACTGTATGTGGCCAAGTTACGTACGAATCTACCCCAGCGGACGGGAACGATTTTACCGGGGGTTCAACGTCTGCTGGATGAATTGGCGGAATTGGAAGGGACCGCGTTAGGCCTCCTCACCGGAAATTTGCAAGCGGCGGCGCAGTTGAAGCTCAAGCATTTTGGCTTAAGTCACTACTTCGATTTTGGCGGGTATGGCGATCGGTGCCCACAGCGGGATGACATTGCGCGGGAGGCCGAACGGTCGGCTCGGGATCGTTTGGATGGCTCTTACGATTCGGCACGCACATGGGTAATTGGGGACACTCCGAACGATGTCCGATGTGCGAGGGCAATTGGTGCCAACGCCGTGGCCGTTGCTACAGGAATTTATAGTTTTGAGGAACTCGAAAAAGTTCAGCCGGACTGTTGCTTGCACGACTTGTCGGACACGGAGGAATTCCTGGGTCGACTCGGGAACACTTAGTGTTGGAAACCTGCTTGCGCGACTTGGTGAGCTTGACGAAGAGGTTGGTGTCCCAACTTGACATGTTTGATTTTGGATCAGGTCTGGCCAGAGGACAACACATGGTGTGACGTTCACATGCCACGGCGGAAAAAGGAGGTTTTTGCAACACATGTCCTATCAGCAGCGATGCAGCCGATTACGCAGGTTGGTCCGGCAAGCCGGCACGGACGCCTGTTTGGTGACAAACTTCGTCAATGTCAGCTATTTGACGGGATTCACGGGTGACGACAGTTATCTCTTGTTGACGAGCACGGACGAGACACTCATCACCGACGGCAGGTACACGATGCAGTTAAAGGAGGAGTGTCCGGACTTGGATCTAGAGGTGAGAGGTCCCGGCCAGTCGATGATCAAAGCGATACAGCGAGTGGTCAAAAAGAGGAAGATCCACAGTTTGGCGGTGGAAGCCACGAGCATGACCATTGATCTTGGAGATCGCCTGGACGGTGCTCTGGAAAGGGTGGAGTTAGTGCCGACGTGGGGGATGGTTGAGAAGCTGCGGATGATCAAGGATCGGACAGAAGTGGAGGCCATACGACAGGCAGTCAAGATTGCGGAACGGGCTTACGCGGTGATTTGTGCCTCGCTTCGTCCGGAGCAAACTGAAAGGGAGGTAGCGGATCAATTGGATCAACAGATTCGGCTGTTTGGTGGAACGGGGTGTAGTTTTCCACCGATTGTTGCCGTCGGACCGCGGTCTGCCCTGCCCCATGCCACCCCGACCCTGCAGCGAATTGGCGAGGCGGATTTTCTTCTGATTGATTGGGGAGCGATCGGGGCAGGCTACATGAGTGACTTGACGCGGTTGGTGGTGACCGGTAAAATCTCGCCGAAACTCCGTAAAGTGTATGGAGTTGTGTTGAAAGCACAACGTCAGGCCATTGCCTCGATTGGGCCTGGCAAACTGCTGGAAGACGTCGACGCCGTGGCACGCCGTGTGATCGCCAAGGCGGGGTACGGCAAGTTTTTTGGTCACGGGTTGGGCCATGGAGTGGGACTCGAGATTCACGAAGGCCCGCGTCTGGCTCCCGGACAGAAAACGCCGCTGCAAGCGGGTATGGTGGTCACTGTTGAGCCAGGGATCTACCTCCCGGAGTGGGGTGGTGTGCGAATCGAGGATGATGTGCTTGTGACCAAAAGTGGCCACGAAGTGCTTACCAGCGTCGGGAAGGAACTCAACGATTGTGTCATGGCCTGAAACGAGAAGCATTTTTCTTGAGGCCGGTTCTGCTGAGCGATTTTTCGGGTGGATAGATATGATTTGTCGAGTGAATCAATGGACGAGATTGGTAAGAATCGTGGATGGAATAGATGAGAACTAATCGGGGGTTCGGATGACCGACGCGGATCCTACTGCTAAAGACGTTTTTGATCTGGAACAGATACGCCAGCTCGTGGAATTGATGAAAGAGCACGATCTGGCACAGGTCGATTTGCGCCAGGGTGAGCAACGAATTCAAGTCAAGCGGGGTGCGGAAGTTGCCAGCGGCGGATTTCTTCCCAACGCGGCTGCGGCTCCCACCGAATCGTCCCCGGTCTCTGCGGAGTCGACAGGTTCTGATGCGCAGGAGTCGGATAACTTTGTCTACATCAAGAGTCCCATGGTCGGTACTTTCTATTCGAAACCTAATCCCGAATCGAAAAATTTTGTAAATGTCGGCGACTTGGTCAGTGCCGATACGACCATTTGTATTATTGAGGCGATGAAAGTTTTTAATGAGATTCCTGCCGACGTGTCGGGAAGGGTTGTAGCGGTTCTGTTGGAAAATGAAGAACCGGTGGAATTCGGAAAACCACTGTTCAAAGTGGACACAAATGGTTGATGGCGGGAGTGCATTTCTGGCCAACGACACGACTTCGACCGTTTGTGTGATTCCAGGTGGCTGGCCTAGCTATGTATAAGAGAATCTTAGTTGCCAATCGGGGTGAGATCGCTCTTCGCGTGATACGGGCATGTCGCGAAATGGGCATTGAGACGGTTGCTATATTCAGCGAGGCGGACCGGGGCAGCGCTTATTTGGACCTGGCGGACGAAGCGTATTGTATCGGCTCCGCCAAATCATCTCAGAGTTATCTCAAGATCGACCGTGTCATCAGCGTTGCGGAAGTCGGCAATGTCGAGGCGATTCATCCGGGTTACGGATTCTTGGCCGAAAACGTGCATTTCAACGAGATTTGTCGCAGTTGCAAAATCGATTTTATCGGGCCAACGCCGGAGGCAATGAGCCTGTTGGGAGACAAGAACCAGGCCCGCAAACTGGCCCGTGACGCCAAGGTTTCTGTTGTACCCGGTAGTGATGGACTGGTTGACACGGAAAGTCAGGCCGTCCAGTTGGCTGAAGAGATCGGTTATCCCATTCTGATCAAGGCGACGGCCGGAGGTGGTGGAAAAGGCATGCGCGTGGCTGCCAATAATTTGGTACTCAAGTCGGCTTTCCAGGCAGCCAAAGCAGAGGCGGAGGCGGCTTTCGGAAATGCAGGGGTTTATCTGGAAAAATTCATCGAGCGTCCACGACACGTAGAAGTTCAGATTCTAGCCGACCAGCATGGCAACGTGGTGCACCTCTGGGAACGTGATTGCTCGACGCAGCGACGTCATCAGAAATTGATCGAGGAAAGTCCTGCTCCCAACTTGCCGGACTCCATCCGCCAGGACATGTGCAAAGCGGCTGTTCGTTTGATCAAAAAGGCAAACTACAGCAACGCGGGGACGGTCGAGTTTATTGTGGATCAGGAGAATCACTTCTATTTCATCGAAGTGAATGCTCGCATTCAAGTTGAACACCCGGTTTCTGAAATGGTGACGGGTATTGACCTGATCAAGTCCCAAATTGCAATTGCCTCGGGTGAGAAACTCTCCGTCAAACAATCGCAGATTCAAACCAACGGAACGGCGATAGAATGTCGTATCAACGCTGAGAATCCGGACAAGAATTTTCAGCCAAATCCGGGTAGGATCGAACAGATCATTATGCCAGGTGGCTTTGGAGTGCGGTTGGACACGCACGTTCACGCCGGGTACACGGTTCCACCCCACTACGATTCGATGATCGCGAAACTCATTGTCCATCAGCCCAGTCGCAGCGAGGCGGTCGGTACGATGCTCCGGGCCCTGGAAGAATTGCGTATCGTAGGAATCAGTACCACCGTGTCATTTCACCAGAAGGTTCTCAGTCATCCTGATTTTGTCGAGGGAGGAGTCGACACCGGATTCGTGGAACGTACGTGGATGTCCTGATCCTACGCGCCGATCTGGTGGATACCGGCGAGACAGGCTGAAGACGACTGTCGCGGCGATGTGTTGCAATCCCGAGGTGCTACATGCAATGGGGCGTGGTTCCAAGAGCCCGCGGACACTGCTGCTTCGGTGGGGTATCCTGCAACATCGCTCTGTGACGTAGAATTGAATGGATCCAGCACAAAAACTCCAGCCGAATGCTAGGCCAGTCTGATGTCGAGTTCCCTTTCACCGCCCCCCCAGCACGCGAGTGATTTTCGCCGGGTCGCAATCCTGTTTGCAGGTGGACCGGCTCCGGCTGCCAACGCCGTGATTTCGACGTGCGCCACCTCGTTTTTGCGGAACCGGATTGAGGTTGTTGGCATTTTGAATGGGTACAACAACCTGATGCAGTACGACGTCGCGAATCCGCTGCGCAAGGGCCAGGATTTTATTCCACTGAATTCTCAGGTGCTGTCGCGTACACGGAACTCGCAGGGGATCATCATCGGTACCTCTCGCGCCAATCCGGGAAAGGATGTTTCTCATCCGGATCATCTGCTTGACCCCGACCGGACAGAGCCCTTGCGGCGGGTTTATGATGGACTGCGGTCACTGGAGATTGACGGACTTATTTCCATTGGTGGTGATGACACTTTGAAAACCGCCAACAAACTTCAGAGATACCAGCAGGGACTCTCCGAGGATGCGTATCGGATTCCCATCGTCCACCTGCCCAAAACGATTGACAATGATTACACGGGAATTGATTTCACGTTCGGCTATTTCACGGCTGTTGAGACGTTGGCTGCGGAGGTCCGAAACCTGTTGTTCGATGCTGAAGCTACGAGTTCTTATTTCATCACCGAAACCATGGGACGGAGCGCCGGCTGGCTGGCCTATGGTGCTGCGATTGCCGGTGAGGCGAGTTTGGTAATCAGTGTGGAAGACATCAATGGTAAGTACCTTGTCGATCAGGAAGAAAGTGCGGATGTTCAGGGTGCGTCGCGCTCTGTTATGGATGTGGATCATGTCGTAGACCGTATTGTCCGGACGATGCTGGCTCGCGAAGCGGAAGGAAAGGAATTTGGGGTATTGGTGCTGTCCGAAGGCCTGGCAGAGTTGCTGCCCGTCGGATACCTGGAAGGCGTGCCTCGCGACGACCATGGACACATCTCGATCGGTCACATCAATTTGGGCCGCATGTTTGCCGGCCTGGTAGCCGAGAAATACAAACAGGCGACCGGTCGTGAAAGAAGGGTAACCGGCTTGCAGTTAGGTTACGAGTCCCGCTGCGCCAAGCCACACGCCTTCGACGTGATGTTAGGCAGCCAATTGGGTGTCGGTGCCTACCGGGCACTGGTCGAGCGAGAGTTGGACGGTGTGATGGTTAGTGTCAAAGGACAGCTCGAACTACACTTTGTCCGTTTCGAGGACCTCATTGATCAGGAATCTCTTGTGACCATGGTGCGCCATATCGACACCCAAAGCGATTTTCACAAGTTGGCCAGGTTTTTAGAAACATCCGTGAACGATTAGCCGGTCAGTTTGTCCAACTGAGAGCGGAAGCTGTTGTTGCAGGAATGGATTCGTTTGTAGTCCGAAAGAAACCAACCGCCAGTCACACGGAATTTTGAAGTCAGAGATTTACCATGTCACGCTCAGCCAAAATACAACGTAAGACTGCAGAAACAGAAATCCGGCTGGAATTGAATCTCGATGGAACCGGTCAATCTGAATCCAACACGGGAGTGGGTTTTTTTGATCACATGCTGACGTTGTTGGCGAAGCACGCTGCTTTTGATTTGAGTGTGGAGGCGCAAGGCGACTTGCACGTGGATCAGCATCACACGGTGGAAGATATCGGAATTTGCTTCGGGCAAGCAATGCACCAGGCATTGGGTGACAAGGCGGGGATCCGCCGCTACGGCCACTTCATGTTGCCGATGGAGGAGACTTTGGTAAGTAGTGCCGTTGACCTCAGTGGCCGTTTTTTCCTCGTTTTTAATGCTGCCTTTCCAGTTTCTAAAATTGGCGAATTTGAGAGTGAGCTGGTCGAAGATTTCTGGCATGCTGCTGCTGCCAACGCTCTGTGTAACCTGCATGTCACCCTGCATCATGGCCGCAATGCGCATCATATCAGTGAGGCGGTCTTCAAAAGTGTTGCCCGGGCACTGCGCATGGCAGTTGAGATCGACCCACGCATGCCGGGAATTCCCAGCACGAAAGGCACCCTCTAGGATCGATTCGTCACGGAATGTTTGTAATGGTTCTGTTCCGCTGCAGAAACCGTCCGTGTTTGGCGGCAGCAGCGACGGTCGGATCAAAGGTCGGAAAATCCACTTGTTTTTCCAGGCAAAATGGCAAGCCACCTGTTCGGCAGGTACGAGGACGTTCTTTGCATCCGTCGTGTGCAGGAGTTGGTGTTCACCCCTTGCACGGGGTATGATCGCCAGGATGTCGGAACCACGTTAGGTCGTTGGATCTCGGTTCTCTGGTGTGATATGTTCTTGTGAGATGCCATGGATTTCCTGCCAACACGATCGGAGCAAATGATGCAGCAATTCCCCGGGTGCCACTTTGTCCAACGCTGGTTCAGCCCGTGCTTTGTGTTCCTTGCGGGAGCATGTTTTTTCGGCGGGCTGTTTTGGTGTGCCGATAGCGCTTTTGCCGAGTTGACCGAAGACGATCTGTCGCTCAACGTCCAACGCCCGGACGGAATTCGACAGACGGATATTTTATTTGACCCGAATAAGTACACGGCGTTTCCACACGTAGTACGCCTGGAGGGTGATGAATTACTGTTGACGTTTCGGCAAGCGCCGCGAGAGCAATATACTCGTCACAGTCACCCGCGGTCCATTATCACGATCATGCGTTCCTACGACCTGGGAGAAACCTGGGACGTGGCAAATGCAACCCAGATGGCTGCCGGGGGTGGCCAGGAACTGTCCACGATTTATCTCGGTGACGGACACGTCGGCGGGTTGCTGGCCATGCACGAAGTGGTTCCCGTTGCGGAAGCCCACCGGATTGGTAAAGAAAGTCCGGCAGCCTGGCCTCGATCAGAATATCCCAGTCGAAGCGTGGGAGGTTTTTGGTGTTGGAGCGAAAACTTCGGCCTGAATTGGCTGCTTCACCACACCGTGCTGTTTGCACCGGGAATGCACCCCTGTGCAGCTCCCATCAGGTTGGAGTCCGGAATACTGTTGGCGCCCGTTTATGGCAGTCTTCAAGAGGGGCAGCCGACTTCGGCGGTTGCGCATTTTTCCCGCGACGGGGGCAAAACCTGGTCCGGGGCGACCATGCTTGCTCAAGGAAGCCGAAAGACTCGAGGTTACGCTGAGCCTGCCGTACTGGAGTTGGCGCCGAATCATCTGTTGGCCATGCACCGTGTCGAAGAGGCCGCCAACGGGCGAGATGGTCTCTTTTGGCGCAACCAGTCGCTCGATGGTGGTCAGACTTGGAGCGACCCGGTGGAGACGGAACTTTTGTCGGGTGCCTGCGTCAGGCTCATGAAACTTTCAGACGGACGCATCCTGGCGACTTACGGTCGCCGCGTGAAACCCCTGGGTATTTATGCACGGTTGAGTGATGACGGTGGTCAGACCTGGGGTAAAACGTCCTGGTTGTTGCGTGAATGTCCAACCATGAATCAGGGTTACAGTTCTTCCCTCGAGGTGACGGCGGGTCGTGTATTAACGGTCTGCTACGCTCATGATGCAGCCGTCGGACCCACCACCGCCGACGGAGTGTACATGGCTCCCAATTCGGGCATCACGGGCACTTTCTGGGATCTGCCTTCCAGGAGCGAAGACAATTGAGGGTTGCCGTTCATCCCAGTCTGGAATTCGTACGTTGCTCCGACTTTCAGTGTTGTTTCCAGGCGGGCAATCGATGACGCTGCGTTGTCTTTCACAGCCAGTCACGCCTGGCGAGTTTAAGCAGCGGCTTCCGTTCAACCGGATGCCTAGGGAACAAAGTCTTGGATGAGGTCCAGGCAGGCATCAATCTGTTGATCAGTTCCGACGCTGATGCGCAGGCCGTCACCCCAGCCTGGGAAATCCATGTATCGCACCAGAACGCGGTTCTGCTTCAGTCGGGCATAGATCGGTTCTACCGCTTCCGTTGGATGAGTGAACCAGACAAAGTTTGCCTCTGACCGGGCGGCCGTGAATCCAAGTTGACACATCCGTTCGGTCAGGCGGCAACGTGTGGCGATTACCTTGGCACGATTTTCCGTTTGCCATCCTTGATCGTCGATTGCCGCCGTGGCACCCGCAATTGCCAGGGCGTCACAGTTGTAGGAATCCTTGACCTTCGCCAGTTCGGCGATGACCTGTGGCTGTGCCACGATAAATCCAAAACGCAGGCCGGCGAGAGCATAGGACTTGCTCATGGTTCTTGAAACCATGATTTTTTCATTTTGCCCGACCAGTTGCAAACAGTTGGTATCCGCAAAGTCCGCATATGCTTCGTCCACTAAGAGCGGACAATTCAGACGGTTGGCCAGTTCGAGAATCTGTTCCGGAGGAATGACCGTTCCCGAAGGGCTGTTGGGATTTGGTAGAAATGCCAATCGCAATTTTTGTGATCCGGCCGTGAATTGCTCAGGTAGCGTCCAGTCCCGGTTAAACGGTACTTCGTCGCAGTCAGCACCTTGAATTTCTGCCAGAGTCCGGTAGAGCACATAGCTCGGAGTCGGTAGACGAAGTTGTTGCCCTTCTCCCACCAAGGCACGGGTCACGATGGTGAGAATGTCATCGCTACCGTTGCCGCACAGGATCCAATCAGGTTGAACCCCCAAAACGTCTGCGGCCCGAATGCGAAAAGCATCTCCCCAGGGATCCGGGTACCGCCGTAGTCCCTCTCTCAGCACGTTTTGAATTGCCGCAACAACTGCAGGAGAAGGTGGGTAGGGATTCTCGTTGGTGTTGAGCTTGATGAACTTGCCTTGCTGAGGCTGTTCGCCAGGAACGTAACCTGTCATGTTGCGAATCGCGGATCGGAAGTAAGACACGAAATGTTAATCCTTCGATGGGGTGTGCGAGTCGAGCGTCTG
>CAUZBP010000127.1:0-10435 GCA_963578105.1 Planctomycetota bacterium
AGTTCTGGCCACAGGCGGCCAAGGACGCCATCGGGCCACTCGCTGCCAACTACAGGGGGTCCGCCATACCATTGCCACGTGACCGGATTCCCGGGATCGAACTCCACTAGAACAATCCCGAAAACACCGCATTCTCCCTTCGTTCAACGACACCCCCCAAGTGGGCAACACTTACCCCAAGGACCACAGGATGGCACGTTTACAACTGGCAATCGACAGCACCACCATCGACGATGCACTGCAACTCGCCCAATCGGCCTATCCATTTTTTGACATTGCGGAAATTGGTACGCCACTGCTGATTGAACAAGGGTTGGCCGCTTTGGAAGCATTACGTGAGCGCTACCCGGACAGACAATTTTTGGCAGACACCAAGATTGCCGACGCGGGGCATCTGGAGGCGTCCAGCGCCTTCCGGCGTGGTGCCCACTTGGCGACAGTTCTGGGGGTTGCGGATGACATCACCATCCGGGCAGCATTGACGGCTGCCGAGGAGCATGGTGCTCAGATCATGATTGACATGATTCACGTGACGGATGTGCGGCAGAGAGCTCAACAGTTGGAGCAGATGGGGGTACACGCCATCTGTCTGCACACCGCGTATGATGTGCAGGGAACGGGTATCGACCCCCTGGCCCACTTGCACGATGTGCGGGAAGCCGTACAGTGTCCTTTGGCGATTGCCGGCGGTATCGGTCTGGACAATGTGCAGGCCGCGCTGGACATGGGAGCTGATATCATTGTGGTTGGCGGTGGAATCGCAACAGCGCCCGACGCACGTCGTGCTGCAGAACAACTCAAACGAATCATTGAAACGGCTACTGGCCATGTCGACACCCCGTGACATCATGACGCAGGTTACTGCCGAGATCTCTACCTGCCTGGAAACGGTGTCGGATGAACAGGTGGAGCGCGCTCTGGCGAGACTGAAAAACGCATCCCGGATTTTTGTAGCAGCAGCAGGTCGCAGCGCCCTGGGCGCGCGAGGTTTCGCCATGCGATTGATGCATCTGGGCAAGACGGTTCACATGGTTGGCGAGACGACGACACCCGCCATCCGGGCGAATGACTTACTGGTCATTGCCTCCGGATCGGGGCGAACGGAAAGCCTGGTCAGCATGGCCAATCGTGCCCGGCAACTGGACGCCACTATTTTACTTTTTACCCTGGCAGAACGTTCGCCGATTGCGGACGTGGCTGACCAGGTCGTGCTGATTCCGGCCCCCTCGCCCAAAGCGCCGCTTGCGGAATCTGGGGCAACCTCGATCCAACCCATGGGCAGCCTGTTTGAGCAGTCGCTGTTTGTGTTGTTGGATTGCCTGATTTTGTCGCTGATGAGTCAGGAGGGCGTGACCGCCGACAACATGTTTCCGCGGCACGCGAATCTGGAATAGTTGCGGGAGCGTGCCCGCTGCCCAGGCAACGTTGTCGCCCAATGAACGTTGTCGCCCGATGAACGTGTCTGGCTGAACATCCCCGCGCTCACGGACTCTCATGGCGGCTGTCAGGAAAGATCAACGTCAGAACTGCCGTCACCAGCAGTCCGGAAACGCACCCCGCCGGGATGATCCACATGAACGAGATGCCCCAGTGGGCTCCGAACAGTTCGGCACTGAAAGTAATCAGCCAGCCGCAGGTCATGCTGACAGCGGCCCCCGCAAGCAGGGTCGCACTGCCGCAGCGTGGCAGCAGGATCGCAGCCAGAACGATCATGCCAAGTGTTCCCGGCAGACCGCCGGTGGACTTGTTCATCACTTCAAACAGGTTGCGATGCTCATCATGCAGGAAGTGCATGGCATACGCCATCACGACCGATAGCAGGCCGGCCAGCAGCGTTACCAACTTGGCCACCCACAGCGCCGGCCGATCGTCGCCGTCGGTTCTGAAAAATCGCTGATAGATGTCGACAGTCACCACGGCCGAAAGACTGTTAATGCCCGAGTCGATACTGGACATTGCCGCGGCCAACAGACCCGCGATGACCAGGCCCCGCACGCCCACCGGCAGCGAGTGGGCGATGAACCAGGGAAATATTTTGTCCGCGTCGGACGGTCCGCTCCAAGCGGCACCTTGCAGGCTGTATTGGGAGTAACTTGTCAAAGCCAGGGCCAGCACGGAGGTCACGACCAGCAGAGCAATACCACAAGCCACATAAGCGAGAAATGATTTGCCCGCCGCGCGCGACGACGGTGTCGACAGGTATCGCTGCACGGCCACTTGATCCGAACCGTGCAGGCAGATCTTGGCAAAAAATGTTTGTACGATCATGCCGAAGGCGGTGATCCGCACGCGAGGATCCAGGTCAAAAAACGGCTGTTCCGGGTAGGGGATCGTCATGGCGGTCTGCCACCAATCTGCCGGACCAGTGGACGTTTTGAAAATGATAAATCCGATGCAGAACAGGCTGCCGCCGAACAGTACAAACCACTGCACCACATCCGTCCACATCACGGCCCTCATCCCGCCCATCCAGGTGTAAACCGTGCCGATGATCGCCAGGCCCACAACGATTGCCGACAAATTCCAATCCGTGATCTCGGCCAGCGCAAAGGACGCGGTGTAAACCACCAGCCCCATCCAGATCACGCGCAATAGTATGAAGATGGACATGCCGACCATGCGAACGGCCAGGTTAAAGCGGCGTTCGAGCATCTCATAAATCGTTGTGATGCGCATCCGCAAAAGGTATGGGAGTACCAGGAAGTTGATCACACCAATCGCGGGAAACATGCCCAAAAATGCAGCGTGACACATCAATCCGTTCTTGATCTGTTCGCCAGGCACCGACAAGTAGCTGATGGTCGACATCAGCGACGCTTGAATGCTGATGCCCACGACCAACCAATGCATGGACCGCCGTCCAAGAAAATACTCTTCTGTCGAGTTCTGCCGCCGTGACAGAAACGTACCCATGCAGACGATCACCGCGAAATAGATCAGGATAACGGCGCTGTCAACGGGTCCGATGGTGGCGAGCATGGCAGCTATGGGAGGAGCGGGTGAAGCGGCAAGTTTAACACATTCTTCGGATTCACACACGCGGTAACAGCAGTAAAGAATGGTCTCTCACGCGGCCGGTCCAAGGCGAGAACAGGTGAGTTGGAGAGGTGTGTCGTGCGATTGACCAGTTGCAGACTTTGCGGTATGTACGAACGCAAGAGCCCGCCGCCCCCATCCGCCCCGGACCGTGTTGCCCATGAATAAGGCGAACAACCTCAGTGTTTTGCCGGATGATCTGGCCCTGAACTTTCATCTCATGCATCCGGGTGGCGACAGCGTGCCTGGTGACCCCAACGCGGCATTCTGTCTGGATGGTACTTATCACCTGCATTACATCCTGCAACATCCGTGGCAGGACAACCGTTCCTTCTGCTTTGTGCACGTCACAAGCACGGACATGCTGCATTGGACCTGGCAGGCGACCAAACTCCAGATGTCCTTCACTGGCCACGGCATGTACAGCGGCACCGGATTCATTACCAAGGAAGGCCGTCCCGCCGTGATCTACCACGGTCAGGGTTCTGGTCGAAACCAAATCGCCATTGCCAAAGACAACTGCCTCTCGGAATGGCAAAAGCCGTACCCGGTAGAACCAAAAATGGCAGATGGAAAGCCTGCGCAGATGTTGCATTGGGACCCGGACTGTTTTCTCATTGGCGGGACCTACTACGCAATCTCCGGTGGACAGAATCCGCCGCTGTTCAAGTCACAGGATCTCGTGACCTGGACCTTTGTTGGCGATTTTCTGAAACACGATTTGCCGGAGGTCGCCTTTGGCGAAGATATTTCCTGTCCCAACTTTTTTCGCCTCGGCAACAAGTGGATGTTGATCTGCATCAGCCACCCTTTCGGCTGCCGCTATTATCTGGGAGATTGGGATGCCGAACGTGAGCAGTTTGTGCCACAGGTGCATGGGCGGATGAACTGGCAGCGACCGGAGCAGCCGCTCTACGATACGCGTCATGCCGACATGTTTGCCCCCGAAAGTCTGCTCACACCGGACGACCGCCGTGTGATGTGGGCTTGGTTCGCCACGCTCGATGAGTCGATCAACAAGAAAACGGTCCAGTCCCTACCCCGTGAGTTAAGCCTCGGGGCAGATGGCAGTCTCCGCATCAGGCCCCTGCGCGAACTGGAGTCCCTGCGCCGTGAACCGGTTACGCTGACCGAGCTGACGGTAACACCGCCAGAGTGTAAACATGGTGGCATGGCCAGGCGCCGCATTGCCGACCTTGACGGAGACGCCTTTGAAATCAAGATCACGGTTGACAGGGCAGAGGCACTGCGCAAACGATTCGGGTTCCAATTGTTTGCCGGTGAAGACCAGCAGGGATTGCCCCTGATCCTGCACCCGGAAACCGGCACCTGTCGTATCGGCACGACAGAAGTGCCGTTTTCTGTCGCCGATCTGGCGGCGGATGAGGACCTGGTGCTGCACATCTTCATCGATAAATATCTGGTTGAACTGTTTGCCAGCGATCGTCAAGCTGCGGTTGCCGTCCACATGGATAACGAGGCCGCAAACGGTTTGTACATCTATTCCTTTGGCGCTCCCACGACGATCCGTACTGTCCAGATCTGGCGACTGGAACCCGCCAACCAGGGTTTTCACGAAGCTCGGCAACGGCCCCTCTGGGAACCGGACATCGCACTGGACTAGGTACACTCATGACCGCATCCTGGTTATTTAGCGTCGTATCCCGGATGGTCAGGGAACAACAAACAGCGGTGTCAGGATGTCTGGTACTCCGTTGTCCACCCATTGTTTTTTTTCACCCATACCATTCCTGACTCATTCGATTCACCAAGATGGCAATCCGTGGTACACTTGCCCGCTCGTCGATGACAGTGCCACCGAGAATTGACTGACTCGTCTGTAAAACTCCGCAGCCCCTTGAATGCCGTCAGCGATCGCAAAAAAATCCAGAAAAAGAAACCACCTCACTTAACGTGTTGCATGATTCGATCCGGCTCATGCACACAATCCAGTGGCGTCCTGGGCCGAGAATTGGACCGATAAGATGGCGAACAGTAAAACACGATCGCTCAAGGCATTTGAAGCGGAGGCTGGCGTTGCGTTCACCGGCCAGGGATCTCCTCCGATCGATTTTTATTCTCCGTTTGGTCCCCTGATCGCCAAGATCCGCTTGCCGGAATCTCTGGTGGAGCAGGTGAACCGTTACGCGGACCAAGTCGTTTCTTCGGATCAGAGCATGGAGTTTATTTTGCCGGAAGACGTTGTCGTTTCGGGAGGTGAGGACTCAGTTGCGCAGCAAACTGCAAATCTTATCAAGCGCTACCTGGCGGGTGTGGAAAACACCGTTGTCAAGGATGTGATGTTTGAGACATTCTGGATTGTTAGTCAGTATGCGGGGACACCCAGCCCGGTTCACTTTCACTCGGGAGACATTTCCGGGGTCCTCTACTTGAAGATTCCCCAACTCGACAACGAACCGTACGAGGAATCACTCACCTACATTTCCGGACGACAGGCCGGCCACATCAACTTTCTAACTGGTGGCAAACAGTGGTTGTCCAAGACGTTGATCAGCTTCAAGCCGGAAGTGGGTGACTTATATGTCTTTCCCGGCTGGCTCCTACACGGTTCAGAACCGTTTCGCGGAACCGGCGAAAGGCGGTCGATGGCGTTCAACGCCTTTGCCACGATCCACGAACTGTGATCAGGTTGATGACTCCCAGTTGTCTGTACCCGGCTGCGCGAGCACATCGGAGCTGCGATGGACGCCCCGTGCCGGGAACTCGGGACCGTTGTACGCGCAGATGTGTTGTGGCAAACCAGACCAACATTTTAGAAAGCGTCAGTCCGTTCACATCGTTGACACAGGTTTTTTAGCCTGTTTACGTCTGCGTAGCAAACCGAGTGATCCCAGAGACAGCAGCATCAGGGTGTCCGGCTCGGGGACGGTGACGCGGCTGTAGATTGCAATTGCACCCTCTACATCGCCTGTACCAAGATTCCATTCGGTGTAGGGATAGGACATCACCGAATCGGAAATACTGTTATGGCCAAAACCCAGGACGTGTCCGACTTCGTGCAGCGCAATGTTGCGGAAGTGCAACGAATCGCTGCCAAGTCCCCAAATACTCGCATCCGAGCGAAACCGAACGTCCCCGGCTTTACGATTGTTGCCTATGTTATCGACCTGCGATCCGGGTTCAGGAATAAACGTTGCCTGGGCATACTTCGAAGGCGGGATCCAATTCGAATCAAACGCCATGAAACGGACATGCCCGGCACCTGCAGCGGGGCCGCGATCCGTGATGTGCTGAAAGCCGTCAGCATTCGTATCACCAACGCCGCCTACCAGCACGGATCCGTCCTCTTCCACGTAACCGAGGTTGGTGATCCCGCACACGCTTGCCCACTCGTCGATGACTCCGCCGAGGACGTTCTGATAATCGGTGATTCCCGAGAGGCCCGCCACGCCAAGGGACGTAATGTCCTCTGTATAGCGGCCGGAAGTCACCGCATCCCCGGTACCTCCGGGAACAATGCTCCAACTCAGTGACGTCGGTTGTGCCGTCTCGATGGGAGAACGAATCGTCGTGCCGCCCGGCCCCAGCGCCCAGGCCATGCCGGTGGGCCAGTCAAGCGCCCAGCCGGGGTCTGGCGTTGACCCCCATGGGGAGCTTTGATGTTCCCAATTGGAAGCCAACGTTTGTCCGCCGGGCAGGATCCAGGTGAACCATGCGGCAATCGTACAGGCAATGATCAACTTCATCGTTTGTTCATTTCTCGAATAGTTCCATTGAACAGTGGCAGTTCAAAACCTGACGCATGAGAAACCAGAAATGTTCACGTAACACGAGATGTGTCAGACTTGACATCGTGATCACTGAACGGGTCGAAAAACGTCGAGGGACTTCTTCTATTGTACTTGCTGTCGCCTTACGAGGAGTTGTGTAGAAGGCCAATACCGAGGACAAAATCATCCGGGGTTCGCGCGGCGGAACCCGGTTTCGCGTTTATTATCAACGAACGTCGTCTCATAACATAATTTTGTCACAAGGCATGATTCAGGGAAAACGTTGTTGGGGACTCAGAAAACAACAAACGGGTGTTCGACCACCGTCACCTGGATCTTGGTCCGGTCGGGCATGCTCCTCATCGACCAATATGAGAAAGACGTTGTTCAGTGGGTGTGCGTGGTTTTCTCCGCCCGTTCGGTTTGTGTTCTGTCGTTCAACTTGGAAATCTTAAAGTGACACAAGCGGTCCGGAATCAATGTTAGGCAACCGAAAGAAGAACGCGGGTTGACGGGTACCACATCGGGTCCACCGAACAAAAATCCAGCACGACATGACTGAAACTCCCGTGGACTCAGTAACAGTAAGAGGCAGGCCATGGCGCACATCAAGCCTCCGCCAGGTTCAGCAACGGTGGCCTTCTGCCTGGCAAGTTTTCCATAGTGATCAGCAACGTCTGACCATCGCGCCACGAGAATGTCGGTTTCGATATCCAGTCCGGGCGGAAGCCACGAAGGGTTATGGGAAGTGATCAGGGATCCGTCATCCAGAACGATGAGCAGATCAGAGATTTCACCTAACGGTGTGTTGTTAAGATTTAAAGAGGTGTAACCGGTCACCGGGTCATAGGAGAGCTTGGCTGCCCCGTCCTGTTTCAAGTCACAGGCGGCAGTTGTCTCGATTCCATCCATGGAAATGGAGGAATGGTTGACCATGAGTTGTATGCCACAGGATTTGAGGGACAGGCCGCTGATCGATCCACTGCCAACGTCTGTCAACGATACCGTTCCATCGATGATTTCGTTGTCGTGGAGTTGAAAGTCTTGCCAGCTATTATCAAAGCCGCTCTGGTTATAGGGAGTTTCACCCTGCAATTCACTCAGGCCGCAGTCCTGGCACATGTTGTTATTGAAGACGAATCCTGTTGGATCAAAACCGGACCAGTGAAATCGTCCAAAAAACATTCCGTTGACGTCGTACAGCTTGTTTCCTTCCACGACCCAGTTTTCCATCCAAGGGCCAAAGTTTCCGATGAATGGTTCACTCACTTCAACAGCAAGGTTGTCAGTGATCCGGATGTTGTCGTTACGATAACTGATCGTAACGGCACCTTCACTGTGTCCAACCCGTTCAGCATCCTGGTTCGAACGTACGATCATGTTATTTTTAAAATGAGTTAATCCACCACCTTCATATGTACGTGAAAAATGTATGGCCGATGAGTTGTTGTCGTGGAACAGATTGTGATGCACATTCGTGTCGTCACCACTAAAGATGTAAACTCCCTGCCCGGGAAGTTCCTTGAAGATGTTGTTTTTTATTTCAGCACCACCGTTCCATACGTAAACGGCGGTTTCGTAGAGCCAGGAAACATGTGAATCATTGTTTTCACGATTGCCGTCGAACACAAAGTTGTCGACCACGCCCCCTTGCCAGGTACTGACCATGGGATCCACGTTGTAGATACCGGAGTTCACTGAAAAGATTTTTCTGGCCGCGTGCCTCACGGTGATGGTACCAGCAGTCGCATCAAACGACTGCACTCTCATGCCCCCGAAAGTGTCTCCATCCCCGTGGTCTCCGTTTCCAGTGGCTTCTACGGGAGTGATCAAGACTCCTGGAAAAATATCGGGTGGAACCGTATCCACATGAAAGACCGTGTCACCAATGTTGATTGGTTGTGTCAAGCGGACGTTCCATTCATCGGCGCGCCGGAGCGTTGCCCCGTGCCCTCGTAGAGTCTGTCCCTGAAAGGCGGCGATTTCCTCATGCAGGGTATAAGTTCTGGAGCCATCGAAGTGAATCGCATTCCAAGAGGGGATTCCGTGTAAGGAAGCGTTCAAGGCGGCTGCAATCGTCGCCTGGTCCGTGCCGTGGGCAGCTCGGTAATCCTCGACGTAATAGTCGGCACCAAAGAGAGCGGTGAGGAGTACGAACGCGTTCATGAATTCGAGTTCTTCCTGGCAAGAGCAGATATGAAAGTGTGCTATTGTCGACGCTGGTCAGGAGGCCGAGGCAACGGGTCCCTCCGAATTATATGGTAGTTGGTGCGGTTCGATAAAATAAAAAAAAACAAATGAATAGAGGATTTGCTAGTGACGGGCTGAGCATGACAACGTACTTGCCGGGGTGAAGGACCAGAAATGTGCAGTGGGAACCGGTTGACCGTGTCAGGAATATTCTCTGTTTGGCCCTGTAAAGTGGGTGTCTGTTGCAGCGGACGGGTCCGCGGTCCAACTGTCGCCTGGTGGCAGCGCCGCCGCTTGCCGACCAGGTTGGTGTCTAGCTATCCGAACGACTGCGCTGGTCGTTTGGATTTCTATTACCAAAACAGGACAACCAGCCCCACGGCGACGGCGATCAGAATAATTCCGAGGGTCAGCGGCAGGGCGTCGCTACGAGATTTATCCTCGGAAATAGCAAGCTGTCGCGCCTCCAGTTGACTCTGCCGTAGCCAGCCGGATTGTTCCTCGTGAAGAAGCTCTCCGCGCGGCTGCCAGCCCATCACGAGTGATGCGATGACCATGGTTCCCGCAGTGGCCAGGATGGTGAAGAAGTACGCCGCAAATTTGTCGGCGAGAATCCCTGGGTACAGGTCGGGCCACACGAGCCGGCCAAGACCATAGATGACCCCCAAAATAAGGCCAATCGAACCCGATCTTCTGTGGACGCGAGTGAAGCTGCCCATCAGGTACATCGTTAACAGGGGAACGACGAAGGCTCCCACCAGATCCAGATAGTAGAGGAGCATGCCCCCACCCATAAACGGTACGTAACCGAACGATCCGAAGATAATCACCGGCGTCAGCCATCTACCCACGCTCAGGTAGTGCCGATCATCGCCGTCTCGTTTGACAAGACGTGCGTACACGTCCCGCACCAGCAGCGACGAAAGCGTCGATCCGATGGAATCAAACGTCGAAAAGATCGAGGCGACAACCCCCGCCACGATGAGTCCCTTCAAGCCGACGGTTGCGACTTCGTTGATCAACAAGGGATAGATGGAGTCGCCCTTCTGAAGCGATTCGTCAAGCGGCAACGCAGACAATTCGGGGTACAGTCCGCGTCCCATGATGCCCACCATGAGGTTGATGAAAGTGGTGACCAGAAGAATTGCGGAAGCTGGCACGACCGCCATCCTCAGGTCCCACTCGCTGCGCGATCCGAAAAGCCGCATCGACTGTGTATGGTTAACGATGGCGTACATGAATCCGATGATGAAAAACGAGAAGCAGCCCCAGACGATGTCGGGAACGTTCTCTGTGGGTGTTCCGATGTGCAGCAGCTCGTTGGCGAGTCCTGGCTGGTGCGCATCGAGTCTCGTTTCGAGTCCGCTCCAGCCTCCGACTTTGCTCCACAGCAGAAAAAAGAAGACCAGCGCCCCGACGACCATGATGATCGTCTGCATCGCGTCAGTGATCGCCACCGATTTCAAACCTCCCAGCGC
>CAUZBP010000128.1:0-10219 GCA_963578105.1 Planctomycetota bacterium
CGGCAATTCAAAAATTCAGCGAAATCGAATTGCGCTACAAGCATCGCGGCGGCCAGCCAGCCAGATGGCCATGAGGATTGGGAAACTTGGGCAAATGACTGCTTTGAGGCGGCGCGATTGACGTAAGTAAGGAAATTAAAAAAAACCTTGACTTGTTGTCGGAGACTTCTACGATTCCTCTACCCTTTTCTCAAGAGTCGAGAACCGCGTCACCTCGCTAGGACGGCGAGTACCACTCCAGGGACGGCTTTTCCCCTTCACAGGAGTCTCTTGGACGATGGACCGCCCCACGAACCCAAGTTGTTCGAAAACTCATTCTCGTAGCTTGTTAACCTGTCGTGCCGTCTGCATCATGGTTTTCTGGGGAGTTGGACTACCGCTTGCAACGGCCGAAGTGGCTGTCAACTTTGATGTTTCTTACCTGGTAGGTTGCCGGGAAGTCAGCCCGGACGAGTCGAGGGAATGCGATCTTCAGCAAAAGCTGGTTGAAGCCGATTTTCAGATATCGACCCTGATACGAGGCAATGCTGACGATCTGGTTGAGTGTCTGATCCGGATCGAGAGTCTGGGAGAATGTCTGCAGGTGGTGGATTACCATCCACGCACCACTCTGATATCAGATGTGACGGGAAAGATAGGTGTCGAGAGATCACGAGAGAACAGTTTCAACATGGGAATCGGTTTCACCGGTAAGCACGATCAAGTGGTCGATCTGAGTGGAAATGCTTCGACTTCCCGGGGGAAAAGAGACAGCGAAAAATTCCAGTACGAACTGCAGCCTCCTTTGGAACTCGTTGCTGCCAGCGGGACAACCTCCCGCGGAACGGGTGTCTATTTCAAGCTCAGGCCTTCGACACGATCGTCTTTAGAGGGCGGGCAGCAGTTTAAAGTGGTGTTTCGTGTTTCCCGTTCCTGGCGCGCCGATTCCGTGGGCGTTGTCTGCGAAGCTTTGGGGCGTCGTCAGGGCGCGGGATTTGTTTCACCCGAGAGCCTGGTCGCCGTTGGACGGGCGAAATTTCGCGTGGCTTTGCACCTTGCCGGGGACGAATCGGCCAAACGTGCCGCAGAGAAACTAGTGTTTACAGAACGCCGACTTCGCGCCACCGCAGATGCCCAGCGTCGTGAGATCACGAAGCGGTCGAAGAGGTCATTGGTGCGTCACTTCAGTCGGATTTTTTCTGCGGTTGATCCAAAGATCCCCGACAACTGGTTGGATCAGATGATTGACAACCCGACACGAACTCGACAGCAGTCTTATGTGCAACACCTCTCCCAGGAGGTTCTTGAGGCTGCATCGCATTACGAGCAGGCCATAAGTCGCCTGTCGGGTTTCCGGGGTTGAATCGTGTCGGGAAGAACGTTTGAGGCTGAACCTGGTTGGGGGGATGTTTTTTCTTTTTCGACCTATACCGTGACGCGACTGAGTATCCCTTTGCCCTCTTTTGACCGCGGCTGTAGTTGGGGAAATAAAAAGTCGGTATTGCCCAACCACCCCTGTTTGTCTGGGACGGCGCCCGTCGAAGCCTTGGTCACCGGGATCACTAGAGAGATTCGCAGACAAGGTCCCCGACTTCACTGGTGCCATATCCCATTTGGCCCGCGGCCTGACTTTTCATTTTTTCGCCGGTCACTTTTTGAATGGCGCTGAGCACCCGTTCGGCAGCTCGGGTGTGACCCGCGTGTTCGATCAACATTTGCATGGCTGCGATGGCTGCGATGGGATTGATGACATTCCGGCCCGTGTATTTGGGAGCACTGCCACCCATCGGTTCGAACATGCTGGTACCGCCCGGGTCGGGATTGATATTGCCTCCTGCGGCGACACCCATGCCACCCTGGATCATCGCACCCAAGTCCGTGATGATGTCTCCAAACATATTGGTTGTCACGATGACATCGTAATATTCTGGATTTTTCACCATCCACATGCAGCATGCGTCGACATGATTGTAGTCAGGTTTGACATCGGGGTAATCCTGTGCGACTTCCTCGAATGTTCGCCACCACAGATCATGTCCGTACGTTAACACGTTTGTTTTGGCGACCAGCGTCAGCATTTTTCCTTTGGGATTGTTGCGGCGTTGCGTAAATTCAAAAGCCCAACGCAAACATCGCTCGCAACCCTTGCGGCTATAGAGTGCGGTTTGGCTGGCAACTTCGTCCGCAGTTCCTTTTTTCATGAAACCGCCCACTCCGCAATACAGGTCTTCTGTGTTTTCACGCACGACGACAAAATCGATGTCGTCGGTGCCTTTGCCAGCCAAGGGTGTTTCCACTCCCGGATACAGCTTGACAGGTCGCAGGTTAATGTACTGGTCGAGCTGGAATCGCAACTCGAGCAGCAGCCCTTTTTCGAGAATTCCCGGTGCCACGTCGGGATGGCCCACTGCGCCGAGAAAAATGGCATCAATGTCACTCAACTCCTGGACTGCCCCCTCCGGGAGGATTTCTCCGGTACGTAAATACCGCTCACCTCCGAAATCAAAATCGTGAAGCGTGTAGTCGAAACCTTCAAGTTGAGAGACCGCTTTCAGCACCTTCAAGGCTTCGGCGGTCACTTCAGGACCCGTTCCGTCACCACCGATGACTGCGATTGTTGTTGTCATATGTACTCAATGTTGCGTTCTTAGATCAGTCGTCCGTGGTTCCCAGGCGGAATGTTCGCCGTCTTGGATTTGAGTCGCAAGCTTTCTTCAAGTCGGAATCCACCGGCCACATCCCTTGCCCCTTTTCCTTCACTGATTTTCCTTCACTGAAGAGGGAGCGATTCTAGCAAGGCGTTTCAGCACTTACAAGTTACGGTTTATGAGGTCGGTTTCCAGACCAGATGCCACGTGCAGCCTGCCTGGCCTCTTTTTCTGCCTGTGTAAGCCTGCGCCCGATGGCTGACGAGTCACCCGGGTAAACTTTGACTTTTGCCAACCCGGCTCTCGCTAATTCCTCGTTGAGCATTCGGTCATTCACGTAGACGTAGGCCAGAAAGCGGTTGTATTGATCGACGCGCCGTCGGTCAAACCGAAGACGAACCGACCCCTGAGCGACAAACTGGCGGGTAAATTGCGTCGCCTCCTGTCCCCAGGGTTCAATGGGAGCACCGGGTTTGACCGTTTCGGGAGTGTCAATGCTGAGCAGGCGTATCCGTACCTGCTGATTGTGTCGCAGGGACTCGGCCTGATCCTGGATTCCCTCTGAGCCGGTGATGACGAGTGTGTCGCCGTCGACGACCCGCGCAACCTCGTAGATTCCCTCGGCTAAGATCTCTGGTGAATTTCCGGAGCGTTCAAGACTGTCGCTGCGATGCCAGGCGCGTACGGCCAGCACTGCGAGGATCAATATGATCGTCAACTGGACCGGTCGAGGTCGGCGTCGAAATGAGCGACGCATGGTTGAGATCAGTTGGGGCTGAAATCGAATTGGTTAGTCAGCTTACGCCCGAGAGGATCTTTTACGAATTTTCGGTGGCAGTCTGAACACAAGTCGTAGCGGAGTTTCTGATAAAGGTGCTCGCTAATGCTACCTGCCCCTTGTTGGTCGAGTTGTTCCAGGATTTCGTGTACTTCCATCAAGTGATCACGATCATCCTCTACCTCCCCGAGTTTGGCCGGTTCCATGACCGCGTAGGCTTCCATTTTTACGACGTAACGTAAATCCTCCGTCGAGTCCAGAATCCGGTTACAACGGTCGCAGGTGTAGTGAATCATCAACGGTTCCCCCATGCAATTTTTTAAGGTAGACGTTTGGAACGGCAGGTTCCTCGTCAGCCCATCTCTATCACTTCATGGTAATGCGAAAGGATGCCCAACGACAAGAGATGGGGAAAGATTTTCCGCAATTCGTTGCTTTGATTTACCTGACCGGATTTTATCACCAAGCCCCTGCAACGGAAAAGTGAGGAAAACCATTTTGAATTCCTGTGATCTGCCCCCTTGTGTTGTTCGAGGTACTTGTGCGGAAGTTGTTCACAAGCGTTGGAAACGGCAGCACTGGTTGGGGTTAGACGGTGCCGGGAGAAGCATTTAGGAGACGGCGGGCAACTAGGTGCGATTGTGGGATGCAACGGTTGGCTAAACCGTTACATGTCTTTCAGTTCTGGGGAATGGAGCGGGCAACGGTCATTGTCCAGGAGAACGGAAGATAAAAACATGAAAAGGGAATGACAGGACTCTCACCGTGTGGCGACGTTCAGAACTTCAAACGAACAGCTGGAGTGAACTTATCAGTACAGCCAGTGTTTAACAAACGCTCGTCTTCAGGAGATTTTAAAACGCGGGTCCATCACCCAATCGGCGTCGCAGATGACGCCCCCTCTGCGACGAGGTGTCGGCTCAGTGCTCAGCAAGACGACTGGTTGCCCACTTTTGGGCTGCGGGTTCCAAAAGGCGTCAGGTGATGACAAAAAGAATCTGTTCCCTGTGAGAGTTCGCGCTTTAAGTGGGCAGCATTTTCACTCGAGACAAAGGCTGTTGCCGATACGGAGACGCTTGTCCTTGGCGGGCTCACGCAGCTTGAATCGGGTTTCCCGCCTGCAAACGCTCGTTTGCACAACCTCCACCGGCTGCCACCTGACATCCAAGGCGGACAAAGAAATTTCTGGTGCAACCAGAATTTAACCCCTTGGCTAGCAGCCGAAGGCAATCATTCAAAAGATGAAGGTTGGCGAACTGTTTTTGACACTGGTCAGCAAAAGTCACCTAATTTTCTGCCAACGGTTCCTTCTTTTCCGTAATGACTTCGCACTGCGTTGCCATGTCGGCATTGAGTTCCAGGAAGGGTTTCCATTCATCCGGCAAATTGTCTTCATGGAAGATGGCTTCGACTGGACACTCGGGAACGCATGCTTCGCAGTCAATGCATTCGTCCGGGTGGATGTAAAGTATTTTGTCACCCTCGTAGAAGCATTCCACGGGGCAGACTACCACGCAATCGGTGTATTTGCAGCCAAAACAGGGTTGGGCAACCACGTGCGTCATCTGCGTCCTTCTCCTTGTAGCGGCGTTTGACCAGCTTGCTATCGGTGATCCGTTCCCAGGGGAACAAGGGTACCGAAATTGTGTTGATTTACCTTCTAATTCGGGACAGAAAGAGGTCTACAGACCAGACATCTGCAGTTCCGGCCCAAAATACCTGAGCAAATGTTAGTGCTGGCTTGGACGAGTGTCAAGACAGTGAGCCAAGACCTTTGCTTACTATCAGTGTATTTCGGCATTGGAGCGGTCAGCCTTGCTCCGTTCTTGAGCCCTAACTAAAATTGATGATTACGTTTGTGTACCTTAACAGTGCTCTCACGGTTGGCGGGTGTCCGGCCTGTTTGCACATTGGAAAGCAGGTCAGCTGGCGTGGCATTGTCTGAAATCGACCGAATTCTGCTGGACGACTGCTTGGCTCGTCGTCCGAGATCCTGGGAGGGATTTGTCGATCGGTTTGTCGGTTTAGTGATCCACGTGATCAACCACACCGCCCAGTCTCGCGCGATACAACTGACTTCTGAGGACCGGGACGATTTGGCAGCCGATGTTTTTTTAGCGATCGTTCAGAATGATCTTGCCGTCCTGCGTAGATTCCGTCGCCAATCCAGTTTGGCCACTTATTTGACGGTTGTCTCCCGGCGGATTGTTGTGAAGGAATTGCTGCGGCGCAAGGCGCCCGCTTCGTTGGGAGTGTTAGCCGAAGCGGCCTTAACTGATCGGGCGACAGACAGTGCGCCCGAACAACGTTTGAGTGATCGTGAAGAGGTTGCACGTCTTCTGGAAGGTCTGAATGGCAGCGAGGAACAGATCGTTCGCAAATATCACCTGGAAGGAAAGAGCTACCGGGAGATCAGTGACGAGACGGGAATGTCTGAAAACAGCATCGGCCCCACGTTGAATCGAGCGCGGGGAAAAATGCGAGGTCAAGGTGGCCCGGTCACCACGTGAGTTGAAAACCATTTTTTTCCAGGTTTGTTCCTCTGTTTTGCTTCACTGTGCTTTGGTGCAGCGCCAGGTTGTGTCAGGAGAGTCTTGAGCAACCGGTTCGGGTTACACAAGATGTTTCCGGCGAATCTGAGTTAGGGAGTTCAGCACGGGTTTGGCCCTGCCTCTCCTGTCGAACAGGCCACCGTGGGGAAAGTCGTGAGGTGGCACGTCAGCGAGTCGATTCCACACAACGCCATGCAGACTTTGTTTGCTAAGCAACAAAGGCACCAGTTGATCGATCAAAGCCTGCTGGCTCTGAGGGGTGACTTGATTATCTGGTGAACTGCTGATGGGACGTGCCTGGTGTGCTGCCTCCGGGTCGACGGAGGTATCACTGGGTGTTACCAGAAACACAACCAGTGGTAGTCCCAGCAGGCTCCAGCGATCGAGTAGCCGGCTGATTTCCAGCAGGTCACGCGATCCACTGCCTCCCGGCCAGTATCCCAAGTTGAGTTCGATCCCAAAGCCAGAAATACCCAGTTTGGATCGCGCCAGGGTATCTGCGAGTTGGAAGGGCGTCAGGTCCATCGGCGTGCGGGCGACGTATTCGGCCCACGGTTGATCGAACGTTACAATCATCGGAGTTCGTTCTTCGATCTGCCGGGCCCGCTCAATGATTTTGACAGTCAGTCGGAGTTGCTGCTCCTCAGAAATCTTCAGGGAACTTTGTGTATTGGTACGGGCTGCGCAGTTCCACAAAGCAATTTTGTTTTGATAACGTTGGACAGCGGTATCAACGTAGTTCAATACATAAGATTCGATGATTTCAAAGTCGTCTTCCCATAGTACGATCCAATCGGGCAGACCTGCCGCATCGAGCCGAATGAGCGGTCCGCCGATGATTCGTACTCCTTTGCGCTGACACCAGTCCACTTGCCGATCGTGGATTTCCCAGTGCATCGAGTCTGTACTGGTTTCGACTTGGCCCCAGGTGAGCGGTACGGCCGCCGAATTGAAGGCCGTCAGGAGTTGTGCAGCGCGCTTGTCGTCTGCGACGGTGTGCCCGAGGTTGACAGCAAAGACGGTTGAGAGTTTTTTTGTTTGTTGCCTTCTTGAAGAGATAATTTGATGTGAATATTGGTCGATGAGTAACTCCATCGCTCGTAGTGCAGCGTGCAGTGCGTGATCGGCATATTCGACTGTCTGCGGGCTTTTGGTTTGGTCGGTGACCGCTGTCGCAAAGGTATGTAATGCTTCGGTAACGGCCTGTTGGACAGTGTCTGTAACCAGTAATCCCATCATTTGCCATGCAGCCAACTGAGACCGCAGGCGGTGTAGCGTACCGCGTGCAAGTTCGATGGGTAGTGAATAGGGTGCAGACCGTTCGATCAGGCCGCCTGTAGAAAGTATCAGTTCACCACGGCCGGGAACTTCCCAGGGAATGTAAAAGTTACCGGACTCGTCTGATTCGCGCGACAGAACTAGACAGTCGCCGTTCCAGTACAGGTGTCCAGCCCAGGGAATTCCTTCAGGATCGGCCATGTAGGCACGTTCCGTCACATCCGGCTTGATCCGCTCCAGCAGGGGGACCTGGAATTTGATCAGACCCATGGTGTGGCGACCTTGAAGACTTGTTCGGATGATGCGTTGCGTGGGACGATGACCGGAGAATCGCCGAGACTTTTCGCAACCCGGCGACAAACAGTGATTTCCAGTTTGCGACGAGGTGTTGCAGCGCGGACCACCAGAGCTATCGGGCACGGGGCCTGGAAACGAGTCTAACCGTACAGGTACGGGGGCACAACAGTCGGCTTAGGCGGACTGGCCAGCCCGCCGCTGGATGATATATTGAATGGCCTGCTGGCATATCAAGGTTCAACCTAAATGAAACGGAAAGGAATCTTCATGAACGACATCGTTTTGGAAACCGCGCTGTCCTTGCCTGTGCGCCGAGGAAAAGTACGAGATGTTTACGATTTGGGTGATGCTCTGTTGTTGGTGAGCACGGATAGAATCAGTGCGTTCGATTGGGTTCTGCCAACCGGTATACCTGATAAAGGAAGTGTTCTCACGCAGATCAGCGCTTTCTGGTTTAATAGATTGGATGTTCCCAACCACATGTTGTCCGTCGATTTGAGCGAGATGGATCTTCCGGAGGAAATCGATAGTAAGACACTGCAGGGAAGAAGTATGCTTTGCCGTCGAGCCAACGTGGTACCAATCGAATGTGTCGTTCGTGGTTACCTGATCGGATCCGGATGGAAGGAATATCAGCAGTCTGGCAGTGTCTGTGGGATAGGTTTGCCAGACGGCCTGGAGCTGGGCTGCCAGCTTGCAGAACCGATTTTTACTCCGGCGACTAAAGAAGATACCGGCCATGATATCAACATTTCATTTGAACGGATGTGCGAGATTGTTGGTACCGAAGTGGCGACGACGTTGCGTGAGAAAAGTCTTGACGTCTATCAACGCGGTGCTGAATATGCAAGCCAGCGTGGCATTATCATTGCTGATACAAAGTTTGAATGGGGCTGGGCGGATGGTGAACTCATTCTGATCGACGAGGTGCTTACGCCGGACAGTTCACGTTTTTGGCCCTCCGATTTGTATGAATCCGGGAAAAATCCTCCTTCGTTTGACAAGCAATTCGTTCGCGACTGGCTGGAATCCACCTCCTGGGACAAAGAGAGTCAGCCCCCTGCCCTGCCCGACGAAATAATTCAACAAACCCGCGCGAAGTACGTTGAAGCGTTTGAGCGATTGACCGGTGGAAAATTTGACGCGTGAGGCCAGGCTCGTTGTTCGTGACCATCACTTGGCCGGCAGATTTCACTGAGAACTTCTTCGCGCGACTGCCTGGTCCAGGAACTTGGCACGTAGCAGATTTCCGTGCCTTTGCGGCGATTGATCGGCAGTGTTGAGTTTCACAGCCTTGTTGGCTTGGTCGAGCATTTCGAAGGTTCTGGCGAGATTGTATCGCGCCCCGGAACTCCAGGGGCCTTGGGGACTGGCCGCCATGGTCCTGGTCTCAAAATAGTCACGAGCAACGATGTAATCATGGGCCTCATAGCAAAGCAGACCCAGCCAATAACTGGCCGCCTGTTTTGCGCGCTCGATGTAGTGCAGGCGTATCGTGCGCTCCCGGCTGGTCAGCTTGTCGAGTTTCCATTTCACTTGGGTTGACGGATCCGTTGCCAGACGCTGAATCAGCCTGTCGGGAGGGCGACTGCTCAAGTAGTAGGAGCGGGCTCCTTGGCGTTGCGGCTGATCGTCGAATTGAGATCGAAAATGTAGAATTCGAGCTCGATAAAGAGGTGTCATCGTTTCGATGAAGAACATTTTTCCGGCCACGGGGTTTGGAATCTTATCATCCTTTTTCAAGTGCCTTTGTAGATTCCTGCGAAATCTCAACCGTTCGAAAGGGAGCAGCGAGAGTTGCACCTTTTTGATTCCCGGGCAAGTTCGAATACGTTCTGCTAATGGCGTAGCCGCCACGGTGAGTTTCATTTTTCGATCGCCAGCCAGCTGCTGTTCGATTTTTTGCATGCGGAACGACAACGCTCGTGGTGAGGCGTCAATCAAGCCGACCACTCGCCGAACATCGCGATCACGGACCCAATAGGGCTCTTCCTCGAGATCCAGTTGCCGTAGGATTGCAGGTTCCGCGAGGACCTCTTGCAGCGACGCAATTCCTGCTCCATCCAATCTCGGTACTGGAAGTCCTAGCTGCGTGTCAAACAAGTAAAGTTCTTGCTGAATCAGTACGCCGCACAACCATGGACGTGGCTCGAAGTAATTGTTTTCTTCAACTGCCAGGAGTACTGCTTGCAATCCAATTTGCCTTGACAGCAGAATGAACAGCCGCGCTCGATCGAGCGAGTCACCAAGCCCTGTAAGCAAGGTCTCACCGACGGTAAACATTTCGCCGGGTCCAACGGACAAAGGGTCGCGAGACTCGGTTTTCTGAGGGTTGTTGCGCGGGGCGGGTGCGGGACCGGCGACCAGCTTGGGCTTTCGGACCAGAGGTCGAGACTCTTCGAGTTGAATATTACGGATCGTCCAGTCGAACAGCCGGGCGGCCAAACTCAGGTCCCGGAGTTCTTCGTTCGAGAGTTCGGAACTGGAATTTTCCAACCAGTTCAGCACCAGTGGATCAAGTTTCGATTCCTCAGAAACGAATCTCGCGATCTCTCTCAGTAAAGTGTTTTCCAGGAGGAACTCGATGTCGTCCTCGTTGAAATCGACGCTGGTAAGTTTCACGTCACGATTCACACGGCTCAATCGGGCAGGGAGTTGATCGAGGATCTTGTCTGCCGTCCAGTTCT
>CAUZBP010000129.1:0-10075 GCA_963578105.1 Planctomycetota bacterium
AACCCTGCACTCCGCAACCGCCCCGTCGACGGGGGAAAAGCTTTGGAGAAGGCGCGAATCTGCTGGCTGCGAAGTCAATTTGATGGCAAAGCTTTGGTTTTGGCCAGAGGCGTTCTTGTGATGCTCGGCAGCAATAAAGGATCCGTGAAGGTATCTGGCAAGCCCCAAACGCAATTGCTAGGCTAGGGAGGATTATTGCCTGATCCGTCACATGCACTACCCAGGTCCGCCTCTTTTCCCGGCGGTATTTTGTGCGGGGGACTTCCGGTTTGGGAACACTATTGGACAGAGAGTTCACCGGGATGAAATCAAAGTTGGAAATCGCTGCAGGTCTGGTCGGGCTTGCAATCCTGCTGGCCATCAGTTGCATAGCCATCATGATTTGGGGGGTGGCCGATAGTACAACCACTTGGAAACCGTTCGTCTTTGATTTGCCCAGTTACCCCGAAGAAACTGGCTTTGACGACGGCTTTTATCTGAACCAGATCCAGCCAATTCTTAATCGACGCTGCATCGCCTGCCATGGGTGCCTTGATTCACCCTGCCTGCTGAAAATGACCTCCTACGGCGGGCTTCTCCGCGGTGGTCTTGCCCAGAATCCCGACGCGAGTCACCTTTTCGCGGAGGCACCGGTTCGGCTCAACGACGCACCGTCGCTGACTGCCTGGCGCAAGCGTGGTTTTTGCACCGTGATTGATCAGCAAGGGCCATCTCAGGAACGTCCAAGCCGTTCGGTCCTTTATCGGATGATTGCCGCAGGTACCGAGCGTAACCATCCCGGCTTTCCCCTACCGCCGCTCGAGACGGTTTACCAGGAAATCGACACCCATATCTGCCCTTGTACGGAAAAAATCGACGACTATCTTTCCCGGCGACCTGCCGCAGGGATGCCCTTTGGTTTTCCAGCGATTTCCCAGGAAGAACTTGGCATCTTCTCCCGCTGGATTGTAGCTGGTGCCCCCGGTCCTTCTGCGGGTGAAATGGCCCGCAAGAGTGCAACTGCCCACCCGGAAGTCATTCACCGCTGGGAGGCGTTTTTAAACCAGCAAGATGAGCGATCACCACTGGTGAGCCGTTATATCTACGAACACGTATTCCTGGCTACGTTGACTTTCGAAGAAGCTCCCGGTGAATTCTACCGGCTTGTCCGTTCAGCCACCCCACCCATCAAAAAGAATGGCCAGGCTCACTCGACCACACAACCGATTCGCGAAATCGTCACTGCCCGCCCGTTTGACTCGCCCTACATTGACGGCATCGACAAGTTCTACTACCGGTTGCAGAAAGTCACCTCGTCTTATGTCCAAAAGTCATTTTTTGTCTGGTCGTTAAACACTCAGTCGCGGTCCCGCCTGGACGAACTTTTTCTCAAAACCGAGTGGCCTTCCCTGGAGCATGCCAATCCGGGATACGGCTCGCACAATCCTTTTTTTGTCTTCCAGGCCATCCCGGCGCGAAGTCGTTCACTGTTTTTACTCGAAAACTCCAAGCTGATCGCCAGCGGGATGATTCGCGGGCCCGTCTGCGTGGGAAACATCGCCACCTATGCGATTAAGGACTACTTCTGGGTCTTTTTTGTGAATCCTGATACTGACCCTTCGGTCAAGTTTCCGGAACTTGGGCTCAAATCGCGGAACGACTTCATGGGCTACGAGGTCTGGAAGAATTCCGCCTATGAGGATGCGTATGCAAAAACCCTCAACAGCTATAAACCGAATGGCTACGCCATTTCGGATGTCTGGGACGGCGACAAAACGAACAAGAATGCATGGCTGACGATTCTCCGTAATGAAACCAACGCAACGGTCATGCACGGTCGCAAAGGGGGAACTCCTTCTACCTTCAGGCTGATGGATTACAGCGGGTTTGAGCGTCTTTATTACTCGCTCGTCGCCAACTACACCTATTGGGGCAGCGTGGAAGAGAAGCTTGCAACCTGGGAATTTATGGGCTACCTCAGGCAGGAATTTGAAGACAATTTCCTCCGTCTCTTGCCGCAACAGGACCGGAAGGAGTACCGCATGAGATGGACCAGGGGTCTTGGGCAGGAATTGTTATTCACTATGCCTTTTCCGGGCGAGTCCGCGAAATCCGCAGTGCCGGTTGACGACTTGGATCCTGTATCGGGAGTCCTAACGCTCCTCCAGCGGCACCTCACAGAAAAAGTGGGTGGCCCTCCCGACCCGATCAATGCCATCGTTACGACCGAGGTCCCCTTCAACGAGCCGCTGAAAACAACCTTCGACTGGGTGGCAGCAGCAAACACCCTGACTATGCAGACCCATCAAACATTTACACGCTATCTGCCAAGTGTCACATTTCTGCGACTCGATTTCGCGGAACGTTCGGAAATCTACACTTTGATCGCCAACCGCTCTTACGCCTTCAATGATGTCGTCTTTGACGAAAACGGTGCCCGCCAACCAGAACTCGATACGCTGAGTATTTACCACGGCCTGGTCGGCGATTTTCCGAATTTGCTTGTGAAGATCTCGATTGAAGAGGCCTCCGACTTTCTCAATGACCTGCATGCCGTCGCAAGTGAAAAGCAGTGGCAGAGTTGGAAGGATAACTACGGAACCCTCCGCAATGATGCCGAGTTCTGGCCGCTATTTGACCAGTTTACAGACTGGAATTTCAAGAATCAAAGCCCTGCTGCCGGTCACTTCGATCTTCGTTACTACAGTCTGCTCAACTCCAATTATTAGGTTCCCTTTGCACGATTCCTGCAGGCAAAGCCTGACCAGAAGCTCACTGGTCCCACATTGGGGAAATTGGGAAGAAAGTATCGCTCACGGTCCATTCATTCCTGCCACGCTAAGAGTGTACCTGACAGGCAACCGGTTGGAGTTTTTTCAACCCCGAGAAATTTCTCGAATTATCCCGGTGGCAGAGGCTGTTCGTTTTTTTTACAACGGTCCAGGGGAATCCCCCCCAATGGGGTTTTCTGCCCTGATAGCCACGATTTTGAGGTCCTTACCCTGGCCTCCCGCCACCCTCCAGGATCCGTTGGCCACCAGGTCTTGAAGTTTACACAGCAAAATCCGTCACGCACGGGATCCCAAAAAGCAGAGAAGGGTGCTTGAGGTGGGCAAATAATTCTCCTAAGCTTTGTCGTTCTGTGCGACGATGGCCTCGCTGCAATACCGCTGTTATCCGACCGAACACCCCTGCTGTTTTGATTTCCATGGAACGCACCCTAATATTATTAAAACCCGACTGCGTTCAGCGCCGCCTGATGGGCCGTGTGATCAGTCGCCTCGAAGACAAGGGCCTCAATTTCATCGCGATGAAAATGCTGCAAGTGACACCAGAACTTGCCCGTCAACATTACGCCGAACATGTCGACAAGCCCTTTTATCCCACGCTAGAAGATTTTATCACTGGCAGCCCCATCATGGCGGCGGTGGTCGAGGGCCTGGACGCGATCCGCGTTGTTCGTGAAATGCTGGGAGTGACCAATGGGCTGAACGCGTCTCCAGGCACGGTTCGAGGTGACTTTAGTTCCAGCAGACAAATGAACCTGGTTCATGCCTCGGACGGGCCTGAAGCGGCCACCCGCGAAATTGATCTTTATTTCTCGAGTGCCGAAGTCTGCAGCTACGCACCAACGATTCGGCCGTGGCTCCGGGCAGCAGACGAGTAGTGGCGCCGGCCAATACCAACGGTGCAACCGTTCGTTGCCTGACGGCCAGGATCGAGGGGAAATTCAATACTCGCTGTTACGTTCCGAGGCAAGTTCGTGGCGCCGGATTTTGCGATCCAGGGTTGACCGCTCAATACCCAATATGTTGGCTGCCTTGCTCTTGTTCCAATCGGTCGAACGGAGTGTTGCCAGAATATGGATGCGCTCGATCTCTGCCAGAGATATTGGTTCGAACTCGCCCGCGGTTTTTGTACTCACGCCGGTTTCGGTATCGCCAGCCGTGGTGATGGTCGAGAGTACCAGGTCTTCATGATCGATGTACTCGCCCCGGGCAAGTACGACAGCTCGTTCAATCACATTTTTCAATTCACGTACGTTACCGGGCCAGCGATATCGCAGCAGTTCCTCCATTGCCCGTGGCGTGAATCCACTGATTTTACGCCCCGTCTCATCCACAAACCGCCCAAGAAAGTACTCGGCCAACTGGGGAATATCTTCGGGACGTTTCCGCAAGCTTGGTACGACGATCTCCAGCACGTGCAGACGAAAATAGAGATCGCGGCGAAATCGACCTTCGGAGATTTCTTTTTCCAGGTCGCGATTGGTCGCGGCAATGACGCGTACGTCGGCCTTGATCGCCTCACTTCCGCCTACTCGCTCAAACGAGTGTCCTTCCAGCACACGGAGAAACTTGGCCTGGATCGTCGGGCTCATTTCACCGATTTCATCGAGCATCAAGGTTCCATTGTCTGCTGCCTCGAACTTCCCAATCTTGCGGTCAGTCGCGCCGGTAAACGCTCCCTTCTCATGCCCAAACAATTCACTTTCAAGCAGGGATTCTGAGAGTGCCGCGCAATTCAAGCAGACGAAAGGTTCTTTGCGGCGGGGACTTGAAAAATGCATCGCTCGAGCTACAAGTTCTTTGCCTACCCCGCTCTCGCCCCGAATAAGCACGGTCGCCCGACTGGGTGCTGCCCGGGCAATCTCCTGGGCAACGCGATCCATCACTTCACTATTACCGATAATTTCGCTCTGCTCGCCTAATTGTTCGCGAAGTTGCACGTTTTCGTCACGAATCTGATTTAGGTTTTCGGCTAGCTCCTGTTGTCGATTCAGATTTTCGAGCGCCACGGCAACCGTGTCGCCCACGGCAAGTGTAAATTCAAGATCGTCAGGATCGGTTGTCCGCGCGGCGTCGGTTGAGTACAGGTGAATCACCCCGATAACATCGCCCTCTTGGCGAATGGGTGCACAAATGACGCTGGTGGCGAGAATCTCATCCTTGCTGTCCCTTCCACCCAACTGGCTATCGTCAAGAATGTTGCGGGCCAAAACCGCTTGCTCTTCTCGCATTACGGTACCCAAAAGGAAGTTCGAAACGCGATGGTATCGGTGCGCAGAATCGCTCCGTGAGGCAACCAATTCGAGGTCATCTCCGGTTCGCGTACCTTCGGCGCTACGTGTCCTCAGCAACACTGCGCCGGCATCGACATGGGCAGCTTCGAAAAGACCCTTGAGGGCTGTATTCGCCAGCGACACGACATCGGTCGACTTGGCCAACTCGAAAGCCAGGCGGCACAGATTAGCGGCCGCCCGACCCACCTTGGGGAGCATGACCTCCCTCTCTTTCCCGTCGGGTGGCTCGAGGAGACGACTTTGCCCGCGACGATGCGTGATCGTGGCAGACTCGGAGACATCCAACACGCTTTCATCATCAAATGCGTCGGTTCCTAGATTACTCGAAGACTCACCGTCGACGGCACGAGCCGATCGCAACACCGTGCTGGAATCGGGAAATGCCTGAGACAGATCGTGGACAAAAGCCAGTTGGGAATCACCAATCCGGACAACATCGCCAGCCTGCAGAGAGTAATCGGATGTAACGCGATTGTCATCGATCATGGTGCCATTTCGGCTGTCCAAATCTCGCAAAACCCATTTGCCCTGGGACTGAAACACCTCGGCGTGATTACGGCTGCAACGCTCATCTTTGACAATCACCGTATTGGTTGGGGCACGACCGATGGTCACCGATTCCCCCTCCACCAGGCGGAAGACGTCGGTCCATTTCGTACCTTCGCGAATAACCAGATAAGCCGTCATCGAATAAACAACTGGGACAACTGGGACAACTGGGACAACTGGGAAGGCCGGCCAAAACCACAAGTCGCGCTTCGGCCGGCACAGACTGGGAGCCGGTGAAACCCGGTAAGTCGCTCCGGCTCCCCTTATACTAATACTAACTTATTCCGAGGTAATTACTTGCCGCAAGTCTTGTCCCCGGGAACCTGGCCATTCAGCGGGAACCTGGCCACCGGAGAAGGGTTGCAACGGTTTTGCGACTAACCTGTAACGACCTGTAACGATTTTGCGGATTTCACCTGGCCGGCCCTGGCCCCCAGTTGGACAGCCGACCAAGCCCCGAGGACCACGCAAAAATGGAGACCAACCCAGTAAGAGCCGAAAACCGTTGAAGTTACACAGGTTAGGGGCTATCCTCAAAGTAGAGGAATGCAACCTTCCGTAGGCCGGGCCTGCGGTAGGCCCAGCTGACCTTGCCGGCAAATCCCAAATGACTCGCGTCGTGCGCCGCCTTGCTTGGGAAAGCCGTCTTGCCCAAAAATTGAGGCGAAATCAAAGACGGACGAAGCCCGTTCACTGAAACAGAGGAGATATCGATGTCGCTGTCCCTACGAACCGCTATGCTTGGGCGAACTGTTATAGTCTCCGCCTGTATGGCTACTGCAGTTGCCATGTCGTTCACGGTCAATTCCGGTTACGCCGGCGGCCGGGGGTTTTTTGGTGGTGCTGTAGGTGGTGTCAGCATCAGCGCTGAGGGTGTGCTCTCGAACCCGACTACGAGTGATCTACAGGAGTTGCAAGCGGCCTGGCAGGCTGGCTTGGAAAACATCCCAGCCGACCTCGACCAACCCACGGAGTTGCGGTTCGTTTCGCTCCGTGGCCTGGAAGCGGAGATCGCAAAGTACCGTGAGAAACTGCTGCCCTTACCCGACGCCGTGAAGTACCTCGCTGGCTTGCAACGTGTTAAGTACGTGCTTGTTTACCCGGATCGAGGTGACATTGTGCTGGCGGGCCCGGCCGAAGGTTGGCGAATCGATTCCCTTGGAAACGTGGTTGGGATCACCACCGGGCAGCCCGTCTTGACTTTGGATGATCTGATGGTCGCATTGAGGTCTGCCGACACCACCAACGAGACTGGTATCAGCTGTTCGATCGATCCCACTGACCAAGGTGTCAAGAACGCACAAAACTTACAGCAGAAGTTGCGTGCAGGAACCAGGCCCCAGGCGGCATCGCAAAAACTTGAAGAGGTGCTCGGTGACCAGATCATCACGGTGACTGGGATACCGCTCACAAGCCATTTTGCCCGCGTGATTGTCGCCGCCGACTTCCGCATGAAGCGGCTGGCAATGAATTTTCAACCTGCCCCGATTGATGGCATGCCAAGCTATCTTCACATTGCCAGCAAGTCGCGAAAGCGTTCACAAAACATGCTTCCGCGATGGTGGCTCGCTGCCGATTACGAATCGATCCTGCGCGACCCCCAGGGGTTGGTGTGGCAACTCCGTGGACAAGGTGTGAAATGCCTCACCGAGCAGGACTTGGTTGGAGCTGACGGGCGACGAAAACAAACAGGTCAAGTGGAACCAGCCGCCCAAAAGTGGGCAGAAACGTTTACCGCCCGCTTCCCTGAACTGGCACGGGAGGACTCTACGTTCGGACAACTTCGTAACGTGATGGATCTCGCCATTGTCGGCGCGCTCTTGGCCAAAGAGAACCTCTATCAAAAGGCGGGCCTCAACATACCGCGGTTGCTCGACGACGAAATCGTGGCCACTTACCACGCACCCCGCCGCGTTGCATCCCAGGCCTCGTTCGTAAAACAGCGTGGGGGATGGCTGATCAGTGCATCGGGTGGCATGCAATTGGACCCGTGGTTCCTGGCTGACCAAACGGAAATCTCAGAGAATTTGAAGGAGCAACATACCGAGGGAGTTCGCCTGGCCAACAATCGTTGGTGGTGGAACGGAGAAAAATAGCCCTCTCGTTTTGTTGCAGGCGTTCTTCGAGCATCACCCACCTGACCCGCGGTGGCGAGGCTGGAGGGTTGGCACCGGTCACGCAATTTCAGAGCTTTTCCGTGGTGTGGTTCCCTCGGGCGTTTCATCGCTGTCGATGTCGAACCAGGCCGGGTTGAACTCGATACGCTGGCTCTCTTTGATCGACTTATTGCTGGTCAACGCGATCACGGCATCGGCTAGCGCCACTTCAGGTGTACACCGGGGTTGATTCTCGGCATCTCGATTCCTGACGCACCAGGCCCAATGCTCGATTTCCTCTCGATATCCCCGACTCACGTTTTCAGGCGTAGCTGCCTGGGCAACGGCAGCCCCGCCACCGGTCTCGTAAGTGTCCATGGCAGCGCCGCCCTTGCCCTCTTTGACTTCAATCCGGGTGGTCGTACTGGCACCCTTGAAGAGCATTGCTTCCTGCTCCCGTTCAAGGATTAATGTCCCTTTGGTTCCCAGCACGACTTCTCCCCACCCTCCATAGCCATTGCCGTTGATCGAAGAATAGCTCACCACGATTTTCTTGTTGGGATCGTCCTCATGCCCCGGGGCAGGAAAATCGAATATGCAATGAACGTGATCGTTGACATCCCGGTCGAGCGGAAAGAGTGATCTCATGCCGATTCCCGAAACACTCAACGGCAGAACCTTCTTGCCATCATCCCGCTGCGCACTGATGAAGATGCTGGCCGCATCCAGTTGATGGCTGCCTAACTCGGCCATCAATCCCCCGCCCGTTCGATCCCACAATCTCCACCGCAACAGTTCCTCCAAGGGCGAACGAACGTAACCGTTCGAGAGTGTCTTTTCCTGAAAACCGTTGCCTTCGGCATCCGCTTGATCGGTCAGCTGTGCCCGGACCTGCTTGACCCGCTTCTCCCACATCTCAATATCTTTCCCTTTGGCCCGATCGAGCGCCCCTTGCCACGATCGCAGTTTCGCCAGCAGCGGGTATTCTGCAGCCAGGTCTTGCAAGGCAGAACTGCCTTTTTTTCGGGCAACTCTGTATTTTGCAAGGTAACCCTTGCTGAGTTCATCGATCGGGTTCCCAGTCGTGTCAGGAAGTGGGGGTTGCCAGCTGTCTTTGCCAGGCATGTTCGCGCGGTGCCACTGCGCGCGAATGTGGTGAATGTCGCCAATCAAACCGCGGCGGACCTGATCGACCGCGTTGTCGTACAAAATGCTGTAGTGGCGCTGATGGCCGGTCGCCAGAATCAAATCTTCGTCGCGGGCCACACGAGCCATCTCTTTGCACTGCGCCACACTGTGCGCCATCAATTTTTCGGTCAGGACGTGTAACCCATTTTGCATCGCATAGATCGCGGCGGCATCGTGTAGATGTAGCGGCAGCGCAATAATCACCGCCTCGACATCAAGGTCCGATGCGCTATCGATCAGGCTCTTGTAATCACCGCTTTCCCCTTCGAAAACTTTGATCTTCTCGCGGGCCTGACCCTCTCCCGACCAACCATACACCTCAATCAATCCAGGCCGTACTTCGTGCGCACCCGCTGAATACCAATCCCCATGGAATGCCCGGTGTGTACTGTAAGAACGAATGTCGGCAACTGCCTTTACATCGATGTAGTCGGGGTTCAGCGCCCCAATCAGCACACCACCTTCGTCGCCAGTGCCGATGATTCCCACGCGGAGCCTGTCGTCAACCAAACCGTAATTGAAGTAATTGGCTCCCAGGCTGGCTCCGAATGCCGTGCCACCCACCAAAACTGAGTTCCTCAAAAATTCTCGTCGGGTGGTTCCCACCGCCTCGTGAAAATTTTGTTTGCCAATTTCTTTTTCTTCAGGTGTGAGATTCATAGCGTGTTGTGACTTCAGAATGATTTTGGTAAAAACTTCCAATAAGTGTCGAAATTTGAGTTATGTCGTCTCTCGGTCGTGGCGGGCCCTTACTCGGTTGAAAACCGTATATAAAAAATAATCGAGCCCACCCCAGCGGCCAGCGCCGGTGGCAAACAACACGAACAAGCTCCCCAACTCAACAAGCTGGTAATAAAAATACGTCGTATTGGCGTCCGGCACCCAAGGGGGCTGGCTTGCCATGATCGAAACCAAAAATCCGGCTGCTGCCAGCGCTGCCAAACGGGTAAACAACCCCAACAACAGGCAAATCCCCACCCCTAGCGTGAGCCATGTCACCACTTTGTTCACGGTATTAAGCCGTGCAACTTGCAGGTCGCTCAGGGCTTTCGCAATTTGAGTCTGATTTTCAGGATCGTCCAACTGGGATGGTGTGAAGATCTTGCGGAGATCGTCGTCGAAACCTTGTTCAAACACACCAACCTGTGTTACCCACTTCCGCGGGGCCCTGTTAATGGAA
>CAUZBP010000130.1:0-9950 GCA_963578105.1 Planctomycetota bacterium
TGCCAGTGCAAAATTTCGCCATGTGTCTGAATCGCTCCGATCATGCCGGGCACCACATCCTCGCGCCCGAGCAGGCGACACGCTTCCGCCTTGAGGCACGTCCAGGCACAGGAAGAGAGTTTACCCAACAGCTTGCGATCGAACCGGGTGTGCAGTCGAAGACGCTTGGGAAGTGGCCATGCCCAGATTATTCATGATGATCCACGGCTGGAACGTTGTGCCATCAATGGTAAAGTGCCGCCGACGGGGATACTCGTGGAAGTCCAAAAGGCTTGCTTGCAATGTAGTAAAGCCTTGAAGCGTTCGGCTCTATGGAAAAACAACTTCGTTCCCGAGCCATCTGCTGGGGTACTGGCAGTGATGACACTGCTGCTGATCGGATCAGCACGTTGTCGCCAACCATCGTAGCAAGCCTTCTCCCTCTACGCCGCCAAAAGCGGGCCACTTTATCGCGTAAATATTGTAGTGATGACCGCCGGCAAGTCGTGCCGGATGGTCGGTGGTAGCCACCAGTGACAAAGGCGCCGGCGGGGCCGGTCGTCATGCAGGCCCAAAAGGTGCCGGAGGCGAGTGCGACCGGTCGCGATCGAAGCTTCATAAGCCGCCGATGAGGTCCGGTCGTGGTGCCACCGTTCTTTGGGCTCGCGGGCGGCCTGGTCAAGCTGGTCGAGCAGAAAACGATCTGCCGCAGCGACCAACTCCGAAGCAATATCGCCAGACTTCTCAAGGGGCGCAGTACCAGCTAGTGGAACCGGGTCCGGGACATTGGCTGTGACGTGGCTGGCCAGTCCTGCCAAAACACTCAACAAGCCAAGTCCGATACGCATCAGCGGATTCTGCATTGGTTGGCCTGGTCACTGCCAGTTCGAGAATCGGTCATCTGGGGAAGTCGTCACTTGCCATTTTAATGAAAAAACCGGTCCGCCGCGGCGAATCCTTAACGAGCCCCGCAAAGCGGACAGCGCCCACGAAGTGCGACTGTCGTTTTAAAAGCGACAAATACAACGGGGCTGGCGACAAGCTCAATCGCCAGGCCGCCAGTATCGGCCGAAAATCATCCCCAGCAAGGTTGCCATCCAGGCGAGGGCCTGGCCGGGCGGCTCAGGAACCGCCGCCCCGTTGCCAGCTGACCGGCTATCAAAACGCGTTTTCCAATACGTGTAGTCAACCCAGTAGACGCGGCCGTCGCCGGTACCATCGGCGGGGAGGTTGCTCCCTGTTTGGCCAAGCGAGTCGCGCCACACGATATAGTCGGCAGCGTCAACCGTCCCATTGTCGTTGTAGTCACCCGGTATCCGGCCACCGCCAATGACCGACTTGATGGCATCCAGGTAGAGGCCATTGGGATCACCGATGGTGGGCGCGATGTAGCCCCCTTCACCGAACTCGTTCCAGGCATAAAGCATCACCAGTCGCTCCGGGGTAGCAAGTGCTGGATTATTGTCGATCCAGTCGATCGCTTTTTGAAGATGCGCCGCAACTGCCCTTGGGGTGCGCGTGGGATTGAAATACCAACTCGGAGGTGTGTTCCAGGGTCGCGCATCCCAACCTGCCATGATGGTCGGAATATAGGACTGCCCGCCGCCACTTTCGGTATTCCAAATACCGGGGGCCCAGGAGTCGTTGCCCTCGACATACTCCGTGAGTGACTGGTAGGGATACTCCGTCTCGCCGGCGCCCCACCCGGGGACTGCATTGTAGCGCGTCACGTGAGTGTAGAGCGAAGCTGGCCCGGCAACGTTGGCTGCAAACTCGATCTCACCCAGCCCGGCCGCGGCCGCCCGCTGCTGGAAGTCGTTGTAATTGGTCTGGGTCATACCACCGGCGGCAAAATTGGTCACCAACGGATTGCCGCCCACGCGGAGGTACTGGCTGTCTGTCAGGTAGGGCAACAGCAGGTCGGCCACCTGCTGCCACTGGGCGTCACTGTCAATGGTCGTGGGGCCTGCGTCAACAATGTTGATGTTGAACTTCATCCGGTCGCGATTTGCCGCCAGCATGAAATTTTTCAGTCCTGAGTTGATGCCGTCATTGACCGTAGCCGCCGGGCTTCCATACCAATACCAGTCGAAACTGAAAAATGCGATGCCATGGCCAGTTGCCAGGTCGATCTGTTGCTCCATCACCTCCACCGTGTCCCCACGCCACAGGCCGCCTCCCCAGATCGGCTCCCGTTCTGGAAAATTGTTTCGCAACTCGGCATTGGCAAACGCGGCAACGGCTTGCGGAGTGTCGTGGTACCACCCTTCAAAATAGTAGGCCCCCAGGGTTGCAGCCGGCGAGCCTGCCGGGAGCCAACGGACAGATACCGACAAAAGTGCCACGATCGCAAGTGTAAAAACCAGGCTTAGTCTGAGATCGTAGGTCATTGTGTGATGTGGAACGTGTGCAGTACGGCCCTTGGAGGGAGAAGCAACTATTCATGATCAGCGGGAAAATCGGTGAACATCAACCCGGCAACCTTGATTATACCTGCTCAGTTCGAATCCGTCTGTAGCCGACCATCACCACGTCATGGTACACAGCACCAGTTACTCTTAACCGTTACCAGAGAGAAGGTTAGGGTGTGTCACACGCACTACCCATGCCGCATTCGAAGCGGGACACAGGCCAGGGCCAAGAGGGCTAAGAGGAGAGTGGTGGGTTCGGGGACATGGTCTGCCCCTGAACCACTGGCAATAGATTCGCCGAAGTTTGTTTTCCACAGCAGGTAGTCGGCTTGCACTACCGTCGCTGCCCCTGAACCGTTGCCGTTTAGGGCGGAAGAAGCCAGGCCCAAGTTATTCCTCCACACTGTGTAGTCGGCTGCATCTACGATGCCGTCGTAGTTGAAATCACCGTCCAGTTGAGGGACGGCAACCAGGGTGACGCCGGTAGGTGAGTAGACAACCTCCAACTCGATATTACCAAAAAGGATCGGCAGATTTTCCGTAGCAAACGTGCCCGCTAGTGAGGCGGCGGTGAGGATGTCGAAACGGTCGCCAATGGATGCTCCAAAACCGTTAATGGTCGTCACATCGAGTGTGCCATCCAGATTTGCGGCGCCGGTGATGGTCAGCATGTCAAAGCCTTCATTGCCGAAATTGGGCCCACTCAGTTCGATGCTCAGCTTGCCAGTTGCTGTTTGCTTGTAGGCGCTGTCAACGTTCAGCGTGCCGACCTCTTCGCCTTCAACGTCAAAGAGAGCACTTTGTCGGCCATTCGGTGCGATCAGTCCCTCATTCCGGACCTCACCCGTTGCCTGCAACGTTCCGTTACCGTGTATTTCGCCCATCGGACCGCTAAAGATCTCGCTGTTAGCAATAACTCGACCGCCGCTATCAATATCCACCCTCCCGCTGCTAATCAACGTGCCAACGTTCAGGATACTGTCGACCAGTTGAACTTTGCTGCCCGCTTCGATGCTGAGCTGATCATTCACCACCAGGTGCAGCGGCTCACCCCCGCGACCAAGTTTCAACGTGCTGTTGTCCAATAGAACAGCGTCATCTTGGACCGTGTAAGTCCTAGCCGACGCACCGCAACAGGTAACAAATTCGACGTTACTGTTTTCGATCTTCAATTCGAAAGTGGACGTGTCTTGGTTTTGCCACAGTACCAGTCCTGGAGCAGTTCCTCCTGATGCAGTGAAATTACGAAACACTGCCTGGTTGCTTTGACCAGGCGAGGTTTCCCCAATCCAACGGGAGTTGCCTTCAAAAAATATACCTCCAGCGGGCGCTGGTTTGGCAACGATGGGTGTGGCTACCGACTCGGCATACGTTCTAGAGCCTCCGAAGATGTCGGTGAGCGTCAACTGGACGACGAGCGGGCCATTGGAATTGAACGATGATTGACTGAATTCGTAATGGCGAGCCTCCGGTGCAATGGCGTTGGCTGTGACCAGTGGATCCAGGCTGATATCAAAGTCGAATACTTCAATATCATACGAAAACTGAGGCGAAGTCGTCGTATTGACATCCCAATCAATACGGAGGATATCATTAGTCTGGTCGGCAGTGGCCTGGCCAGAGGATATCGATATCTCTGGGAATGCGACCCCGACTTCCGATCGAGCTGAAGCGTGTGTCGATGGATTCGTGGTTGTCGGTGTGGTCTCTGCGCCTCCGGCTTTCATGAAGTAATATTCATCTCCCTCATCCGACGCGATGCCACCGTCCCAGTTAGTGCGATAGTTGTACGACCGACCGTCTTCTCCAAGGTCCCCCGAATTCACGGAGTATATTGCGGAAGTGAACGGAAACCAATCGCCGTTGGTTTTACGTTTCCAACCTCCCTTAAGCTGCGTTTCCCGTGCGTTTCCTCCAGTCTGCAGCCAATCCTCAATAAATGCATCTGTCCCACCTTGGAACCTGGCATTTGCCACGGCGACGTCCATTGTGATCAGGTGATACCACTGGTTTGTATCTTCCGTGGATACCCAGTAGCCCATATAGGTGTGGTCGCCGACAGCCCAAGACCGTGCCACCTGAGTGATCCACGTATCTGTCTGCCAGCCTAGATCGAAGTTCCACGACTTCAGGCCGGTACCCTCGCCACTGAATTCCTCAGTAGTCGTGCCATGTCCTGTATAGACTGCTTGAATCGGTGCGTTGTGGGCATCGTTGTCCCAAATAGAAAAGATGAAGTTGTGTCCATTAGGATGCGCCTGTATGCCAGCGTAACCTGCGGCTGTTCCCCGCCAGCCCAGAGTTTCGTAATAGGTGTAGGTGGCCTCACCAGTGCCGGGAACGCGTACCTGGTTGACAATAATGTCGCCATCAACATCGTCGTTAAATAACATGTGGGAGGACGGAGCTGCATTCTGGTTCTGAGCGATTGCCGATCCAACGCAGATCAAGAAAGCTAGTGTTAGAAGGAAAACAGCCGTTTCTTGACTGAGAACAATGCGGCCCATGCTGATCTTCCTTTGTGTTTGGTGTTGAACATTGTCAGATGACCTCTACCCACCCCACCAGTCGGGCATCGTAGCCACGGTTTTCGCCCAAGAAGCCACGATGAACCAATTCCCGGTGGATCATCGGCTCAAGGGTTTCTGTCAGCAGGTTAAGATGCGCTTCACTGTTTGTATTTGCAGGCGGTAGTTGGAAGATGCGGTCAGCTTGCTTCTCCCACGTGGAAACTCGTTGCTCATCACGATCAATCGCCAATGTGAGCATCAGGTTTCGTGTTTCTCCCTTCGGTTCCGTAGTACGCTAACCCTCGAGCGCAAAGCGTGCCGTAAAGGATGTCTACAGCCTGAGCTACTGATAGTGATTTTAATCCCCTCCGGCGACTTTAATAGCGTTAGCAGGGGGGGTTGTTTATTTTAGTGGTGCTCGATGGTCAGTTTTCAGTAGGCGCTAGCTGAGTGACTTCAAGGGATCTCGTGTAAATTCAGTTGGAATCCTGAACCGTGCCGCTCATTCGCCCCGTCCGGCGGCTTGTTTCAGCGATCAGGCAGTCGCGTCGTTCACCAGCCCATCGCGGCTTCCGGCATCTACGCTCGCTGCGTCCTGCACTGCGCTCTCCACTACAGCCTCTCCGCTCCACACCGTTGCCCGGCGTTGCCTGTTTGGGTTCTCGATAGGATCGGCCACGAGTGAAAACCGTTAGTGCGATACTTGGGACACTAGCCCTCGTCAGATTGTCGGTTAGGGATCGCTTGACTTGCTATTTCCTCCTTCTAGACTCAGTTCTATCCGTGGAAATCAAATTCCCTATCAATCTAGGGGGGCTGGTTTGCTTTGCTCTCTGTTGGCCTATCCTACTGGTCCCATTGACCAGGAAGATCCTGGATCGTGAGAGCAACGCGTTGACAGCACTCATGTTGGTGGGCGTGATCGCGGTACCGGTGGCAGCCAGTTGGTACAGTCTGATGGGCGGGTCAGCAGGTGTTCTGCGCATCCTTCTGCTGGTCTTCATCACCGTGATTGTGGCGATCTGGAGTACCTTGGTAATGAACCAGGTCGCTGCGGAACAAGCCGTTTAGGTTAACGGAATTTCAGTGACAGGATCCGGTGGTGTCCGGTGTCGACGATGTAGATCGTTCCATCGGCATGAACGCAGACACCATGCGGCTTGCTCAAACCACGATTTGGTTTTTCAGCCCCTTTCCCTAACAGGATAGTCACGTTGTTCTCTTGCGGATTGTACTTGAGGATCCGACGGTTTGCTTCATCGGCGATAATCACGTGATCTTGCCCGTCGATCGCAAGGTGCTTGGGTGATCCCAGCTGGGTTTCCTTGGCAGGTCCGAGGGCCGTCCCACGTTCACCCGTGCCCACCACGGTCTTGATCTTTCCGTCGTCGCCCACCACGCGCAAGGCGTTGCCACTGCGTTCTAGTACGTAGATATTATTTTTGGAATCGACCGCGACCGCCCGTGGGTCGACCAGTGGGCTTTCCACGGCCACGGCACCATCCTGGGGAATCCCTTTCTTCCCGTTGCCGGCCACGGTGGTAACGATGCCTGTTTTTAGATCGATCATCCGTATTCGATGGTTCCGCAAATCGGCTACATAGAGTTTGTCATTGCCAGTATTTAACGAGACGCACATCAGGAAGTTGAATTGAGCCTTGGTTGCCGGCCCGCCGTCGCCCGCGAAACCGGGTTGACCCGTACCGGCAATCGTGCTGATGATGCCTGTTTTGCCATCGATTTTCCGTACGCAATGATTCCATGAATCGGCGATGTACAAATCAGCTTGAGGGGTGACTGCCACGTTATGCATCCCGTTGAAGGTGGCTTTGGCTGCAGGGCCTCCGTCCCCCTTGTAACTCTTGCTACCATCCCCGGCGATGGTGGTGAAAACACCTGAGGCATCCAGTTTGTGGACGCGGCCTCCGGCCAGTTCCACCATGTACATGTTCCCGGCGGCGTCAAAGTCAACGCCAAAGGGTGAATTTAACTGGTCCGGCTGGGGATTCTCGTTGTCTGATAAGGACTCGCCAATGACGACACGAGATCGAGCGAGTTGCGCTTCCAGAGAATTTGTTGTGAAAATTAAAGTGAGCAGGATGCAGGTCACGGTGCGCAGTGCTGACATGAAAGAGCCCTTTGCAAGGAGGTATAATAACAGTTCCAGGAATAGCAATTGAATTCAAACAGGAAGACTTTTTTGACCCTCGTCAGTTTATCAGGATCATCCAGCCGCCACGAGCCAGTACCTCGCTAAAACGAGCTAACCCATGGTCGCCAGGATGGTTGGAATGAATCTTCAGCCAGCCAGGGCAGCCGGTGGGAGATTGCCAAGCTGAAAAGACCAGATGTTTCTATTCAACGGTCTGGTTCGAGTTGAAGAGTTGCTGCCGAGAACCTACCATGTGTTTTCAGCAGCATTCGTGAGTCACGTTTTTTTAGACGGCGGTTAGTAACAGAAGGACACTTCCATGGACGATCCTCGCTACCAGGAGATGATTGATTTCTTAGTCGAACTGGGAACGGACGAAATCCCCCACAGTGACAAGCCTTTTCTGGCACACCTGATTAGTGTCTTTAAAGATCTTCAGCGGTGGGGATGTGATTTGGATATTTGCCGAGCCGGTATGTTTCATTCCATTTATGGTACGGAGAAATTTCGCCGGTTCAGCATTCCCGTCGAAGAACGACCGCGAGTGCAGGAGCTGATTGGTCAGCGCGCTGAGCGACTAGCCTTTTGGAACTGCTTTATGGACCGTGATGCCTGGGACGCCATCTTTAATCAGCAGACGGGAGAGCGCAAGCTGGTTAATCGTAAGACGGGGCAAGTGGACCAGTTGTCTCAAGAGGACTTTGACGACCTGACGACGTTGCACGTGTGTGATTGGCTGGAACAGGTTTCCCGCTCGCAGGGGTGGGATTATCGCCGCGCTGCTTATCGTAATATGGCACTCCACTCGGGTGGCATTGCGATCGAGGAATATGATCGTGTTTTTGCCCTGGAAACCGCTGCTACCGACAACTGATCGGGATTCCACCGGTGCGTTTCCAGCGAGATTATTTTTCCCCCAGCAGTTTGTGCCCGGAGAGCTCCAAGTTACGGACACTGATAACTGATAGTGATTTCAATCCCCTCCGGCGACTTTAATAGCGTTAACAGTGCAGACGGCCGGACTGAGCCGAGTGGAAGTAGAGGATTCGGTCGAGTGCTGAAGCTGGGAAGCGATTTTTGACCAACACCACCAGCGCCCTAATCACCGCCTCCTCTGCAAGATATCTCTGTCGGAAGATGCGAAGAATGTCTTCAACTCGTGACCGTGATGCTTTGCCGAAGATGTTCTCGTGTTGGATGCGATGGAGGTTCTCTTGAACCGAACAATCCAAATCCCAGTGGGTGAGCAGCGTCTTGGTGTCAGCCAGCAACGCCCCGGCCTTGATGATTTTGGTCGTGTACGGAGCTTGATCGGGATGGACTTTACTTCGTCGGTCTTTTTTCTCCTTCGTCACTATAACCGCTCCGTCATCCAGACCATTCCAAGAACCAGTACCGTGCCGGACAGTCTCCGTTGACAACGCTCTCACCCCACGGATTTGAGTTGATGACTAAAAAGCACGGGCAGCATACAATAATCGGACTCAATCGGCAATTAGGCAGGTGCTCTGCAATGCAGTTTGGCGAACGTGTTCGAGAACTTCGGGAATCGTACGGCTGGACCCAGAGGCAACTGGCCGATCGTCTCGACGTGAGCGTGTCTTACATCAGCAAGGTCGAGAACGAAAGACTTCACTTCGGCAACTATCCGAGCGAGCAATTCATTCACAAACTGGCCGGAGAACTCGAAGCGGACGAAGACGAGTTGCTGCTCTTTAGTGACCGAGTTCCCGATGCACTGCGCCAACGGATTCGTGAACGGCCCGAAGTATTCAATGCAGTTGCAGACCTCGACGACAAGTCGATGGATCAGTTGATGCAACAGATTGCTCGGAAGCGCAAGCGAGTGCGAGCGTCGCGAAAATCCTCTTCCTCCATGGCTGGACCTCCAAACCGGCTGGCCGCAAGCCGACCTTCCGGAAAGAGCACGGCCACGAAGTCCTGAACCCCTAGCTTCCCGACAATGATTTCGACAAAGCTACCGCCCAGCCCCTTCGTGATTCCGGGCATGGGCAGAAGAAGGCCATCAATCGTGGTGCAAATGAGCTAAATTTCGTCGAAAAATGCGTCATTATTAGGTGAAGCGGCGGGTAGCTTTTGGACATCTGAAAATCCGCTTTTTAGCCCCTTCTTTTGATCACCTTGCAAGCACGTGGTCGGAAAAAGGGGCTAAATTTTCGCCTTCGCATGGTGCGGGGCGTTTGTGCCTTTTCATGACCGCTCCCCACGAGGAGTGGTCTATTTGGAGAATCCCTCATGGCAAATCTTTTGATGCATTGCGGTGGACAACACGTCACAAGAGACGACGTTGCCAAGGTTTCCACGCCAACGCGAACACGAAACTGGGTCCCGGTGCCCCACCAACGGATGCTGGATCTCGTCGAGTCAACAATCACAGACCGAGGATTCCAGATCATTGATTCGGCTCACGGTTTGTGGGGTGATGGTGCAAGGTACTTTGGGCTGATGGAACTAGCCAACGGCCATGTCGAGGATGACTACAACCTTGTTCTTGGTTTGCGGAATTCTCACGACAAAACGTTCCCAGCCGGGATCTGTGTTGGGTCGTGCGTGCTGGTTTGTGACAACTTGTCAATCGGCGCTGAGATCACATTGGCCCGCAAACACACGCAGTTTGTACTTCGCGACTTGCCGTATTTGGTTCGCGATGCGATCAACGGATTCACGCAGCTCAGAGTTGACCAGCACAACCGCATCGAGGCCTACAAGCACAAACGTATCAATAACCGTGCGGCGCATGACCTGATTATCAGAGCAATCGACAACAAGATAATCCCGGTCACCAAAGTGCCGGGCGTACTCAGCGAATGGCGTGAGCCATCACACAACGAGTTTACCAACCATGGCAGTTCGCTCTGGAGACTTCACAATGCGTTT
>CAUZBP010000131.1:0-9842 GCA_963578105.1 Planctomycetota bacterium
TGTTAGCGCCGGCGATGGACATGGGTGCAGAGCTAGCCAGTCGCGCGGCATGGGTTGCCGATCATCCTTGGGTGTGGTGACTCGGCTGGTTGCCGTGGCAAGGCTGTGCCCTGAGCGACATCCTGGTGAGTTGCGCGTTGGTGTGGTGGACGTGGAACTGTCCGACTCAGCGGAAAACTGCAACTCGCCTCTGGGCTACCCTGGCGCTGGTGATGACGATCTGTGCCGTCATCCCCGAGCAATGGGCCGAGGCCTATGCCGTGGTATGGATGCCCACGCTCGCCCTGGAAGCCTACGCCGCGAGGGAGGCCTGGTTCCTGGTCATGACAGGTACCTGCGGAGGGCTGGCGTACGCGGGAATGCTCGCCTTCTGGGTACTGTGTGCAGCCGCGGCTGCACCGTCGAGCCGGTGGAAGATTGCGCTGCTGGCAATCGCCGCAATCGACACGACTCTGTTCATAGTTGCGGGGATTGACATCTGGAGAGTGACGCGTCTGCCAGGTTACTCCGGTTTTGAGGTCGTCGAAATTTTGAATATGGTGGCATTTCTCCTGCTGTTAATGGTCAACGTGCTGTTGGCTGGTGTCTTGGGACAGGCGGCCGGGCGAGACTTCCTCGGGGGCGTGCGGGACATGCTCAGGCCGCTGCCGTTCTTGCTGATCCGCAGCGACATCACGGACGTGGTCTATTTGAATTGGTGGGTCCCCACCCAGCGTGTTCGCCACTTCCTGCCGTCACCGTTGGTGCTTGACCAGCGCAACGGGATGACCGCGCTGAGTATCCTGCATTATCGTCACGAGGGCTTTGGGTGGGCGTTTCTCGGCCCGCTTCGGCGACTGTTGCCCGGCCCGATTCAAAGTAACTGGCGCCTGTATTGCGAGGGCGACAGCATTTACTTTATCCACACCTCGATCTCAAGCCCCATGGTCGCGGTGGGTGCGCGGCTGTTCAGCGATGGGCTTCCCGCGGTCTGGGATGCTCGTTTGGTGCACCTCCGCCACGGTGACAGGATATCGGTCGCGGCCTCGAGACCGGACCTGGATGCCACGGTCGTCGAAGACCTCGGTTTGAAGCTTCATCCAGATGCGAAATACCTCATCGAGCGCAACGGTGCGATCGATTCGGATCCGATCTGGGGGATCGTACGCCTGTCCACCATCGACATCCCCATCGACCTCGACAGCGTTCGACCGGCGCGTGTAACGCACGTTGCGTCGGGGGCGCTGGACGCGATCGTCAAAGGTTGTTCCTGTTTTGCCTTCGTCGTGCCGCAAGTGCGTTTCACGGCACACGGGGAGCAGACCGTGAATCGGGTGCCGCCTGGGAATTCGCCTGACGCGTGAGCAAATCACCTACACCTTTTCGTGGGATCCGTTATGGCTCCGCTTTTGTCGGTAAATCCAAAACAGCAGGGCGACAACGATGATTACGCCAAGCGCGGCAACGGAGATGTTGACCAACTTCAAATGGTTCAGGTGGAATGGATGATTGAGGAACGCCGTTCCGACCTGGTGAAAGATGTACTGGTAGACAAAAGTCAGCGGAACAATACCAATGATGGTGGCAACTAAATAATCGCGAAAGGGAACTTTCAGCACACCGGCGGCGTAACTGACCACGCCGAAGGGCAGAATGGGAGCCACTCGAAAAAAAAACATCCCCCAAAACCCATACTTTTTGATGCGTTTGTCCAACTCCTTGAGGTGTTCCCCTGCCAATCGCGAGACCACATCGTGTCCTAGAAATCCACCGATGAAGTAAGAGGGGATTGCCCCCAGGATCACTCCGATGCTACAGAGCAGCGAACCCCACCAAACCGGGGGAAAGATCTCCGCCCCAATCAAGTTGAAGATTGTATCGGGAAGGAAAATCATCGGGGCAACCGCACAGGACAAAACGTAAATCAACTCGTCATAGGGATGATAATTTTGGACAAAGTCCTGGAGTTTCTGTAGTTCTTCCGCATTGATCCGACCACCACAGAAGTAAAGACAGGTCCCAATCAAGGCGACCAGCAGTACCAAAATCACGAGCTTAACGATGGAACCACCGCGCATGGATAGAATTTACCCTTCCTCAGCTAAAACAATCCGGTGGCATTAATGAAGAACAAATTAAAAATTAACACCAACGAGCTACTAAGTACACCACGGAGTATCCTTGTCATGGTGTCCCAAGGTAGTGATCAAATCACTTTGTCGATAACAAAGCCCCCGCAGCTTAACTCATCTATGAGGCATAGCCAGAGTGCATTTTCAAGGCAGGTGAAGCATGGCGAAAGTCCCAGTAGGTTGAGTCTGGTTTGTTCGTTGTCTTTGCCTGTCTGGATTTGGTACCCAGAAATGTTGGCTGTCTGGATTTGGTTCGCTCGTTCCCAGTTGCTGACCCACCGTTTCGAATTCGCGCCGGCTGTTTCGATGGAAAGTGTTGTCAAGTTTATGAACCAGGAACTGAGCCTCTTTGCGGTTGAAACGGACAACAGATTCAGGTTATTTGGATTCGAGGACACGAATCCCACCGAGACTGCTGACGTTGGCTCGGGATTTCTTGAGTCTGCCGCCTGCGACAGCCCCTTCAACTACCCCAGGGATGTGGAATTGGAGGTCTACGTGCGCGACATGGTGCCAACACTCGAGGGTGCAGAGGCCCTCGTGTACAGCGACTGAATCGCTTGCATAGGCTCCGGTACTCTTCACGTGGCCCAGTTCAGACCATTCGAAGATTCGCTGATTTGCGGTAGACGGGCCCCCTCGCTAATGCCACACCGCCAAACGCGGGACGCCTACGCTCAAATATGACTTTTGTTTAAACTCATCTCTGACGTGCTTAACAGAGCCTCGCGTTGTGACCCGCTTAAGCCCACAAGTTCGCCAATCTCAGTGAACTCGCCCCTGTCGCACATCCCACGGTCCATAGCTGTCACGGCCAACGCTACAAGACGCGAACAAAACGCGTCGTGCTCCGATTCGACCTGCGCGTCGGTTAGTGCCAATGCCTCGTGCGCAGCCGTTGCCACGCCCTGCGCGTCGAGCTGATCCAGCGACTCGAATTGATCCGCTGTGACGTAACGAAGATTTCGTAGCCGCGTGGCGACCAGTGATCGGCTGACGCCAAAAAACGATGCAATCTGAGTCAGGTCACACACGTTGATCGGTTCGGCACCACGACGGTTCCGGCCGGTCACTGGCACATTCGTCGCTTCGCGGTCCCGCTCGCCGCGTTCGGAAAAAAGGTCCAATTCCACGCCTCCGGTCCGGCCTCGGACCTCCTTGCCAAGCGACTCCAGATACCGCCGCAAGCTCGATTCAGGCAGCAGGAATCCATTCGCAAATGCGCTGGCCCGAACCTCGACGAAATCCTGTCGGCATTCGGAACTGCAAACGAAACTGCGATGAGAACGGTCGAACAACGAATGACCAAAACCATGCGCGTAATGAAACCGCCGGGCCTCGATCGGCAAACGTTGGTTGACGATGACTAGGAACCCCGTCTCCTGCGAATTCACAAAAATGCTGGCCACATCCTTGTGCAGATTGATCTTCGTCATGCGAATCCGTTTCACGACAAGTGTGTGGTCCAGGTCACGAATCGGGGCATCACCAAGATTCAATCGGCGCCGCTCTTCCTCAGCGGCCTGGAATCCCTGCTCCATGGCTTCCCACGCAATGTTCGGCGTCCCGACGTCGTAGGCGTGCGGTCCAAGCGAGTACGAGTCGAGACAGAGTCGCCGTTCAAGTTCCGTTAGCGTTCTCGCAATGGCAAAAACTCGTCGGGTTTCCATGAACCGTTCGTTATCGTCGCGGATGTTGGGAAACGCCTGAACCAAATCGGCCAACAAGTTACGGTCGCAGTCCGTCTCATCGACTTGCGGCCCGGACAGCAAGACGGACGGGCTACATTGATAGAACGTTGCAAGGCGTTCAACATCTTCGGCCGTCACGCGGCGATTGCCGCGTTCCATCTGGACAACCGTCGACCGTGACAGATTCAAATGGTCGGCCACTTCGGCCTGAGTCTTTCCGTTGGATTGCCGAATATATCGCAATTGTCTGCCAATTTCGGGCATCTGATATCACTCCTTCATGCTCACCTTCTCCAGAGCGGACAACTGAATCACGGGGGGTATCGAACTGCGATAGTGTGCTTGACGCTCGCAAACCAACAGGGTAGCATACCTGTCTCTTTTGTCAAGCCGATGCCACGATGTTACAAAACCTAACTATGCCGTGGTGTCCCCTGTCTCCTTGGGAGGCGAATTACACGTAAACCATTGGAGAGTTAATGGGAACATTTCACAATCGACCGGATCGAATCACGACTGCTCTTTTGCTGGCGGCTGGAATGGGCAGCCGCCTCCAACCACTCACAGATGATTCACCCAAGTGTCTGACCGAGATCAACGAAATAACGATCCTTGAACGTCTGATTCGCAGCCTGCACGCGTGGGAATTCGAACGTCTGGTTGTTGTCGTGGGACATCTTGACGGTTGCGTGCGTGACTTTCTGGACAGTTCAGCGAGCGGGCTGGACGTCCAGTATGTCCGCAGCGCGAAATACCGCACCACGAACAACATCTACTCCTTGTGGGCAGCCCGCCACGCAATTCAGGAGCCTTTTCTGCTTCTTGAGTGCGACCTAGTCTTTGACGACGTCCTACTCGGCGAGATGCTGGAACCTGACCGGATTGCCATCTCACGCATCCTGCCATGGATGAATGGAACCACGGTTTCGCTTGATCATTCTCACCGAGTGATACGTTTTCACATGGGCAGAGATCAGCCACCAGATGAACTCACCCACAAGACGGTTAATATGTACAGCTTTTCGCGACCGTCCTGGCATCGTGTCACGCAACGGTTGGAACGTCACATTTCGTCTGGTCGAGTGAACGGGTATTACGAGTCGGTGTTCGCGGAAATGATAGCAGAGGGAGATCTCTCGTTCGAGGCGGTTTTCTTTGACGACCAACGTTGGTACGAGGTCGACACACTCGAAGATCTTCGCGAGGCGGAACGACTTTTTCCGAGCAGTAACGGGCGGCTGATTTCCGGTACGGTGGGGCCATGACAACCCTTGATTATGCAACCGTCAGCCGCTATTGGAGCACGGCGGCTTCATCAATCTTGGGCCCGTACATGATGGATGGATTCGGATTCCCGGCTAGCGCGGGCCGCTTTCGCTTCCGTACTGAATGCAAGATCGTCAATCGCCTGATTCACGCGGTAAGTCCAGGTGGCTGCGTGCTCGACCTGGGCTGTGGGAATGGTTTCTGGGCCCAACACTTTGCCCGGCGATTCTCGCGAGTCGTCGCCGTCGAGGCAAGCAGACCGCTGTATGAGGCATTGGAAGAACGATGTGCGTCCTATTCCAACGTCACACTGGTCCACGGCGACGTGATGCGATTCCAGCCCGAGGATCAGTACGATCTAGTTTTTCTCGGTGGCATGCTGATGTACCTCAACGATGCGGACGTCATCTCGTTGTTGGGGAAATTGATCCCGTCTCTTCAACAGGGAGGTATCATCCTGTGTCGCGAGACAACCGCCCGGCAGGGCACTACCACGCGCCGAGGTGACTATCAGGCGGTGTACCGAAGCGTTGCCGACTACGAGCGGACCTTTGCGGAGTGTGAGCTTTCGGTCCGTAACGTACAAATGAACACACCTTACGTTCTGATACAGATGGGTTGTGAATTCGTCAAGAAGTGGAAGGTACTCATGCCAACGCCACTCCAGTGCCTTCCCGTCGTGGGACGTCCAGTCTATTGGGGATTGAGACTTGGCTTCCCCTGGATTACACACGTTCCCACGGCCCTGGGCCTCGCATACCCAGAGTTGACGAATCACTTCTTTGTGCTTCAGACGGACACTCAACCAACATCTACCTGTACCCCACGCGACGCCGCCGCATAGAAAGGTGACGTGGAAATCCACTCTGCGATTGTCGATGCAAGAACCACGGCGAAACCTTGTGCTCAGGAACTTGGCAAACATTGTCTCGATTCTTGGCGTGCTTCCGATCTGCATTCTGCTTGGGGAACATGGATACCATTACTTGTTACCCTTGATCATCTACAACAACGTCATGGACGATTTGGACGGCGTGTTGGCGGTCAAGTTGAACATCAGGAGCAACTTCGGAGCCCTCTTGGACAACGTTTGTGACGCGATTGCGCACACAGTCGTCGTGATGGTTGTGGGAATACACTTCGCTCAGGAAGCGGCGCATCCAACCGTGGGCTGGATCTGCCTCGCAAGCAGCATGACGGCCGTGGTGGCGATGATCGTACGCATTGTTACCCGGATCAATCCAACTTCTGTTACCGGAATAGGCTCGCCTACGAACGAGTTGATCCGCCACATTTTCTTCGTCTTACTGGTGGCGCAGATCTATGGATTCGATCCAACGCCGTACTTGATTGCCACATGGCTTCTGCATGCCGTGTCGATGCTCGTCCCCTTCAAGATGCCCTATTTGATTCGAAGTCTGACAAAGTCAGCCGTCGCGATCGGTGTCGTAAATGTGACGTTACTTGTGGCGCGGCTACTGCCCTCTGCGGCCTCGGTCGTCGCAGCGGCGTTTGTTGTCACCTATCTCGCTTCATTCGCGGCAGGAGGGATTCGTTGGCTACGGAACTCGGATGCGTCGTGTTAACGCGACTTAGAGACAGCGACCGAACCTACAGGAATCAAGATGAACATCACACCATGCCCCAACTTCAACCACCGAGAAACGGATCCACCTGTACGTTTTTGTCCCAACTGCGGCAAGGTTGTCAACGAAAGGATCCCCGCCAAGCAGTGCGACAAACAAGCACATGCCAGAGCGCGGATCGACAGAAACAAGTACTGTGTCGATTGCGGCAAGCCGCTCATCAAATAGATGACGAGCGGCGATCGTGGACGGCGCCCCCACAACGTCCCGCCGAATTCCGGTCATGTGGTTCTGTTGGTAAAATGGTCACCTGGGTCTCAACAGAAGATTACCGCGACGGAACCTGGGAAGAGTTCGAGGAGTGGATTCGAAAGACGATTGCGGTGACTTTCGTGGGAAGATTCGCCCCCGGACAACGCCTCAAACCGGAAAATGGTCGCTGACCTGATCAAAGACGCAATGAAGTGCGACGCGGGAACCTTCCCCGAGCAGAATTCACGTCTATTCATTTTGGTTTTCCTTTAATGATTTCATTTTTACCAAGCCGGTTTTTACTGCTAAGACGATCGTCTAACGTAAACATAATAAGCTCCCTGCTCATTTCCCTGTCTATCAATCAGCCATGCCCTGATCGTATCATTCCCTGCTTTTAATCGCATTTGAAAAACTGCCTTGACATCTGACGAGCTTATCGTTTTTTCTACTTTCCGATCTCCTGCATCCAGGCGTATCTTTGCCACAGGAATCGCTTTTCCCTTGCCCAACCTTATCGGTTTATCTGACAAAAATATGTCGCCTGTTTTTTGTTCCGGCAGTCCGGCAGTAATAGGGTGGTTAATCTCCCTTGGCCAGCGTCGAATATCAAACTGATACAAGCCTTCTGCGGCAATTTCCACTGGCCAGAATCCGGAATTTTCTGCTCCGGCTAACACGTGAACCTGGTTATGGGTATAAGTATCCTCGTGATCACGAATCCAGTCAAAACTGGTTAGTATTGTTTCTTCGTCATGCCCGGAACCAATAATTGGGCGAGGATAGGGCCGATCCTCTAATTGTAATCCGTCCCAGTAGTCATCATATTTCTTAGTTAAATCGGCTACAACGTCCGGATGTTGAGCAGCGATGTTGTTTTGCTGGCCGGGGTCGACTTTAATATCATATAGCTCCCCGCCGTTGATCAAACGCCATTTTTCGGTAGCTATCAGGCAGTCCATACCTTTGACCGGGACCTCTACTACATTTTGCACGTGTTTGACCACAAAGCGGTCGGCCCAGGCGGACGTTTTATCATTAAGTAAGCCGACGAGACTTCTACCATCGAAATTTAAATGCCCACGCGCCGGTGTTTTAAGTTTACAGATGTCTATCAGAGTAGGCAGAAGGTCGATATGGCCGGTGAAACGATCAATCTCAACGCCCTGGTTTAAGCCGCCTTGCGGCCAATGGATAAAACACGGCACGCGGTGTCCGCCTTCATATAAGGCGCCTTTGCTCCCTCGCATCCCGCCATTAAAAATACCAGCACCGCGTGCCGAACCGTTGTCGGTCAGGAAGATCAGGATGGTGTTATCTTCAAGGTTGTTTTTGGCAAGAAATTGCCTCAACCTGCCAAGATTTTGATCGAAGCGGGTAATGGTCGCAAAATGTTCTTTTGTGCTTCCCCATGGGTTGCCTCCAGGTATGTCCTGATTCTCGTATTCTTTAAGCCACTCTTTTAACACCGCTGTAGGACCGTGAGGGACATTAGTCGCCAGGTAAACAAAGAACGGCTCATCCTTTTTTTGCCCGACAAACTTCATGGACTCATCAAAAAACACATCTGCACTAAAACCATCTATTTTTTCCCATTTCCCATTGCGAAGATAATGATCGTTCATTTTGTCGTTGCCCCAGTAGTCATTCGCTGCTTCTGAGCCATCGTCACAGGAACCTACCCATTGGTCAAAACCCCGGTCTATGGGGCGATAAGGGTAATTGCCGCCCAGGTGCCACTTACCGAAATGCGCGGTACGGTAACCGGATGCCTTGAAGAATTCGGCCATGGTGGTTTCGTCCCTGTTCATGTGGTTACGCAGATAGACGGTTGATCGCACATGAGTGCGGTCTGACATTCTGCCGGTCATTAACGAGGCCCGGGTAGGCGCACAAAAAGGATCGGCGTGAAAATCGGTGAAACGAGTGCTTTCAGCATAAAGCCGGTCCAGGCTAGGTGTCTTGATGACCGGATTGCCGTGACAGGCTAAATCCCCATATCCCTGGTCATCGGTCATTATGAGAATGACATTGGGTTTCTGTTTTCCCAATTGACTTTTCTGAGATTCCAAAGAGCCGGCATGTGTGCTGTTGCAACCGGCCAGGGTGAGCGATGCTCCAGCTACGGTTACTGTTTTTAAAAATTGGCGTCTGTTCATTACCGTTCCATTCCATATTAGTACAGTACATGGTTCGTTGCCCTTTCAGTCTGTCTCGGCTGGTCAAGGTAACCAATACTGGACAGGTTGTCTACAAATCCGAGAAGCAAGCTTGTCAAGCCTTTCCCGACCCGCATGCCGACGACCTCAAAGCGGGCGCGAATAGGATCAGATCCTTTCGCCACGCGATTTCCTGGCAGAGTTCATGCAGCACCGACCATCGCTCTGCTCTGGTGCCCGGCCGAAGGGCTCGCATCTGATTCGCTATTATGGCTGGTACTCCAACAAGTCGCGTGGTATGCGCAAGAAGGCGGAAGCTGATATATCCAACGAGCCGTTGGCCGAGGAAACCGCAACTTCTCGCAGCAGCCAAGCGTGGGCGATGCTGATCAAGCGTGTCTATGAAGTCGACCCGTTGTGGTGCCCGGAATGTGGCGGCCAGATGAAGGTGGTGTCGTTCATCGAACCGCCACAGGCGGACGTGATCGAAGATATCATGCATCACTGTGGTCTATGGCAGTCATCAACACCGAGGGCCCCCCCTGATGCGGATGGATTGGTTCTCGAGCTGGATGCTGCCTACTCGGATAGCTCCATTAGCTCGTCAGACCAAGCCGCCCCGTCAGAGGAGCTGACCTATGTCGACATCGACTGACCTGCCCCCAGTGACAGTACCAGTAGTTAAGTTACTCTTTGCAGCACCGCTAGGCCAGCCACTTCACTTCGTGGAGGCGTAGCCGGAACGAGTGCGTTGGGCATGGTGAAGTGATTGGGGGT
>CAUZBP010000132.1:0-9700 GCA_963578105.1 Planctomycetota bacterium
CTCAACTCCCGGAGTTTTCGGCAGTTGTGGCTTGGTGAATTGAATTTCGACGATGCATGGCAGTCGGGACAAGTTGCCCTGCAGAGGTGCAAGCTCCCTCGCGTGCAGTTGTTGCCAAACGTACGGGCGGCTTTAACTGCGGCCTTGGGGGATGTGGTTTCAAACTAGTACACCCAGACATCACCTGCAGGACTCGATCGAGCCGGTGGTCCGGAAAAACCGGTTGACCTGTCGGAAACGCCATCGCGCATCGTTTCAATTCATGGGGGTTGAACACAGCCCCGTGAAGGACTGACACGGTTGGTAATTGTTGCCAGGATGGGATTTTGAAAATTGTTTTCAGGACACAATCGTCTAGCAATTGTTCAGTGATCCAAATTCAGCCTCAGGGCATCTGTTTCGATGAACACGGCAACATCTGAAACCGTCTTTCCATTACCGTTGGAAGCGTTTGAACAGTACATGCTGGCAGACGACAACACGCACCAACCGATGATTTTGGTGCGGCAACTGCTTTTGTCGGGGTACTTGCAGCAATCCGCTTTTGAGTCAGCGATCGAAAAGGCAATGGAGCGTCATCCCTTGTTGCGGGCCTTGGTGAGAAATCCCGGCCGTCAGCAACCGTGTTGGGTCACTGCGGGCATCCTTGAGCCGCGTGTTGACTGGGCTGAAATAGGAAGGCCTCTGCAAACACGAATGGGTGAGTATCTCGATTTGACTGCAGAAGTCGGTTTGCGTGTTTGGATACGGCAGGGTGTCCGGTCGGTGATTGTGACATTGCAATTTCACCATGCCTGCATCGACGGGACGGGTGCAATTCAGTTCATTACCGATTTGCTGGCATTCTATGGCGGCCTTACCTGCGGTGCCGAAGACCCGGTTCCGGAGTTGTCGCAACTTCAGCAGGAGTTGTTACGTCAACGGGGCCGGATACCAGCACCAGTTGCCGGTAAAAGTGATTCTCGTGTCGGTTGGAGACAGAAGGTTACCAAACTCTTTCGTTTTGTCACACGTCGCCCCTCTCCTCTCAGGCCTCCTCACGGTTCCGGGGATTCGCTCAATACCTGCCCGCCGTTTCCTGGAATTGTGTCACACACGTTCACCGACGAAGAAACGCTGAGTTTGAAACGGGTCGCTAAGCAGCGGGGTGCCAGTTTAAATGACTTGTTGCTACGAGACCTGTTTCTTGTCATCGAAGCCTGGAATTCTGAACAGGGTGGGGAAGGCGCCGGCAGGTGGCTGCGAATCATGATGCCGGTCAATCTACGCACCAAGGAATTTTCCGGGCTGCCGGCGGCAAATCTGCTGTCCTACGGGTTCCTGACGCGCGACTGCCGGGAATGTGACGAACCGGACCTGTTACTGGCGGGAATTTCCCGCGAAACGCGGGAAATCAAGTTTGGCGGATCAGCGATGATGTTTCTCAAAAATATCAACCGGATGCGAAAACTCGGGGGTGGACTGAAGAGAATTTCAGACCCACGGAAGTGTTACGCGACCGTCGTCCTGTCGAACGTCGGTGACATTACGACGCGGCTGGCCGGTAGCCTGCCATCGCAAAATGGCCGCCTGGTTGCAGGCGACGTTGTTTTGGAGGCGGTCCGGGGTTGCCCGCCATTACGTCAGAATACGCGTGCGGTGTTTCACGTGATGACCTACTGTGGCGAGATGACGGTCGCAGCAAGAGGTTGGCCGGAACTGTTTGGTCTTGAGGAGACGCGGGATTTGTTGCACCGGTTCATTCACCAGCTTCACCAGTCACTGCCTTCGGTTTCCAACGGAGTGGATTGGAAAAGCGGCTCCAAGTTTGTGGAACAACCCTCCTGGGAAGAACGTATTGCGGCACAGGGAGGGCCAGGTAGTGAAGCGGAGGATTGGTTTCGTCAACCGGTGAGCGGGGAACAGGGACGATGATTCAACCTCATGGCGGGTTCCAAACCAAGCGATCTCCGGAGTCGGGTGAAGTTCAGTAAACCCTGCTGCCACCGTGCTCCCGTTGGTTTCGTAGTACACTTCACGTTGTGCACCCGCGTTTTTTGAAGGGATGACCCGGGTGGCCTGCAGACGGCCAACCAGGCTCGTTGGAGTCGAGGACATAAACCGCTGACCCCTGGCATCAGATAATGGTGTGATCGAATCGGACTTGGTTCTGGCGAATGAACGCTTCTGCCTGTGTGGCGGTCAGGACGCCGTCGTAACAGCCGATGGCCCGGGAACAGGAACTGCCGAGGATTGATGCGTAAGCCAGTGTCTGGGGGAGTTCCCTGTCACGCAGGATTGAAGTGATTAATCCGGCGGCGAAGGCGTCTCCACAGCCGGTGAGATCGACCGCATCGACCGGGAACGCAGGGACGCGCCATAGTTCGTTTTCCCGGATGGCCAGGGCACCTTCTGAGCCGCGGGTGATGACGATGGTTCTTGCTCCCATGCTACGGAAGTAAATCGCTTGGTCGACCGGATCGGTTTTTCCGCTAATCCGGGCCGCTTCGTCGTCATTGGGCAGGAAGTAGTCGACCCAGGGCAGGCATGCTTCCAGTCCTGCAAAGTTTTGCAGCCCCTGGGGCACGACGACGTCCAGTACCGTCAGGACATTTTGTGTTCGGCAATACTTCAGGAGATCAGCCAGTTGTTCGCAGAGAAAATTGGGCATCAGGAGTAAACCGCCCACGTAAAAACACCGGAGACCCGCGATCCATTGGCGATCAATCTGGTCGACGGAAAAATCCTGGTTCGCTCCCAGAACGTGGACGAACCGCCGGTCTTGTCCTTTCACGACCAGAATCATGGTTTGGGAAGTTGAATAGTTGTCGACCTGTCGGATCTGGGAACAATCGACTCCGCGATCTTCCAGCGCACCGACCACGATCCTGGCGCTGTGGTCGTGGCCGACGCAGCCGGCGACTGCTGCCGGCACATCCTGTTTGGCCAACGCACTAGCGACGTTGGCCGCACACCCGCCGACACTTGAAAGTATGTCGTCGATCACCAGGACCTCTCCTTCCTGTGGAATGGAGTCCATCGGACCGCAGTAGGTGTCAGCGACTACGATTCCCGCGCATCCAACTGAAAGTGTTTGACTTGTTTCCGGCATGAAAATCTCTTGAGTCGCTAACGCATGGGCCAGGGAATTCCGGCGGTCGACGCTGGGGTCCGGTGTTGGTTGTCAGACGTCGAAAGTTCCTGCTATTTTGTTCCTCACTGCTCTATTACAACGGCTTTCTGTTCGCTGTGAAAGATGGTGCATCGTGTCTCACTGCTCCGGGGGGGGCGTCGGGTTAGGAGGGCCGATCCAGCCCTGTGCGGCTCCATCGCTTCATTTTTAGTTTCCTAAAACAGTTTAAAGAGAAACCAATTGAAATGAGAGTGTCACCGGAGTATGGTGAATCATGTGCGGTTTCTATGGCGGAAACCGAGGATTACCGATGTTACTCCGGCTGTGTTCGTCAATGGATACCTCGGGAGGGTGGGGTGATTCTGGGGTTTTTATGCCAGTTGGGCACTGATTGTGGTCTGCTTTCAACAGTTGATCCAGCTTCCTGTTTTGTGTTGAGTGTCAACTCCTGTTTCGAAGTGCCCTGGAGGGGTCGCGCGGTTCGCAGGGACCTTGTGCGATGGGAACAGCGCTTGCCGTCACGTGGATGTTGGTTGTTTGCGGCTTCACATCATAGGGCCTTGAGAAACAAAGGCTCTTGGTTCGATCTCTTTTTTCGGGTGAAATTCCGATGACAGAACATCGTGGATTTAGAAAAGACAGGTTTTTTTTCCTGGCCGCAGTCATGCTTGGTCTGGGAGTTGTTTGGGGGATGACGAGCAGCGGTCTCGCCCGCCGTGATGCAGCAATAACACTTGTCAAAGAACAAGCAACGGCAATCGAAGAAAAATTAGACTTGTATCACGAAACGTTACTGGAACAGGAAAAGAGGATTTCCAGGCAAGAGGCGCGGATTTCCAGGCAAGAGGAACGGTTGGAAAAAGCGTTGGAAAAGAACACGGAGGCCATTGACCGCTTAAGGGTTCAAATGGACGCCTCGGTTCAGTCTGTCGCACTCCCTGGGAGTCATCAGCGGAAGGAGTCAAATGACCGTCGTATCGATCCGCTGAAAGATCTTCAGGGTTATTTCCCGTTTACCCCGGCCGAGTCTGTGGCGGATTGGGAAACCAGGGCCAGCTACCTTCGCCGGCAGATGAAAGTTTCGGTCGGTTTGTGGCCAATGCCCACCAGTCACCCATTGCAAGCAGTGATTCATGGCTCAGTGAACCGTCCTGAATACACGGTGGAAAAAGTTTATTTTCAAAGTTTGCCCGGGCTTTACGTGACGGGAAGTCTCTACCGGCCCAAGGGAGAATCGAAGTCACCACGTCCCGCTGTGCTTTGTCCGCACGGTCATTGGCGTAATGGGCGATTTTATGCCTTGCCGGACAAAATGATTCTGGATCAATTTACGGAAGGAAGCGAGCGGTTTTTCGAGGGAGGGCGCAGCGCGCTGCAGGCCCGCTGTGTTCAGTTGGTACGCATGGGCTGTGTCGTGTTTCATTATGACATGGTTGGTTATGGCGACAACATGCAGATCAGTCACGAGTTGGCACATGGGTTCGACGGGCAGCGGTCGCACATGAATCGGATTCAGGACTGGGGGTTGTTCAGCCCGCAAGCTGAAGCCCACCTGCAAAGTGTCATGGGGCTGATGACGTTCAATTCAATCCGCGCACTCGATTTCGTCTGTAACTTACCGGATGTTGATCCTGAACGGGTCGCTGTAACGGGAGCGAGCGGCGGCGGGACACAAACCTTCATGTTGTGCGCCCTGGACTCCCGGCCCGCTGTCAGTTTTCCCGCGGTGATGGTCTCGACAGCAATGCAAGGAGGTTGCACTTGTGAGAACGCGTGTGGGCTTCGTATTGGAACGGGAAATGTGGAGTTTGCTGCGCTCTTTGCTCCAAAACCCCAGGGGCTGACGGCCGCTGATGATTGGACTCACGAGATGAAAACCAAAGGCTTTCCGGAGTTGCAGCAGCATTATCAACTGATGGGTGCACCCGGTAATGTCATGCTGTTAAGTCGCACCGAATTCAAGCATAACTACAATTTTTTCAGTCGGAACGCGATGTACCACTGGTTGAATCAGCATCTGCATCTCCAATTGCCGGAGCCAATTCAAGAACGAGATTATTTGCGGCTCACGCGGGAAGAAATGACGGTCTGGAACGACGAGCATCCACGCCCTCCGGACGGTGATGAGCTGGAGCGTCAGGTCCTTCGATGGTGGCATCAAGACGCCCAGGAACAGTTGGTCCGCTGTACACCCCGGGATGCATCTTCCTGGAAAAAGTACCGTGAGGTGGTGGGCGGAGCGATCGATGTCCTGCTGGGACGTCGTCTGCCTGCCGTCGATGACCTGGTTTGGGAAATGCGGCTTCAGGAGAATCGCGAGGACTATTCTCTTGAGTGGGGATTGCTGACGAACGAGCCGCAGGGCGAGGAATTGCCCGTGCTTTTATTGGACCCCAAGCAGCCCAGCGGTCATGTCGTTGTCTGGATTGACGCGGCCGGTAAACAGGGGCTCTTCGGGGAAGCTGACCAACTGCGGCCGGAGATTCTCCGCTTGCTTGACGCGGGTAGCAGTGTCATCGGAGTTGACCTGTTGTTTCAAGGCGACTTCCTTGCCGGACAACCGCCAAGCCCGCGGACACGAAGGGTCGAAAAAGACCGTGAGGCGGCGGCGTTCTCATTCGGGTACAACCACACCCTGTTCGCGCGGCGGGTGCATGACGTTTTGACGGTCCTGGCTTTTGCCAGGGGTCGCGAGGTGGCGGGCGCGCGAGTGGATATCGTGGGACTACGGGGCGCCGGACATTGGGTCGCTGCGGCCGGTGCACAGGCGGCCGGGGTCATCGATCGTGTGGCGGTCGACACCCAGGGCTTTCGTTTCGGTAAGTTGCTGGACATTTACCATCCCGATTTTTTGCCCGGTGCAGCGAAGTACGATGATCTACTCGGGATGTTAACGCTGGCAACTCCTGCTTCCCTGTGGCTGGCTGGTGAGGGATCACAGGTGCCGGACCAAATTGCGACGGCCTACGAGACGGCTGATCCTGTCAGGCAGGTGGTCGCATGGGACGGGGAGGCGGCGGATGCACGAGCGGCGGCTGTGGATTGGCTGTTGGTTCAGTGAATGGTCGTATCATGGATGGTCCGCGCTGAAGAACCCCCGCTTGATCACGAATTGTGAAATGAGGTTCCCCCGCTGCTGACCGGGAGAGGTTCCTCGCCTGCGGGTTTTCCATTGGAAGCTGCGCTGCCGCGGTGCCTGTCTGCTGGGACCTACCTGAAGGGCACGATGTTTGGTCTAATGTGGAACATTCGATTGTTTACGTGCAGACTTTCTTGGTGGTGCGAGGTGAGATATGAAAGTTCAGGCAGTGCAAGCGTTGCGCGGCAAGTTGTCAGTCGATCAGCCGGTTCACGGGATTTGGGTCACACTGGAATCAGCAAGTGTGACCGAGATGGCGGTAGCTTTGGGGCTTGATTACGTGGTGATTGATGCCGAGCACGGACACCTGGGCTGGCAGGACATTGTCCAGCACGTGCGCGCCACTGTGCGGAGCAACACCGTGGCCCTGGTGCGAATCAGTGAATTGAACTGTGCCTTGATCAAGCGTGTTCTTGACATTGGCGCCGACGGAATCATCATCCCCTGGATGGAGACGGCGGAACAGGTTGAAGAGGCGGTTGCTTTTGCCCGTTACCCGACCCGGGGGAAACGTGGAGTCGGTGGAGAACGAGCGACAGGTTGGGGCACTTGCTTTGCGGAGCACGTCGCTCAAGCGGATGAACACGTACTGGTTGTGCCCTTGATCGAGTCAGTGCGTGGTGGGAAAAACATCGAACAAATTTGCCAGGTGGAAGGTGTTGAAATGTTTTACCAGGGTCCGGCTGACTTTTCGGCCAGCGCGGGTCACGCAGGCCAGTGGGAAGGACCGGGAGTCGCGGAACAGATCCTGGCGGTCAACGATGCGATTCGCGCGGCAGGTAAACATTGTGGAATCATGGTGCGTAACCCCGAAGATCTTGCCTTAAGACTGGAACAGGGGTTTCGGCTGATGGGACTGGGCATGGACGGATCGCTGCTGGTGCGTGGTATCCAGAATATGTTGGCGGCGGCCGGAGAAGAGCGGAAGATTAATTCATCGTTAGAGTTTAAGGGGAACTGATCAAACCCGCTGGTTCCGCCCTACCCCACCTGGCGCGACTGTTTTTTCCCGGGATTTTGACAGAGTGCCTCAACCAGCATTTGCCATCGTCGAATTGATATCGAAATGGTGATACGGAGTCGCCGTTTTGAAGTTTCCAGATGTTGTTCTAACCGAGCCCTGTAGGGAATTATGTCTACCAATTCTTCCGGAACGTTTAAGGTTTTGTTGACTGCCGATTTTTTTGATGACCAGGGCCGACCCAAGTTTGCCGACCTGGGGCTTTCGGAGTTCGCGAATCAGTCTCACATTGAACAAAGTTCGCTGACCGAACATCACAAGGAACTGGGGGCCGACCAGATCGAGGGTGCCCAGGGTGTGATTGTACTGACTCCATCCGTGACGGCGGCAACGGTAGCGAACTCCGCTGATTTGCTGGCGATTGGCCGCTTCGGGGTGGGGTATGACGAAGTTGATGTGGAGGCTTGTACGCGGTCTGACGTGGCGGTGGTGATTACGGCTGGCGCGGTGGACCGGCCGGTCGCGGAGGCGACGGTTGGATGGATGATCGCGCTGACGCATCATTTTCGGGCGAAAGATCAACTAGTGCGGTCCGGCAGATGGGACGATCGGGTGGGCCTGATGGGAAGTGAATTAAGAGATCGCACGTTGGGCATTGTCGGGTTGGGTGGAATCGGTCGTGCAGTGGTTCAAATGGTCGCCGGATTCGGTATGAATCCACCGATTGCATTCGATCCTTACGCTGAAGCCACAGCCGCTGAGGCTGCCGGAGTGCGCCTCGTAGAACTTGACGAACTCATGCAGCAGGCCGACTTTGTTTCGATCCACTGTCCTTTGACTGATGACACACGGGATTTGATTGGTCCGGATCAGATTTCGCAGATGAAATCGAATGCCTATTTGCTGAATACGGCGCGCGGCGGCATTGTCAATGAAGACGCTTTGTACGACGCTCTTTTGGAGAAACGGATCGCCGGCGCGGCCCTCGATTGTTTCGTGGATGAGCCAATCAAAAGCCCGCATCGGTTTGGCGAGTTGGACAACGTACTGCTGGCTCCCCATAGCATTGCCTGGACGGAAGAGTTGTTTCGGGATATCGGAATCACGGCTTGTCGCAGCATGGTGGATTTGTCTCGGGGCAAAAGGCCGCGGGGTGTGGTCAATCAGGAAGTCTTCGACCGCCCGGGCTTTCAGGAAAAGTGGTCACGCCACATGGTAGCGCAAGGGAACTGAAGCCGATGGGCAAACGGCTGGCTGGAAAAGTGGCTTGGATCAGCGGTGCTACTTCTGGCATTGGAGCTGCAGCTGCTGAATTGTTTGCTGAGGAAGGTGCCCGGGTTGCCCTCGTAGGACGACGATTGGAGTTGGGGCAACAACTGGCTGACAAAATCGAAGCGGCCGGTGGCCAGGCCATGGCTATCGGTTGTGACGTTGGTCAGGAAGATCAGGTGCGTGATTCCTTGGCTCGTACTGCCGAGGCCTGGGGTGGGCTGCAGATTATCGTGAACAATGCGGGCATGGTGCACGTCCAGCTGTTGCATGAATACAGCGAATCGGATTGGGACCACTTGATGGCAGTGAACGTGAAGTCCGTTTTTTTCTCGCTCAAGCACGGACTCTCCTATTTTAAGCAGGCGCCACGTAGTTACATGGTCAACGTAGGCTCCATCAGCAGTTTTGTCGGTCAGGCGGGCACGCCAGCTTACACTTCTTCGAAACACGCCATGTTAGGGCTCAGCCGTTCGATTGCGCTCGACTACGCTGCCGACGGATTGCGTTGCAATTGTGTCTGCCCCGGCATCACCGATACACCGATGCTGCGTGAACATCTTAATACGACGCCGGACCCGGAGGCGACCTTGGCAAATCGTTTGAAACGCGTACCCATGGGGGTCGCTTTGACGCCACAGGACGTTGCCAAATCCATTTTATATTTTTCCTGTGAGGACTCGGCAGGTATCACCGGCACCTCGCTGACCGTGGATTGTGGCTACCTGACTTCCGCCGAGTGGGAGCACCCGGGGCAGACGGCGTTCATGAAGCGAGGGTGAGTGCGGAATGTTTCTCCTGCCTTGCGGTCGATCACAATTTTGCATCGTTTGGCATCCCCTGTGGCCTCCGTCCCGCAGGGCTGACACGAGGACCGTGCCCCGAGCCGGGATTTCTCATAACAAGCAAGGGGCGTTTTGAGAGAAAAGTAAGAGCGCTGGTTTGCCATCCAGTTCCGGACTGTTGAGCCATGCCAGCCTGTAAAAAAGGAGTTCGTCGCATTGCGAAATATCATTGATAGCCATCTTGATCTGGCCTGGAATGTCCTGTCGTTGAAAAGGGATTTGACACTGCCGTTGGACCAACTGAACGAGGTGGATGCAACCTACACGGACTGGAAATACCGGGGGCGCGCGACGATCAGTCTGCCGGAAATGCGCAAGGGGCGGGTCGCGGTCGGTTTTGTCACCATGATGGCCCGCGTTCCCTACGGAAATCC
>CAUZBP010000133.1:0-9502 GCA_963578105.1 Planctomycetota bacterium
CCCGTCGGCGCAGAGACCAGGAGTCCCTGATGAGCAGAAGTCCCTGATGAGCAGAAGTCCCTGATGAGCAGAAGTCCCTGATGAGCAGAAGTCCCTGATGAGCAGAAGTCCCTGATGAGCAGGAGTCCCTGATGAGCAGGAGTCCCTGATGAGCAGGAGAGCACTGATGAGCAGGAGAGCACTGATGAGCAGGAGAGCACTGAACCCGAACTTGGTTTATCGTCCTCAGCAAACCAGGGTCGTCGCTGATATTCTGCATCCTGTACGATACCGCAGGGCCACTAATTCAAGTCTCCGTTCGATCTTCCAAAACGAACGTCTCCATACGCAGCCCTTGAACCGATGGCAGGGGCGCAGGAGAAGCCACAATGATCGTACTGTCCACCAGCCTGGCGATCGCTTCTAGACAACTGGCACTGCCCGGTTCGTCCAATTCAGACAGAGGTTCATCCAGCAGCAGCAAGCGGGGCTCCAGCGAGAACGCGCGCGCCAAGGCCACTCTTTGTTTTTCTCCGCCCGAAAGTTCGTGCACCGAACGTTCGGCAAGATTTTGCACACCTAGGGCCTCCAACCATTGCCGAGCCACCTTTTCAGAGGTCCTGTGACTGTGGCGCCGAGCGCGCAGGCCGTATTTCACGTTGAATAACACGCTTCCTCGAAACAGGTACGGCGACTGATGAACATAAACCCGCTCTTTTTTGGGCGCAGAAACCTTACAGATTCCCAGGCAGTCTTTTTCAAAGCCAGCCAGCACCCGCAACAACGTCGATTTACCTGAACCATTTTTGCCGATACAGGCCAGTCGTTGGCCTTCGTTGACCAAAATTTCCGGCACGGAACAAATCGTCCGTCCGTTTTTGACAACTTTCAGGTCCTTGATTTGGATCAGGGGGGGATTATTCATCTTCGCGTCCCAGAAAAACAATGAGACTGGTAACGATCATGGCGATTAGCAACAGGATCAAGCCCATTGCCAACCCTCGCGCAAATTCACCCTGGCCGGTTTCGAGAGCCGTCGCGGTCGTCAGGGTCTGGGTGCGTTCCTTGATGTTACCTCCCACCATCATGGCAATGCCAAGTTCTGTCACGCATCTGGAAAAGGCTGTCATCATGGCCACGAGAATTCCTGTCTTGGCCTCCGATAGATAGGTCAGCCAACGCCTGACAAGACCCGCTCCCAAGGACTTCGCTGTTTCGGCAACCCGGGGATCCAGCGCTGCGATGGCACCGTGTGAGATGGTGACAACCAGTGGCAACGCGAGCAGGAATTCGCCCGCCATGATTGCTCCGGGTGTAAACAATAAGTCGTAAGGTCCCAAAGGTCCGTGGCGTTCAAAGAAGGCGAAGCAGAGCAGGCCAATGAACACGGTGGGCACAGCCATCCCGGCACGAAACAGTGTGATGATGATTCGGCGGGCAGGGAAACGTACTCGAGCCAGTAGGCTGCCCAAGGGCAAACCGACAATGCCGGCGCCGGTGACTGCAATGGCTGATATCCACAAACTGCGAAATCCAGCGTCCAAGACGGTTGGATCGGCTGTTAAGATCATGTGCAAAGCTTGCCGCAGACTGTCCCAGATCAATTCCATGGCGAGGGGACTATTCCGTAGCGGCCAAGTGCAGAGGGTAAAAGAGTTGTTCGCCTGCGATTTTAAATTCCCTGATCAGACGTTGGGTTGCAGGCGAAATGAGAAAGTCGACAAACGCCTGTGCGAAAGCGTCCTTAATCGCTGGATGTTTTGCCGGATTGACCACCAGAATCCCATAGGGATTGGCCAACTCCTCGGGAGACTGGACCAGGGATACTAGTTCGATCTTGTCTTTGAATTTGAGATAGGTTCCCCGGTCGGCCAGCACGTAAGCCTCCTTTTGATCGGCCATCACAAGGGTCGGCCCCATGCCTTGGTTGCTCTCGATATATTGCTTCCAATGTGGCGGTTCACCCACGGTTTTCCACAAGGACAGTTCTCGCTGGTGGGTGCCACTTTGGTCTCCGCGCGAGAGAAACCAATGCTGGCCCCGGGAAATGGCCTGCAAAGCTTCGGCGGCCCGGCCACCGCGCACGCCGGCAGGATCTGAAGCAGGTCCCAAAATTTCAAACGAGTTGTACATCACATCTTCACGGCGGATGCCGTCGCCAGCTGCCATGAATTTGTCTTCGGCTGTTCGTGAGTGGACCCATACTAAATCCACATTGCCCTGTTCCCCCAGTTTCAGCGCTTTGCCGGATCCCGCTACGATCGTGTCGACTTGGATCTCGTGTTGTTTTTCAAAGAGTGGTATCAACCGGTCGAGGAGTCCCGAGTCAAAAGTGCTCGAGGTGACCGCGATGCGCAACCTGCCAGGTTGGTTTTGCTGGAGAGGGTGACAACCGATCGCCACGCAGATGAAGCTTGCGATGAGGATTGATTTTTTCATTCGAACAAGTACCTATGTGCCATGATATCGGTGGTATTCGAGAGGTCAATTACCCGCCGACTCCAAAAAGAAAATCGTCGGCTTTTGCAGGCGGGACGACTTGCAGTGGCGCAACACCACAAGCGTCCTGTTGATGAACGGGTACGCAACTCACGAGGCTGACAAAAGCGTCATGGGCGTGTGTCGGGTTTTTACAGGCAGCAAAGAGCAATCAGTCCACGAAAAAACCCGTCGGTTCTGGCTAATCCCCGACGGGCTTTCCGTTTCTTTTTATTTTGGCAGCATCGCATCGCTTGTGGCGAATTGATGGAACTTCTTTTTACCGCATGAGAACTGTGTCCACGTAAATGTATGGATGTCGCCACCCAAACATTGGTTATCCTTAGAAAGGAGGTGATCCAGCCGCAGGTTCCCCTACGGCTACCTTGTTACGACTTAGTCCCAATCGCGGAGTTCCGCTTCGGCGCTTGCTTCCCGAAGGTTAGCTGAGCGACTTCGGCGGCCCCCCACTTTCGTGGCTTGACGGGCGGTGTGTACAAGGCTCAGGAACATATTCACCGCGGCATGCTGATCCGCGATTACTAGCGATTCCGGCTTCATGCAGGCGAGTTGCAGCCTGCAATCCGAACTGAGCGACGTTTTCTGGGATTTGCTTGACCTCGCGGTTTTGCTTCCCTCTGTACGCCGCATTGTAGGACGTGTGCAGCCCTGATCATAAAGGCCATGAGGACTTGACGTCATCCCCACCTTCCTCCGGTTTAACACCGGCAGTCTCTCCAGAGTCCCCGACATTACTCGCTGGCAACTGAAGATAAGGGTTTCGCTCGTTAAGGGACTTAACCCGACATCTCACGACACGAGCTGACGACAGCCATGCAGCACCTGTGCAAAGGCTCCCGAAGGCACTCTCCCCTTTCAGGCAGATTCCTAAGCATGTCAAGACCAGGATAAGGTTCTTCGCGTAGCCTCGAATTAAGCCACATCCTCCACCGCTTGTGTGAGCCCCCGTCAATTCCTTTGAGTTTCAGCCTTGCGACCATACTCCCCAGGCGGAGCACTTAACACTTTCGCTACGTCCAGGAGGATGTGGAGGTCCCCCCGAACAAGTGCTCATCGTTTACAGCTAGGACTACCAGGGTATCTAATCCTGTTCGCTACCCTAGCTTTCGTGCCTCAGCGTCAGAAGAGACCCAGTGAGCCGCCTTCGCCACCGGTGTTCCTGATGATATCAACGCATTTCACCGCTCCACCATCAGTTCCGCTCACCTCTGTCTCCCTCAAGCCTAGCGGTTTGAAGCGCAGTTCCTCGGTTGAGCCGAGGGATTTCACACCTCACCTGCTAGGCCGCCTACGCACTCTTTAAGCCCAGTAATTCCGAATAACGTTCGACCGGTTCGTCTTACCGCGGCTGCTGGCACGAACTTAGCCCGGCCTTCCTCTGAAGATCGGTCAAACACCAGAGAGAACCCTGATGCATTTCCTCCCCACTGACAGCGGTTTACAACCCGAAGGCCTTCATCCCGCACGCGGCGTCGCTCGGTCAGACTTGCGTCCATTGCCGAAGATTCTCGACTGCAGCCACCCATAGGTGTCTGGGCAGTGTCTCAGTCCCAGTGAGCCGGGCCATGCTCTCACACCCGGTACCCATCTCAGCCTTGGTAGGCAGTTACCCCACCAACAAGCTAATAGGACGCGGGCCCATCCCCAGACGGAATCACACCTTTGGTCCGGAGACGTTATCTGGTATTACCGGCCCTTTCGAGCCGCTATCCCAGATCCAGGGGTAGGTTACCCACGCGTTACTCTCCCTTTCGCCGCTCCTCCATCTCAGAAATCGGCCGAAGCTTCAATCTGAGACTTGTCGCGCGACTTGCATGCCTAAACCACGCCGCCAACGTTCATTCTGAGCCAGGATCAAACCCTTCAATTGGTATGCTTGCCGAACCAAAGTTGGTTGTCCAACAATGACTCGGACGACTAGCCAAAATTAGGTTTCATCAATAGTTAAATAGCTAACTAAGCAAATCGACTTGGTTAAGCCGGTTGCCTAGCAAGCACAGTCTCATGCTGGCAATTCAAAAGAAGTTACGCTACCAAATTGTCAAAGAACAATTTCTCCCCGGCACTGCCGAAGCAGTGTCTGGAAGTTCACCAGTCTTACTGATTACAGTCGGGCTGTCAACTCGTAACGAGAAAAATTATACGCACCAGGCCCTTAGGGAAATCCGGCGGCCGTAAATTCCTCCCAGCTTCTCTACTTCTGCAGGTTCTGGCGGGCGCGGGCAGGTGTCTGTGCGCGGCCCCACGCGGCCACCAGTATTCGCCTTGTTTTGTCAGGTGCTCGTCGGCCCATCCGGCAAGGGCGGCACAGGGTTTTGTCCGCTCTGGCCATGCCCCGGCCGGGCCAACCGGGGCTGCGTCCGGACGTTCGGGATTTCAGTCTCAACCGTGGTCGGTGAGTCACGACGCCCTTGACGGTTTCGCAAGTTCGTTGTCCAGAACGACCAACTTTCCGGCAAATAACAGAAGTATTGAACTTCGTTTTTCACAAAAGTTCCACCAATGACCGGCTGACATATGAGTTGGTTGCGGGGTATGCTACGTAATCAAATAACCAATCTGGTTTTAGAAAGAACTGAAATGCCATGTCGAGGTGTTCGCGGGGCGACGACTGCCGACTCCAACACGCGTGATGGCATTCTGGTCGCGACTCGGCAACTGTTGGCACTGATCATCCGCCAGAATGAAATTGCGACCGAAGACGTTGTCAGTGCAATTTTTACAACGACACGTGACCTGAATGCGGAATTTCCAGCACTTGTAGCGCGTCAACTGGGTTGGCTTGATGTCCCACTTTTGTGTGGCCACGAGGTCGATGTGCCGGGTAGCTTGCAGCAATGTGTCCGTATCCTGGTGCATTGGAATACCGGTAAATCTCAACAAGACGTCACTCACGTCTATTTGAAAGGGGCTACGGTACTCCGGCCCGACTTGTCAAATTTGCCTCCGGTCGACTGGGAAGACCTTGAACGATGGATTGCAGACCAGATGAAGGAATAGTTGTCTGTCGCTTGTAAGAGTGAAACGAAACGTCGGGCTTGGCACCAAGTTTACCGAATTTCAGCCAGTCAATCAGAAGCCATTCACTATCCACTGACTACTGTCACCTGAAATGAAGGCACACCATGGAAACACGCATCGTTTCTCAGGATAAAGGCATCTGCCGTATCAAACTCGTCGGTGAAGTCATCCAACGTCATTTGAGGAAATTCAGTGATCCGATCGAGGCGGCCGGCGGAGAGATTTATGGTCAGAAAGTGATCTGCGATTGTTCGGAAACCAAAATGCTGGACTCCGCCGGTGTGAGTTGGATACTGATCACCCACAAAAGATGTCGGGAGGCAGGTGGGCGATTGGTACTGCATTCTCTTTCTCAGCTGGTGTTGAACGTGATTCTGGTGTTGCGACTGAATTTGATATTTGACATCGCTGACAACGAGTCCCAGGCGCTGAAGTTGGCCAGCCAGCCAGTGGCAGAAGAGCCCTCGGGAACGGCAACGTTCGATTCGAAATACACTGAGGAGAGCCCCGATTTGCAAGGCAATCCCCCGGAAGAAGCGTCAGGCTACTAACAAGAGTTGTGATTTGGCATTTTTACAGGCCTGCCAACGCCCTGGCAGATCCCTTGTCACCTGTGCAGCACCGGGTATTTGAAAGCCAGCAGGTAGATCCCCCGGATAGTCACCAGGTACGAACCACCACTTCAACGCCACTTGTTGCCCCAGTATCCGTAGGCCAGGGCGACCAATGCCAAACTCAGTACGCAGCGGCCCAACCAGAGAGGCGGGGTGATCGTGGCTCGTTGCGAAGTGGAATCGACGACGAAGCGTTGAATCATTCCTTGGGGCGTGTCTTCTGGAGCCCCCCACCAGTTCACCAGTTGTCGAGTCGACGATTTGTTGAAGGTGTAAGATTCAACGACGTGCAATTGAAGGCCGGCGAGCAGTAGGAAGACGCCCAGCCAGCGACCTGGTTTCACCCAAAGGAATCGTTTTGGAAGCTTCATGGACCCGATTATTCGCTTTCGCCCAACGTGACGTCGGCAACCGCCAACTGGCCTTCACGCAGGATGGTCAACCGCACCCTGTCACCCGGCTTTTTGGTTTCCAGGACCGACAATAAGTCATCCACATTTTGTACCTCCTGATCATCAATTGCCCTGATCAGGTCAGCGTAGCGTCGATCAACGTGTGTGTCGGTAGTAATGAAGGGGCCTCTCCTTCGTTTTTGCCGAATGACCCGGAAGCCTCGCAGGCCGGCTTGTTGAGCTGGACCGCCTTCAGTCAGTGTTGCGATCTGGAGACCCAGGTCGGTTTTGTAAACACTTGTAATTCCGATGTCGGGACGAATCACTCGGCCATGCTCAATCAATTCTGGTACCACGCGTGCCACCGTGTTGACAGGGATGGAAAATCCGACTCCCGAATTCTGGCCGGTGCTGCTGGCGATGGCCGTGTTCATGCCGATGAGGTGGGATTGGCTGTTGATAAGTGGTCCCCCGGAGTTGCCGCGATTCAGTGCGGCGTCAATTTGTATGATCGATTTCATGTTGCGTCCCGTGCGAGACGGCAGGGTGCGGTTTAAACTGGAAACAATCCCAATCGTCAGTGTCCTTTCCAGGCCGAACGGATTCCCGACGGCAAAGATTCTCTGGCCGACTCGCAAACGGGAGGAGTCGCCCAGGGGAATGGGAAACAATGTTTCAGGTGGCGCGTCGATCTTTAAAACAGCAATGTCATTTGCGGGATCCTGGCCGACGAGACGGCCTCGATACGTGTTGCTGTCGTAAAGTGTCACACTCACTCGTTGCGCTCCCTCGATCACGTGTTGATTGGTGAGGATGTGTCCGCGCTTGTCGAGAACGGAACCGGAACCGGCTCCTTCTGCCGGGACGTCTAACGAAAAAAAGGAGTCGGGGCGGATGGTCAGTGTTGTGATGTTGACGACCCCCCGATTCACACGTTCGTACACCTCGATGTTGACACGTTCTTCGGGAGTCAATCCGTCCTCATCCGAAAATTCCAACCTGGTTCCAGTCGAGTCTTGAGGCGAGTTGAGATGGGAAGTCCCAATTGAATCCTGTGCCGTGACAGCGGAAAACCGGGGAAGCGGCATGCCGTTGACAGTGAGAAATAGGGTTCCAGCGACGGTGTACTGAATGAGCAGAGGGATGCGTGTCATCGGAGAATTCCTCGTGGAAAACTGTTTGCCAGACCCGGGACAGGATACGTCATGCCGACCGAATTGGGGAGGTCAACCGGGAAACTAGCGTGGTCTGATAAACTCGACGTTTCAAACGATGAAACCGAATTTCAAGGATTGTCAGGAGCAAGGCTTAGGACGCACCGGCTACCGCATTGGCCCATGCGATTGAGGACTCAACGAAGAGACGAATTCTCAGAAATTCCGGTTGAATCCCGCCACCCAGCCACCATCGACGATCAGGTTGTGACCGGTAACGTAATTGGCCAGTTTGGAGGCCAGGAACAGGGCAGCATTAGCGATGTCATCGGGCATGCCGGGCCGGCCCAAAGGAATGAACGACAGCATTTGTTGGGCTTTATCAGTGGCAATGCCATCGGGGCCGTAGAACAGCTTTTCCGTCGCGCTGGTGACGGTCGACCCGGGTGAAATGGTGTTGACACGAATACCGTGGGGACCCAGTTCCAGTGCCATGGCCTCGGTCATTTTAATGATCCCTGCCTTGGCTGCATCATGGGCAATTTGATTACGCAACGCCACGACTCCGGCCACGGAAGCAATATTGATAATGCAACCGGAGGACTGTTGCACCATATGTGCTGAGATGATTCGGTTGCAATAGAAAGTGCCATGCAGATCCACATCGATCTTGCTCCGCCACAAATCCGGTGAAAATTTGTCAATCGGCAGTCGCTGCCGAGGTTCACTGGGATGGTGTCCCGCGTTGTTGACGAGGATATCGATCCGGTCGAAGCGGTCCACGACGCGTTCGACCAGGGACTCAACGTTTGCCGCTTGACTGATATCGCAGTGTTCGAACACGACCCCCTCACCCAGATCGGCAGCCGCTGCACTGCCCAGCGTGTCATCGATATCGGCAATCACGACACGTGCTCCATAGTGGTGAAATCCGGTCGCGATGGCCTGACCGATGCCTTGCGCAGCTCCCGTGACGATGGCTGTTTTACCGTCTAAACGAAGTGGGTCATTCATGTGACGAAAGGGAAAAATTGAAATCGTTGTGGGCCAGTTCGACCTGCCACGTCGAGTCCCATTTCGTGATGTTTGTAGGTTGCTGGCCGAAGCTTGGGCATCCACAGTTTCGAGTCACCCGGCTGCAGTCAGCATTTCAACAACCTGAGACGTGATCGCAGCCCGCTCAGCGGGCAGGAGGCCGTGGCGCCCGTTTCAACCGGACGGCCGTCTAGCGTAACCGGTCCGCTGAGTTTTATCAAACCGAGCAGTGCAGCGGTCTCTTGTTCCAACACTGCAACTGGGTTCAGGTTTGGGGCGGTGGATGAGACGGTAGTCGCAGGACTGAGACGGTGGACAGTCGGTAACGAGAGGTGCTGCGTGCCCGGGATTCACGGCAGTTGAAGTGGCAAAAAGGCGGGCCCCCAGATGCACGCACGTACCGGATTCTCGTGAGAGGAGACCCCCCGCGGGGCATGGTGTTGTTTGCACCGACGCCACAACTCCGCGGCGATGTGTCCGGCTGACGGTCTAGCAGGTTCATCGTAAACTAAGGGGGGGAGCGAATTGCATCGAAGGTTTCGAATACAATTCGAATGGTAATTGACTAATTCAGGCCGGATACACTCCACAGCTAAGCGATCATCGCCCGGGAGAGGCGCAGGGCCAACTTACCAGCGAGCGTTCGTCCGTCAGCAGGCCACCAGCAACCGGAGGAAGTGATCGAACCTCAAGGATTCGTTTTAGGTCCACGTCGGCTCTGCGTGAGGATTGCGCCGATGGCCATGATCGCCTGGACACGCACCTATTCAGTCCTGTTGCCCGGAATCATGGAGACGTTTTCCATGTC
>CAUZBP010000134.1:0-9485 GCA_963578105.1 Planctomycetota bacterium
AAACCATCGGCATCATCAAATTCTCGATTGGCGGCTCAAGCGTGTTAGCCTGGAAGCCGGATTGGAGCAAGAAGGACGCCGACCCTGTTGGTCAAGGACGACATGGTTCGCTCTACAAGAAACTGATACAAAACTTAATTCTAAACAAAAATGGTTCTAATTGGCTAGGTTGAATACTTTCACGTAGAAGTACGGAATGGGCGCAAGTTGATGAGGGAGAATGGGTTGGAGTCGGCCAACGAGATAACTTGTCGCTACCGTCGCCAGGCGGTAGCGACCGCTGGTGATGACGCGTGACTTACCACGGCAGATAGTTGATCGGGATGTCTTGGTGGTCCGAAATGTAGATCCCCGAGACAGCTATCCACGGTCTGATCGTGGATACCAACTCATCAACATAGACCTGCTTTTCCGGCATGGCGATCTCGAGGCCTACCACCTGGTGTCCGCCGTCGGAAATGTCCGTGCCAAACTTGTGCAGATACGGCGTCGACAAGAACCGCCAGCCATCGAAGTTGTCGGTCATGATGCTGCCGACATTGTCTTTCAAAGGGACGTACTCCTCGCCGTTGCGATCGCGGACGCGGAATCTGATTTCGGCCCAAGTGCTGTTGCCATAGACCCACAGTCCTAGCCTGGTCGTACCCGTGGGGATCTCGATGGTTTCGGCGGGATCGATCGCCAGGCGCAGGCGGCGATATAAAATACCATGTCGTCCGTCGTCTCGCTGACTGAGTCGAATACTCAGCGCATCAGCAGCACTGGCCTTGGGAGCCATCAGCTCCGGTGCAGCGCTGATCACAAACTCGTCGGTGTCAGCCTCGCCATTCATGTTCCAAGCCGATGGGTCGGGCAACGAGGCCAGCTGCTTCCAGCGGCCGGACCATTGCTGAGGAATATTGACGCCGGGTTCCATTCCCTCGATTTGTATTCCGCGGACGTAGGTCGGCAATTCCGAAAGCGTCAATGAGAGTTCGTTGCTGTTTGTAGACACTGGCAGTGGCCGATTCAGGGCGTCAACGACCGTGGCTTTGCCTCCCGAAGTCAATGTTAACCTTACCTTCCTTTTGCCACGTAAATTCCACAGGGCGTACAATGACTGGCCGTCAGGCTGCTGGAAGCTCAGGGCATAAACACTCGGCGTGTCGGTATTCAAATGGCCTTCATAGCTGGCACCGTCCAGTAGCTGCGTCATGGTGGCATAGGCAACGTAACTCAGCTTGGGACTGCACTCGGGCGCCTGGTTGCAGTAGCCGGGCATCCCCCAAATCGTGTACAGGTAGGCGGCGCTCGAGTCCACCATCGCTCCTGACAGGCCATAGATCGAATCGTAGGCCAGTCCAATCAGGTGGGTGCGAACATACCACGCTGCCTGCTCACGCTCGGAGATTCTCGAAAACCCCGGACCGGTCGAAAAGTAAATGGATTCCGAATGGAACAAAGGCACATTGTGAAAGCCAAAGTGTTCGCAAATGGCTCTCGCCCACCAGTTGATGTTGCCGTAGAAATTGCAGGGCCTTTCGGGACACTGAGTGTAAAGGCCTTCCTCGGTGCCGAAATAATCGAAGTGCTCGCCGTATTGAATCCCACGTTCCAATAAAGGAACGACCCAATTAACGGCGGTATTACCCAGAGATATCTTTACGTCGGGCCTGAGGCGGCGGAGGGCTGCCGCAAGCAGTTTGAGTTCTTGAGCGACATTGTCCGCCTGAGTGTTGATTTCCGGCGAGAGAACTTCCGGCTTGCCGTCGGTGACGACCGCCGGGAGTTTGTGGGTGTGCTGGGGGCTCCAAGCTCTCTCCCAACCGAACATCAGGATGCGAATGTCTGGGCCGATCCCTTTGACGATTTCTTCGGCAATAGCTTTGCTGGCGATTTGCTGACTGTTGCGAATCCCAAACAAGCGGTGTGTGTAGGTGTGTTTGCCGCGTTCAAAATCAACCCCCGCCTTGTCAAAGAGATAACTTCTTTGCTCGGAGGTCGCCTGATCTCCAGAGAGTTGTGGCCAACAGCCGAAACGCGGATTTTCCTTCTTGCGCGTATCGGAAGCCAACAAGGCCACATTCGTGCGCCACTGGGACTGCCCCAAATCGCCAGCGTCCGCAATGACCCGGACCTTGTAGTGCCCTCGGTCCAACCTCGAATTCCCCAACGTCGGGATTTCTACTTTGGCGCCGCCCGCCAGGTCCAGTGACTCCGTTTTCCTTACAGGTTCTCCTCCGTATGCAATCCATTCCGTTGTCACCCTGACGTTGACCGGTTGAGTTGTGAGATTTGTTAGGATTCCTGCGAGTTCCGGTTGTTCGGGTTCACAATAGACATTGCCGAGTCCGTTGCCTCGTACCGTCAAAGTGACGGGAAGCTCGGCAAAAGTAATGGCTGCCACGCGCAGTGCTGATTTTGGTCCATCATGTTGCGGGGGGGAAACAGAGTGTCGCAGCCGGAACCAGTTTTGCAACGGACGACCAATGTGAAATGGTAGACGGACACCTGCCTCTGCCGGCCAGAGCTCCCCGTTTGCGGAATTGTGTGTCAGCCAATGCATCGCCGCTGGGTTCAAGGCAACACGTGCCAGGTACCAGTCAGCCCCCAGTTCGCGCACCGCAGTCACGGTCACACCGTTGTCGTTCGTCCGTTCCTGGCCGATCAAATGGATATTTCTAACGTCGGCCATGTTGACGGTTCGAGGTCCAAAGCCCATGGCTGGGACCTGACCAATGACCGCGTTTGACACATGCAACAGTAGGTAAGCATGTGAATAGGGTCTGGCAGGTACCGTGCCAGTTAAGAATCCGGTACCCCAAGGCTTGCCTCGGCGAAATTTTGCGGCGGGTTGAAAATCCTCCTGGCCGACATCCAGGGTCAACAGCTCTCCTGCTTCGCCAAGTTGCGCTATCATCGGCACGCCGTCGCAATCCATTTGAACCAAGGCCGGTGTGGTTCGAGGTGGAAGTTTAACCGGCTCGCGTGAAACGGCTTGATTCTTGATTCCCAGGCTGGCGCCGCTCACAGGAGCATAACGGCCTGGAAGTCCTTCGCGGATACGTACCGTGCGCAGCAGGAGGCGATCACCAACAGTGATTTGCAGGTGGCGTGCGACGAGATCGTCATCGAGAATTAAAGCCTCCTGTGATCCATTGATCAACATGCGGTAACGTCCAGCACCAAGTGAGACCAATACGGAGACAGTCCCCTCCGTCCCCAACTCCGTGGCGGATGCTGCTTCCAGCCATGATACGTTGATTGGTTTCGTCTTCTTATCACCGATGGCGAGGGTTGCATGGTAACCTTCGTTTGCAGCACGAATCGACAGAACAAGATCTTTCCCCGATGGTTCCGCGGAAGTGAGCTGGCCGATGCGAAGCATCGCAGCGGGGCTGGTACTCGTGTTCTCATTAGGCTCTGGCAGAGCGACGATCATTTCGACCATACAGTTCTCAGGCAGTGGCTGCTTCGATGTTGCCTGAGCTGTGGTTTGGCTCATAGCGCCGTCGTTGCCGAAGGTCCAATCTCCTTGGACCTCCCAACCCTCTGGGGCGCTGCTGACAAAGCTACTTTGCAAGATCGGTTCGACGACCCTCCAGCGGACAGCTCCGGAGGCGTTGGAGAGAAACATGCCTACAATCGCTGTCAGAATCGGAACCATTTTGTGCGACTTCATGATTACTCCTAAGCATCGACCGCGGGTTCAATGACTAGATACAACTCCGAATTGCCTGGGGGGCTTTCACAGTTTTATGCCGCAGGTGAATCAGGTCGGTCGCCGGTAAGGCGCACCCGAGCGTCCTGGCTCGCAAAGGTGTGGACACGGTTCGCTTTCGCTAGGAACCTGCTTCTCCCACGAGATGAATTCGTGGGGGCTATTTCGTGAATGCATCGCTATGTGGTAAGGGGAAACCACCCGGTTGGAGTAGTTCTACTCTGCAAGTCGTAGGGAAGCAACCATTCACTGGGATATCCTTGACCTGAACGCCACGAAAATACGGTTTTGTGACATCACGGATTTGCTCGGGTGAAAACTACGAGTCGCTACTGGCGATATGCTGTCTGTTGGGCGAATTGCCGATTGGCATCCTAACGAAGGCGCCCGCCGTATGGTATAAATGAAGGAGGCTTTGTTTCCCAAGGAACGTACCCTGACGTGTCGGATTGTCGTTCCCCACTTCAATAGACTTTTGAAACAAAGCCTAGGTTTTCGGCGGAGCTATCCATGACGAAACCATGCCCTAAGCATTCATCGTCTCCTGTAGCGAGCGCCCGTCTTTGTCGTCGAACTTTTCTTGGCGGTGTCGCGGCGAGTACCCTCGCGAGCGGTGTTGCTGGGTGCGGCCATTCCGACTATCTCGGACGCCATTCGAAAAGGCAGCACGCTCAGTCACCGTTTGTGGCCGCGTCCGATGCGACAGCCATGCCGGGGCCATTTCCGGGACGCGTCATTGAAGTGTCACACAGCGGATCCGTGGCGGCGGGTGTGCGGAGTCGGGAAGCAGTCAAGTCGATGATCGATTACGGAATGGAACAGCTTGTTCCGGATGCCGAGACTCCAGTCGATGCGTGGCGTTATTTGTTCCAAAGAGGGGATCGTGTTGCAATCAAAGTCGTGCCGGTCGGAAAAGTCCTCAAGCCGGGACGGGTGAGAAGTGATCGCGGATGTGTCGTCGATCTCCAAAGACCTGGTTCGATTTCCAGCTATGAGGTCGTCCTGGAAGTGATCGACGGTCTGACGGCCGCTGGGGTGAACCTGTCAGGTATTTTGGTGGCGGAGCGCTATCGTGACGACTTTTTGGCTGCCGGCTATAACCTGATCTTGCCCGACGGGGTCCACTGGGAATGCTGTTCCGCCAGCTTCGATCTTGCGCAATTAGAAATCGACGGCCAGGTACGCGGAGAAAGCCGCCAAAAAAACGTAGCCGGATACGATCGCGACGTCTTCCGGGAGTTAGCGTTTTGCCAACCGCAGGCGATTCACGATCCGGAGGACGACCGCCGATTCCGCTCGCACCTGTCCAAGATTGTCACGCAAAAAGTGGATAAGGTCATTTCGATTCCGGTTGTGAAGGACCATCGGTCGGCCGGTGTCACGCTTGCCCTGAAAAACATGTCCCCTGGCTTTCACAATAACGTAGCGCGTAGTCACGTGGGGAACGAGGTTCCCATCAATTTGAATCATTGCCAGACTTTCATTCCCGCCGTCTGTTCGTTGCCGCCCATACGTGAGAAATGTGTCCTTCAGATCCTTGACGGTTTGGTCGGCACGTACGAAGGCGGGCCTGGCAGCTGGAGCTCAACCTTCGCCACCTGGGAATACAAATCCCTGTTGTTTGCGACCGACCCGGTTGCCTTGGACCACATCGGTTGGGAGATCCTTGACGCGCAACGCGCCCAGGTAGGTTGGCCTGGTGTGGCTCGCATGGGTTCAGATGCCCAGTCAGGAATTCAACCGGAGGTCAAGGGGCGCGACGGAACTGAGAAATACCACATCCGCCAACCACAGCACGTGCCGTTGGCGGGGATTTTGGGGCTGGGCACGTTCGACAGACGCGCGATCGACCACCAGCGATTTCAGATTGGGTGACAGCAGAGTGGGCGAGGATTTCAGATTACGTTTTCGCGTTGACCGTTTCAGGGGCGACAGAAGACGGAAGCATCAAACTGCTGATCCACCCTACCACCAGCGTCGGCACGCACGTAAAGGCGCCGTACCACCAGTGCGAAACATTGGTCCCGTACCAAACGGCCGTCAGCACGATTGCTCCGGCGACAAACCCGATCCATGCCCCGCGGCTGTTCGCTCGCTTAGACAACATTGCCAGCAGAAACAGGCCGAGCATCGGGCCGAAGAGCGCACCGCTGATTTTAATGATGATGTCGAATACGTTTTTTCCTAACACTGGGACCAATAATGAGGCTCCAATGGTGAGCAGTCCAAATCCGATACACAGCCATCGACTAAACGTCACACCGGGATGACGTCCTGCCATCCAATCGATGGTAATGGTTAAAGTTAAGCTATTGATGCCACTGTCGATGCTGCTCATCGCAGCTGCAAACAGACCGGCGATAAGTAAACCTGCTAACCCAAATCGCGGGATTTCGGTCACCACGAAGAGTGGTAAAAGCTGATCCTGACGATCCGGAGTTATCGAAGTCGGGAAACCGCTTGCGCCTGGCTGGTGGTAGAAAGCGAACAGCGTCGTCCCGACGAGAAAAAATAACAGGCAGATACCGGAAACCATCACCGCATTGACGACCAAACATCGCCGGGCATCCGCAATGGTAGGCACTGAAACGAATCGCTGGACCGTTCCCAGGGAGACCGCTTTGGCAGGCAGATAGACAAACATGCCAAAGGCGACTGCGGAAAAGAAATTGGCCCGATCGGTCAGGTCGAACCGCATGTCGAACATTTCGAACTTGTCGGCGGCCGTTCCTATTCGGCATACCGATTCCCATCCGCCGTCAATTTTCCCCAGTGCCATCACAAAAACGACCGTCATCCCGCCGCCCAACGTGATTGCCTGCAACACGTCGGTCCAAATCACGGCCTTCACGCCTCCCAAGGCGGTATAAAGCGTCGCGAATAATCCGACACTAATCAGCGTCATCGTGAGCTGCTGCGGCGACAATTCGAGTACGGCTTGTAAGATCACCCCTACGGCAAACAACAGACTCCCCATCCAACCAATGGTGTAAACGGTCGACAGCGCGCTGCAAAGCCTGCGAACAGAACGATCGAAACGTAGCTCCATATACTCGTACGGGCTGGTGACCTGCAGTCGGTGGTACAACGGAATAAACCAGATCCATATCACCGGTGTCACAAAAAGTGGAATGAAGAGAATCGCCAGATAGAGGTGGTAGTCCTCAAATGCTGCTTCACGTGGCATCCCCACAAACGAAAGTGAACTAAACGTAGTCGCAAACATGGAGAGCCCGACCGGCAACCAGTTCATTGTGCGACCGCCGACGAAATAATCTTCGTTGGAATACTGTTCGCCCGCAAATTTCAATCCGAGCGCAAGCACGATCGTGATGTAAAGCACGAAAAACGTCCAGTCGAGTGTGCCTAGTGATATCGACATGTCGGAACCCACGGTCCTGTGGTGGCCGGCTGAAACGTCGCCATGTCATTCTGGTGACGGTGTCTTGTAGCTCTAAGGGATGACTCAAAAACAACTTCCACGTTTATAAAATTCTATATCGAAAGAACGAACAAGAGGAAACGGAGAGATCAGAGTGCACCCTCTCCGTTTTCTCAGTTACCATCTGTTCTATCAAGTCCCAGCCATTGGAGGACGGAGGGGCGAATTCCTGCCTGAGAGATGCGGAAGATGTTTTTGAGCGGCTCCTATTAGGCGAAGGGGACTCGGTGACAAGCGTTTCCTGGAATTTCGTTGACCGTTTGTCCCGGTTGGGCTAACTCACTAACAACCTTTTCCCTTTTACGCAAAACGTTGGTTTCGGCCTTCCCACCTTGCAATCCACTGGACGCCTGGCTCAAATCGCCACGGCTGGCTTCGATTTCCAGTAGCCGGTGGCCTGCTCAAAAGCGTGGGCCAACTGCAGGACTCCGAAATCATCCTGATGTCGGCCGACGATCTGGACGCCAACGGGCAATCCGTCATCTGTGAATCCGGCGGGGACGGAAATCGCGGGCAACCCCGTAACCGTAATGAAGTAGCAAGACTTCATCCAGTCAATGTAGGTCTCCATTTTGGTTCCTTCGATTTCTGACACATAGGGCTCCGTGACATCAAATGGGGGAACCTGGTTCACTGGCAGCACCAAATATTCGTAATGTTTCATGAATTCTCGCACGCGGTGGTAGAGTTCGGTCCGTTTGTACTCTGCTCGCGCAATCTGCGGGCCAGTCAGTTTCATCCCTTGTTCTACGTTCCAGATGACCGTCTCTTTGATCTGGTTGCGGTGAGTTTGTAACAGTTCCGCGAATTTTAGCTCCATTCGCCAGGCCCGCCAAACCTTAAAAACTTCATCGGCATTGCTGAAATCTGGCTCATCGTCATCGACCTGACAGCCCAAATCTTCAAACACGGTTCGCCGGGCTGACAACACATTGGTCACTCGCGAATCGACCGGCAGACCGCCCAGATCTTGGCTCCAAGCGATGCGGACGCCGTGAAAGTCTCGCTCAAGCGACTGTCGAAACAATTCGCCGGGTTGAGCAATCGCGATCGGTGAGCGCGGATCGGGACCAGCCATCGTGCTCAACAGCAGCGCAGTGTCTTCCACGGTGCGGGCCATCGGCCCCTGGACCGAGATGGGAAACCAGGCCGCGTCGTTGGGCCAAACGGGAACTCGGCCGGGCGATGTTCGAAAGCCAATGACGTTACAAAAATTCCCTGGATTCCGCAGCGACCCTCCTGTGTCGCTTCCGTCGGCAATCGGAACCATTCCACATGCCAATGCCGCTGCAGCGCCGCCGCTACTGCCACCACACGTCTTGGAGAGACCGTACGGATTGAGAGTCGCCCCAAAGATTTCATTATACGTTTGCGAACCTGCCCCGAATTCGGGCACATTCGTTTTACCCAGCGTGATTGCCCCCGCTTCTCGAACGCGTTTAATGATCAACCCGTCTTCCTTGGGGACATGGTCGGCAAAGATAGGAGATCCATAGGTCGTGCGGATGCCTTTCGTAGGTACCAGGTCCTTGTGGGCGACCGGCAGCCCGTGCAGTGGCCCCACCTTTCGCTTTTGTGAGAGGGCTTCGTCCGCTTCGTCGGCTTGCTGGAGTGCCGACTCGACGACGAGCGTGACGATGGCGTTGACTTTGGGATTGACGCGTTCAATCTGCGCTAGGTGTGCCTGCATGACCTCGCGGCACGACAATTCTTTGGAGCGAATTCGCTTAGCTAAGTCCGTCGCTGTCAAAAAGCAAATTTCGGAATACGACACCGCGTGTTCCTGACAACAGTGTAAATTCACAAGGTTCGTAGGATTTGTCGGGTCCTGGCGCGCTGAAACTGCATGAGTGCTGTTTCGACCCTCTGTCTCAATAAGGATGATTGAGTTGCCAGCTTTTTGGTACTCTTCCGGTGTCCTATAAATCAAGGAAGAGTACCTCCGCCTAGTGTTGTAGTATCGGATGTACTGGGTTATTTCCTTGTGTGCGATTTGACGAGGATCACAGCGATCTACTTGACGCATTAGCAGACATTCAAGGAAAGTTCCTCCTAAGTGGTTACCACAGCGAACTGTACGACAGTTGGGCAACGGAACACGGTTACCGCGGCGTCGAAACCCAAATTGACAATAAAGCAAGCAGCGCGAAGACGAAACAGAGAAAAACCGAGTACTTGTGGATGAACTGATGAACGATGGATAAGAGGCTGATAGTAAGCTGATAGTAATTTTGATTGTTAAGCTATAATAGAAGCGGTTTTACCAAGTTGGACTTGTGAGTCAAGAAAAAAAGGAGCAACAAGGGCCAGTAGGTGGCCATGGCCACCTACTGGCCCTTGTTG